>NZ_LT965954.1:616137-1232274 GCF_900240995.1 Bacillus sp. Marseille-P3661
TCATAATCATAGAAACTAAATTTACCAATATTCCTAGTAGCAAGAACCAAAGTTTAGTATTTTTTATTCTATCAGGTGGAGATAAACGGAGAAGTAAATTCCCTTAAATGTTAACGAATTTATGGTGTCTTTAAATTGACTTTATTACATAGCAATGGTATTCTATAAGTGACCGTTTGCTACATATGTAAGTTTAAGTAATAATGAAACGTCGGTGTTTTTACAGTCATTTGTGTTCTGTCTCCGATGATACATAGGTTATATTGAATTTATATAAGTTGTCAATGGTTTTAGATTACAAGCACAAAGAACGTGCAAGGATTTAGGAGGCAAACACATGCAAAATGGTAAAGTAAAATGGTTTAACAGCGAAAAAGGTTTTGGATTTATCGAAGTTGAAGGCGGAGACGATGTATTCGTTCACTTCTCAGCTATTCAAGGTGAAGGTTTCAAAACTTTAGAAGAAGGTCAAAACGTTGAATTCGAAATCGTTGAAGGCAACCGTGGACCACAAGCTGCTAACGTTGTAAAATTATAATTAACTAACAAAAGATATTAAGGATGCTCCAAATTAATTTGGAGCATCCTTTTTTGTAAATATTATTAATAGTCTTGACAGCACAAATCAGTATCAGTCTACTTTTAAAGTGTGCTTCTTAACGTTCTGTTGAAGATAATCTTTTGAAAATGCATTTTCGTACTTACCTTTTTTGCTGCTTTGTACAAATCGCTTAAGGAACCAATCTCGCTATACAAGATACTATTTTTGTAGTTTGTTAGATTTACGGGGTGAATTTTTTTTCAGCCTAATTATTGTTTTTTAAGCTACAATACAAAAAAATAGAACCTAGTCTAGAAAGGTTCTATCATTCATACATTTTTTAAATCATCCGCCACTAACAGGCGGTATAAGTGCAATCGTATCTCCCGAGGTTAGCTGTACATCATCTTCAGCATATTCCTCATTCACTGCAACCATAACTGATTGAAGATTTAAGTTGTATTTTTCTTCTAGCTTTTGTTTTAATTCCTGTACAGTAATTGGACTATCCGCCGACCAAGAAATATTCGATTCACCCACTGCCTCTTGAAGATGCGCAAAAAATAACACGTTAATCATGATTCCATATCCTCCTTCTCTGGTTTACCAGATGGATATGCCTTTTGTTCAAGTTGATCTCCTATCCAAAGTTCTCCATCTTCCCAATGTTCTTTTTTCCAAATTGGTACAATTTCTTTGATTCGCTCGATAGCATAACGACTTGCTTCAAATGAATCTGCTCGATGCGGTGTTGATACTGCAATCACTACGGCAATATCGGAGATCTCAAGGCGACCAATTCGATGTGTAATGGCTGTAACTGATTCAGGCCACTTTTCTTGAATTTCCCTACCAATTTGAGCAAGTTTCTTCTCAGCCATTGACACATAGGCATCATACTCTAAGTAAAGCGTCTTCTTTCCTTTTGTTAATTCACGAACCGTACCAATAAATGTATTAATGGCGCCTGCGTTACGTCGAACTACTTTATTTGATACTTCCTCAATGGAAATAGGATCTTTCGTTATTAAAAATAGCGATTGAGTCAATCATATCCTTCCTTTCAAATTAGATACAATCCATTCGATATAGTCGTTTTCAGCACTAATATTAAAACAGGGAATCCCTGCATCACTTTTTACAGCCTTTGACCAAGATATTACTAAAACAATCTGCGTTAATTTATTGAGAAGTATCATATCTTCTTCAGATCTAATCAACACTATTTTTGGAAAATTTGCTTTCTTGAATCCTTCTACCACTATTAAATCGAGTGATAGTTTATTATAAAAAGAGAGCATGTCATCGATTGACCATCCCGTTGGACTATGTGCATGTAATTGAAATACCCCATCACCTTCAACACCTGTTACAACAGCACCCGCATGACGATGTTTTTCACTATCTTTGCCTTTATCAAATACATCGGGAAAACCACCATGGCCATGGTGCTTTAGAGTCCCTACTCGAAAGTTTTCATTCATTAATGCGTGTACAATTTTTGTAACTAATGTTGTCTTTCCGCTATTCTGAAAACCAACAATTTGTAGGACTGGGGTTTCTAATTCCACGGCCATTCGCTGCCTTTTTCATCTTCTAATAGTAGTACTTTAACTTGATCACCAGGTCCATAACCTCTCGTTCCACCAGGTAAAATCATTAAAGAATCTGCATCGACTAAAGAAGTGACGACATTTGACTTATCTAGTCCAGATGGTTGAACATATACTCGACCGTCCTTATAAAGGATTGTACTTCTAACAAATCTGGTAAATGGATTGGCCTTAGTGAAATCGCTATCAAGTATTGCTTCTATCATTTGAAGATGCGGTTTTCGCGAACGATACCAACTTCTAATAATCGGTCTTACAAACAATTCAAATCCTACAAAGCATGCAGATGGATTACCAGACAATCCAAATAATAGCTTGCCATCATATTCAGCAACTGTTGTTACACTGCCTGGACGCATAGCAATTTTATTAAAAAGAATAGTTGCGCCTAATTTTTTATAAATTTCAGGTAGGTAATCATAATCACCGACAGAAACACCGCCAGTGGTTATTAATATATCAACCTCATTTAAGGATGCCTTAATTGCATCATAGCACTTATCGAAATCATCTTCTAATTTCCCATAATACTTTGATGTTGCATGTGCACGATTAATTTGTGAATTTATCATATAGGCATTGCTGTTACGTATTTTTCCAGGCTGTAAAGGCTCGTCCACATCTAAAAGTTCAGTGCCAGTAGCATATAAACCAACAATTGGTTTTTTCACCACTGGGACTTTAGCGTAACCAAATGTTGCAAGTAAAGCCTTAATTCCAGGATTAACACAACGCCCACTTTCAACAAGAATATCCCCTTCTTTGGTTTCCGATCCTTGATATGAGACATTATCCCCTGGCTTGAATGGACGTTTAATTACCATAAAGTCTTTTCCTTCACGCGTTACATCTCTTGCTAATTCAAGCATAACTACAGCATTACACCCTTTTGGCATCAGGGCACCTGTCATAATTCTAATCGCCTGAAACGGCTTAATGTCTTTCGTTGCGATGTGACCTGCTCCGATTTCTTCTATAACTTCGAATTCAACAGGATTCGTTTGTGACGCACTTACACTATCTTCAGCTCGTATTGCAAATCCATCATATGGAGCACGATCAAATGGGGGAATATCATGGCTTGCTTTAACTGGCACAGCCAGGTATCGATTATCGCTATCCTTAATTGAAATATATTCAATATCACCTTGTCTACTATAATTCATTACTCTACTAACTGCTTCACTAACTTGTATTGGGTCTCTTTTATCTAGCACGTCTGAGCCTCCTCTAGGGGGATTAGGATTATGTATGACTAATTTTAATTATACCGCTAAATCCATACTATGATATTGCTCACTTCTTACAATTTTTTGTCCTTATAATATAAATTATATAAAAGCTCCTTCATAAATCCAATTAGAATGTTAGCGCTAATCAGATAATAAAGGAGCTTCTTTAGCCTTAAGAAATGGTCAAAACTTCATATTGACTTGATAACTCAATAAACTTATCCATTCCACTAATTTCCCCTGCAGTAATCTTATCAGAAACCTCATAATAATCGGCACATGTTTTACAAGCCAGAACAGCTACCCCTTGATCCGCCAATTCTTTTAAATGTACTGAAACGAGCGATTGATCTGTCATCGTTAAAACGCCACGATTCATACAAAAAACAGCCCTAGGTTTCTTTTCCTGTTGTTTCAAAAGAGTAAAATATGTCTCAAGAACACCTTCCCCAAGTTGTCTATCTCCTTGTCCTAACTGATCAGATAAAAGCAAAATAATTTTATTTTCCAAATTCCTTATCCCCTTTTAGCTTTAATCTGGAATACCTAATGCTATCTTCGCATAGCGGCTCATTTTATCTTTTGACCAAGGAGGATTCCAAACAATATTTACCTTTGTTTCTTTAACCTCTGGTAAATCAGCTAATACACGTTTAACATCTGACTCAATTTGAGGTGCAAGTGGACACCCCATTGAAGTTAATGTCATTGTAACTGTTAAGACCCCTTCATCATCTAGTTCAAGACCATAAACCAACCCAAGATTAACAATATCAACACCTAATTCTGGGTCCAATACATTTTCTAAAGCACCATATATATTCTCTTCAAGAGCTTTTTCCATTAATATTCTCCTTTCAATTACCTTATTTTTCATTATACAAAAAAGGATTAGGGATAGATACGATTACACCTAATTTAAATAAAATTCTTAAACCATTTTATTGTTTCAAGTATTCCCTCTCTTGTTACCTTATGACCTGCATTGGGATCAGAGATAAATTTTATATGTTCAGAATAATTTATATATTGCTCTTTTTTTACTATATTGTAAAATTCATAAACAAAATGATGTGGCACAGTATTATCTACTTCACCATGCCAAATTAATAAAGGTCGTTTTTGAAGACGGTCTGGTGCAAGGGTTATGTCATACTGTTGTAAGGAGCCAATTTTTTCTTCTAATTCTGACGTCGTAAACGGCAAAGAAATATTTTGTTCCTTCAAATGTGTAAGTTGCGCTTGTAAGTATTGCACATATGCAGGACAGCCCATTAAAGACACAGCTGCTTTAATCCAGTCATATTGTTTTAATGCTCCAAACGTAACAATTGCTCCCATAGACACACCCGCTAAACCAATTCGACATTCATCTACTATTTGTCTATTTATTAGCTCTTTTCTTATCAAATCTAATTCATCTATAGTATTAACTACAAGATCCCAAAAATACAGATAGAGCTTTGGTATTTCACTGTTCGTTCTTTCGCCATGCCCTTTTACTTCAGGTAAAATTACTCTAAATCCATTTTGTGCTAATAAATATGCAAAATGCAAATTATTTTCTTTTGCACTTGTAAACCCGTGAATAAAAATTATTAAAGGAAGCTTTTCTTCCCATAAATCTTGTTTAGCAATATGTAATGATGGGATATTAGCAATTTTTTCATGACTTATGTTGTACATTTATTTGTACTCCTTTTTAAATCTTGCTGAATTTTAATATATTATAATTATCCTACCATTTTTTCCTATATGTTTAAAGAAAATGGCATTACCTGTTGAATTAGCCATTTCTTTTCCAACTTGTCTAACAAAACAAGTCTGATTAAGCTCTTTTTAGCATATACTAAAATACTAACTCACAAAGCATCAACTTGCTGCTATTTCCAATAACTCCAATTCCTTCAATATCTTCTATCCAAAGCCTTAGATTAGACAAACTTATTATTAAAACATAAAATTACTTTAATAATACGAAAATCACTTGTGAAAGGAATTTTTGTTATATGAAACAACATTTGATTGCTCTGGATCTTGATGGCACATTATTAACTGATGAAAAAACCATTTCTGACCGTACATTAAAAACAATACAGGAAGTTCGTCATCGTGGACATGTAGTGATGATATCCACAGGACGACCATTTCGTGCAAGTCAAATTTATTATCAACAATTGCAGCTAGATACACCAATCGTTAATTTTAATGGTGCACATATTCATCATCCTAAAGATGAGACGTGGGGTAATTATCATAGCCCGATGGACTTAGATGTGGCTAAGCAAATTATTGATACTTGCAATAAATTTAATATTTATAATATATTAGCCGAGATCAAAGATGACGTTTATATACATTATTATGATGAAACGATTATGGAAATAGTTTCAATGGGAAATCCGCTAATACAAACGGGCAGCTTAGCAGATACGCTAAAATTCGACCCAACCTCCATCTTAATTCATCCTAATAAAAATGATGTTGAAACTATACGTCATTACTTGTCTAAGGAACTAGGCACCTTAATTGACCATCGTAAGTGGGGAGCACCGTGGCACGTTATTGAAGTGGTAAAGTCAGGAATTAATAAAGCGGTTGGTGTAAGTAAGGTTGCAGACAGCTTTAATATTCCACCCGAAAGGATAATTGCCTTTGGTGATGAAGATAATGATCTTGAAATGTTAGAGTTTGCAGGGTATGGTGTCGCAATGGGAAATGCAATAGAGGAAGTAAAATCAATAGCTAATGAAATTACAGAAACTAATGAGGAAGATGGATTAGCTGCATATCTAGAGGAGTTTTTTGACATATCTATTTAACATTTTTTTTCATTGAATTGTTTGAATAACAGCCCCTTTAATGATTTAAAATAAGCATGAGTCTTATCGTTGTGACTCATTGTAGCTAATCATAAGGGGGAATTGCCATGACAAAGAAAAGTAAATCCAAACGTTTTTACCAGCAAAGTGCGGATGCTATCAAGCTTCATAGTGAAAAAATTCCTTATCACCTTACATTTGCGGAAGCAGAAGAAAGAGGACGCAAGCAAGATTCTAATCAACCACTTGGAGGCTTTTAATAATGGGAAACCAACTATTTCAGTTAGCAAAATCTGCCGTTCATCAAGCCGAAGTTTCTAGTCAAGCAGGTAATATTGCAGAGGCACAAGCTAATATAGAAATAGCTAAAAATAATTTGTCCTCAGCATTTGCAAACTCTACTGCAGCCGAACAAAGACAGCTACAAGAAATGCAACAACGATTAGAACAGACACAACAATCATTAACAAATAGACAGTAAACATAAAAAGGAACCAATCGCTGATTGGTTCCTTTTTAATTATAATTTTTCTTTCATTTGTTCGAGGTGATTAATACCTTCGGCTAGCTTTTGGTCAACTATTTCAGCGTCATCAATATGTTTCATAATTGCGTCATTTACTTGTCCAAATATTTCACTTGTCACACTAATTTCTTTAATGACATCACCGCTATATTCTTTTTGCTCTTTAATTGTTTGGATAACATCATTCACTTCTACCTGTACAGTCTGAATGACTTGTAAAATGTGATCTATTTTTTCAGTTGTTATTGTGCTTAAACCTATACCTTCATTTACAAAATGAATGCTCTTTTCATTTGCTCTTAGTGCAGTTTCAATTTCCATTTGAATTTTTTTTGTTAATTCACCGATATTCTTAGTACTATTCGCCGTATTTTCAGCAAGTTTTCGAACTTCACTTGCAACTACTGCAAATCCTTTACCATGTTCACCTGCACGGGCTGCTTCAATCGATGCATTAAGGGCTAAAAGATTCGTCTGTTCTGCAATGTCGTTAATGACTTTTACTATATCTTCTATTTCTTTAGAACGTATCCCTAATTGCGTCATACTTGATGAGGTTTCCTTTGATTGCTCTCCTAAATGTTTAATCAGGTCCTCCACTTTATTAACAGAATCCCTGCCTTCTTTTGATTGTAAAACCATATCTTTTGTAGATTGTAGTAGGGCTTGTCCCTTATCAGTCATTACTGTAGAAATTTGATTCGATTGTTCACTTATATAATTAACCTTATCAAATCTTTCCTTAATTTTTAGAACTAAGCTTGCAAGGTCTAAGTGTTGGTTGTTAACAATTTCATGTTGTTGTACAGTTGCAATCAATTCCTCGTATAAATTATCTAATATAAGTTGAATATCGTGATCTGAATACTTTTTATTAATTTCATTATCCTTCAATTTTTCTTGTAAATCAGTAATCTCGGTTTGCAATTGCTTGATCTTTCTATTTTTGCCAAACATATCTCTTTAACCCCCTACATGAAGTACATATGAACTACTATACCATGGTCCTTAGGTCTCGGGACAATATAATTTTACGACATTTTTTTATAAAATAGAAAAAAAGCCCCTTTACATTTAAGGGCTTTTACATAGTATTAATAACCTATTTCATCTAGTTTTACAAAGTACTGATTTACAATTGAGTTATCCTTTGCACTTCTTTCATACATACTTAATGTTAGTGTTCCGTTTACAGGTAATTGGTCCTGAGGAATTGAAATTTTCAATTCAAACGACGACCATTCCGGTGCACCTTCGTTTACTTGAACAGCAGTTTCTTCGATCAAATAATCATGACCCTCTTCTACAGTATAAAGAAATGACCCTTCAAATACTCTTGCTTCACCTTTAACAACGTACTCTCCATTTTTACCGGACGCTTCAATATTTCTAAACGCACTGTTATTCATATCAATTTGAAAATCTTTTGTCGTTACTAAACCATTTTTATTTTCCTCTCCATTGACATGACTAGCTACAATTTCAATTGCAGCTTGAAATTCTCCACGAGGCAAATTCTCTGGTACTACCCATTCCTCATGCCACTCGAGACTTTCATTTGCTGGAATCACCACATCTTCAACTGCTTGTATAAACGATTTATTTATAGAGTATCGATAGACTTCTTCATTCTTATTATTTGTAACAACAATCTCAAATTGTTGACCACTTGTAAATGTAAGGTTTACATCTTCTTCATTATTATTTTTGAGCTTTATATCAAATAAAACCACTTGTTCATTTTGATGAATGTCTACCGTTGTATCTAGTTGTTCAAGTGCATTTATCTTTTCTAGTACCTCTCCATTAGTAGGTTCAACTTCTTCTATATTTTCTTCCTGTTGTCCTTCTTGTTCAGCAGTTCCACATGCTGTAAGCATCATGAACACAGCTAACAGGAAAGCCAGACACAGATTTCTAAATTTCATACTTATCACTCCTGTTTGAGTTTCTTATAATATTGTCGTAAATAAAAGTAAAAAAGTTACATAAGTTGATAACATCCATTTAGTTGGAATACAGTCTATTAAACCGTGCATTATGTTAGTCCTTGCGAAAAAATCCAAAAACCCCCGTTGTTTGTACAATATTTGTAAAAGCCCCTGGATCGACTTCTTTGATAATCCGCTCTAAATCAAACAATTCGTATCTTGTAATTACCATGATAAGCATTTCCTTTTGCTCATTTGTGAATGCACCACGCGCTGGTACAGATGTAATACCACGAACTAATTGTTGATGAATAGCTTTTTGTAACGCCGCTCCATTCTTTGTAACAATCATTGCTGTTAATTTTTCATGTCGTGTATGTATAGCATCAATTACTCTTGTCGAAACATATAATGAAACCAATGTGTATAGTGCTTTTTCCCATCCATAAAGTAGACCCGCTACTATTATAATAATAGAATTAAGTGAGAAAATATAGGTGCCAACAGGCTTATCTTTCATTCGGGACAAAATCATTGCAATGATATCTAGCCCACCAGTTGATGCACCCCACTTAAGAGTAAAACCTACACCTATCGCTAAAATAACGCCTCCAAATACTGAATTTAACAGTAAATCATCGGATAAAGAAACTACAGGTATGATTTCTAAAAAAAATGTGGTTGCTGCTACACTTATAAAGCTATATATAGTAAATAACTTTCCAACTTTCAGCCAACCTAAAATTGTAACTGGAACATTTAATATAAATAAAAGTATACCTGTCGAAACGAATATAGGTGTATACTCCGAGAGAATACTTGACAATAGTTGGGCCATACCCGTAAATCCACTTGCATACACATTTGCTGGAATTAAAAATAAATTTAAAGCGATAGCATTTAATAATGCTCCTATTATTACCACGATAAATTTCTTTGTTTCAAGTAATAACAAGCTGTATACCTCCTTAGCTAATCATGGCATAAACTTTCATATCCTTAATTCATTGTTCCCCTTTCACCATTATCTTCAATACTTAAAATTGAATTTTTCATACAATAAACGTACAATATTGGAAAGAATACGTAAATTTTTGGAAAGGACTGAAAACTAATGAGTGTAAAAATAATTGCTGATAGTGCCAGTGATTTACCGCTTGATGTAGTTTCATCATTAAATATAGATCTTCTGCCCTTAGTTGTCCAAATAGATGGACAGCAATATTATGATTTAGAAACAATTGAACCAAAAGAACTATATGATCACATGCGAAATGGTAAAGCTCCTAAAACAGCTCAAGTTCCACCAGCTAGGTTTGAAGAAACATTCACAAAATATGCGGAGGAAAATCAAACTTGCATCTATATTGCCTTTTCATCGGAGTTATCTGGAACCTACCAAACAGCTACGCTTATTCGCGATGATGTACTTTCTAAATTCCCTCAATTTGATCTTACAATCGTTGACTCAAAGGCTGCATCGCTTGGTCTAGGATTAATTGTAAAAAAAGCAGCCGAACTTGCACAAGAAGGAAAAACGAAAGAAGAAATTTTGCATACCATTGAATTTTATTGCAATCATATCGAGCATCTTTTTACTGTTGATTCATTAGAATATTTGTATCGCGGTGGACGCGTTAGCAAAACATCTGCCTTTGTTGGTGGTTTATTGAACATCAAACCTATACTTAATGTCGATGATGGTAAGCTAGTCCCTCTTGAAAAAATGAAAGGTCGAAAAAAAGTATTAAAGCGAATTATAGATATTATGAAAGAACGCGGTGATCAACTAAACGTTCAATGCATCGGGATTTCACACGGTGACGATCTCGAAACAGCCCAGTTCATGCAGCAGCTTTTGCGAGATGAATTAGGCTGTGAGGACTTTCTGATTCATACTGTCGGTTGCACCATCGGTGCACATGCAGGGCCTGGAACAATCGCCATTTTCTTTTTAAATCAAGTTCAGAACTAAATAAAGATCAGACTATGCTCCTTTTGCAAGTATTATCGCGTTAAAGAAAATCTTTAAAATCGATTGCATAATCCTTACAAAAAAACAAAACATATATAGAGAACTAAAAAGCTATTATAATTTGTATGTTAAGGAAGGAGCATCTTTATGCAACCATGGAATTCTATAGAGAAAGATAATGATAAAAAGCCAAAGGACAATAATGCTAAACGCGCAAAGAAAAATGATATGCGTGAAGAGAATCGTCAGGCAGGTAAACGACAGTTTTCAAAAGAAACAGACCATCTCTAATAATGACATAACCGACCTTGTAAGGTCGGTTTTTATATTGGCACGACTTTGTTTATGATATATGGTAAACAATGGATTGCTAATTCTCATAACCATATTCATTACTTGGTATTGATCCCTATAAAGGGGGTAGCGCTACAGCGAATTGATTCAGCTTATTCACCCTTTTTAAAGTAAGTCCAACCCTCTTCTTGATATACCTTTCCTTCCCTCATGAGTCTTCCTAACGCGCGCTTAAAGGCACCTTTACTCATGTTAAATCTTGCTTCGATATCTTCCGGCAGACTCTTATCCCAATATGGCATTGCACCATTTCTTGATTCCATATAATCCACTATTTTCTCGGCATCATCACCGAGTGCCTCATGCCCACGTTTTAATAAGGAAACATTAATGGTGCCATCTGTTTTCACATCAATCACGCGGCCTGATACATTTTCACCAATTCTTGGTTCCTCTTTTCGTTCACTTTCATGTATAAAACCAAGGTAACCGTCCTCTGTAAATAAAAACGAACCAACATAAAGTGTACGATAAATTCTGCCACTTACATTTTTATTAAACATTTCAGGTGTAGCCTCGTTAGCAATTTGCCAAAAATCATCTTCTTTTGCGAGTTTTACAAATAAGCGTCCATTTTTCCCAATCTCTAAAGTACAATATAGCTCGTCACCTACTTGAGGCCAAACACGCTCAAGCGGTGGCAGATCATCTTTTGATAAAAGCATGGATTTATGGATGCCAATATCTACAAACACACCAAATCCTGATTTAACCTCAACAACCTTTGCCCAATCGAACGATTGTATTGTGATTGTTGGAATTGACATAGTTGCTGCTAATCGTCCTTGACGATCTTGATATAAAAACACCTCAACATTGTCTTCAGCACTTAGCTCTTCAACAGCCATTTCGTTGCGATGTAATAAAATTTCATTTTCTCCATCTGTTAAAAAATAACCAAACGGAGCATCATGAGAAACCTTTAAAGTTGTAATTGTTCCTGGAGTTAATTTAGACATCATTATTCCTACTTTCTTATTCATTCACTTCATAATTGTATTATGTTGCATTTTACCAACAATTAATAGAAAATAAAAGGAAATGTGTGAAATTTTTGGAGGGATAAGGTATGTCAAAAGAAAGTTCATTTGATATTGTATCCAAAGTAGATACGCAAGAAGTAACAAACGCAATTACCATGGCTATGAAGGAAATACAAACACGTTATGATTTTAAAGGAAGTAAAAGTGACGTCTCACTAGAAAAAGAAGAAATCGTTCTTATTTCTGATGACGAATTCAAATTAGATCAGCTTAAGGATGTCCTTATTAGTAAACTGATTAAAAGAAATGTTCCGACTAAAAATCTCGACTATGGAAAAATTGAACCAGCTTCAGGCGGTACTGTTCGCCAACGTGCAAAACTAGTACAAGGTATCGATAAGGACAATGCTAAGAAAATAAATAACATTATTAAAGATTTAAAAATTAAAGTGAAATCTCAAATTCAAGATGATCAAATACGTGTTTCAGGAAAAAGTAGAGATGATCTTCAACAAGTCATTGCTGCAATCAAACAAGCAGATTTACCAATTGATATCCAATTTATTAATTATCGTTAACAAATGCAGAAAAACACCAGTAAGTTCAACATACTGGTGTTTTTTTCTATCATCCTGTACTTTTTACATGTGGTCTTAAAAATAACCGCCAATTTGATAAGCTAAAGATTAATAATGCTAACCAAATAAAAATAAACGAAATAAGATGTACTTTAGTGAATGTTTCATCATATACAAAGACGCCAATTATAAGCATTAGCGTTGGAGCAATATACTGCAGAAAGCCTATCATTGACAAAGGAATTCTACGAACACCTGTTGCGAATAATAACAAAGGTACAGCTGTTGCAACCCCACCGCCCATTAACAATAACCACTCAGAAATGGAAAGAGTACTAACCGATACATTAGTTTGATTATATATATATACTAAATATATTAGAGCAAATGGAGTAATTACTAAGGTTTCAATTGTTAGTCCAACGATTGCCCCTAGATGTACAAATTTTTTTAATAAACCATATAAGCCAAAACTGATAGCCAATGAAAAAGCCACCCATGGGAACGATCCAAAATGTAAAACTAAATTTATAACTCCAACCGCGGCTAGAATAAACGTAATCATTTGTAGCTGAGTTAATTTTTCTTTCAAAAAAATAATCCCGAGCAGCACACTTACAAGTGGATTAATGTAATACCCTAGACTTGTTTCCACCATGTGATTATTGTTTACAGCCCAAATGAATAGAAACCAATTTAAACTAATCAATAAAGATGCTAATAATATAGCCACTGATTGTTGCTTATCAGCCATAATATTTTTTATTTCTTTTATGCCACTTTTAACTTTTTTGGACACTATAAGAATACCTATCAAAAAAGCTAAGGACCAGATGATCCGATGTGCCAAGATTTCACCCGCCGAAACCAAACCTAACAACTTCCAATAAATCGGTAAAACTCCCCAAAGCCCATATGCTGCTAACGCAGACGCAACCCCAATTGCTGATTCATTAGAGTTTTGTTTCATTCTTTGCGCTTCCCTTCAATTTTAATTTCTTAGATGCAAATATATATAGATTAATAGTATAGCAAAATAGAGTCAATGAAAATGCAATGGATTTATTTGTAATTTGGTTTAAAAGCAATTACTGAGAATTTTTTTATAGTTATGTTCTTGTTTAGGCTTCGGTGTTTCACTAACCTAAAAGGAATTTGTGTAAAATGGTACAGGGTTTCTATATCTCTCGTTAAGATTGAGCCAAACTGTTTAGACTCGAGTTCCTAAGCATTAGGAGAAAAGGCTTTCTTTATGTGGGATGTGAATCATTGTAATTCATACTTTCTTCTTATTTTTTTCAAATGCCCATTTAATTTACACAAAGTGGAAAAAGTAAAAGTATGTTATAATACAGAAATGTATCAAGGGGATATTTAAGATGGGAGTGTGATCTTTATGCAAAAGCTATTCAAATACATTGAATCAGGTATTGTTATTCTTTTAGCTTTGGTAACCATTTCTATAATTATTCCCTTTTCCGATATGTTTAACTTTAGAGATATGATTCAAGAAGCTAAAACAAGAGAAATATTTTACGAATTTGATCTACCAAAACAAGAGTATTTTAATAGAACACTAGAAATTGACGGGCTTATCTATGATCCTAATAGCAACGAAGCTTATATTTTCATGACTAGCCGTAACTTATATAATAACAGTTTACCAAATTGGCCGACGCTCACAGTTATAACGAGTAACAATATAGAGAAAGAGATAATGACAGCCGGTGGTGGTGGTTCTTCAAATGCCTTGCGTACAAGAGGCTATTATCATTTTAGCGATCTACCTCAAAATATTGAGGAAATGGTTCTTTCGAAAGAACAGTATGGCCAGTCTTTTTCCTTTTCTTTTGATTTAAGCGGGGGTGCGGACTCAAATGAATAAACCGTGGTGGTTATCTCACATAATCCGCTGGTTATTAATCATAATATTATTGGTTTTTATATCGGCTGGTTTTACTAGCCATCCTTTTAATCTTGAAAAATCAATCAAAGGTTCATTAACAAATATGGAATTGCCGAATGATGTTGATGTTTTATCAGTTGTTGAAGATCAAGGCTTATACTCTGTGCTGTTTATTGATAATGAAAATAATCTTTATCATCAATCTGACTATAAAAAGAAATTAGGGCTATTTTGGACTCCAATTGGAGGTTCTTTTGGTTATGAAAAAGACCCCACCATTTTAGCAAAATACCATACAGGAATGAGCACACACGGTAAGAAAAGATTTTATTATGTCATTGGATATGTACAAGATCCTGAAGTTGAAAATGTAAAGATCGATTGGGGGAACGGAATAGTCGAAAAGTTTACTCCGGTTGATGGCTTTTATCAATTTGTAAAAACAACTGATATCTCACAGGAAATTTTCGGTAGTGGGAAAGTCATGTTTTATGATAGCAATGAAAAACTTTTGTACACGCTAGATTACGAGAAAAATCAAATCAAAAGTGAATAAATTTAGCAGCAGGTTTATTATCCTTGCTGCTTTTTATGTTTTTTGGTAAAATTTTTCAATGAATTGTGATATGTCTCACAGGCAAATTATTACATTTCTAGATATAATCCTACTAAGACTTTCGAATTAGGAGCGAATTCTATGGAAATGATAAAAACACAAAAGGATCATTTATTATTAACAATTGAAAGATCTCGTAAGGAGCTTATTCAATTTGGATTAGAAAAGGGCTTTTCAGACCAAAATACAATAAAGCTAAGTCAAGAATTAGATAAGCTTATTAATCAATATTTAATTATGAAATAGCGTTAACAAAAAAGAGTATCCTTGCTATTGAATCTTGGAGAGTTGATTTCTATTGATTCCAATAAGCTGGCACTTTATATAGAACGTATTTTCTGGTCCACATTTGCGTAGTGCCTATTATTGACTTATTGCCTTTTCCAAACTTAAAGCCTGCTCCCATTTGTTCTTGAAATTCCCACCCGTGCTGCGACATCATCTTTTTGATAGAATCATACGCCGCTCCTTTGTTCATGCGTGTCACGTACCATTCATACTCCCCTTCATCGCCCAGTCTGATCATTTCCATTGAATGTTTGTTTATTTTTGAAACTACTTGTCTTTTAGACAACGATTCAATTGGTAACTCCGGATAATACCACTTTGTATAAATACTTACTATGAATATCACGACCACTACCAAAAATAAAAATTTTACAATTTTATTTATCTTAATCAACCCCTACAGTTAATAATGTACTAGTTGGCCGCTTAATTGCTACAAATAGCTGTTTTGGTGCCAATAGGAAACCATATGTCCGCTTAATTCTCACAGCGGCGTTTTGCCGGACATACAGTACGCTATTCTCCTAAAAACAGCATGTTCCACGCGTTTACCGGACATATGATTCGTTATATCAGCTATCAACCCCTATTTTCTTTGAATTTAATGAAAATAACGTACTATATGTCCGGTTCATCGCTACATATTGCTGTTTTGGTACGAATAAGGATCCATATGTCCGCTTAATCCTCACAGCGGCGTTTTGCCGGACATCCAGTACGCTATTCACCTAACTAAAAACAGCATGTTTCACGCGGTTACCGGACATATGATCCTTTATTCCAGCTATTAACCTCTGTTTTCGGTGAATTTAATGAAAATAACGTACTATATGTCAGGTTCATCGCTACATATTGCTGTTTTGGTGCGAATAAGGAATTATATGTCCGCTTATTTCTCACAGCGGCGTTTTGCCGGACATCCAGTACGCTATTCTCCTAAAAACAGCATGTTCAACGCGTTTACCGGACATATAATCCTTTATTCCAGCTATTAACCCCTGTTTTCGGTGAATTTAATGAAAATAACGTACTATATGTCCGGTTAATCGCAACTTTTTACTGTTTTGGCGCGAATAAGGAACCATATGTCCGCTTAATCCTCACAGCTGCGTTTTGCCGGACATCCAGGCCGCTATTCACCTAAAAACAACCTGTTTCACGCGGTTACCGGACATATGATCCTTTATTCCAGCTATTAACCTCTGTTTTCGGTGAATTTAATGAAAATAACGTACTATATGTCCGGTATATCGCCAAAAATAGCTGTTTTGGTACGAATAAGGATCCATATGTCCGCTTAATCCTCACAGCGCCGTTTTGCGGGACATCCAGGCCGCTATTCACCTAAAAACAGCATGTTTCACGCGGTTACCGGACATATGATACGTTATATCAGCTATCAACCCCTGTTTTCTTTGAATTTAATGAAAATAACGTACTATTTGTCCGGTATATCGCCAAAAATAGCTGTTTTGGTACGAATAAGGAACCATATGTCCGCTTAATCCTCACAGCGGCGTTTTACCGGACATCCAGGCCGCTATTCATATAAAATTGCATAATAAACGATACGGTAATATTGATTATTACAATTAATTTTTAAAAGCTTAAATATTTTTTTACAAAAATTGTAAAACTAATGTCATTAACGTAAAGGAGTGAGAGAAACAAATGGATTACAGTTCCGGCACAGGACAAATACCACAGCATCAAAACCAACAACCAGGTCTTGAAACTAAGATGATACCGCAACCAGTCTCAGAAGACCCTAATTATAAAGGTAGTCGAAAATTACAAGAAAAAGTTGCAATTATTACTGGTGGTGACAGTGGAATCGGAAAAGCTGTTGCAATTTATTTTGCAAAAGAAGGTGCCAAAGTAGTAATCGTCTATTTAAATGAACATGAAGATGCTGAAACCACGAAAAAAGAGGTTGAATCTGAAGGCGGTGAATGCCTACTACTTGCAGGGGATATTGGAAACGAGACCTTTTGTCAGCTAATTATATCCAAGGCTGTTCAACAGTTTGGTAAAATAGATATTATTGTAAACAATGCAGCTGAACAACATCCACAAACAAGTATTGAAAACATCTCGGTCGAACAACTGGAAAAAACATTTCGTACCAATGTATTTTCCTTCTTTTATTTAACAAAGGCTGCATTGCCACACTTAAACAAAGGCAGTTCAATTATCAATACTACTTCCGTAACAGCATATAAAGGAAATAAACAACTAATTGATTATTCCTCTACAAAAGGAGCGATTGTTTCATTCACAAGATCTCTTGCACTTTCTTTAGCACCTCAAGGAATACGAGTGAATGGTGTTGCTCCCGGTCCTATTTGGACACCTTTAATTCCTTCTACTTTTTCTAGTGAACAAGTTTCTAAATTTGGCAATGATACACCGATGAAGAGAGCAGGCCAACCCGAGGAAGTGGCACCAGCGTATGTATTTCTAGGTTCTGATGATTCTTCTTATATGACAGGGCAAATTCTTCATATTAATGGTGGCTTAATTGTAAATGGGTAAGCTCTATTATTGGGCTTACCCATTTTTTTATAAGAAAAACTATAAGACAAAGTATAAAAATATTTGACATACCGAAATTTACTGTTGAAGAATTGGTTTTATTTTATTAATTACTTCTTCTACTTTTTTTGCATTTTTATGGTACATTTGTTTGGCATCTTCATTGTCTGTACTCAAAGCAAAGAGTTCGAGATCTGCTTGACACTTTTTAATAGAAGATAACAAGAGTGGTTTTTCAATCGGTTTTGGCACTTGAATTTTATCATCGAATAAATCTAGTGTTAATTGTCCAAACGAATCTACCTGACCTAAAAATACATTTTCTATCGCTACACCTTGTTTATTCAATTCACCTTGTAACCAGGCACGGCTTAATCCAAGTGTTGCTAGTGGTTCATTTAAAGGTTCACCATCCATAATAACAACTTGTGGTTCCTTCTCATCCTGAACTTTCACATTTAAATCTCTTAGTGTTAATGGCTGACGATCCCGTTTCATCATTACATTTAATTCACCTGTCGGCTCTAAAACCGCAAATTCCACATCAGCGACTTTGAAGGCATTTTTACTTCTCAATTGTTTTAATAGCATATCTGTTGTAAACTGTTCTTTTTTCAAATTATCTTCTAAAACTTTACCATCTTTAATCACTACCGTTCCTTTACCGTCTATGATGTCGCGAACAGCTTTACTTTTCATAGCAATAATATCCAAAATATAAGTGATAAAGGACCACGATAAGATCGCTAAGATACCATGTATATAATTTAAACGCAAATCTAATGCAGTTACGGCCGTCATCCCTCCAAGAGTAATTCGGGAGATATAATCAAAATAGGATAACTGTGCAACCTGTTTTTTTCCGGAAATTCTAGCGATCAAAAACAGCAGAATGAGCATACCAATTGTTCTAAGAATAATCTCTATCCAAGCCTGCATATGTTAATCTCCTTTACACGCAATACTATAAACCTTTATATTGCGGTTCTTCCAATTCTAATTCTCCGACACGCTTGTCTAAATCATCTGCAACATTCTTAATCTCTGTAGACGCTTCGGCAAGAATTGCTTGGGATTCCTTATCCAATGTCCGTAAAGATAAATTGAGCAATCCTTGTTCAATACTTTTTAAACTGTATGTGCATTGCTTAACTTGTGAACCTACTGTCATTCACCTTTCACCTCATTATCCTTTAGGCTTAAATAAGACCGCACCAATAAATCCAAATACAATAGCAGCGGAAATACCAGCGCTGGTTACTTCAAACATTCCCGTTAATACCCCAACAATCCCATGCTTTTCCGCTTCGGCCATCGCGCCGTGTACGAGCGCGTTGCCAAAGCTTGTAATCGGTACAGTTGCTCCCGCTCCTGCAAAATGGATTAAGGGTTCATATAAGCCAAACCCATCCAAAATAGCGCCAACAACTACTAGCGAACTTAACGTATGTGCTGGTGTCAATTTAAAAACATCAAACATAATTTGACCGATTACACAAATAATTCCACCTATTATAAATGCCCACAAATAAATGGCCATTATTTCCCACCACCTCTAATTTTTCTTTATGTTTCAATTGAAACAGCATGGGCTATACAAGGTATTGATTCTTTTTGTTGAAAGCTTATCGGTGATAATAACGCTCCAGTAGCCACAACTAAAATTTTGTTCAAAGCTCCTTGTTTCATTTGATTTATTAAATGTCCATATGTAACAACAGCCGAACACCCCGCACCACTTGCACCTGATAATACCGGTTGTCCTTCACGATATATTAATAGTCCACAATCTTTATATAAATCACCGTTTACGCTAATTCCTTGTTCATTTAATAAATCCATCGCAATTTCATGCCCAATGTGGCCGAGATCACCTGTTACAATTAAATCATAATACGAGGCGGGAATATCTCTTTCTTTTAAGTGTGCCTGAATCGTATCAACAGCTGCAGGCGCCATCGCTCCACCCATATTAAAAGGGTCTGATAAACCCATATCCACCACTTTGCCAATTGTAGCTGAAGTTACACATGGACCCTCACCATCTTGAGCAACTACTGCTGTACCAGCACCTGTTACAGTCCATTGTGCAGTAGGCGGCTTTTGCCCTCCATATTCTGTTGGGTAACGAAACTGCTTTTCAATCGCAGTATTATGACTTACCGCTCCAGTTAAAACTTGTTTCGCTCCTTTAGCGTTCACTATGAATGCAGAAAGCGCTAAACCTTCCATTGAGGTCGAACATGCACCAAATAAACCAAAATAAGGAGAACCTAATGTTCTAGCAGCAAAGCTAGTAGCCGTAATTTGATTGCTCAAATCCCCACAGAGAAAGAATTGTATATCTTCTTTATTAAACCCAGCCTTTTTTATAGAAAGCTGACAGGATTCCTCAAGCAATACTGTTTGTGCCTTTTCATATGAATCCTGCTGTAGCCATAGATCATCATGTATAATATCAAAGTCATCCGCCAATAATCCTTTGCCTTCAAAAGGACCGACCACAGTCGCAGTTGATGTGATAACTGGTTTATTTTCAAATATCCAAGTGCGATGTCCAACGAGCATCTTACAATCCACCCCACTGTATTAAAATTGTTTTAATTAATGCAACTACGAATGCAGAAAAGACTCCAAACATAATAACCGAACCAGCTAATTTAAACATGTTACCACCGGTACCAAGCACCAGTCCCTCTGTACGGTGTTCAATGGCAGCGGAAATAACTGCATTACCAAAACCAGTTACAGGTACAGC
The DNA here is from genome assembly GCF_900240995.1 of Bacillus sp. Marseille-P3661. Classification (NCBI taxonomy): domain Bacteria; kingdom Bacillati; phylum Bacillota; class Bacilli; order Caryophanales; family Bacillaceae; genus Bacillus; species Bacillus sp. Marseille-P3661. The sequence continues at coordinate 636,796 of NZ_LT965954.1, forward strand.
TGTACCTGCCCCTGCAAATTGGGCGAAACGATCGTAAACACCAAACCCCGTTAACAGCATCGTTATAAAAATTAATGTGGCAGATGTCGGATTACCGACGGTTTGCTCGGTAAAATTAAAGTAAGTCATATAGAATGTTGATATCATTTGGCCTATTAAACAAATAAACCCACCTACCAGAAAGGCACGAAAACAGTTTTTCACAACCGGTCTTTTGGTTTCCCGCTCCTTTTCAAACTGTTGATATTGCTGCATTGTAGGTGTTAAATTCTTCTTTTTCTTATTAGACATAAATTATCCTCTCCTTTCTTCATTTATGTTTGTTCTTTTGAGAGTTTATTAATTTTATCAAGCTTTTTCCCAATTTCTTTTTTTGAAAGATCATCATTATTTATTTCATTTTGAAGTTTCTCCAACTCTATAAAAATTTTATGATCTGTGGTTACTTCAAATTTCTTATCCGGCCATTCCTTTTCTAGGTCCTTCTTAAATCGATCTGCCAACTTTTTCGATTGAAAAGTATACCAATGGACTAGTTCAAGTGCCACGACCACGTCATCCTTGTGAGTTACCGAGCGGATGTCTTTTATCTCTTTTTTCGAATTAAGAACTTTATCAACATCTATCTGCTCATATTTTTCCTGCTGAGATGTACTTATTTTAACCGGTTCTTCAAAAACCATTGGTTCAGGCTGTGCATTACCATTAAAATAATTACAACCAGCTAGCCAAAAGGTAGAAATAATAGTTATAAATAAGATCAATACGCGGCATATAGTCAAACTTCTCATCCCTTTATGAAAATTTGTTATTATATATAAGGAAAGTTGGCCGTTAGACCAACCCTTGTTCGTTTAGCTTTTATATTGTGGCTCTTCACTTTCTAGCTCTTGTACACGAGCATTTACGGAATCCACCAACGTTTGCGTTTGTTGCGCTGCATTTTGGTACATCTGTTTAGCAGATTCGTTTTGTGTTTGTAATGCAAACGTTTCAAAGCTAGCTTGCGCTGCCTTTAGTCCTGCTAATGTTTGTTTTACTTGTTGTGCAACTGTCATGTTTTTCCCTCCTATAAATCATTACAGATATATTTTTCTTACAAAACAGACAGTGTATTCAAGGGAGTAATTGGAAAAAAAGGAACCTTCGAAAATATTCAAAGGTTCCTTTACTATCCTATATTTATTTCTTTTGTTTCTATAGTTAGCTGATCTTAGACTCAGTTTGCTTGTTTATATTTTCTAAACGTGAAATTAAGCCTGCACCAAAATTCGATGTTGCATCTGAGTAATTTTCATTAAAGATACTCTTTGTTGTTTCATACGCACTTGAACCATGTTCTGCAAAATCAAGACCTGAAATTTCTTCTTCACGACTAACACGAATGGACATAAAACGCGTGATAATAAATAATGCAACCGTTGTACTTAGACAAGTCCAAATAATAACTGCAAATACTCCTATTGCTTGAACACCAAGCAACATTGCCCCGCCACCATAAAATAAACCACCTTCCATTGCGAACAAACCAACTGCAATTGTACCCCAAGCCCCACATACACCATGTACTGCAATTGCTCCAACAGGATCATCTAATCTAAACACTCTATCAATCAACTCTACAGCCTCTATTAAAATAACACCTGCTACTAAACCAATAATCATAGCTCCAACGAACGATACATTTGCAGTCCCAGCTGTAATCCCAACAAGACCTGCTAAAGCTCCATTTAATGTTAATGATGCATCAATTCTTTTATACTTTAAATGGGAGTAAAAGGCAGTTGAAATAACCCCCATTGATGCAGATAGTAATGTTGTTGTGACAACATGTGGTACAAGCTCAGGATCGGCTGCTAACGAACTTCCTCCGTTAAAACCGAACCAACCAAACCAAAGAATGAATACACCTAACGCACCTAATGGTATATTGTGACCTGGAATAACATTAATTTCACCTTTATTATATTTACCAAGCCGTGCACCTAAAAACATAACTGCAATAACTGCACCTAATGCCCCAGTCAAGTGAACAACAGTAGAACCAGCAAAATCAACAAATCCCAGTTTTGATAACCAGCCACCCCCCCAAACCCAATGGCCTACAACCGGATATATAATACCAACCATAAATAAAACTATTAATACATAAGCACTAATCTTAATGCGTTCTGCTACTGCACCGGAAATAATTGTTGCACAAGTGGCAGCAAATACCGCTTGGAAAACAAAGAACCCAATTTGGTCTTCATGACCTCCTAATAAAAAGCCATCTGTTCCAATAAAACCATTTGCTGATGAGCCAAACATAAATCCATATCCTATCAGATAATAAAGAACTGCTCCAATTGACATTGTTAGAAAGTTTTTCATTAAAATGTTCAATGCATTTTTTGAACGAGTAAACCCACTTTCAACCATCGCAAATCCAGCATGCATAAAAAATACTAAAAACGTTCCAATCATAACCCAAGCCATGTTAAGTGATGTTACAACAGATTCTACCGTAGGTTCTGCTGCATAGGCAACAGTACCGACAGATAAAAGACCTAATGACAATGCAATAATTTTGTTTATCATGTGATTCATCCTTCCTTGAATTGTTTTGTTTTATTAAGCTAATGCTGCGTTTCCGTGCTCTCCCGTTCTTATTCTTATTACCTCTTCCACTGTTGAAATGAATATTTTTCCGTCCCCAACCTGACCTGTAGCACAACTCGAGATGATGATGTCAATTACACTATCAACCTGAATATCCTCAACAACCATTTCTACTTTTATCTTAGGGTAAAGTTTTATTTCATAACGATTGCCCCTAAAAATACCTTCTTGGCCTTTTTGCAAACCACAACCCGCTACTTCTGAAACAGTTAATCCATTAATTCCAAATTCATCTAAATTATGTCTCAATGTTGAAAATGCTTCCGGCCTAATTATCGTTTCAATCTTTTTCATTCTGTTTCCCCCTTCTCGTTAAATGTTAATATAATTAACATCACTTGTTATATTTACTATCATATGGTAATTAACGTATCAGGTCAATATGATTTTGACGAAAAAGTCTGATTTTAATGATTTTTCATGTAAGAAAATCTAACAAAAATTCTTCTTAAGTACTCCCTTGCTAATTTTCTTAACCAACAGTTACAATCAATGTTTTCATAACTTACCATTGAGATTTTAATGAGAAATAGCTTGGACTAATAATCAAAAACAAAATAGCCCTACAATAACGTAGAGCTCTTCAGTCCTTTATACTACCTTTACATTATATTTATCTAACCAATAATTGACTTGTGCCAAGTTCGCTATCAATTGTGGCCCTGTCATTAACTGGCCAAAATAAGGTATTTTAAACGCTGCTCCTTCAGAATCAACAATTGCTTTAAGCTTGTCGCGATCAAAAAACTCAAGGATAGGAGCATTTGAATCAGTTAAAATCTCATTCATCCATACTTGCAATGCTTTAGTATAATGAGGATTATGCGTTTTTGGATATGGACTTTTTTTACGATATAAAACATCATTCGGAAGAATGCCCTCCAACGCTTTGCGAAGGATTCCTTTCTCTCTGTTCCCAACCATCTTCATTGCCCATGGTATATTCCACACATACTCAACAAGACGATGATCTGCAAAAGGTACACGAACTTCCAAGCTCGCTCCCATGCTCATGCGATCCTTTCGATCTAACAATGTCGTCATAAACCAAATTATATTCAAGTAAAATAATTGTCTCCGCTTAAGTTCAATACCTGTTTCTCCATCTAATCTCGGCATTTCATCAATCGTTTCTTGATAACGCGCTAACACATATTCATTTAGATTTAATCGCTTTTTCCACTCCTGTTTTAATAAACTTTCACGCTCATCTGTTGATCTCATCCACGGAAATCCGTTTCGATTCATATCATCCTCACGGTGGAACCATGGATACCCCCCAAAGATTTCATCTGCACATTCACCAGATAGGGAAACTGTATGTTCTTTTTTTATCTGCTCACAAAACCATATTAATGATGAATCAACATCCGCCATACCAGGTGCATCTTTTACCAAAACAGCATCCTTTAGGTATTGCACAAGTTCTTCAGTTTGAATCGTCTTATAATGATGTTTTGTAGTAAAAGCAGTTGTCATTTTTTCGATCCATTCGTTATCTGAATTAGGTTGAAAATCGTTCGCTTTAAAGTAGAGCTCATTATCTACATAATCAATAGAATACGTATGGAGCGGATCTTTACCGCGATCCTCCATATACTTTGCCGCAATAGCAGTGATGGCACTTGAATCAACACCACCTGATAGGAATGTACAAATTGGTACATCCGAAACTAATTGCCGTTCAACTGTATCTACAAATAATTCACGCACTTTTTGAGCTGTCTCTTCTAATGAATCGGTATGTTTTTCGCTCTTTACATTCCAATATCTCCAAGTTTTTAAGCCGTTTTTTGAAAAAGTGAGTGCGTGACCCGGGCGTAATTCATGAATCCCTTTAAAAATTCCATGACCAGGGCTTTTTGATGGTCCTAATCCAAATACTTCGGCTAAGCCATCATAGGTTATTTCTGTCCTCACATCTGGATGTGCTAAAAGAGCTTTTAACTCAGAGCCAAAAAGAAAACGTCCGCCATCCTGTTTATAAAACAATGGCTTAACACCTAAGCGATCCCGACCGATAAATAACTTATCTTCTGCTGCATCCCATACTGCAAATGCAAAAATACCGTTAAGATGTTGTAAGCAGTTTTCTTTCCACTCCATATAAGAAGTTAAAAGAACCTCTGTATCCGAATGACCATGAAAGGTATACCCTTTTTTCAATAACTCTCGACGGATATCTTCTGTGTTATACAGCTCTCCATTATAACAAATCGTATATGGTAAATTATTTCTAAATCTAGTCATCGGTTGCTTTCCACCTTCAGGATCAACTACCACGAGACGCGCATGCCCGAAAGCAGCGTGTTCACGAACCCATACATTAAGATCATCAGGTCCACGACGATTTAATGTTTCTGCCATTTTCTTTACTATACCTCGTTGCGAACGCAAATCTCTATTCCAATCAATCCACCCAGTAATTCCACACATTAGCATCATCCTTTCCGTAATTCGATACTTCAAAAGTTTTTTTGATGGTTACAATATATGCGCACTAGGTGAATTGGTTAAATGCCTACATAAAAATTGATTTTAATTCAACAGCCCCTAAACCGTTTACATAGTTTATTTGATAGGTTTTTACTATATTGTTATTTTTTTTAAAAAATGTGAAATACTAGATAAAAAAACATGAATTTTGCCCACAATAGTAGATAGTGAAGTCATATTCTATATAGCAGGCATGAGTCATCACGAAAAAAAGAATTAGGATACAGTAAATTTAAAGGAGCACAACCAAATGAGTAGTTTACATAAGAAGTTAACTTCTATCCCTGAACAAGAAAGAGCTTATATCGAGGGAACAGTTGAATATATAGGAGACCAATGGATTTTTTTTGATGAGATAAACGAAGAAGCCTCTGAATTAGAGAGTCTCGAAAATAAATTTCAAGTTTATAGAAATGATTCATGGAAAAATGGAACTTTAATCGATGGTACAATGGTATCTTTAGATAATGACTTTTCATATTTAGTGAATGGTGATAAAATTCGTTACAGAAAAAGACTTAGCTTTTCTTTTCAGGAATTATTAGAAGAGCTTGATGAAAATGCTTTTTTGAACCTTGTTAGAACGTTAAATAGCATGTCTTACTCATTATACGATTGCATATTTTGCAATAATTTCTTACCTTTACTTCATAAAAGAAAAGAACAAACCGGAATGAATGTGATTGTTTTTGAAAATGGAGACCAAATCTGTATTGTACAACATTATTTCATCCGTAAAAATGGAGAATATACAGACCGTTTTGAATTCTCGCAGAGCAATGGAAACAGAGTGGTTTGTTCGTATATAAAATAGCGTAGACTATGAGAAAAGCGAAAGCGCCTTGGTCAGCCCCGACAGGGAGAGTTTTTTTCCACGAGGGGCTAGGCGGTGGAGAAAACAAGTACATACAAAACATAATAGGCTGCCAAATTGGCAGCCTATTTCTATAGTACCACATAGCCATAAAATATAGTTAACGAAAGTGAAATGATAAATTGCGCCCAAAACAAGCCAGTGGGCTTCCCTTTAGAATGACGTGTTATAACGAACTCCATTGAAAAAATGACCCAAAGCCCCGCTAAAGCTTTTATTAATACAGGTGAACCCATGATCGCAGATCCTAATCCTGATGCGTATAAACCAAAAAGATGACCGCCAGTGGCTAATATTAAAATATAGAATAAACGTAAAATCATTTTAATTATTTTTGCAGGTTTCTCTTTATTCTTATTTTGAAGAGAGTAACTAACAAAAAACAAAACTAAAGCTATAAACCAAGTTGTAACGTGAGCGTGTATCAATGCTTTTCCTCCTCTTAATCTGAAACTAGACAAGTTTTCTATAATCCATTTTATTATACACTTTGTGCTATTAAATTCCAAAAAAATAGTACCGTTTTGGTACAAAAACAGCTAAAGGGTTATACTTATATAGTAATGGAACTATGAAACGGAGGTAGTTTTTCGTGGATAGATCATCAGATATTATTTCTAAAACAGAAAAATACGGAGCCCATAACTACAATCCATTACCAATTGTTATTTCAAAGGCTAAAGGTGTTTGGGTAGAAGATCCTGAGGGTCGAAGATACATTGATATGTTAAGCGCCTATTCTGCAGTTAATCAAGGACACTGCCATCCAAAAATTATTGACGCGTTAAAAAAACAAGCTGAGAAAATCACCTTAACCTCGCGCGCATTTCACAACGATCAGTTAGGAGTATGGTATGAAAAAGTAGCAATGTTAACAAATAAGAATATGGTTCTCCCTATGAATACCGGAGCAGAAGCTGTTGAAACTGCTGTAAAAACTGTGCGGCGCTGGGCTTATGAAATAAAAGGAATACCCGAAAATCAGGCAGAAATTATTGCTTGTACAGAAAATTTTCACGGACGCACAATGACAGCGGTATCATTATCATCCAATCCTGAATATCAACGGGGGTTCGGACCATTACTTCCAGGAATCAAGATTATTCCATACGGTGATATTTCTGCATTAAAACAAGCTATTACACCTAACACAGCTGCATTCTTATTAGAACCCATCCAAGGAGAAGCCGGTATTATCATCCCACCCGAAGGATTTCTAAAAGCTGCTTTTGAAGTTTGTAAAGATCAAAACATATTATTCGTTGCCGATGAAATTCAAGCAGGATTAGGCCGGTCAGGCAAAATGTTTGCCTGCGATTGGGAAAATGTAGTACCGGATATTTATATTCTTGGAAAAGCTCTAGGTGGCGGCGTTTTCCCTATATCCTGTGTTGCGGCGAATAAAGATATCCTTAATGTTTTCGAGCCAGGTTCACATGGATCAACATTTGGTGGTAATCCGCTTGCGTGTGCAGTATCTATCGCAGCGCTAGATGTTTTAATCGATGAACAGTTAGCTGACTGTTCACTAGAACTCGGCCAATATATGATAAAGGAATTAAAGAAAATTCAGAATCCCCTTATCAAAGAAATACGTGGAAAAGGATTATTTATTGGTGTAGAACTAAAAAAGCCGGCCCGTCCGTTCTGCGAAAAACTTAAAGAAGAAGGGCTCCTATGTAAAGAAACACATGAAAATGTCATCCGGTTTGCTCCACCCTTAGTAATCTCAAAAGAAGATCTAGATTGGGCTATTGAAAGGATTCGTAAAGTTCTATCCAGTAATGGATAATAGACTTATTTAATAAATAACCGTAATTGTAATTTAAAACAAAAAAGCCCATACTTCGGGGCTTTTTGTTCTTTTGGATCTGTTAATAATACCGTCTTATTAATAACTGATTATAGCGACTTGACCAATCCTCCATCCACTAGGAACGCCTGTCCTGTAACATAAGAGTTTGCTTGTGAGCATAAATATACAGCCATATTAGCAAATTCCTCCGGTTTGCCAAACCGGCCAAGCGGGATTTCTTTTTCTGATTCCGCGTGTAGTTCTTTAGGGTCTAGTCCACTATTCACCGCTAAATCATTATTAAGATTTAGCAACCGATCCGTTGCAATTCTACCTGGACCTAATGTATTAATTAAAATCTTGTCCTTTCCTAACTCAATTGCTAAACTTTTTGATAAACCAACTATACCGGTACGAAATGTATTTGATAGAATTAGTCCTTCAATGGGTTCTTTAAACGAGGAAGAAGCAATATTCAATATACGCCCTCCACCTTGCTTTCTCATATACGGCAATACTTCGCGTATAGCACGAATAAAACTAAGCAAATTCAACTCAAACGCCTTTTGCCAAACTTCATCATTTAAATCATCAAAGTTTCCAGCAGGCGGTCCTCCAGCATTATTTACTAAAATATCAATAGAGCCGTATGTACGGGCAGTTTCGAGAACAACTTTCTGAATTGAATCCACATCTGTCATATCACAAACCTGATAATGGACATGTACATTTGTTTGTGACTTTATTTCCTCAGCAGTTAGTTTAAGCGAGTCTTCACTTCGACTAGCAAGCATAATATTCGCGCCTTCTTCAGCAAACTTTAGTGCAATTGCTTTTCCTAGTCCTTTACTTGAAGCTAAAACTAATGCTGTTTTCCCTTGTAAACCTAAATCCATCTAACCAAATCCCTTCAATTACTATTAATTATTTACTCTTTATCTTAACAAAAGTAATAGCTGGAATACATCTCGAAACATAATTTTTCCTGAAATACCTATTTCCCAATACTAACTTAATGTTCGAGAATTTAAATAAGTGGCTATTCACATTAACTGGGCATTCCTCATAGACTACTACAGGTTGATAAAATGTTAAAAGGGTGTTTTCTATGCCAGCTATTGTAGGAGCAATAAATGTAGTTTCAGTAGGATCCAGCGGCGTGTTGCATATAGGTGACGTTTTTACCATTGCACCTAGAAGTCAAGCTAAAACCTTTGCTGGGGCAGGCTCCTTTAATACAGGAAACCAAGTAACCATAACGAATCAATATAGCTCGACTAATACGTATGATAACGAACTAATAGACCAACCACAAGCACTAAATTTATAGGAGGTTATTTGCTTGAATTTCTACGTAAATCAAACTATTAATATTCATTATTTAAAAATTGGCGGAATAACAAATTCATCGGTCCTTCAGATAGGTAGCGCAGGTATCATCAAGCCACTCTCCAACTTATATAACACAGGGGGATTTACAGGCCCAGCACCACAGGCTGCTGCTGTTACAGAAGTAGAGCAACCTCAAGTGGCACCTGTTGTACCGTTAACAGGAACATCCCCAGTATAGGCATTCACCTATAATTTATTTCTGCATATGCTGTAGTAGGAAGAGGTGATCGAGGAGTATGTATAATCAATATGAAATTTATCAATATTTGCAAAATGTTGACTCATATATTAAAGATCAGAGTACACAAATAAAAAAAATGGAAAAAATCATCATCGACCTGCAACAACAAATAGAGGATTTTAAAAAGCGTCCCACAACTAACATTGAAAAAATTGAATATAAATTTGACCAACTAAAAATCGAAACATTGGAGGGTACGTTAAATATCGGCTTATCTCCGAATGGTATGGGCGACCCAGAAACGTTCGAAGACCTCACTGTTGGTAAACCACCACAGGGAGTACCACCAATTTTACAAGCGTATCCTCAGGTTTATCCTCAGGTTCTAACGGATATTAATCGCTATTTAAGCAAAGATTGCCCGCAAATTATTAATGAAGTAGCACAGCAAAACAATCATACATTAGATCATTATTATCATTCTTTAATTATCCAAGATATCCAAAAACAAATTGATGAGCGAATTCGTTTTTATATTAATCAAGTAAATGAAGACAATGCCAGAAATTTGAATGAGGAAGAACTAATCAAACAAATTACTAATAAAGTAAAAGGCGATATTAGAAATGCAATTGAAACCTTTATTAAACACCTACCTAAAGGAGGGGCACACTCTTAATGAATTTTACAGTTATTAACCGTGGTCTTTCAGTCGGAAATGTTGAAATTACCGGTATTACAAGTTCATCATTATTTTTAATCGGCGATACTGAGACTGTCCTATTAAGTTCCATTTTTGATACCCCACCCGAATCACTTATTATCGGACCTTTTGTGCCGCTTGTTTAATAAATATTTGAAAGGATTATGGATTATGTTTAGACGTCTTTCATGCGTTAATACTATCAATATAAAAGATGTAGCAAATAGTGCAGTATTTGAAATTGGGGATTCAGAGCAAATTGTTCCATTTTCGAGAGCTCTTGCTGTACAAAGGGAAGCACAAATCTTTTATGGAAACGAAGGGAACTTTGAGGATTTTCATATTTACACTCAACCCATCCCAAAACCTAACATTACTGAAAATGTTACGTTTAACCGAATAAATGAGGAACCTACTATTCAAGTAAATACAGTGAGAATTATCGGTATGTCCTTTTCTAGCGTTTTCCAAGTAGGCTCGACCAAATTGATCGATAGTGAAGCTAGAGTTAAACACATTCGCCAACTTTTAACAAAAGGGGACGAATAGCTCGAACATATTTCAACACAAACACATACATTGTATAGTAAGAATAATATGATATGAATTTCTATAAACTTATGAACACTTTAAACTTAAATCTTTAAAATAAAGGATGTTTGAATATGCCTGCAGTTATTGGTGGTCCTATTAACATTACTGGAGCAGAAGGTGTTGTTACTTTCGGTGATACTTTTTATGTAGCTCCCAAAAGTGTCAGTAAAACAGCTGCCGGGTCAGGTGGATTTAATACTGGGAATTTTGTTTGGGCAAACAATGGAATTAGCGCAACAAATACATTAGATCCAGATTTAGTCGATCAGCCATCCTCCGGAAACGCATAACAGTGAAAATCTTCTCTTGAGGATTTTCACTGTTTTTTTTGAAACCTTTCTACATTTTAATCGTATTAATTACTGTAGATTTAGACAGGGGGATATACAGTGGGATTTGATAACAACTTTTTAATATTTCAATTTATGCAAGTAATTGGCCCTATGTTTATTTTGATTGTATTTGGATTTATTATCTTTCAATTCATTAAGGGCATAAAGCAATGGAATTATAATAATAAACAACCAATATTGGCTGTTTGGGCAAAAGTAGTCTCAAAACGGACACAAGTGAGCCACCGTCACCACGGGAATCCTAATGATAACATACACCATTCAAGCAGTAGTACAACGTACTTTACTACTTTCGAAGTTGAAAGTGGTGATCGTCTCGAATTTAGCATCAGCGGAAAAGAATATGGACAACTTGTTGAAGGTGACGTTGGAAAACTCAGCTTTCAAGGTACACGCTACCTACAGTTTGAACGTCAATAAAAAAACGCTCACTTAGGAGCGTTTTTTCATTAAGTTAGTCTTCCATTGTAGAAAGGTCCCCAGTTGGTAAACCAAGCTCCCATGCTTTGAGAACACGACGCATAATTTTCCCAGAACGTGTTTTAGGAATGCTTTGGCGAATCTCGATCATTCTTGGAGCAGCATGTGCTGCTAATCGTGTTTTGACAAATGTACGAATTTCCTCTTTCAATTCGTCACATTCTGTATAACCTTCACGCAGGGTGATAAATGCTTTTATTGCTTCACCACGTATTGGATCTGGTACCCCGATTACACCAGCCTCGGCAACTGCAGGATGCTCCACTAATTTACTTTCAACTTCAAATGGTCCAACTCGTTCACCGGAAGTGTTAATAACATCATCAACACGCCCCTCAAACCAGAAGTAACCATCCTCATCCATATACGCTGAATCTCCTGAAACAAACCAGCCGGTTTCAAAGTATTGCTCATACTTTTCTTTATTATTCCAAATTTCACGTACCATAGCAGGCCACTTTGGTTTAATCGCTAAATTCCCCATTCTTCTTGATGGCAATTCATTTCCTTGGTCGTCAATAATTGCAAGTTTAATACCAGGTAAAGGTTTTCCCATAGAGCCTGGACGAATTGGATTACAGCGGAAGTTCGCACATATAGATGATCCAGTTTCAGTCATCCACCAGTTATCGTGGATTCTGTGATTTAAAGCATCTAATCCCCAACGGATCACCTCTGGGTTTAATGGTTCACCTGCTGATAAAATATGTCGTAAATTAGATAAGTCAAATTTCTTCGGTAATTCATTACCCGAGGCCATTAATAAACGGAATGCAGTTGGAGCACTAAACCATACATTAACTGAATATTTCTCTAGAGTGGCATACCAATCTTCAGCTTTGAATCGACCTCCGCGAAGTACAACCGTGACACCATTTAGCCAGGGTGACCACATTCCTGCCGATGTCCCTGTTACCCAACCTGGATCCGCCGTACACCAATAGGTATCTCCCTCGCGAAGATCATATGTCCATTTTCCTGATAGATATTGATGTACCATTGCATCGTGAACTTGGAGTACCCCTTTTGGCTTACCGGTTGAACCAGATGTGTAGTGGAGCAACATCCCCGTTTCACGATTAACCCATTCGATTAAATACTCATCTGATATACTCATTAAATCTTGATAGAGTACTTGGTATTCTTCTGTTTCCTTCTCAGCACCAACTACGATCACATGCTTAAGATTAGGAAGTTCATGAACCGGTATACGCTCTAATAACTCAGGGGTTGTAACAACTGCAACAGCACCACTATCACTTAGGCGATCTTTTACAGCTTCCTCCATGAAAGCTTCGAATAATGGCCCACCAATTGCTCCCATACGAATAATTCCAAGTAACGATATATATAATTCTGGACTACGTGGCATGAAGATGAAAACACGATCCCCTTTTTCAACACCATAGGAGGATAATCCATTAGCAAATCTGCATGAAAGTTTTTGTAATTCCGTATAAGTATAACTTTCTTCGCGAATGCCATCCGTAAATAGTAATGCATGTTGGCTCCCCTTGCCTTCATTAACATGACGATCAATCGCCTCATATACCATATTAACGTTCCCAGTTTTAAACCAAGTAAAGTTTTCCTCTACCTTTTTCCAATCCATATTTAAGACGGCTTCATCATAATTTTTTAAATTTGCTGTTTCGTCAACCATTAAAATTTCCTGATTAATTGCATTCGCTGCCATATCCTCTTGACCCCCTCAATTCAAAAGTTTATTGTTATATAACACAATACCATAGAAATTGAGGTCTTTGTATAACTTTTTGAATGTTCTCATAATTTTGTAATAGTTTTATAAAAAGATATGTTGTTACTACCTCAACGAATGAAAACGCAACCACTTTTGTCGGTATAAAAAAACGCATGTTCTAGAAATAAAGGTCAATGTGCTACACCCTATTTCCAAAACATGCATTTCCACTACTGTTATACAACAAAGCTACATTTTAATCATATTTCCACCATCAAAGAAATATAGATAAGTTTCTATACTAGGCACCCTCCAAATTTCTCTAAGTGCTCGGCTATATAAATCAACTTGCAATTGATAACGATCTTTTAAAACAGGCTTTGCCTTCTCAAATGATGTAAAACGATCCTTAATTGAATCAGTTTTATAATCGATGAGCACAAGACCCTTTTCATCTTCGAAGATACAATCAATTACCCCTTGTACTAATACATTCGCATTGTCCTCGACAGGACTTACCCAATCTGGATATGTTTCAGAGGCAGGTAGCGCTAAGCTAAATGGAACTTCTCGTCGTACCATATTGGCAGCAACCAATCTTTGTCCTAGCTCACTTTCAAAAAATGATAATATATATGGTAATTCTATTATGTTTGCTTGCTCTTCCGTTAATAATTCTTTTCTTGTCATAGTTGCAATCTGCTCCAGAATTGAGTTTTCTGAAATTGGAGCTTTTAAATCAATATGCTGCATGACCATATGCATAGCGGTTCCTTTTTCGGCAGCTGTTAAAGACTTTTCTTGCAAAAATCTAGGTCGATCTGCGATAGGTGCACGATATTTTTTTATTAAACTTTGATCAGAATAGGAATCATGCGTTTCTTTTCTTGATTTTATTTCAGAAACAGACTGTTTTGACCGTTTTATTTGCGATTTTTCAAAAGGATATTTCCATGAAAGTCGCTCAAATACTGTATCTTTATGGTCACTTTGAACATCTATCTGCTCCCACATTTCAATAGATTTTAATATATCCGAATTTTGTTCTGTAATTTCCTTATCTATGACAGGAAAATTTTCTGCATTAAATAATGTAATTTCCCATTTGGCTGGATGGATATGCAATTCATTTTTACTAGCAAGAGTATTACCTTCATTCAATAAGTGGCCATCTTGATGGCGAATGAGTGCAGGACCGATCCAGTCTAAATAACTCCTTGCTCTAGATCTACTATAATCAGGCAACAAAATCTCATCTGTTTCCGCTTGTTGTCTCCATCTTTCAAGGCTTTTACTTCCGTCTTTTACTGTTCCCACAAGATATAACTTCTCTTTTGCACGTGTTAAGGCCACATAAAGAACACGCATTTCCTCGGCAAGTAATTCCATTTGCATTCTTCTTTTTATTGCTAACAATGGCAGCGTAGGATAACTAATCCTTAACTTAGGGTTAACTAGTTTAGAACCGAAGCCTAGTTCTTTATGAAGCAATACTTTTTTTCGTAAATCTTGCATATTAAACTGTCGACCAAGACCAGCTGCAAATACGACTGGGAACTCCAACCCTTTACTTTTGTGTATGGTCATCATTCGTACCACATCTTCTTGTTCACCAAGTGCACGTGCAGTTCCTAAATCTTCGCCACGGTCTTGCATTCTTTCAACAAAGCGGAGAAATCTAAATAATCCTCGAAACGATGTTTCCTCATATTGTTTTGCACGATCATAGAGCGCCCTTAAATTAGCTTGTCTTTGTTTTCCGCCAGTCATTCCCCCAACATAGTCATAATAGCCGGTTTCACGATATAGTTGCCAAATCAATTCCGCCAATCCACCTTGTCTTGCACGAGTTCTCCATCCATTGAGGTTTTCATAGAAGTGCTTTAACTTATTAACAAGGACAGAATTCTCTCCTGACTTGACATATCCCTTGACGGCGTCAAAGAAATGGGTATGTTTCTCATGTATTCTTATCTGAGATAATTCTTCCTCATTCAAACCACAAATCGGTGAACGAAGAACAGCTACAACCGGTATATCTTGATATGGGTTATCAATCACTTTTAATAATGACATCATAACAGACACTTCTACCGCATTAAAATATCCAGAAGATAACTCAGCATAAACGGGTATGCCTAGCTCTTTTAACTCATCCATAATGGTCTCAGCCCATGGCATCGACCTAAGCAAAATAACAATATCACGATAGGTTATATTCCGAACATGCCCTTTATGGTCAATGACTTTAAATGGACGTTCAATCAATTCTTTAATTTTCTGCCCAATTATTTTTGCCTCTAATTGAGCGGCCTCTAATTCAGATACATCAATAGCAGGCTCTTGTTCATCATCATCGTTTTTTTCTTCGGCAGTTGGATCCTTGCGATCCATTAATAGTAATTCAGCTGCAGTTTCTGATGATGGGGGATACGATTCGTTCCCAAGCTTAAGTTCAGCATCTTCGTCGTACTCAATTTCCCCAACACTTTCATTCATAATTTGTTTAAAAATAAAATTTGTACCATCTAAAACTTCGGCACGACTTCGGAAATTTCTGGACAAATCAATTCGGACACCTTCACATTCCTCCGAATAGTTTTTATTAAATTGCTTATATTTCATTAAAAATAATTGAGGTTCTGCTAGTCGAAAGCGATAAATACTTTGTTTCACATCCCCCACCATGAATAAATTATCACCACAAGTGATTAATTGAATAAGCGTTTCTTGAACAAAATTTGTATCTTGATATTCATCAACCAATACTTCTTTAAATAAATCCTTAAAATCTTGAGCTACATCAGATGGTACAAGGACATCTTTCGTTGAGGTTGGATCTTTAAGAATATCTAGGCAAAAATGTTCTAAATCAGCGAAATCAACAATTCCTTTTTCTTTTTTTACTTTTTGGTATCTAGTTGCAAACTCCTTAACTAGTGCAATTAATGTTTTGATAACTGGCTCCATTTCTTGTAAATCTTGAAGTAGCTTATCAGGATGCCGACTAAAGAGCTCTTCCTGTAACTTTGTAATTAAACCTTTAATCTGATCTCGAATAGATTTAACATTCTCTTGCAGACTCTTATCTATATCCGCTCCTCTGCAAGGCTTTAATTTCCCAAACTTAACTTCAATCATTTCCTCATAAAGAGAAAACCAAGACAAATCACATACCTTTAATAGCTTTTCAATTATTACACTGTCTTCAAGTAGATTGTCCGCATATGGAGCAGGACCTCCAGGTTGTCTGGTTATCTGTAATCCTTTCTGAAGTAATTCCTGACAGCCGTTTAATTGGAGTTTAATATCTTCCTTTAAATCATTCATCCATGGTAACCTATCAATTTCAGTAATGCGTGCAAGTTCATATGCATTTGAAATTTGATCTAACCACTCATTTGGCCATGGATATGAACGTGAAAAGTCATACAGCTTCCGAACTAATAGTTGAAGTTCTAAGTCACTGCGATCATTGCTATAACGATCTACAAGTTCAAAAAACTGCTCATTATCTTCAAAGCTATATTGCTCTTCAAATAATTCTTCCATCACTTCTTCCATTAACAGTTCCGCCTCAGTACCATCCGCTATTCGAAAACCTGGGTCAAGGTCGATCTTATAATAATACTTTTGCAACACATTTAAACAAAAAGAATGTAGTGTGGAAATAGACGCCCGGTTCAACAACGTTAATTGTTTTCTTAAATGTAGAGAGGATGGATAACTAGCAATCTCCTTTTCCAGAGCCTCACCAATTCGCTTTCTCATTTCAGCTGCAGCCGCATTTGTAAAAGTTACGATTAACAATCGGTCAACATCAACTGGATCAGCAACAGCTGTTATTTTCTTGATAATTCTTTCAACTAGTACTGCTGTTTTTCCCGACCCTGCAGCTGCAGCAACCAAAACATCCTTTCCACTCGTAACAATTGCCCTCCATTGATCATCGGTCCATTTACTATTTTCTGGCTTAGGAACATTATTCATCCAGTGAGCCTCCCTCCAAACGAATTTTTTCTAATACATCGTCAGACTTTTGTAATTGCAAAGTCTTATATTCATTTTCTTGTAAAGAACGATCAAATTGACAGATAGACTTGTAAGAACAGAATGTACATGGTGTACGGTCTTTAATTTTATATGGTGCAATATCAATTACTCCATCGGTAATATCTGTTCCGATACTTTGAATTTTATTGCGTACATATTTTCTTAGGTGACCGAAGTCCTCCTGACTGGCTATCGACGAACTACTGTAAAACCCTCCGTCTTTCTTCATAGCAACTGGAATAATATCTGAATAGCCTGTTTCAAGTGTTTGATCCATTAACTGTACTGATTCCTTCTCACCTAACAATAATCCTTTCATCTTAAACTGCTTAAAAATTTCTTTTTCAATTTGTTCAAATGTTGGTATCGTTGATTTATTAAGCATCGGGTTATGAACATGAAAATATAAAACCCCTGCTGGCAAAGCATCCGTTCCAAGCCACTGTTTTGAATTTGTTATAACTACGTCTAAATATGTTAACATTTGCAAGGCCAAGCCATAGTAAACTTCAGACAAATTCAGTTGTGTTTGACTTGATTTATAATCGATTACCCTTAAGAAGACGCCCTTCTCTCCAACAGATTTATCTACCCGGTCGATACGACCGACCACTTCCATTGAACAACCGTTTTTCAAAGTAAATTGTAATGGCGGTAAAGCCCCTTTTGAACCAAATGCTAGTTCCAATCCAATTGGAGTAAAGCCACTTACCTTTGCATGTTCACTTAAGATAATAGAAGCTCGTCCAACTACTTGTTGCAGTTTCCTTTTAATATAATGAAAACGATTGTTACTTAGTAAGATCTCTTTTTGGATATTTGGAGCTAATTTTTCAACCATCATAAACGCGAGTTGTTCACATTCCTTTTTAGTTAACAGTGCCCAATTCAGGTTATTTTCTTGAATATAGTCTGTCATCATTTTTAAAGCAGCGTGAAACAATTGACCAATATCAGGGGCTTCTAATCTAAAAATTTGCCGTTCTTCTAGTTTTAAACCATACGATATAAATTGTGAAAACGGACAAGACTGAAATAACTCCATCCGGGATACGCTAGCCTGAATATGATCACCGTATAGCAGCTTACTCACCTGCTGGGTTAATCGTTCAGGTTTATTAATAAAAAATAAACTTCCCAAAATTCTACTTGCCTGCATTCCTAGTTCTTTATTGTTAACAAACCAGTTATATACATCCCACCATATTGGTTCAATTGGATAGCCTCTTTTCCAACTCTGTAATTGAGCAGAAAGATATGATAAAGTTTTTTGAGGATTTGTAATATAACACAATTGTTCCGCTATTGGTTCTTCATTCGGCTCATTTAATACTAATCTCTCCTGTAGAGCAGGATACAAGTCTTTTAATCTATTAATTAATAAAGACGGAACTAAAGCTTTTCCTTCTTCATCTGCAATTGGGTAGCTAATCCAAAGTTGATCTGATGCACTAGTTAGCGCCATATATATTAAAAATTGTTCATCTAATAGCTGTTGCATACTACCAGGAGCTAAGGTAAATGCATTAGTCGATAAGAACTCTCTTTCCTCTTCTGTTATAACGCCTTCTTCTACTGGCTTTAATGGAATTACACCATCGTTCGCTCCCAATATAAATGTACATTTCAAATTTGAAAAACGAGATCGCTCCATATCACCAACCAACACCTGATCCATCGCTGGAGGTACAGTTGCAAAATGCATGCTTTCAAGTCCAGTTTGAATCATATTTTTAAATAACTCGAGCGATATCTTTTCATCACCTATTAATGAGACCATTTGATCTAATAAGTTAATAATCGCTTGCCATACTTGGCTGTGTTCTCTGGATTCAATTAAGTCACCTTTTTCTTCGGCTTCGTAACATAATTGATCCATTTTCTTGGGAATATTAAGTCCTTCGAGAAAATAATATATTGCTTCACAATAGTCACGACCCGTTTTTGCCTTTTTTAATCGTTTTTCAAAAGCTATAAAAGGGGTTGTTACTAAATTCCGCAATTTATTAATCATAGTTTCGAACTGCATCTCTTTATCAGTCTTAGCTATATTTTGACCTTCAATTGAGTAAAAACGACGGTATGACCAGGGCTTGGAATCTATCCACTTTTTCCCTTGAATACCATAAGCAAGTACATAGTTTTCGAATTGATCCATCTCTTCACGCAGCTTATCGCGTTGACTTTCCAACGGATATAATAAATCGGTTTTAATACATCGAAAAATAGGTTCATATCTCCATTGACCTTGGACAACATCTAAACAAGAACGAATAAGCTCGATAAGCGGATGATTTAACATCGATCGTTTCTGATCAAGAAAAAGAGGAATATCAAAATCATCAAATACTGTTTCTAACAAATTATGATAGCTGGCCCCATTTCGAAGTAAAATAGCAAAGTCTCGCCATCGATAATTAGTTTCTTTTACTAGACGTATCATTTCTCTTGCTACACTTTCTACTTCTGCACGACGATTTACTGCACAATTTAATTTAATATTTATTATTTCTTCTGAAAATGTTTGAGTAGGCCGGCTATCATAGTGTTTCTCTAAATGCGCTAGAGATGGAGAGCCTTTAAAGCGTACCGTTTCATGTAATAGCTCTGGATTTTCTATTTCTACATTATTATCCCTAGCAATGGTTAATAATTGATTATATGTTTTATTAGTAACTTGAAAGAGACTAAGTTCATGAACGACCGCATCTACTGATATAGGATCCATAGTTAAGCCAATCGTCACTCGCTTACAAGCCTTTAAAAGTTCTCGTAAAACCTCTAATTCCTGTGGCGTAAAGTTATGGAAGCCATCAATATAAACTTCTGTTTCCTTAAGTTCAGTTGATTTCGGAATATTTTCAGCTAATAAACGCAAATAATCTTCTGAATCTACATATTGTGATAGTAAGGATCTCTCGTAATCTTGATAAATTAATTGAAAATCAGCTAACTTTTCTAACAATACCTCTTTATTTGTATGTTGCTTTTCAAGATTACTTAACTCTTTACGTTTTTCCTCTAATAAATCTGGAGTCACACAATATCGTTTAAATTCAGCAATGATATCCTCAAGTTGTTTAATGAACCCATTTTGATCAGCTGCTCTAGTAAACACTTTTAACTCATCTTTCCGATATTCAATAATTTTCCTGAGTAACATGTGTAGACCAACATTATCAAGATGAAATCTTGCAAACCCTCCCGTTTCCTGGAGGATCCTCCATGCTAATCTTGTAAAACTAAATACCTGCGCACGCAATAATCCTTTAATTCCAGGTGTATTGATTAATTGATACTCTACCTGAAATGACATTTGATCTGGCACAAGATATATAATTGGCGAACCTGTTGGATTTTCAATTAACTGGTTCCTTACCTCATTTAATTGAAATGTAGATTTCCCACTCCCTGAGCGTCCTAAAATAAATCGTAAAGACATCAAACTCCCCCTAACGACTAGCTATATAGTATTATCTCATGTCTCACATTCAGATGATAATAATTTTGTTCTGTAAGTAAAATCCATTACTAGAAATTAATTTATTAGTGAAATACTAACGTTGGAAAATTATGAAGACAAATGAATGAACCCTATTTTAACAAATAAGGTTTTTGAGGATCAATCAGGAAATTTTTCACTTATTCTTATAAAGGTTCGGTATGTCCTTCAAAATATAAAGTCTTTCTATAAAAAAAAGATCAAGAGGATAATTACCTCTTGATCTCTTTTTTTTGATGACCCGTACGGGATTCGAACCCGTGTTACCGCCGTGAAAGGGCGGTGTCTTAACCGCTTGACCAACGGGCCATATTTATTACCTTCTGCTGGCGGAGAAGGAGGGATTTGAACCCTCGCGCCAGTTACCCGACCTACACCCTTAGCAGGGGCGCCTCTTCAGCCACTTGAGTACTTCTCCGAATGGCTCCACAGGCAGGATTCGAACCTGCGACCGATCGGTTAACAGCCGATAGCTCTACCACTGAGCTACTGTGGAAGAAAATGGGCCTGAATGGACTTGAACCATCGACCTCACGCTTATCAGGCGTGCGCTCTAACCAGCTGAGCTACAGGCCCATATTGTAAATGGAGCGGGTGATGGGAATCGAACCCACGACAACAGCTTGGAAGGCTGTAGTTTTACCACTAAACTACACCCGCATATAAATTATATGGCTGGGCTAGCTGGATTCGAACCAGCGCATGACGGAGTCAAAGTCCGTTGCCTTACCGCTTGGCTATAGCCCAACAAAGTAATTAATGGTGGCTCGAGACAGAATCGAACTGCCGACACGAGGATTTTCAGTCCTCTGCTCTACCGACTGAGCTATCGAGCCGTAATAATATGGCGGAGGAAGAGGGATTCGAACCCCCGCGCGGTTTAACCCGCCTGTCGGTTTTCAAGACCGATCCCTTCAGCCGGACTTGGGTATTCCTCCGCAATGAATAATTTAATAAAGTGGACCCTGCAGGACTCGAACCTGCGACCGATCGGTTATGAGCCGATAGCTCTAACCAGCTGAGCTAAGGGTCCATGCAATTATAAGTTTACATACTTTTATATTATAATAAGCTATAAAAATATGTTTTGTAATAGCGGCGGAGGGGATCGAACCCCCGACCTTACGGGTATGAACCGTACGCTCTAGCCAGCTGAGCTACACCGCCATAATAATTTATTAAAATAAGTGGAGCCTAGCGGGATCGAACCGCTGACCTCCTGCGTGCAAGGCAGGCGCTCTCCCAGCTGAGCTAAGGCCCCAAAGTAATTTACATGGTCGGGAAGACAGGATTCGAACCTGCGACCCCTTGGTCCCAAACCAAGTGCTCTACCAAGCTGAGCTACTTCCCGAAATGGCGCGCCCGACAGGAGTCGAACCCATAACCTTCTGATCCGTAGTCAGACGCTCTATCCAATTGAGCTACGGGCGCGCAACATTATTTAAATGGTGCCGAGGGCCGGACTTGAACCGGCACGATAGTCACCTACCGCAGGATTTTAAGTCCTGTGTGTCTGCCAATTCCACCACCCCGGCAGGACTTTTGGAGCGGAAGACGGGATTCGAACCCGCGACCCCCACCTTGGCAAGGTGGTGTTCTACCACTGAACTACTTCCGCGCTTGTACATGATGTACTGACTTCGACGTTGGTCACAGGACGTGACCGATCTTAGTCGGAGTTCCTTTGTTTTAAAGTGCGGGTGGAGGGACTTGAACCCCCACGCCATAGGCGCTAGATCCTAAGTCTAGTGCGTCTGCCAATTCCGCCACACCCGCAAATAATGGTGAGCCATGAAGGACTCGAACCTTCGACCCTCTGATTAAAAGTCAGATGCTCTACCGACTGAGCTAATGGCTCGTATCAAAGTACGATTATTAATTTTGTATTATGCCAATGTTTCTACTGCATCTACGACACCTCAATCTCATATCGTTTATTCATTGATGTTGTTAGATTGAGGTTCTGAAGCTTATTCAAGGATGCTTACTCGATCGTGCTCTACCGACTGAGCTAATGGCTCGTACATTTTTTAAGAAAGTGGTGCCGGCGAGAGGAATCGAACCCCCAACCTACTGATTACAAGTCAGTTGCTCTGCCAATTGAGCTACACCGGCATATATATGGCGGTTCCGACGGGGATCGAACCCGCGATCTCCTGCGTGACAGGCAGGCATGTTAACCACTACACCACGGAACCACATAACAATTGATATTTATAAATTGGTTGCGGGGACAGGATTTGAACCTGCGACCTTCGGGTTATGAGCCCGACGAGCTACCAGACTGCTCCACCCCGCGATAATAATATTAGAATAATTTTGTAGCTGCTATTAAATTTGGATAGAATCTGACTGTCTCTTTCTCTTCTCGTTAATTCATAGATGTTTATGTGTCGGGACAACTCGGAGATTATTCACGGATGTTTTGCTCGTTGCTCCACCCCGCGATAATAGAATTTTAATAAATGGTGGAGGATGACGGGATCGAACCGCCGACCCCCTGCTTGTAAGGCAGGTGCTCTCCCAGCTGAGCTAATCCTCCATATTTAATGCTTGGCAACGTCCTACTCTCACAGGGGGACAGCCCCCAACTACCATTGGCGCTGAAGAGCTTAACTTCCGTGTTCGGAATGGGAACGGGTGTGACCTCTTCGCTATCGTCACCAAACAATTTATCTAACCTGAGGTTGTTCCCTCAAAACTAGATAACAAGCATTCATATTCAACTGTAATTGTCCAGCTCCAGTGCCCAGCGACTAGTGAACTTCGCCCACCTCCCTACGATAAGTCAACATCGAATCGCTACCGCTCTTCGTGTTTCCTTTATCTCAGTCGATGTGCTTCAGTCCTTACGTCGCTTGACGGGCACTTCCGCTTTTCGTTTTGGTTAAGTCCTCGATCGATTAGTATTCGTCAGCTCCACATGTCGCCATGCTTCCACCTCGAACCTATCTACCTCATCATCTCTGAGGGATCTTACTTACTTAAAGTAATGGGAAATCTCATCTTGAGGGGGGCTTCATGCTTAGATGCTTTCAGCACTTATCCCGTCCACACATAGCTACCCAGCGATGCTCTTGGCAGAACAACTGGTACACCAGCGGTGTGTCCATCCCGGTCCTCTCGTACTAAGGACAGCTCCTCTCAAATTTCCGACGCCCACGACGGATAGGGACCGAACTGTCTCACGACGTTCTGAACCCAGCTCGCGTACCGCTTTAATGGGCGAACAGCCCAACCCTTGGGACCGACTACAGCCCCAGGATGCGATGAGCCGACATCGAGGTGCCAAACCTCCCCGTCGATGTGGACTCTTGGGGGAGATAAGCCTGTTATCCCCGGGGTAGCTTTTATCCGTTGAGCGATGGCCCTTCCATGCGGAACCACCGGATCACTAAGCCCGACTTTCGTCCCTGCTCGACTTGTAGGTCTCGCAGTCAAGCTCCCTTGTGCCTTTACACTCTACGAATGATTTCCAACCATTCTGAGGGAACCTTTGGGCGCCTCCGTTACTCTTTAGGAGGCGACCGCCCCAGTCAAACTGCCCACCTGACACTGTCTCCCGCCCCGATCAGGGGCGCGGGTTAGAATTTCAATACAGCCAGGGTAGTATCCCACCGATGCCTCCACCGAAGCTGGCGCTCCGGCTTCTCAGGCTCCTACCTATCCTGTACAAGCTGTACCAAAATTCAATATCAGGTTGCAGTAAAGCTCCACGGGGTCTTTCCGTCCTGTCGCGGGTAACCTGCATCTTCACAGGTACTATGATTTCACCGAGTCTCTCGTTGAGACAGTGCCCAAATCGTTACACCTTTCGTGCGGGTCAGAACTTACCTGACAAGGAATTTCGCTACCTTAGGACCGTTATAGTTACGGCCGCCGTTTACTGGGGCTTCGATTCAAAGCTTCTCCGAAAAGGATAACCTCTCCTCTTAACCTTCCAGCACCGGGCAGGTGTCAGCCCCTATACTTCGCCTTGCGGCTTCGCAGAGACCTGTGTTTTTGCTAAACAGTCGCTTGGGCCTATTCACTGCGGCTCTCTCGCGCTTGCACGCTATCAGAGCACCCCTTCTCCCGAAGTTACGGGGTCATTTTGCCGAGTTCCTTAACGAGAGTTCTCTCGCGCATCTTAGGATTCTCTCCTCGCCTACCTGTGTCGGTTTGCGGTACGGGCACCTTCTACCTCGCTAGAAGCTTTTCTTGGCAGTGTGGAATCAGGAACTTCGGTACTATATTTCCCTCGCCATCACAGCTCAGCTTATGTGGTAAGCGGATTTGCCTACTTACCAGCCTAACTGCTTGGACGCGCATATCCAACAGCGCGCTTACCCTATCCTCCTGCGTCCCTCCATTGCTCAAACGGTAAAGAGGTGGTACAGGAATATCAACCTGTTGGCCATCGCCTACGCCTTTCGGCCTCGGCTTAGGTCCCGACTAACCCTGAGCGGACGAGCCTTCCTCAGGAAACCTTAGGCTTTCGATGGACAAGATTCTCACTTGTCTTTTCGCTACTCACACCGGCATTCTCACTTCTAAGCGCTCCACTAGTCCTTCCGGTCTAGCTTCAAAGCCCTTAGAACGCTCCCCTACCACTGACACGTAAGTGTCAATCCACAGCTTCGGTGATACGTTTAGCCCCGTTACATTTTCGGCGCAGAGTCACTCGACCAGTGAGCTATTACGCACTCTTTAAATGGTGGCTGCTTCTAAGCCAACATCCTGGTTGTCTAAGCAACTCCACATCCTTTGCCACTTAACGTATACTTTGGGACCTTAGCTGGTGATCTGGGCTGTTTCCCTCTTGACCACGGACCTTATCACTCGTAGTCTGACTCCTAAGGATAAGTCTTTGGCATTCGGAGTTTGACTGAATTCGGTAACCCGATGGGGGCCCCTAGTCCAATCAGTGCTCTACCTCCAAGACTCTTACCTTAAGGCTAGCCCTAAAGCTATTTCGGGGAGAACCAGCTATCTCCAAGTTCGATTGGAATTTCTCCGCTACCCACACCTCATCCCCGCACTTTTCAACGTGCGTGGGTTCGGGCCTCCATCCAGTGTTACCTGGACTTCACCCTGGACATGGGTAGATCACCTGGTTTCGGGTCTACGACCACGTACTACAATCGCCCTATTCAGACTCGCTTTCGCTGCGGCTCCGTCTCTTCGACTTAACCTTGCACGGGATCGTAACTCGCCGGTTCATTCTACAAAAGGCACGCTGTCACCCATAAATGGGCTCCAACTACTTGTAGGCACACGGTTTCAGGATCTCTTTCACTCCCCTTCCGGGGTGCTTTTCACCTTTCCCTCACGGTACTGGTTCACTATCGGTCACTAGGGAGTATTTAGCCTTGGGAGATGGTCCTCCCAGCTTCCGACGGGATTTCACGTGTCCCGCCGTACTCAGGATCCACTCAAGAGAGAACGAAGTTTCAGCTACAGGGCTGTTACCTTCTTCGGCTGGTCTTTCCAAACCACTTCACCTACTTCGTTCCTTTGTAACTCCGTATAGAGTGTCCTACAACCCCAAGAGGCAAGCCTCTTGGTTTGGGCTTCTTCCGTTTCGCTCGCCGCTACTCAGGAAATCGCGTTTGCTTTCTCTTCCTCCGGGTACTTAGATGTTTCAGTTCCCCGGGTCTGCCTTCAGTACCCTATGTATTCAGGTACAGATCCTGTTCCATTACGAACAGTGGGTTTCCCCATTCGGAAATCTCCGGATCAAAGCTTACTTACAGCTCCCCGAAGCATATCGGTGTTAGTCCCGTCCTTCATCGGCTCCTAGTGCCAAGGCATTCACCGTGCGCCCTTATTCACTTAACCTAAGATGATCTTAATCATCAAGATTTTAATAAGAACTTTTCTACAGTAAATATGAATGTTATTGCTATCTAGTTTTCAAAGAACAATATAGAGAGAATGCTCTCTCAAAACTAAACAAAATGTCTAAGCGCGTCTTCGTAATTCTTCCTTAGAAAGGAGGTGATCCAGCCGCACCTTCCGATACGGCTACCTTGTTACGACTTCACCCCAATCATCTGTCCCACCTTAGGCGGCTGGCTCCAAAAGGTTACCCCACCGACTTCGGGTGTTACAAACTCTCGTGGTGTGACGGGCGGTGTGTACAAGGCCCGGGAACGTATTCACCGCGGCATGCTGATCCGCGATTACTAGCGATTCCAGCTTCATGTAGGCGAGTTGCAGCCTACAATCCGAACTGAGAATGGCTTTATGGGATTGGCTCAACCTCGCGGTCTCGCAACCCTTTGTACCATCCATTGTAGCACGTGTGTAGCCCAGGTCATAAGGGGCATGATGATTTGACGTCATCCCCACCTTCCTCCGGTTTGTCACCGGCAGTCTCCTTAGAGTGCCCAACTGAATGCTGGCAACTAAGGACAAGGGTTGCGCTCGTTGCGGGACTTAACCCAACATCTCACGACACGAGCTGACGACAACCATGCACCACCTGTCACTCTGTCCCCCGAAGGGGAACCTTCTATCTCTAGAAGTAGCAGAGGATGTCAAGACCTGGTAAGGTTCTTCGCGTTGCTTCGAATTAAACCACATGCTCCACCGCTTGTGCGGGCCCCCGTCAATTCCTTTGAGTTTCAGTCTTGCGACCGTACTCCCCAGGCGGAGTGCTTAATGCGTTAGCTGCAGCACTGAAGGGCGGAAACCCTCCAACACTTAGCACTCATCGTTTACGGCGTGGACTACCAGGGTATCTAATCCTGTTCGCTCCCCACGCTTTCGCGCCTCAGCGTCAGTTACAGACCAGAGAGTCGCCTTCGCCACTGGTGTTCCTCCACATCTCTACGCATTTCACCGCTACACGTGGAATTCCACTCTCCTCTTCTGCACTCAAGTTTCCCAGTTTCCAATGACCCTCCCCGGTTGAGCCGGGGGCTTTCACATCAGACTTAAGAAACCGCCTGCGCGCGCTTTACGCCCAATAATTCCGGACAACGCTTGCCACCTACGTATTACCGCGGCTGCTGGCACGTAGTTAGCCGTGGCTTTCTGGTTAGGTACCGTCAAGGTACCAGCAGTTAACTGGTACGTGTTCTTCCCTAACAACAGAGTTTTACGACCCGAAGGCCTTCATCGCTCACGCGGCGTTGCTCCGTCAGACTTTCGTCCATTGCGGAAGATTCCCTACTGCTGCCTCCCGTAGGAGTCTGGGCCGTGTCTCAGTCCCAGTGTGGCCGATCACCCTCTCAGGTCGGCTACGCATCGTCGCCTTGGTGAGCCGTTACCTCACCAACTAGCTAATGCGCCGCGGGCCCATCTGTAAGTGATAGCCGAAACCATCTTTTATTCTTAAACCATGTGGTTCAAGAGATTATCCGGTATTAGCTCCGGTTTCCCGAAGTTATCCCAGTCTTACAGGCAGGTTGCCCACGTGTTACTCACCCGTCCGCCGC
The DNA here is from genome assembly GCF_900240995.1 of Bacillus sp. Marseille-P3661. Taxonomy (NCBI): domain Bacteria; kingdom Bacillati; phylum Bacillota; class Bacilli; order Caryophanales; family Bacillaceae; genus Bacillus; species Bacillus sp. Marseille-P3661. The sequence continues at coordinate 665,006 of NZ_LT965954.1, forward strand.
TGAATCAGAGGAGCAAGCTCCTCGTCATCCGCTCGACTTGCATGTATTAGGCACGCCGCCAGCGTTCGTCCTGAGCCAGGATCAAACTCTCCGAAAAGGGTTTGATTGCTCAAACTAATATACTGACTTGGTTGTTGAACTAGAGTTCAACTTGTTTTGCACGCTTGACATTTTGTTTAGTTTTCAAAGAACATTTTTAGTGACAAGAATCATCTTATCACACCAATTCATAGAAGTCAATGCTTTATTTTACTTTTTTTATTAAGCTCGTCGGTCACACTTCGGACTCAACAAGAATAACTTTATCACTTGTTTTCGCGGAAGTCAACTTCTTTTTTATTTCAGAATATAAGTTGGTTTTTTTCAGCGACATTTTGTATCATACCACTTTATCAAATGAAATACAACAAGAAACAAAAAAATGTAAGTAATGAATGATAACTATTAACATAAGGCGCATGCTCCTGATTTCTCTTAAGATTAGTCAGTTGAAATAGCCTTGATTTGAAATAATAAAAAGAACAAGAATGAGATCTTGTTCTTAAAATTTTATTCCTATTTCGTCCACTGGCCAATATCTTAAGTTCACTTCCCCTACAATCCTATCTATATCTACAAATCCAAAGAAACGGCTATCTAAACTTTCTCTTCGATTGTCCCCGAGTACAAAAATATGGCCCTCTGGGACAACATCATGTCCAGTAAGATGGGGTAAATCAAAATTTCCAGTAAGGTTCTCATCTAAATTGGTTTTATACTTTTCTAAATACGGTTCTTTATAGGGCTCTCCATTTATATAGAGGACATCATCAGCGTATTCTATTTTATCTCCAGGCAATCCGATAATTCTTTTTACATAATCATCTTCCTTCGTCGCATGAAAAACAATGACATCAAACCTTTCTAACTTACCAACTTCATAGCCGATTTTATTAATAATTAATAAATTCCCATCTTCTAACGTTGGCATCATTGATTCACCATCGACGATATAGCTAGAAAAGAAAAACGATCTAAAAAACACCGCTAGAACAATAGCTATACCTATTGTTTTTAACCATTCCACACCCTCATTACTTTTCAGTTGATTCATGCCCACTCCCCCATCTAGATATATCCATATTTTATCAATGAGTTTTGGACGTGTAAATCAACAAGCTCAAAAAGTAAATGAATGAGAAACAAACTTTTTAATTCAAATAAACTGTAAAACTGTGAAAGGAGTTCACCCTTTCTGAATTCTAATTTCAATCTTTTTACCAATAATCCATAATAAGAATATTAATATTAAAACAATAACAGTTTTTAAAGGTTCTTCTATTAATGATCGAACATCATAGCCGATAAACGAAATAGTGAAAATCATAATTAATTTACCAAGCAATACCGCTAACATAAACTGATAAATACTCACCCTCGATAATCCTGCAACAATATTGATTACAGATGATGGTGAGAAAGGAAAACATAATAATAGAAACAAAAAACCAAAACCATGACGTTCAACCCAATTCATTAGTTTTCTAACTTGCGCATGCTTAGCTAAAAATCGAAAAAATCTCCTCTGTCCAAGTCTCCTTGTAATAAAAAACACTAGAAGTGCACCTAACGTTGCTCCTATCCATGAAAGTAAAAAACCCTTCCAAAGACCAAATGCTGCAGCATTTGCCATTACAAACAGAAATAATGGAAGTATAGGTATAAACGCTTCTAACATAGGTAGTAAAATTCCGGGAATTGGACCTAATGCTGCATAATCATTAAGCAGATGTAATATATTTTCGATCGTAAAAAAGTCTTTAAAATCTTGTAAGTCCATCCACGATACTCCCTTATACCCTAATATAACTCTTCTTACTTTCCCCAATAAAAATGATACTACACTATTTTTGTTTTACGAAAACATAAAGTACAAGCAAATTAAATAATATTAATGCTTGCTTTTATTGGTGCTTTTAATTAAAATAAAACCAAACAGATGTTCTTATTTAAGAGGTGATAAAGTTGGACAATATTAGTGATGAGGAGCGCAATATATTTGAAATGTCCATTTTTCTGCCTATGGTATTAACTATTCTAAACAAAGACCTTTTATTAATTAAACAAGGAGAATTCAAATTAAAAAAACCATATATCCATTTAATCGAAAGAACAATTACCAAGGTTCACAAAGATTTAAAAGCGGTAAAACTTAAAATGCAAAAAAAACAGATGAAAGTCTTTCACGAAGACAAGGACAATGTATTTTCATGCTACCTATTCGTGTATAAAGGATATGAGGAAAAACATAATTATTTTAATCCACGAATTAAAAATAAAGTGGAATTATTATTACTAGAATATTTAACACATAGTGAAGTTAAGGATTAATTTCTAAACTAAGTCTAATTCCTTTTGAGGATACTTTCTAATCTTTTGCTGATTCCAAATTAATCGTTTTGATAAAATAAACCTAAATTGAGCAGTTTTATTTAATTGGTTCTCGAAAGAGCCTTTTGAAACATTCAATATAATAGATTGATGGTTGGTAAAGGTGATTATAGTTTTTTCAGGAGCTACCGTATGATAGTTTAGTATGTAAGAGTGGGCAATCCACGCACAGGTGTCTTTATATGGAGATACGGTTGGAAACATATAGATTTCATTAGTTGGATCTATAGCAATGGGTGGTTTATAAGTAATTCCAGTTAATTCACGAGTCCCTTCCAACCTTCCTTTCAAACTTGAACCAAAGTATTTACAACTTCTATCTATTATGGTAGTTGGTTTCAAGTTAATGATAAATTCACCTTCTACTTCTAGTATCCTAGAATACGCCGGCGTTTCGTTGCTTAACTTTTCTCCGATAACTGCCATTGTGTAAGGAGTTACTTCAAATTCAATACTGGGATCGAAATAATATTCGCCTTTCACTAGCCCATCACCCCATTATAAGTATATATCGTTAGAACAATATGATGTGATAAATTCTTGTAGTTATGCACTAAAATGATGATAACACGGAATATACTTTATTTCTATAAATCACTGACTGTAATAAATGAATAATGAGTGACAATCGTCACTCATTAGAGATTATTGTATTCTTGTTTTAATTCCTCTTCTGCAAGATACTCATTTGCTTGCTCGATTATATGATGCTCATCAACTGATTCACCTTCTATATAATCTTTCCCTGAAGGATTAAATATGTCAGTATCCACTCCTAGTGTAAATTCAGGATTCAATGCTGTACTGTTAGCAATTTCAGAGGTACCCAGTGGCGTTGTGCTTTTTTTCTTTGGCATGCTCTTGCCTCCTTAGCAATTTATTTCCAATATTAGATTCCCCCTTATGACCAAAATAATCCATAAATTTTAATAAAATATAGACGTACTCATTACTATGATAAATAATTTATATGTAATAAAGATAATATAAATAAGGGTGATATTATGTGGCCATGGAAAAAAAGCAATAACACTACCGATACCAAAAATACTACTCCTGATATCATAAGTACTGATCTGAATTCAGTGAAGGAAGCAATCAGGGCATTTGCAAACGATGCACCAACAGGCGTCACAACCAAAGTGCTTGTTAAGCATGATCATACAATTGACTTTGAATTATTAGTCCCATACTTAAAGGGCCTTCCTGAAAAGGATTATTACATGTCAAAAGAAACTTACGAAGTTTTTGAAGAAAACGAAAAGGATATACCTAAATACTTAGATTTAGTTCAAGCAGCAGTTGATGCATTTGTTAATATGCATCAACAGACACCCAAAATCCCTGGTGACCCTTATCATAAAGTTAGTTATTTATTACTCGAAAACAACGGCCTGATTCACGAAAGACCACCTATCGATTTTTATCTTACTGATTCAGAAAATTTAATTACACATAAAAAACCAGAGTAATTTACTAAATTACTCTGGTTTTTTATGTAGGTGGGATCTTCCTGCCTGTTATGCGGGAGATAAAAAATTTGTTAGCTAATTTTCAGAAATTTTTGAAAAAGTGTTGATAAAATACTTTTACACTAATATAATAATAAAAAGAGAATCAGGGGTGATCAGAAACATGAAAAATAAAAAGTCATACACTGAACAAATGAAAGCTCGTGTTACGGAATTAAATAGAAACGAAACGAATTTTGTCCTTAATACGTATATTCAGATGATTATTGACGAATCTTTATTTAATCATGAAAAAGCTTTATTACAAAAACAAATTGATAATGCCCTAGATTTAAAGGACCGCGAACTATTTTCAGAACTATCTGAACAATATAATAAACTTTTAAGTATATCTACTTAAGAGGGAACACAATGTTCCCTTTTTTTCTTGTTTCAACAAGCTCACAAGATTAGCATATGTCACGCTTTTCCATATAGAACTATTATTAGGTATTTTCTCGAAGTCAATTATAATTAGAAAACCTTCTGTCCGCTAACAGAAGGTGACAATAAGTATTCTTGAGAATAGACGTAACAATATAAATACTTAAGAAGTAAATTGAGCTGCTTCTGTAGAGCCTTTCAAAGCGGTAGTTGAAGACGTGCCACCGGAAACAATTTGTGATACTTCATCGTAGTAACCAGTTCCTACCTCACGTTGATGCTTAGTAGCCGTATAACCATCTTCCTCTGCAGCAAATTCAGCTTGTTGTAAGCTAGAATACGCAGCCATTCCTCGTTCTTTATAACCTTTTGCTAAAGTGAACATACTATGGTTAAGAGCATGGAACCCCGCAAGAGTAACGAACTGGAATTTGTAGCCCATCTTACCAAGTTCTTTTTGGAATTTTGCAATTGTTTCATCGTCTAACTTTTTCTTCCAGTTAAACGATGGCGAACAATTATATGCGAGAATTTTTTCTGGATACTTAGCATGTATAGCGTCCGCAAATGCCTGCGCTTGCTCCAAATCAGGTGTGGAGGTTTCACACCAAATCAAATCTGCATAAGGTGCATAAGCTAAACCACTCGAGATCGCTTGTGCTAGGCCTGGTGTAGTACGGTAGAAACCTTCAAGTGTTCTCTCACCAGTTAGAAACGGCTTATCATTGTCATCAATGTCACTAGTTATCATGTCTGCTGCATCCGCATCAGTACGTGCAATAATTACCGTAGGAACACCCATAACATCAGCAGCAAGTCTTGCTGCAATTAAATTCCTTACAGCAGTTTGGGTTGGGAGTAGTACTTTACCTCCCAAATGGCCACATTTTTTCTCTGATGATAATTGATCTTCAAAGTGAACTCCGGCAGCACCCGCTTCAATCATGCCTTTCATTAGCTCAAAAACATTTAGTGCGCCGCCAAACCCTGCTTCTGCATCTGCTACAATTGGGGCAAACCAATGGACATCCCCTTGCCCTTCAGTTGTTTGAATTTGGTCTGCACGTTGAAGTGCTTGGTTGATTCTTTTAACAACTACAGGTACTGAGTTTGCTGGATATAAGCTTTGATCAGGGTACATATGTCCAGCAAGGTTAGCATCTGCTGCAACTTGCCAACCACTTAAATATATAGCTTTAAGACCAGCTTTCACTTGCTGAACTGCTTGATTTCCTGTAAGAGCTCCAAGTGCATTAATGTAATCTTCCTCTTTAATTAATTTCCAAAGACGCTCTGCTCCTAATCGAGCTAATGTATATTCAATATCAATAGAGCCGCGAAGGCGTAGAACATCCTCAGCTGAATATGGCCTTTTTATACCGTTCCAACGTTCTACAATTTTCCAACTTTCTTCTAACCTTGAGATTCTTTCATGTACTGTCATCCCCAAATTCCCCTCTCATTTGTTAACTTTTTTTAATTACGGTAATAATTGATAGCCCGGTAATGTTAGAAAATCTTCAAATTCAGAACAAAGTGTCAGTTTCTCAAAAAGAGCTGCTGCTTCTAAATATTTTCCTTTCTCGAATCGTTCTGTACCGACATCATTTCTCATTTGTTCTAACTCTTCTTCCTTTATTCTTCGAAACATTTCAACCGTAATCTTTCGACCATCCTTTAAGACCCCCTTAGGATGTCGTATCCATTGCCACAACTGTCCTCTAGAAATTTCCGCAGTTGCGGCATCTTCCATCAAATTATTAATTGGCGCGGCTCCTTGCCCCATTAACCATGATTCTATATATTGAATTCCAACATTTATATTAGTACGAACCCCCTGTTCGGTAATCGCTCCCGTGGGTACTTCAACTAACTCTATAGCAGTAACATGAACATCTTCGCGTTTCCGGTCTATTTGATTGGCTTGCTGCATCACTTTGTTAAACACATCTAATGCAACCGGTACTAGCCCAGGGTGCGCTACCCATGTACCATCGTGACCATCATTTACCTCACGCTCTTTATCAGCCTTTACCTTAGCAAAAGCTTCTTCATTAGCTAAAGGATTATTCTTTACTGGAATTTGAGCGGCCATCCCCCCTATGGCATGCGCATTGCGACGATGACACGTTTGTATTGTTAACAATGAATAGGCTCGCATAAATGGAACAGTCATTGTTACTAAAGCCCGGTCTGGCAAAATTATATGTTGGTGGTTTCTAAATTTTTTAATATAACTGAAAATATAATCCCATCGTCCGCAATTCAATCCAGCTGAATGTTCACGGAGCTCATATAAAATCTCATCCATTTCATATGAAGCAAGTATTGTTTCAATTAAAACAGTTGCTTTTATCGTTCCCTGAGGGATCATTAATTCATTTTGAGCAAATACAAAGACATCATTCCAAAGACGTGCTTCTAGATGTGATTCCATCTTTGGTAAATAGAAGTAAGGGCCGCTGCCATTCTCTATTAACCGTTTACCATTGTGAAAAAAATATAAACCGAAGTCAAAAAGACTAGCTGATATTGGTTTACCATTTACAACTACGTGTTTTTCTAAAAGATGCCATCCCCTTGGCCTTACAACAAGTGTTGCAATTTCCTTATTTAGCTTATAAATTTTTCCATTAGGATTTACAAATTCAATTGTTCGATTAACTGCATCTCGTAAATTAATTTGTCCTTGAATACAGTTATCCCACGTCGGCGAATTTGCATCTTCAAAGTCAGCCATAAATACTTTTGCACCTGAATTTAACGCATTTATGATCATTTTTCGTTCAACAGGTCCTGTGATCTCAACCCTTCGATCTAGTAAATCATGTGGTAACGGTGCAATTGTCCAATTTCCATTCCTAATATGATCTGTTTCAGGTAGAAAATCTGGCATTCTACCATTATCAATTTCTACTTGCTTAAGCTTTCTCATTTCTAAAAGCTCTTCTCTTCGTGTCCCAAAATTCCGGACTAGTTTTTCAATAAAAGACAGTGCTGCTGGAGTAAGAATTTCTCCATACTCTTGTGTTACCTGGCCAATTACTTTAATCCCCGAAATTTGAATATCCATTTCATCCCCACTCCCCTCTTAAGTAAATCAATATCAATATGTTATAATACAGAAACACTAACTTCTTAATGTATTATATAACAGTGTTTCTAAAAACGAAACCCCTTTTTTGGAAAATTTTATAAATTTACCAAAAAGGGGCATTTTAAATAGTATTTAATTAGTTACGTTTGTCTCATAGTTCTCAATGAACAATAATCTTTCAAGCATTGTTGGATGCCCATATCGCAACCATTTAACTAAAAGCGGTGGATTTACTTCGCTTAATCCTGCGATAGTAAGTTTCTGAAATGCACCGATGGCAGCTTCTTTATCTTCTGTCATTTCAATCGCATAAATATCTGCAGAATGTTCTTGATACCTTGAAATCGCATTTGTAAATGGACTCGAAGCAAATGTCAGCATGGATATAATCAATAGTATCAATGGTAAACTCGCATAGTCTTGAACACCCTTGATTTTAAGGGCTTCCCCCCATTTTCGTAAAACTCCATCTAAAATTTTAGCTGTCAAAAATAAACCAACAAATGAAACAGCAAGGTATACAACAATACCTACGTATATATGCTTTTTCACATAATGGGCTATCTCATGTGCCATGATAAATAAGACTTCTTCATCCTCAAGCTTATTAAGTGTTGTATCCCAAAGGACGATCCTTGAATTTGAACCCACACCTGTAACATATGCATTTAGCGCATTTGTTTTTTCTGACATATTCACTTCATATACATGCTCAGTTGGAACACCAGCCGAGTTTGCTAAAGTTAATATTTTTTCCTCTAGTTGTTTATCTTTTAATGGATAAAAGTCATTATATAGCGGATCAATTAGTACAGGTTGAATAAACATTACAAAAATGGAAAAAGGCACCGATAATAACCACGCATATAACCACCAACGTTTACCCATCTTTTTAATTAAAGCATAAATCACAATTGTAATGAGCGTAATAAACAAGTAATCTATCCAAAAGTCGATAAATAAATCCTTCATCCAAATTGAAAATGTAGAAGTTGTAATTCCATATGATTTTGAGATTTCATATCGTATGTAGCTTATTGGAAACATAACAATGAATGTCAAAATAGACAACCAAAATACATATATAGCGTTTTGAATCCATGTGAATTTTGTTATCGCTATGGACCAATTTCGAAACATGGATGATAGTCCAAACGCTAATATGGTGAGATATAAGAGCCAATCAAAAGGTAGCAATAGAAAGAAGATAATATGCTTTATTTTTGAATATTCGTAGGTCAACTCCATTTCACGTTCATTCATAAACGTCTCAGGGTCAGCTGCAGAACCTTGAAAGAATTCAGGTAAATTTGAAGACTGTATGCCTAACAAGAAATACCCAACAATTAAAATTACATAGATACCATATAGAAGGAACAGCCACTTCATAAACCTCTTCAAGATATACCATCTCCTTTGTACAACCTTTATTTACCATTTTAGCTATAAATAATTGTTTTAGAACTATTTTACCCAAAGATATAAATCAACCTGCTTCGTGAATAGCAAAGACCACTAGTTTGCCAATACTAGCACAAACTTGAAGATTAATTTTCATTATATTAAAATAAACAACTCCAGTTGACAATCTCTGATCTTTGATTTGTTCATATAATGTTCATTGTTTTTTATTTCACCATGTGTAAACTTTTATTTTCATATTGTATGATAAATAAAGCAGGTTAACTAGTTTTAGTAATTGTTTATATTTAAAATCTACAAAATGTAAAATCAGAAGAGGTGACATAGTGAAGAAAGCTTACATAGTATTCATAGCATTAGCTGTAATTGGTATATCATCAGGAATCTTGTATTTAACAGTTGTACGACCTGGTAGTGTTGAATTACCAGAGGATATTATTATGGAAACTGCTTTTGGATCGCAGTATGATTTTTCAGACCGTCCAAAACGAGTACGCCTAATTGAATTTATGTATGTAAATTGTCCCGATGTATGTCCTACAACATCGTTAAGAATGAATCAATTACGAAAAACATTTGAGGAAAACGGAGTTTTTGGTGACCAAGTAGAATTTTTAACGGTTACAATAGACCCCTCAAGAGACACAAAAGAAAAATTACAGTTATATGCCGAGCGCTTTGATGTTAAAAGCGATAGCACTGGTTGGTATTTTTTAAGAGGTAGTGAAGAAGATACAAAAAAACTAGCAGATGCCTTTCAGTTTATGTATCGTGACCCTGGTACTGGAAACTTTGTACACACAACTTTCACCTATTTAATGGATGAAAACAATCGATTATTAGAATCATTGCCGATGGGTGAAGGTTTCGACACAGATAGAATCTACAAGAGAATAATGAAAGAAATTAGTTAATCCAAAAGAAACTATTTGAAAGTAGGTAAGTAGATGCTTAAAAAATTAGTTCCATTCTTCTTTCTAGCTGCTAGCTTAATTGGCTGCAACAATCAAGCGGAGGAAGAGCAAATTGCTTTCCCTGCAGCTGTATTTACGATTTCCCCTGATACTTCTAAAATCAATGAACCGATAACCTTCGAAGTGAAAATTACCGCAGGTGACCAAGCTGTCGAAGATGCGGATGTTAAACTTGAGTTTTGGCAAGATGGCCAAGAAGATTCTGAACACATTATGATTCCAATTGAGCATACTAGCGACGGCTCCTACACATTGGAGAAAAGTTTCGAATCTCCTGGAACATACTTTGTCTATTACCATGCAGACGCAATGTCCATGCATATGATGGAAAAAAGCAGTTTTACTATAACAGAGTAACAAAAATGCCCAACCATTTTTGGTTTGGGCATTTTTTATATTATTAATTGAAGTAGCTCGATAGACGACTTAAAAGCGCAGCCATTTCGGCACGATTAATTGCCTGTTTCGGTCTAAATGTGCTGTCTTCATATCCTGAGAAAATTTCATTAGAACTCATGCGAACAACTGAACTAAATGCCCAGCTTGAAATTTTAGATTCATCCTTAAATGGTAAATATCCCGATGTTCCGCTCAATTCACTACTTAACAACCGCTCAAGAACTACCGCCATTTCTTCTCGACTTAATGCCTTTCCGGGCTCAAATTTATCAGCCTCGGTTCCTTTCATTATGCCATGCTGTCTTACAATTTCAATGTTTCCTTTCGCCCAGTAAGAAGAACCGACATCAGAAAATGGTGAAGAAGGTTCTTGTAGATAATTAAGCTTTAGAACACGAACTAGAACCGTAGCTGCCTCTGCACGTGTTAAAGAATCAGATGGCATGAAGGTTGTAATATCATTTTTCCCTAACATCCATTGCTTTTCTTTGACATATGCAATCGGACCTAGCGCCCAATGGCCAATTGGAACATCAACAAAATCTAAACCATCTAACCATTGTCGGAAGTTTTTCCAAATAACAGGATCTTCTTGACCTAAACTCCAACTTCCGACACCCTTTAAATCATATTTATGGACGAGTTCAATTTTTTTCATAATTGATTCCTCGTTTTCTATCCACATTTCATATGTTCCGGGCTTTAATGGGTCTTCCCATGACTTTAGCTTAAATGGCTGATCACCTGACTTTATTTCAAATCGACCTCTTACACTTTCATGTTCTTTTACATATTCTAGCTCTACATTGTATGTTTGAAGCAATGACTCTACTTTGCTAAGGGAAATTGAACTACCTAATACCCTATTTGTATTATTATTTTCAGTATCTTTCACATCTTCTAGATTCCATACCCGTCCATAGAACGGGATCCCTAAAACGAGCTTTTCAGGAGATACATATTTAAGAGCATATTGAACGGATTTTTCTATAAAAGATAAACTTGCTACAGGACCATTATCTTTCGTTCCGCCGCCTCTTTCATCATAAGTCATAATAAATAGAAAATCTACGTATCTATCAAGCGCTTCATAATCATAAAATCCTTGCCAACCTTTATTTGTTCCCCATGGGTTCGGCGCAACCGCAATTGTTAAAATTTTATCTTTTGGTAACTTCCCTCTTAATATTTTAATAAAATTTGTAAATTGATCTCGATATGTCGAGCCTAAGCCTTCAATATCAATATTGATACCGTCAAGATTATGTTCAACAATTGTACTAGCAACAGTTTCCGCAATTTGTTCACTATTATCAAACATTTTTTCGCCATTAGCCCAAGTATTAGCCAAAAACGGTACGACTTCTATATTACGTTTTTTCATTTCCTCAATAAATGTTTTACTATTAGAAGGCATATTAATTTCAAGTGTGCCATCGTTCTCAATTTCGAAGTATTGTGGAGAAACTTGATTTAGTGAATCATTAGTCATATTTATATAATTAATAGGTTCAGCTGCACTGTTGGCAAATAAATAAGTCATATTAAGCCGTTCGTTTACTGCAGCCATACTTACGGTTGGAAATAAACTTGCGATCATTATGATAGAAATGGATAATGCTAGGATTTTTTTCATAACCTCTCCCTTTCATCTAGCAATCTCTTATATTCTACGATAACGGATCTCACATTATAGATCAAAAACAATAAATGGAAAATAAGATGATAGGGTGGATTTTTCTCGGTAAAAAACGTACATCCCTCAATGAACTTTACTTTCCATACTTTCACCAAGTTTGCTATAATTTTAGGTTTCTAACAGCAAAAAAATCCCACAAAAGCTTTTCATAAAATACTATGAAAAACTCTTGAGAGATTTGAATTAGCCTAATATAGCACGATCGCTAGCCATTTGTTCCCCACGAATTCTTCTAAATTCATTTAATAGGTCTTCGATCGATAACTTTTGTTTTTCCTCACCATTGGCTTCATATATAATTTGTCCCTTATCCATCATGATCAAGTGATTACCTAAATCTAGTGCTTGCTGCATATTATGTGTAACCATTAGGGTTGTGAGCTTTAACTTTTCCACAATTTCTTTTGTTAGGTTCGTGATCAATTCAGCACGCGCAGGGTCTAATGCAGCAGTATGTTCATCTAATAATAATATTTTAGGTTCTGTGAAGGTTGCCATTAATAATGACAATGCTTGTCGTTCTCCACCAGAAAGTAAACCCACTTTAGCATTTAGACGATTCTCAAGTCCTAAATGCAGGCTTGTTAATTGTTCTTTAAAAAATTCACGTCTTTTTTTGGTAACACCTTTTCTTAGCTTTCTCGGTGTAGCCCGTGAATACGCCATTGCTAAGTTTTCTTCAATTGTCATTGTAGGAGCTGTTCCTGCCATAGGGTCCTGAAAAACTCGGCCAATTAATCTTGACCGTTTGTACTCAGGTAAGTTCGTTACATCTTGGCCATCAATAATAACTGATCCTACGTCAGGTGTTAATACCCCTGAGATCATATTCATTAAAGTTGATTTACCGGCGCCATTACTGCCGATCACTGTAACAAAATCCCCCGGCTTAAGTGACAAATTGACATGATTAAGAGCTATTTTTTCGTCGAGCGTGCCCTCATTAAATATCTTAAATATCTGCTGCAGAGTTAGCATTATTATCAGCTCCCTTACTCACTTCTAGCATCTGAGCATTTCGACGTACTCGTTTTCGCTTTTTCTCTCTTTGAGAGTCAATAATTTTTGGCACGGTTAGAGCTAGAACAACAATTGTAGCTGTAATTAATTTCATATCGCCCGTTTCTAAAAACTTCACCTTAAGCGCAAGCGCTAGGACGATTCTGTAGATGATGGCACCACCTATAACTGCTAGTGTAGTCCGGGCGATTGTTTTAGTACCAAATAGCGCTTCACCGATAATAACCGATGCTAAGCCTATTACAATCATACCTATCCCCATTCCAACATCACTAAATGAATTATACTGTGCAACTAATGCACCCGAAAAAGCTACTAATCCATTCGAAATTCCTAAACCAATAACAGTAAGTGTATTCGTATTAGCTGAAAAACTGGAAATCATGCGTTTATTATCCCCTACTGCTCTAAGCGCCAAGCCAACTTCTGTCCGCAAAAACCAGTCGGTGATCCATTTAATACACAAAGTAATAATCAACATAAAAAATATAATCGCCCACGTTTTTGGAATATAACCATCCAAACCCGCTGCAGCTAATGAATTATTAATTAGGTTATCTAAGCCTAGTACCTGCCAAATATTTGTTAATTTCGTAATGACTGTTTCTTCATTTAAAAGTGGAACATTCGATTTTCCCATAATACGTAGATTGATAGAATATAAAGCTATCATCATTAATATTCCGGATAATAATGCATTAATTTTACCTTTAGTATGCAATAATCCTGTTATACATCCCGCGATAAACCCAGCAAACAAAGCAACTATCGTTGCAAAGAAAGGATTTACACCGTTCACTATTAAGATTGCAGTAACAGCTGCTCCAGTTACAAAACTGCCATCAACGGTTAAATCAGGGAAATCTAAAATACGAAACGAGAGGTATACACCTAGAGCCATTATTGCATAGATAATTCCTGATTCTACCGAGCCGAATATTGCTATAAACATGAACGCTCATCCTCTCAAATTTTTTTGTTATAAGACAAAGCATAAAGTACTGCATGCAATGCCAGTATCAGCGAACCAAGGCGGTTTGCTTTTTTAAATACAATACAATGCGGGAGTGCCTTTAATTGAGAAGGACTCCCGCACCATTTAAAAAGTTTTCTATTCAATAAATTCCGCGATACTTTCCCATTCTGAATTCATTTCAATACCCATTTCGGCTGCTTGCGCTTTATTGATTACAAGCTTTAGATTCTGAGGATATTGAACCGGTAAATCAGCTGCAGTTTTTTCACCTTTTAAAATTTGTGCACCCATTACACCTGCTTCATAACCGATATCATAATAATCAAAACCATATGCAGCAAATCCACCACGCTCAACTGAATCCAGCTCACCAACGAACATTGGAATATCATTTTCCGTAGCTACTGCTACAACACTTTCTAATGCAGATACAACAGTATTATCTGTAATAATGTAAATAACATCTGCAGATCCTACTAATGATTCCGCCGCTTGTTTTACTTCTGCTGACGTAGAAACAGAAACTTCTACTACTTCAAGATCTGTTCCTTCCATCGCTTGTTTAACTAGGTCAACCTGTGCAACAGAATTTTGTTCACCTGCATTAAATACCATGCCTACTTTGTTACCTTCAAAATATTTGTCAATGAAAGCAACCGTATTTGGAATAGCGTCTGGATGTGTATCTGTTGTTCCAGTAATGTTCGCTCCAGGCTTGTCCATTGATTCTACTAAACTAGCACCTACAGGATCTGTAACAGAAGTAAAGATAATTGGAATATCCTTCGTAGCATTTAATGCACTTTGTGCACTTGGTGTAGAATTAGCAAATATTAAGTCTACTTGATTACCAACGAAGTTGTTGGCGATTGTTTGGTTATTATTTTGATCACCTTGTGCAATTTGCTCATCAAATTCTACAGTCAATCCCGCATCCTCTAAGGCTTTCTTAAATCCCTCTGTGGCAGAATCTAATGATGGATGCTCAACGATTTGAGTAATCCCAACTTTATAAGCTGCTTTTTCTTCTGCTGGTGGTTCATTTGTTGGTTCACTAGCATTTTGCCCAGATTCTTGCTCTTGCGTACCACAACCGGCTAAAAGAGCTAAGCTTAAAACTGAACTGCCAATAATCTTTTTCCAATTCATTTTATTAATCCCCCTAAAATTTTTACTTATATACTTTTATGTGTTAAATTATACAGAAATTTTCGAAAACATCAATCATATAATGCGTTATTTTTTAAAAATAAAATATATTAAGATACTTTTTTAGATAGTTAATCGTTAGTTTGAATATAAAAAGAAACATCATATTTAATGCGTATGACGTTTCACTTAATAATGATTTAAATTGTCTTTAATACACCCATATTTTTAACTTTTTAGTTAAGGTATTACAATAAGACCTTCTTTAGCTAACTCAACTAAACCTTTAAACTCATTCCTAGTCTCAGTTAATAAGTCTGAATGGTAACCGAAGTGAGGTAGGTGTGTTAGTATCAATCTTCTAACATTAGCATCATGTGCAATTTGCCCCGCTTCCTGACTCGTCATATGCCCCATACTTGCACCATCTTGTCCAGCATATAAATTGCATTCACAAAGCAGCACATCCGCATTTTTAGAAAATGAAATAAATTCCGGTAAATAACTAGAATCTGCAGTATATACCAATGTTTTAGTTCCATTTGTTATCCGCATCGCATAGCAAGTGACCGGATGTTTAGTTTTTAAGAACGTAATTGTAAAAGGCCCAATTGTTAATTCCTCATCAGGATTATAAGCCATACCAATGGTATGCGGCTGCTTAGTTAAATTTTCAAAGGCTTGTTGATCATACGTATGCCCATATATCGGTAAACATTGGTCACCCTTGCCTAATAAAGTATGGATCATTCGTGCATATTGCAGCGGGCCAATGTCCGCTACATGATCATGATGGTAATGAGAAAGAATTACAGCATTAAGATCCATCACTTTTACAAATTGTTGTAGCTTAGATAAAACTGCACTACCACAATCAATAAGTAGTGTAAAATCGTTATCTTGCAAAATATAACCTGTGGATGCCTCATTCGCCTGTGGGAATCCACCCCAGTAGCCTAGTACCGTTAATTTCACAAAACCCAGCCCCTTTTTATGAAAATTTTCTTATTTTAAACATATCAAAAATAACTAATAAAACAAAATTCAGCGCACATTTTTGATATATGTTTTAAAACAGTATTGACACATTCTTCTCTGTTGTAATACAATAAAATTACAATAGCTGTTGTAATACAATTAACTAAAAACTGATACAACGGAGGGATTACAGATGATTCAAAGTCCAATTGAATTTTTTAAATCACTAGAACCTAAACAATGCTGTGAATGCGGAAAAGTTATTGAAGAGCAAGCTGAATCTTATTTAAGCCATTGCGACAACTGTCATAGCGAAGTAAAATAATTGACGGTTTTAATCGGGCAATAACCATTAATAACTAACTAAACTTCTACCCTACTAGCAGCTAAAAATGGCTGTTTTTTTTTGCTTTTAAATGAATTTTATTATCTGTATTAAAACAGATTAATTATATGTATATTCCTTCCATAATATGATAAGATATTTTATCAAACCTCACTAAGTTATCCATCATAGCCATTTTATTAATACCTAAACTACAAAAACCCCTTTACTCGTTTTTTGAGTAAAGGGGTTTAATTTCATTATTATGTTAAGTAATCGATTACCTTGGCTGCTGCAGCTTCACAATCTTCGCCTACAGCTCGAACAAGTATTTTATCACCATTGGATAATCGGAGATTAATTAAACCTAGGAAACTTTTAAGATTAATATCATAAATCGAACCGTTAACATTCTTCTTTAAATAAATTTCTGACTTAAATGGATTAATAACCTGGCTTAACTCAGTAATTGTCTGTGATTCATCTATGTTTACTATAATTTCCTTTTTTACTTCTTTTTCACTCATATCGCTATCCCTCACTTTATCCTAGTATTATTAGTAATAATGTAACCGTAATAACACTTATTAATGTATTTACTAGCGTTGTACCTGACACAAGGTCTGGCTCAGCATCAAATTGAACTGCATACAAAACAATACCTGCAGCTGTTGGCATAGCAGAAGATACAATTAATACTTTTTCTAAGAGCGGATCCATAGGAATAAAAAATATAATTGCTATTGCTAAAAGAGGTGATATAAATAAACGAACAATAGATCCGTATATAATCTCGCTCCATCGCATGCCTTTTAATGATATCTCCGCCAATTGCATTCCAAGTACTAGCATAATGGTTGGGATTGTAGCATCCGCAACAATATCAACAACTGATGAAATATTTGTTGGTATTTTAATGTTTAACCAATTAAACAATAGTGCAATAATTAGTGCATAGGTTGCTGGCATTTGAAATATTAATTTCAATGCCAGCTTATAGCCCGATTCTCCTCTTGCGGCATAATAAACACCAAAAACATTCATAAAGATTGAATGAATCACCAAAATTGAAATCGAATATGCAAAACCTACTTCACCATAAGCGAATAAGATAATCGGTGCACCATAATTCCCCGAATTCATAAATGCAGTCGATAAAATTAATCCACTTTCAAGCGATGGTGGATATTTTTTTACTTTCACATAGACCTTGTTTATCAAAATAATGGCAAATAATAGAATGAACGAAAATACTAGCATATTTAAATAATCTATATTTAATTCAGCTGTATGAAACGTTCGAAAAACCAATGCCGGTGTCATGATGTAAATGCCGACTGCAGAAACCGATGCAATATGGAGTTTACGCCATTTTTGTATAGCAAAGCCTGCCACAAACACTAGCAGAACCGGCAACACTACTTGAATAAATATATTCATTATATTAATCCTACCACTCTGCTACAGATCCATCCTTATGACGCCAAACAGGGTTTTTCCAGTTATGACCAACCTCTGCCATTTTACGAACATGCTCTTCATTGATTGTAATACCAAGTCCTGGCCCTTGAGGAATACCGACATACCCTTCTTTATATTCAAAGACAGAACGATCTTCAATATAATCCAATAAATCACTACCTTGATTATAATGAATACCTAGACTTTGTTCTTGAATAAATGCATTATGTGATGTCGCATCAACATGTAAGCATGAAGCTAGCGCAATCGGACCTAATGGACAATGTGGAGCTAATGCTACATCATAAGCCTCTGCCATTGATGCAATCTTTTTACATTCCGTAATACCGCCTGCATGTGATAAATCCGGTTGGATAATATCAACATAACCATCAGATAATAGCTGTTTAAAATCCCAACGTGAGAACATTCTTTCTCCAGTTGCAATTGGAATGTTCGTATGATTAGCTATATCACGAAGTGCTTCGTTGTTTTCTGCCAATACAGGCTCTTCAATGAACATCGGACGATATGGTTCTAATTCTTTCGCAAGAATTTTTGCCATTGGTTTATGTACGCGGCCGTGGAAATCAATACCAATACCAACTTCCCCACCAACAGCTTCGCGAACAGCTGCTATTCTTTCTACTACTTCATCTATTTTCTTATATGAGTCTACATATTGAAGCTCTTCTGTACCATTCATCTTAACTGCTGTAAAGCCTACGTTTACTACGTCTTTTGCAGCTTGACCAACATCACTTGGACGATCGCCACCAATCCAAGAATAAACACGGATAGAATCACGACATGCACCACCTAACAGCTGGTAAACAGGCGCATTAAAGAACCTTCCTTTAATATCCCATAGCGCTTGATCAATCCCTGAAATTGCACTCATTAAGATTGGACCGCCACGATAAAAACCAGCACGGTACATTACATTCCAATGATCTTCGATGCGCAGTGGATCTTTTCCAATTAAGTACTCACTTAATTCTTCTACTGCTGCTTTCACTGTGTGCGCACGACCCTCGACAACAGGTTCTCCCCAACCAACAATCCCTTCATCCGTTGTTATTTTAAGAAATAACCATCTTGGTGGGACTACAAAAGTTTCTAGGCTTGTAATTTTCATGATTACTTCACTCCCTTTGCTTCTTGAATTTTATCAGTAAATGCCTGCGCAAGTGCTCTTAAGTCATCCCAGCGCTTGTCGGCAATGATATTTTTATCTAATAATGATCCCCCAACTCCAACTGCTACAGCACCATTATTAATAAAATCCTGTACATTTTCTAAATTGACGCCACCTGTTGGCATGATCGGGATGTGTGCCATCGGTCCTTGTAAATCTTTTATATAGCTTGCACCTAACGTCCCACCTGGGAAGATTTTTAGAATATCTGCACCTGCTTCATATGCTTTTAATATCTCCGTTGGTGTCATGACCCCTGGAATTGAAATTTTACCATAGCGAACTGTTAATTGAATCATTTCAACATCGTAAATAGGAGAAAAAATGAAATCAGAGCCATGTTCGATCGCACGTTTTGCGCTTTCCTTATCTATTACAGTTCCAGCTCCGACAAGAACTTTATCCCCTAAGTCCCTTTTTAATTCTGTAATAGCTTCTAATGCGCCTTCTGTATCTAAAGTAATTTCGAGAGCACCAACTCCACCAGCTACTAATGCTTCAGCAATCGGCCTGATATCCTCACGTTTCGGTCTACGAATTACGGCTACTAGCCCTGAATCAGTTAATCGTTTTAAATCTTCTATCTTTTTCATAATTAAGTCTCCCTCGTTTCTATCAGAAATTCATACTTCACATTATTATTGAATCTATCTTTCAACATCACTACGTCCAGTTGCAGACATAAAGCTTTCAACCTGTTGCTTAGTTGGTAAACCCTCCATGTCACCACGAACTCCAACAACAATCGCACCAATTGCATTTCCCAAACGGAGTGTTTCCTCCATTGTTTTTTCATCAAGCAACCCACTAATAATACCAGCTGCAAAGCCATCACCTGCACCCACAGGATCAATAACCTCATCAACTTCAAAGCCTTTAACATACCCAGAATCAGTTGCTGTTTGGTAATAAGATCCTTCGCTCCCAAGTTTAATTACAACTGTTTTATTAGCACCGCTTATTAGCACATGTGCAATCTCCTCTGGAGTATTTTTGCCAGTTAAAAATTGCCCTTCATCTAGTCCTGGCAAAATGACATCTGCTTGTTCAGCAATTTTCAACATAACCTCTCTTGCTACATCACGGTCTTTCCACAGCTTGTAACGAATGTTAGGATCAAAAACAACCTTTAAATTATGCTTTTTCGCTATTTTAATAGCCTCAAATACAGCTTGTTGGCAAGATGTACTTAAAGCAGGTGTAATGCCCGTTACATGTAATACTTTTGCTTTTGCTATGTATTGTTCATCAAGATTTTCAGGAGCTAATAAGCTTGCTGCCATTCCTTTACGATAATAGTAAATATTCATTAGCCCTTTTGCGATCTTTTCTTTAAAAAAGATACTTTGTGGAGCATCAGATGTATAATGACAGGCTGTAGTATCAACACCTTCCCCTCTAATCGTTCGGTGAACGTAACGCCCAAAAGGATCGTCTCCTAACATGCTAAACCATCCTACCTTATGACCTAATCGTTTAAGACCAATTGCCATATTTGATTCTGCTCCACCAAGCTGTTTTTCAAATGTATGTACATATTCTAGCGGAAGTGCATCTCCACCTGTAAATAAGACCATGGTTTCACCAAATGTAACTACATCAAGTTCTTTCATCGCTGTCACCTCATCCTCTAAAATCAAAATACCATATATGTAGTTTGTCACTATTATTCCTTTTTACTACATTAAAACAATACCCCCCTACTTAAAGCAGGGGAGTTTAATAAACTATAACTATATTATAAGAAAAGTAATGAAAGCTGTGGAATGAAGGTAACGAATAACAATGCAATTACCATTGCAACGAAGAATGGGACAACAGCCTTCGATAGATCTTCAATTGACAGTCCAGATATACCCGAACCTACGAATAGGTTAACACCTAATGGCGGTGTAATGAATCCAATCGCTAAGTTAACAACCATAATAATACCAAAGTGAATTGGATCATAACCAATTTGCAGGGCAATCGGCAATAAAATAGGTGTTAAAATAATAATCGCTGCGATTGTATCCATGAAACATCCAACAATCAGTAATAAAATTGTAATTAATGCCATAATAACAAACGGATTTTCGGAAACTGACATCATCGCTGAAGCAACTTGGTTTGGAATTTGTTCAATTGTTAATAAACGTCCAAATCCTGTTGCTGCACCAACGATAACTAAAACAGTTGCAGTCGTAAGCATTGAATCAATTAAGATTTTAGGAATATCCTTAAATTTCAATTCACGATATAAAAACTTACCGGCAACTAAACCGTATACAACTGCCACTACAGCCGCTTCTGTTGGTGTGAAAATACCGCCATATATACCACCTAAGATAATAACTGGCATGATTATTGCCCATTTCGCTTCCCATGTTGCTTTTAAAATACCTTTAATTGAAGTTTTTTCATCTGAACCTGTATAGCCTTTTTTCTTTGAATAATACCAAGCCCAAATCATCATTACTATACCAACTAAAATTCCAGGAATAATACCAGCGATAAATAAATCCCCAATTGATACACTTCCTGATACACCGTACATTACCATTGGTATACTTGGAGGAATGATAACCCCAATCGAACCTGCGGCAGCTACAGTAGCAGTAGCAAATTTCTTATCATAGCCTTGTTGCACCATTGCAGGAATCATAATTCCACCGATAGCAGCAACTGTTGCAGGACCTGAACCAGAAATGGCAGCAAAGAACATACAAGTGATAATCGTAGCGATCGCAAATCCACCAGTTTTATTTCCTACCATTGCATTTGCTACACCAAATAAACGTTGCGAGATACCACCTTTACCCATGATCTCCCCGGCAAGGATAAAGAATGGAACAGCCATAATCGGAAATGAGTCGACTGCTGTTACTAGCTCCTTCATTACAAATTGAATTGGCATTGTTCCTGTGATAACAATGGTCGCTAATGTTGAAATCCCCAGTGCAATACCAATAGGGACACTTAATAATAGTAAGATTGCAAAACTACCAAATAATATTGCTGATGCCATTTTATATCCTCCCCCTATTGGTTCTCATTTTCTCTAGTTTCGATTACATATTCTCCATTACCAAATAATGCTTTAAACTGTGGAATAAGTACTTGAATTAAACGTATCGCGGACAAACCCATTCCGACTGGTGAGGCTAAATATACAAACCCCATCGGAACATGAAGTGCAGGTGACTTTTGACCGAAACCAAGTAATTGCTGCGCAATAGCGTTTCCATGATAGACTACTAAAACAGCGAAGATTAAAAATAATATATTAGAGATAATTGTTAATACAAGTTTCCCTCTGTCTTTAAATAATAATAGCATTACATCCACTTTAATATGACGTTGTTTCTTAACTCCGTAAGCGATTCCAATGTAAACCAACCAAATAAAACAATACCTTCCTAATTCTTCTGACCAAGATAATGAGTTGCCTGACATACGCATGACAACCTGTATGAAGATAACAGATGTCATTACGGTTGAGAAAATAACTAATAACGCTTCTTCTAAATGACGGTCAAGCATTTTAATGAATTTCATAGTTGCCCCCCTATTCTCCTCTGCTTGTTTTTTAAGTTTTATGATATAAAACTTAATTTTCGAATTGTTATGTGTTTTATATGATAAAACTCAATTTTTATATATAGAAGGTTTTGAAGAGTATTTCTTCAAAACCTTCTTTTTTGATTATACTAAAAACTTGTCGAAATTGCTAGATAAATCGTTTTAGTAAACAAAAATTATTTTTCAGTTGTACCTTCTTCTTCTGCAGCAGGTGTATCTTCAGCAGGAGCTGCTTCAGCATTTGCTTGTGCTTCTGCTACCGCATCATAAACTTCTTTTACAAGGTCAGCTCCAATTTGCTCAGCATACTTATCAATTGTTGGCTGTACTAGGTCAACCATTTCTTGACGAGCTTCAGGCGTAATCGCTGTATATGTCATACCAGCTTCTTGAAGATCTGCTAAATACTTATCATTTGCTTCACGATTAATTTCACGATTGTATTTACCTGCTTCTACAGCAGCGTTTTTAACAATTTCTTGTTGCTCAGGAGTTAATCCATCATAGAATGATTTGCTCATTAAGAATACGAACGGGCTGTAAATATGGTGTGTATCAGAGATATATTTTTGAACTTCATTGAATTTTTGTAGATAAATTGTAGCATATGGGTTTTCTTGTCCATCTACTGTACCTTGTTGTAATGCTGTAAATAATTCAGTAAATGCCATCGGCGTTGGGTTTGCACCTAATGCACGGAACGCTTCTAAGTGAAGGTCATTTTCCATTGTACGGATTTTTAAACCTTTCATATCAGCAGCTGTTGCAACTGGTCTTACACTATTTGTTAAGTCACGGAAACCATTTTCCCAATAAGCTAAACCAACTAAATTTTGCTCAGGTAGCATATCTAAGAACTTTTGACCAACCGGGCCATCTAATACTGCGTCTGCAACTTGCTCATTTGGGAATAAGAATGGAAAATCAAATACACTAAATGCAGGTAAGAAGTTTGCAATAGGTGCTGTTGAAGGAATTGTAACTTCTTGAGTACCTAGCTGCAATGCTTCAGTCATGGTACGGTCATCACCAAGCTGACCACTGTGATATGTTTCAACTTTAATAGAACCGTTTGTTTGCTCTTCAACAATTTCCTTGAATTTTAAAAGAGCAATATATTGCGGATGTTGGTCATTTAAGCCAATACCAGCGCGGATTGTTTTTGTTTCACCAGCATCGCCGCCACCTTCACCGCCAGCGTCACCACCTGCATTATTTCCAGTGTCACCGCCGCCACAAGCCGCTAACACAAATAAAAGTGCTGCTGTCATTATTAGCATTAA
Source organism: Bacillus sp. Marseille-P3661 (assembly GCF_900240995.1). NCBI lineage: Bacteria > Bacillati > Bacillota > Bacilli > Caryophanales > Bacillaceae > Bacillus > Bacillus sp. Marseille-P3661. The sequence goes on from NZ_LT965954.1 coordinate 688,873, forward strand.
AAACTTTTTCATTGTCTTTCTCTCCTTTTCTTCTAGTTCTTGATTACCTTATGTCCACCAAATTCATTTCGAAGGGCTGCTACAACTTTACCTGAAAAGGTATCTTCTTCAAGTGAACGATAACGCATCATTAGTGATAATGCAATAACTGGGGTAGGGACTTGAAGTTCCAGGGCATTTTCAATAGTCCATTTTCCATGACCAGATGAATGCATTACACCTTGAATCCCTTCCAATTTAGCATCTTTTGAAAAAATATTTTGGGTTAGTTCCATTAACCATGAGCGAATAACTGATCCGTGATTCCAGACCCTTGCGACAGCTTCGAAATCATAATCAAATTGACTTTTGTGTAGAACTTCAAAACCTTCAGCAATGGACTGCATCATACCGTATTCAATGCCATTATGAACCATCTTTAGAAAATGTCCACTTCCTTCTATTCCAGCATAGAGGTATCCGTTTTCAACGGATATAGACTTAAATATTGGCTCAATCTCTTTAAATTGTTCGGCATTGCCGCCTATCATAAAACAGGCTCCTTCACGAGCTCCCTCTGTGCCTCCACTAGTACCAACATCAAAAAAATACGCTTCTTTTTGCTGTACTAACTCAGCCCGTCTGAGTGAGTCGGCTGGATTAGAATTACCACCATCAATAATTCGATCACCCTTATCAATGTGTTTAAGTACTTCAGTGAGAACTTGATCCGTTATTGGACCTGCAGGAACCATAATCCAAATATTTCGTGGCTTATCTAATTTCCCGATCAGTTCAGCAATGGAATATGTACCAATTGCACCTTCCTTTGTAATGCTCTTTACTTGCTCTTCACTGATGTCGTTCGCGATAAGACTATGACCATGTTCTAGTAGATTTAGTGCTAAGTTATAACCCATTTTCCCAAGGCCAATGAGACCAAGTTGCATAGCATAACTCCCTTCCTAAACGGACATTTTGTAGAAAAATGTCGTTTACACAATAAATTATATTACAAAAAAATTTTAATGCAAGCGATTTCGCGAAATAAAATTTCTTTCATCCCCCCTTAAAATTAAATTAGTTTTCGTATACAATAGATACAGAAAAACTGAAAGCGCAATCAATTACTATAATTACTACAATTACGGGGGTAAATCATGTCTAATCCGCCACATGTTATTCAGAGCATCCGTGCCCTTTATCATGAATTTAGCGAAAAGGAAAAATTAATTGCAGACTTTATTTTAAACAATCCTAAAAAAATAATTCATCTTACAATCAATCAAATCGCTGAAGATTTGGAAATAGCAGATGCTACTGTATTTCGTTTTTGTAAAAGAATTGGTTTTAAAGGCTACCAAGCATTTAAAATTGCCCTTGCATCTGAAATTGTGAACCCTATTGAAGATATACATGAAACTTTACAGGAAGAAGACTCTGTTTATGATGTAACCGATAAAGTGTTTAAAACCAATATATTAGCAATCAATGAAACGTTGAAAGTGATGAATTCTGAAAAATTAGCCGAATCTGTTAATTTGTTATTAAATGCAAGGAAAATAGAATTTTACGGAACAGGTGGATCGGGAATTATAGCAATGGATGCATTCCATAAATTTATCAGGACTGGTATTAATTGTATGGCATATGCCGATACACATATCCAATTAATGGCCGCCTCACAACTTACTGAAAAAGATGTAGCAGTCATTATTTCTCACTCTGGATCTAATAAAGATATAATAGATCTAGTGAGTGTTATAAAAGATAGTGGAGCAAAAACAATTGGGATTACAAATTATACAAAGTCTTTTTTAAGTACTAGTGTAGATATTCCACTTTATACAGTGTCTCAAGAAACTGAATATAGAACAGAGGCATTGGCCTCTAGGATTGCAGAATTAAGTATTATTGACGCTTTGTTTGTTAATGTGAGCAAAGAACGAAAACAAGAAATGAAAGAATCTCTCAATAAAATGAGAAAAGCAATATCATTGCGACGAGTATAAAAATAGATGTAAACTTCACACTATGACTTAGATAAGGTAGAAAGGATTCTTCATTCATGAAAAAATACGTAATAGGATTAGATGTTGGTACAACTAGTACAAAAGCAGTTGTTTTTGATAAAACAGGTAATGTGATCTCAGAATGCGAAAGTGAGTACCCATTAACCCATCCAAAACCATCTTGGGCCGAACAAGATGCACACCAAATAGAACTAGCTGCTATTACTGCAATTAAAACTGCAATTACTAAAGCAGCGATAACAAAGGAAGAATTAATTGCTGTAGGAATATCCTCTGCTATGCATTCGATTATTTGTGTAGATCGAAATAATAAACCGCTGTCCCCATCCATTACCTGGGCTGATGGTCGAAGTACTGCACAAGCACAAGCCCTAAAAGGAAACAATATCGGTTTACCTATTTATTTAAAAACCGGAACACCTATTCATCCAATGTCACCGCTATTAAAATTAATTTGGATGAAAGAAACGAATTACGAGCCTTACTTAAATGCATATAAATTTATTTCTATTAAGGAGTATTTAATAGCTAGTTGGTTTGGGGAATATGTTGTTGATTATTCAGTCGCTGCAGCTACAGGCATGTTGGACATTTTTACGCGTGACTGGAATTCAGACGCTTTAGAACAAGCAGGTATTTCAGTAGAGCAGCTTTCTAAAGTTGTACCGGCACACTATACAATGCAAGGTATGAACAAACAAATCGCTGATCAAATGGGAATACCTGTTAACCTACCTTTTGTAATCGGTGGAAGTGATGGTCCATTAGCCAATTTAGGAATTGGCGCTATAAATAAAGGCGAAGTAGCAATCACAATTGGAACTAGTGGAGCAATCCGCCAAATGACAAATAAACCAAAAACAGATGAAGAACAAGAGGTATTTTGTTATTCATTTACGGATGATCTTTGGATTATGGGAGGGCCTACCAATAATGGCGGCATTGTATTGCGCTGGATAAAAGAAACACTTGGTCAGCACGAGGTCGGTTTAGCGCAGTCACAAGGTTTAAATGCCTATGATTTATTAACTACTATTGCTGAAAAAATACCTGTCGGTTCTAATGGATTACTATTCATGCCACATCTAAATGGAGAACGTGCACCATTCTGGGATGCCAAAGCAAAAGGAGCGTATATTGGTTTAACATCATCACATCAACGTGATCATATGATTCGCGCTGGACTTGAGGGTGTTATTTTTAGCATTTTTCACATCGGTGAGGCTCTTGAAAGACTAGCAGGTGAACCATCGAAAATTTACGCAAGTGGTGGGTTCGCACGATCATCATTATGGTTACAAATTTTATGTGATGTTTTCGGCAAAGAAGTACACGTGCCAGAGTCTCATCAAAGCTCCGCTTGGGGTGCTGCTTGGATTGCGTTATGTAGTGTTGGTGAATCCAGTTCTTTAATTGACATTAAAGATCATATTCCGATGAAAATGTCACTGGTTCCTAAAGAGGAGAACCATCGCAAGTACGCTGAGCTTTACAACGTTTATCGAAGTTTATACCAATCATTACGGGCAAGTTTCGTAGAACTGCATCGCATCCAAAATCAATAACCAAATAACCAATATAATGAATAAGGAAAAGCCGGTTTTGTCAGAATCAGTGACGGGTTCTGACAAAACCGGCTTTTCCTTCTATTCCTGTCAGAATCGAGGGCGAGTTCTGACTCGATTTAGACTTTTTCTCCTTTTCCTGTCAGAATTGAGGGCGGGTTCTGACTCGTTTCAGGCTTTTTCTCCTTTTCCTGTCAGAATCGAGGGCGGGTTCTGACTCGTTTCAGGCTTTTTCTCCTTTTCCTGTCAGAATCCAGCTACCTTTCTGACTCGTTTGCAGCTTTTTCTCCTTTTCCTGTCAGAATTGAGGGCGGGTTCTGACTCGTTTGCAGCTTTTTCTCCTTTTCCTGTCAGAATCGAGGGCGGGTTCTGACTCGATTTAGACTTTTTCTCCTTTTCCTGTCAGAATCGAGGACGGGTTCTGACTCGTTTCATGCTTTTTCTCCTTTTCCTGTCAGAATCGAGGGCGGGTTCTGACTCGTTTTAGGCTTTTTCTCCTTTTCCTGTCAGAATTGAGGGCGGGTTCTGACTCAATTCAGGCTTTTTCTCCTTTTCCTGTCAGAATCGAGGGCGGGTTCTGACTCGTTTCAGGCTTTTTCTCCTTTTCCTGTCAGAATCGAGGGCGGGTTCTGACTCGTTTGCAGCTTTTTCTCCTTTTCCTGTCAGAATTGAGGGCGGGTTCTGACTCGTTTCAGGCTTTTTCTCCTTTTCCTGTCAGAATTGAGGGCGGGTTCTGACTCGTTTCAGGCTTTTTCTCCTTTTCCTGTCAGAATCAGTGACGGGTTCTGACTCGATTTCTGCTTTTCCTTCTATCCCTGTCAGAATCCAGCTACCTTTCTGACTGTATTTCTGCTTTTCCCTCCTCTTCCTGTCAGAATCTTAATTTCATTCCGACTCAAAGACGTCAAATCCTCTGTAAATACGGACAAGTGCCCTCTACTTTTCCGTTTTCCGATTTTATTAACCTTTAATATGATCAGAATATTGCTTTAATGCCTGCAGGCTAGATATATCTTCAGGAAAAAGTGGTATATGCATAATTCGCTGTTTCGAAAATATTTTTTCAATCATTTGTAAATATTCATGCTCTTGTGCTCTTCTTTTATTTAAAAAAGTACCATCTGCTTCTTCCGGTAATACCTTATTTATTATTAACCCATCCACATTAATACTATATTGGTTTAATTGATACAATGCCTTCTCTGTTTCAAGAATTGGAAGTCTTTCTGGAATTAGTACAAAATAATAGCCTGTCTTATTTTGGTTTAATAAAAGTTCCCTCACTTCTACAAATTTTTTTCGACGTTTCTGGAGCATCTCATAAATTGGATCCTCGACTGGTTCGCCATCATTTAGTAGCTGTGAGTAATTTTGGTTAATTTTCTTCCTCCTATTCACCATCCCATCTATCCAAGCTCCCATTAGTTCAGGTAAAGATAGCAAGCGGATAGTATGTCCAGTTGGGGCCGTATCAAAAATAATAAAATCAAAATTTGCTCGTTCTGTTAGCACAATTGAACATATACGATCAAAAATCGCTGCTTCCTCAGCACCAGGAGTTGCAACTGCCATGTCAATTTGACGATATGCTTCCGTCAGTAAAGTTGACTTGACCATTCCCTTTAAATTTCCTTTAACCTCATCAATATATGTTTTGGTTTCTATTGAAGGGTCAATTTCTAAAGCCCAAAGCCGCTCTTCAATCTTTTTCACTTCTCCACCAATACTTGTGTGGAAAATGTCGCCAACGTTATGTGCAGGGTCTGTTGAAATAAGCAGTGTTCTTTTTCCACTTGCAGCAGCACGCCATGCAATAGCTGCTGCAGATGTTGATTTACCAACACCACCTTTGCCTCCTATAAATACTATTTGTTTATCCCATATTGCAGCCAATCCACATTCCTCCATTTTAACAGCACCGAACTCCGTCTAGTGGTGATTTTTCCATTCCCATTCTAATATGCCATTGATGAAATCTCTCAATAATATAAGGGTAAAGTTCCAAAGTATAATAAAAAGCAGGATTTGGAATTCCTAACATTTCGGAATAGCAAAGAAATAAAAACACGTCCTCCTCGTCACGGAGTTCCCGGACTACTTCCGCTCGATGAGGCAAGCTGATCATTTCATCGTATAATTTGATTAGTTTCTTTAAAGATAGCTTTTTTTCAACCAAATCTTCATCACCTTTTCATATTTCTAAAAGCACTAGTTTAATTGAAAAATGCAAATCTTGTCCGATGGCGCAAACGAAAAATTTATCTTAACTTAACAAACATCTAAACATGTAATTCGAAAGACTTCAAGAATAAAAGGCATGTAAGATCAGATCCTCACATGCCTTAATAACCATTACAATGTCCGATCAATATTATTATTTTTTTTAGTTAAAGCAGCCACCGCTTCAATGAAAATCCAGAATGTAAACCCTAAAATAATCGCACCAAATACAAACAGCAACATATTTCCGTCTGTAGTACCCCAACCAGACCAATCAAGAAAGACTTGTTGAGCCATTGCCCAAACCGTCATAAACATCAGGAATGCCATTGGAATTAATGTCACCAAATAGTTCCGACCTTGATTTTTCAACCACATCGTAATGAGTAATAGTGTTATACCCGCTAAAAGTTGGTTTGATGTACCAAATAACGGCCATAATAGATATCCCCCTGAGCCAAAACCATTTGGACCTTCTGGTAATAACACTAGCGCTGCGCTCGACACAACTGCGATTGTTGTGGCTACATGTGTTTTAGTTAATGATTGTATGTTGTACTCACTACCTAATTCTGCAATAATGTACCGCATTAAACGAACTGATGTATCTAGTGTGGTTGCCGCAAAGCTGACAACAATAACAGCTACAATTGTAGATGCAATATCAGCTGGAATACCAATACCTGTAGCAAGTTGCCCAGCACCTCCAATAAATGCCCCTAGTCCGCCGCCGCTAGCTGCTGCAAAACTGCTATATTTCGCGGTAAATTCATCCACTGAAGGGAAAAAGGTAACGACTGCAATAATTGCGATTAAGGCCAGTGCACCTTCTCCAACAGCCCCTAAATATCCTACAAACTTAGCATCTGTTTCTTTATCTAATTGCTTGGATGAAGTTCCTGATGATACTAGACCGTGGAAACCTGAAATAGCACCACACGCAATTGTTATAAACAAAAGAGGAAACCATGATACATCGGCACCTGGATTCGTCATCGGTGCTGTAACTTCTGGATTTGAAAATAATAAGCCTAAATATAAAATAGCTAAGCCAACCACCAATTGATGGGAATTTATATAATCTCTCGGTTGTAATAACTTCCAAACCGGTAGTACTGATGCAATATAAACATAGATCATTAAAATAATAATCCAAACAAAAAATGCCATTGACACTCCATTTAAACCAAATGCAACAATTTGGTCTGGACCACCAAAATAGTTAACTAAATCAATTTGCAAGGCAGGTACCCTGCTTGCGATAATTGCCGCACCATACATAACTGCAAGCGCTATCAAGGATGGAAGTAACATATTTCCGCTTTTCCTATGGACTTTATAACCAATCCAAACGGCTAACGGAATTTGTATAAATACTGATAAAACTGCTGAAGGATTTGAAACAAATAGATTTGAAATAACCCAAGCAAAAACTGCATTAACCATTAAAACCAAAATTAAAATAATAAATAAAAACAATATTTTGCCACGTTTTCCAATAAACTTATTCGCAATCGTCCCAATGGATTGCCCCTTATTTCGTACAGATAAAACAAGCGCACCAAAATCATGAACACCAGCAGCAAAGACGGTTCCTAAAACTACCCAAAGGACAGCAGGCAGCCAACCCCAGTACACCGCTATCGCAGGTCCTACAATAGGTGCCGCACCTGCAACAGATGTAAAGTGATGTCCCCATAATACTAGTTTATTAGTTGGAACAAAATCGACTCCATCCTCGAATTGATGTGCAGGTGTTTTGTAATTCGGATCTAAACGGTATATCTTTTCCGCTACAAATTTTGCATAATACATGTAACCTAAAAAGAAAACGACCATACCAATAACCGCTAACAAAATACCATACATGATAACGCCTCCCTTTCAATGAATTTCTGTAGTAGGTTCTTTGCCAATTGCAGTTTAAATAGATTATTGCCTACTAAAATCTTATTCAACATTTCGTTTATTATGAACAATTGCCCCTTATACTTCAATTTAAATACAACAAATGTTATGTTTTTTATTTTGCCAATAATACTTTTGTAAATAGTTAATAGTTTCATATAAAGGAATATAATAATTTTGTATTTTATGAGTAAGCTAGTATAAGTCATCTCTAATATCACATGGTCACTGTTTATTCATCGTTGAGAGATGCTGATTTATATAATAAAACCTAGTATGGAGGTGGTTATTTTATTTAATAAAAATAACCTTTACTTATAGCAGTTCTCTATAACTTTAACCATTCTAAAAATTCATACAAAGGAATGAACCGAATGATTGGATTATTCGTAATTTTAATATTAGTGTTATTTTTACCTTTTTCCGTAAAACAGGTCGAGCATAACTTAGAAATTTTCCTATTTATTATGGGGTCTTCTGCTGCTGCTATTAGCGGAACAATGAATAGCTATTTAATTGAAAAAGCACTGTTTGACCCAATAAATATTACAATCGCTGTGTTAGTGGCTGGACTACTTACAAAATGGCTCCATGTTCCTCTTACAGCATCCATACTATCGTTAAGCAGAGCATTAACAGCTCGGTTCTTTCTAGCTTTAGTGGTTATCCTTTTGGGACTTGCATCAAGTATTATCACAGCAATTATTGCCGCTATAATTCTAGTTATTATCGTGAATGTACTTCCCTTAGAACGGCAATCTGAAATTCGTTTCACTATCCTAGCATGTTTCTCAATTGGACTAGGGGCAGCGTTAACACCGATTGGGGAACCCCTATCTACGATTACCGTTAGTAAATTAAATGAGGACTTCTTTTATTTAATAAGGTTAATTGGTCCGGAGGTAATCTCAGCTGTTACTATGTTCGGAGCACTGACCTTCATTTTTGTAAAGCCGCATCGAGATTCAACTAGTTTATCTTCTGGACAAAGTACAGAAAGCTATAATGAAATTATTATAAGATCAGCAAAAATCTACTTATTTGTTATGGGATTAACCTTCTTAGGTCATGGATTTGAGCCGCTAATTAATAAATATATTATCAACCTAGACCCGATGCTATTGTATTGGATTAATATGATTTCAGCTATTTTAGATAACGCCACTCTTGCTGCTGCAGAAATTAGTCCGGCAATGGATCCAGAAACTATACGTGCTGTCTTGCTTGGTCTTATTATTAGCGGTGGTATGCTTATTCCAGGAAACATTCCAAATATTATTGCAGCTGGTAAATTGAACATTACAAGTAAGGAATGGGCAAGTTTCGGTGTACCAGTTGGACTGCTTACGATGGCTGTTTATTTTATTGTATTGTTTATCTAAAAGCTTTTTTCACCCTCGTTTTTATTTGCCCTTAGAAGTCAAAAAAATGCACAAGCAGTCTATAACCGCTTGTGCATATACTTTATCAGCTTGTTTGCATACTTTTTAGTTTTAAGAATTGTAAGACTTTCTGAACAGATTCTTCTCCCTGATCAATGCAGTCAGGTACGCCTAATCCTTCATACGAAGCACCGGCTAAATAAACACCCGGTAAATGTGTGGTCATTTTTTCTTTAATAGTTTGAAGTCTTTGCTTATGACCTACAGTATACTGTGGCATTGAATCTTTCCATCTACTAATAATTGAAAACTCTGGTTTTGAAGTGATATTCATTATTTTATTTAGATCATTTAATACAGCATCGATGATTTCGTCATCTGAGCGATAAACAATTTCTTCATCTCCAGCTTTTCCTACATAGCAGCGAAGAATCACTTTTCCCTTTGGTGTTGAATGCGGCCACTTTTTATGTGTCCACGTACAAGCAGTAATCGCATAGCCGCTATCTCGTGATACAACAAAGCCTGTTCCATCTATATCTTTTTTTATGACTTCCTCAGGAAATACCATTGCTACAGTGGCTACAGAAGTAGAAGGTACATCTTTTAATGGTTCAAAGAATGAATAATGAGAGAAAACTTCTGCTGTTTGTTGATGTGGTGTACAAACAACCACGCTGTCTGCCACCATTTCCTCACCATTAGACAATTGAAGTACATATAAATCCCCATTACGAGTTATATTTTCAACTCGTATATTTTTCTTTACAGAACCAGGTTGTAACTTTTCTTCCACTGCATGAACAATTGATTCTAATCCAGTCGTCGGAGTTAAAAACATCCCTTTCGACTTTTTCTTTGTTTTTTCCTGGGACTTAGGAGTTTTTGGCGTTGCACTTTTCATTCCAAGCATTAAACTTCTTGATTTTTGCTCGACTTCATAGAATTGTGGAAAGGTAGCCATTAAGCTCATTTGATCGATATCGCCAGCATATATTCCCGAAAGGAGTGGCTCAATTAAATGATCAACTACTTCATCACCCAATCTTCTTCGGAAAAACTTACCCAATGACTGATCTCCACTTTTATTTGAACGGGGAATGAAGAGATCAGCACCAGCACGTATTTTCCCAATAGGACTAAATAAACCTGACAATGCAAATGGCGCTATTTTTGTAGGAATCCCCATAATAGCTCCACCGGGCATAGGATGGAGTTTATCTTTTACTAAAACATAAGATTTACCCGCACTGTTAGCTACGAGCTTATCCTTTAATCCTACCTCTTCAACAAGTCTGGAAGCACTTAATTTACGTGCTAAAAATGAATCTGGTCCCTTTTCAATTACATAACCGTTTTCAGTATATGTTTCAATTTTTCCACCTAAACGATTAGATCCTTCTATTAATAACGTTTCAAGTGGTAAAGAATTTACACGTGTTTCTTTTTGTAAGTAGTAGGTTGCTGCAAGGCCAGTAATTCCACCACCAATTACAACAACTCTTTTGTTTTGTTGACTCACTTTATTCGCCTACTTCTTGGAGTTTTTGAATAACTACATTACTTAGCGCTTGAATAAACTTTGGATGTATATTCGGCATAGGTGGGCGGTAATAGTTGCCACCAATTTCTTTTGTAACGACTTTGCATTCAAAATCATTATCATATAGGACTTCTAAATGATCGGATACAAACCCTACTGGTGCATATACAAAGCTCGTAAAGCCTTTTTGCTTATGTAGATCTCTTGTAAGATCTTGAACATCTGGTCCCAGCCATGGCTCAGGTGTATTCCCGGCACTTTGCCAGCCTATTTCATAATTTTTTATATCTGTTTGTTCCACTATTAACTTTGCTGTTTCTTCTAGTTGCTGCGGATATGGGTCACCCATTCCGATAATTTTTTCAGGGAGACTGTGTGCAGAAACAATTAATACCGCATTGGTTCTTTCAGTTTCCGACATGCTATCAAAGATATTTTTAATATTCTCTGACCAATAATCAATAAATAATGGTTCTTTATACCATGATTCGATTGAATAGATCGTTGGACCACCAATTTTCTCAGACTCTTCAACAGCCCGTCCATTATATGATTTAATACTGAACGTTGAAAAATGTGGGGCAAGCACAATACTAATTGCTTCCTCTATTCCATCATTTTTCATTGCATGAATAGCATCCTCAACAAACGGCTCAATATGTTTGAGTCCCAAATATAACTCAAATTCAACATCAGGAACTTCTTTATTAAGATTAGCTTGTAAGGCTTCTGCCTGCTGCTTAGTTATTTTAGCTAATGGTGAAATTCCACCAATCGCATCATAACGTCTTCGTAAATCTTCTATCATTTCCGGTGATGGCTTACGGCCATGGCGGATATGTGTATAATACCGTTCTAAATCCTCTTCCTTGTACGGCGTACCATAGGCCATTACAAGCAAGCCGATTTTTCGTTTTGTCATTATTTCACCTCATCAAGTCGATTCATGTTTCTATTTAGGCTCTTAATTTTTCAGCTGAGTATTCATGTATAAATTTCGTAAGTTTCTGTAAAGTTTCTACTTTCACATCAGGAAATACACCATGACCTAAATTAAAAATGTAGCCAGGTTGTTTCATACCTTGATCCAAAATCGCTTTTGCACGCTCCTCAATTACTTCCCAAGGAGCTAATAAAATGGCTGGGTCAAGATTACCTTGCACTGTTTTCGATATTCCAAGCTTCCTCGCTTCATCAATTTGCATACGCCAGTCAAGGCCTACAACATCGAGCGGTAAATCGTGCCATTCTTGTGCTAAATGACTTGCTCCAACTCCAAACATAATTAATGGAACGTTCTTTTCACGAAGCTCTGTAAAAATATGATTCATTATTGGTTTAATAAACAGGCGATAGTCTGCAACATTTAACGCCCCTACCCATGAATCAAAAATTTGAACAGCTTTCGCGCCTGCATCAATTTGTGATTTTACGTAAGTAATTGTCATAGTTCCAAGCTTGTCCATTAATTTAAACCAAGCCTCGGGCTGTGAATACATAAATGCTTTTGTTTTATTATAATTTTTAGAAGGACCGCCTTCAATCATGTAACTTGCAAGTGTAAATGGTGCTCCTGCGAATCCAATTAAAGGGACGGATAATTGCTCATTTACTAATAACTTAATAGTATCGAGAACATATGGTACATCACTTTCCGGATCTATTTCCCCTAGTTTCTCAACGTCTTCCATTGAACGAATTGGATTTGAAATTACAGGACCAATTCCTGATTTAATATCTACATCCACACCAATTGATGGCAATGGTGACATAATATCTTTATACAAAATAGCGGCATCTACATCATATTGCTCCACTGGCAATCTTGTAACATATGCGCAAAGCTCCGGCTGATGTGTTATTTCAAATAGAGAATATTTCTCTTTTAGTTTTCTATATTCAGGTTGTGACCGCCCCGCTTGCCTCATATACCAACAGGGTACGTAATCAGTTTTCTCGCCTCTTGCTGCTTTTAATAATGTGTCATTAAATTTCTGGTTATTCATTACTATCCAACACCTTTCTGTAAACACATCTATCATTATGTTTATACTTTTTCAATACATGTTCCTTGCGGCTCATTTATACAATACAATATCAACTATAATCTAAATAATTATTTTATGTATATACACATTGGTAAACTGTCATAAATTTGACGATATCTTCAACGTTTTTCAGCATAAAAACAAGAACATTCCATCTCCGTTATTGTTAGGTTTCTAACATCTTTTCATTCTATGTTATCATATATAACTTTTGTTTCCTTAGTTTCTTCAACTATTAACCATTTCTATTCAAAATATCCTCGTGAAAACTTGATCTAATCCTGAAAAAACTGCAGGGATCACTTTATGAAATATAGGAGTAATTGTATATTGATCTAATGGTGTGATCACTAAAATCAAAAAAATTAATATCCCGTAATTTTCATACTTGGTAAGTACAACTCTAATTTTCGGTGGGGCAAGATCTTCAACCATGCGATAGCCATCCAAAGGTGGAAAAGGTAATAAATTAAACATAAATAATATCAGGTTTAATAAAATGAATAAGTTGAAAAACTGGTATAATGTATCAACAACATTAGCAGGTAGATTAGTTAGTATGAAATCACTAGAGAGTAATGAGTACCATAAGAAAAAACCTACTAAGACAAGTATAAAATTACTTAATGGCCCTGCCAATGAAACCAATATTCCCATTAAGCGTGGTCGTTTGAAATATGCCCGGTTAACTGGTACCGGCCTTGCCCATCCAAACCCAGCAATAAAGATCATAATAGTTCCGAAAATGTCTAAATGTGCTAATGGTGAGAGCGTTAACCGACCTTGCTTTTGGGCTGTTGGATCACCAAAACGATACGCAACATAGGCATGTGCAAACTCATGTACTGAAAATGCAATTGCCAGCACAAGTATTAATAAAGGAATATCTTTTAAAGGAAAGGCTAAAAATTGTTCCATAATATCGCATCCTATTTCGTAGTAATTTCAATTTTATATACATAAAACAACCCCCTATCCCTTTAAGATAGTGGGGTATTAAAGTAAAAGCCTCATCCGATAAGCATACATTGCTGTTTCTCCTAAATGATCTAGCAAATGATAATTAGCATATGCCCCAACAACTGCACCAATTCCTGGAAGCAATTGAAACAACTTCACAAGGTCTATATAATCGCGATATTCTTGCTGAAATAATCGCCAATCAATATCATCGATATTCTCAAGGTTTTGATCCCAATTCTCAACTGTTCTAAAGATGTTCCTTCGATGATCATCCGAAGAAAAAGCTAACTGAAAGATATATAATATATAAACGCGCTCTTTATATTCATTTATATCAAAACCATACAGTGTCGCAGTATCAAACAAAAACTTCATCTTTATACTTAATAATAATGGAAAATCGGCAATCCCCAGAAAAATACCGCCTGCACCTGTACCTGCCCCTTCGATCGCAGCTGTTCGCTTGTACGTATTCAACTTGATCCTTACTTTATCTTCAATTAATTCTAATGAAGAATCGGTTGACATTTTCTTATTAGTTGTAATATTTGACCCTATCAAGGTTGCTTCTACCATTTTTTTTATACTTTCTGTCATTAAAACATGAATTTTAGTCGGGATTATTTGATTGATTTTAGTTTGGGCACGTTTTGACAGCCGGTTAATTAAAGGTGATTTTTTCATCATATCTAATTTCCAACTCGCTAACTCTTTTCTAGCTTTTACCTCATAATTTACCATAAGTAATCTTCCTTTAGAACATTAATATAAAGAGCATAATCACTACCCACTCGGAGTATTGCAAAGACGCACGGTATTAAATGTTGTTATTAAGTAGTCACTTTATTATTTATATATGTATAAACAAAGATGTATGAAAATAAAATTCCTACACCAAACCCTAAAAAGGCTAACATTATGTCTCCACTAATTAATAAAACTAAAGCAAACAGTAAACTTTTTACAAGTAAAAGTTGAAATAGCATAGTTAGAAAGTTACGCTTTCTAATTTGTTCCGAAATAGGATAAAGATCTACCCATATTTTCATCGTATGATGTCTAAATAAAGAAAGTAATTGAAAACCGGATAGGTAAGTAAATAATATAACTAACGCAATTTTAACATACCCTAACGGCAAGAAGTAAAGCAGAATACCTCCAATAATTAGCAATCTCACATAAATTCCTAAGTAATCACTAGAACGAGTAAATGTTCGATAATATAGGAATAAAAAGGCTGACCGTTGCTCAAACGGAATTTTACTTGTAATCCAGTTTAGCCATGCTCTTCTTTTTACTCGATCTTTTAATTTTGGAACATCTGTAAACATATTTGCTATTCGATAAAAAGTCATCATTCTCTGTGATTCTATATCAATTAATGACTCCCATTTCAACCCTTTATTTTTGGTCGCATGATAAAAGTAAAACATTAATCCAACCATTATTATCAATAGAACTAGTGCGAAATAATAAGGAGCTCCACTAAATAGAAAATAAGTTAATAATATATTTATGGCCATTCGCAGAACTTGATCTGTAAATTTTGTTCGAAAATCAGTGTAAAATTGATTATACCATTTAAGCATAATGTTAATAGCTTTAACTATTAATAATACAAAGGTTATTACTAATAATTTTGAAAAAGTAGAACCTTGTTGATGAAGATACAACGGAGTTAGCACAGCAATCACTAAAATTAGTAAATAGCATTGAACCAGATAACTCACGCTTATTGATTTTCTAAGGTAGGGTTTCAACTTTGTTTCAATTGGAAGTAAGAAAACCAAATCTGCCTCTTTCAAAAATGTTTGAATTGGACTTTGAGTCAATACAAATCCGACGATAATGGCTATAACCCATGCAGCTGGAAATGCTTGTGGTAATGTTTCAAGCCATTGCTGATAATAAAAGGCGCCCCCACCTACAGCAAATAAAATAACGAACTTAAAATGATCATTAAAAATAAGCTTTAAGTATCGCTGTGTATCCTTGACGAATAACTGAAATCTTTTTTTCCAGAGATCCATGACATCTATCATAATTCTTCCCTCGTCAATTGAAGATATAGATCATCTAACGAAGCTGCCTTCATATCAAACTGTTGCCGTAGTTCATGCATCGTGCCTTTGGCTCTAACTTGCCCTTCATGGAGTATTACAAAACGATCACAGTAACGTTCTGCAGTTGACAGGATATGTGTTGACATTAATATTCCTGCTCCGTTTTTCTTTGACTTTTCCATGATATCTAGAAACGATTGTATTCCGACAGGATCGAGCCCAACAAACGGTTCATCTACAATATATAATGAAGGCTGTACAAGAAAAGCACACATGATCATAACCTTTTGACGCATGCCTTTTGAAAAATGTACAGGAAACCATTTCAATCGCTTTTCCATTCTAAATTCCTTAAGTAAGGGATTTAACCTATCATCAAAAGTACCTTTCTCCAGGCCATAAGCCATAGCTGTTAATTCTAAATGTTCATACAACGTAAGCTCATCATATAAAATAGGTGTCTCAGGAATATATGTAAATTGTTTTCGGTAGCCATCAGGATCATTAGAAAAAGTTTTTTCGTTTATACTTACATTGCCTGATTTTGCTTCCATCAAACCAATAATATGTTTAATTGTTGTACTTTTACCGGCCCCATTTAAACCGATCAGCGCTACAATTTCTCCTGGCTGAACATCGAACGAAACATTATTTATTACAGGTTTGTTTGTATAGCCTCCTGTAAGCTCATTAATTTCAAGTAATTTGGACATTTCCATTTTCCTTTCTGACAATAGAACTGTTATCCTTCTTTACTATATTAACAAATTTTTCATGCGCAAAACACCTTTCATGGTCGACACATTTCCCACATCCCTTATAACCCCTTAGGTTTATCTAGTCGAAATGCTTGTGTTAACAATTACTAAAAAAGTGTGTATACGATTCTCTAATAGTGGTTATCATAACTCTTGAAGAGGGGAGTTACAAAGTAAACAGCAGTCATTTTTGAGGGAGATGATGACAGTGAACAATCTAAATGAGGATTCAGTAGCGTCATTTTAAACCGAAATGAGGTGTCTGTAAAAGACCACTTAGCTGCTTTATACGTTGCGTAAAAACAAACTTTTTCCTTGAGGTGGGGTGTCTGTGATCGGTATTTAACTGACTTAGAGGCCAGTACCATTGGAAATGAGGTGTCTGTAAAAGACCACTTACTGTTTTAGAAGCAACTAGTAAGCCTCTTCTCTTCGAAGCAGGGTGTCAATCGGGCACCCTGTTTTTTTATGTGAATTAAAAAAAGCATACTACGTAACAGATTACTTTGAATGACTAGACATACGAAAAGCCCTTAGAATATTTTCTATAAAAAAAGTTGCATAGTGTCCTTTGCAAATGGTTATTATAATTATTGAAGAGGGGAGTTACAAAGTAAACAGCCGTCATTTTTAAGGGAGATGATGACAGTGAACAATCTAAATGAGGATTCAGTAGCGTCATTTTAAACCGAAATGAGGTGTCTCGAAAAGACCACTTAGCTGCTTTATATGTTGCATAAAAAACAAACTTTTCCTTGAGGTGGGGTGTCTGTGATCGGTATTTAACTGACTTAGAGGCCAGTACCATTGGAAATGAGGTGTCTGTAAAAGACCACTTACTGTTTTAGAAGCAACTAGTAAGCCTCTTCTCTTCGGGAGCAGGGTGTCAATCGGGCACCCTGTTTTTTTGTTTAGATTCTAAGCGCTTTCGCTTTTCGGATTTCCCTTTAGGTTTAAATCTTGTATAATGGGAACTAGGTAAATATTACAAATGGAAAGGTTGATACAGATGGCTGATTGTATATTTTGTAAGATCGTTGCTGGCGAAATTCCGTCTGCCAAAGTGTATGAAGATGAGCATGTCTTAGCTTTTTTAGACATATCTCAAGTTACAAAAGGACATACACTAGTGATACCAAAGAAGCACAATGAAAATTTATATGATCTTTCAACTGAAACTGCTCAACAACTATTCGCTGCAGTTCCTAAAATTACGAATGCAATTAAAGATCAATTAAATCCAGAAGGTCTAAACCTCGTTAGCAATACCGGCGAAAAAGCAGGACAAACAGTTTTTCATTTACATCTTCATTTAATCCCGAGATACGGTGAAGGTGATGGATTTGGGGCAGTATGGAAATCGAATACTAGCGACTACACAAAAGAGGACTTACAAAACATTGCTGCATCTATTTCAGCAGGGATTAAATAGCCATACATAACATATTGTGATTCTTATTAAATTAAACAAACTAGAAACGCACGCCATTTTGCGTGCCATTTTTTAAGTATTTTTCTTTTAATTTTTCAAAATTTTTTTGGTATTTCTTAATCAAAACATGGTAGGATAATAGCATAATTGTACTGTTTTTGTATTAAACTTTTTATTTCAAAGTAGCAAAAAACTTTAGTAGGAGGCAAAAAAATGAAACGCGCATACAATTTTAATGCAGGTCCATCTGCATTACCATTTGAAGTTTTACAAAAAGCTCAAGCAGAATTATTGGATTTTAAAGGTTCTGGAATGTCAGTAATGGAATTAAGTCATCGCAGCAAAGAATATGATGCAGTACATGAAGAAGCACAGTCACTTCTTCGAGAATTGTTAAATATCCCGGAAAATTATGATGTATTGTTTTTACAAGGTGGTGCCAGTTTACAATTTTCTATGATTCCGATGAACTTCTTAGGGAAAGACCAAGCGGCAAACTATGTATTAACAGGTTCATGGTCTGATAAGGCCTTAAAGGAAGCAAAAAAGGTTGGACAAACCCATATTGCAGCAAGCACAAAGGAAGCGAAATATAACTCTATTCCAAGTGTAGAAGATATCGAATTAAGTGAAAATCCTGGTTATTTACATATTACTTCGAATAATACAATATATGGAACACAATGGGCTGAATTCCCTAAATTAAATAACGTGGACCTTATCGGTGACATGTCTAGTGATATTTTAAGTCGAAAGTTTAATGTTGAAGACTTTTCACTTATCTATGCTGGAGCTCAGAAGAATTTAGGACCATCAGGCGTTACCGTTGTTATTCTAAAAAAAGATCTACTCTCTCGTATACCTGAAAATCTTCCAACAATGTTAGATTATCGCACACATGTTGATTCAAACTCTTTATATAATACACCGCCAACTTTTGGAATTTATATGCTGTCCCTTGTACTACAATGGGCTAAGGATCTCGGTGGCTTAGATAAAATTGAAGCAATAAATAAGGAAAAAGCCTCATTGTTATACAATGCAATCGAAGAAAGTGATGGTTTTTATAAAGCGCATGCGTTACCAGGTAGTCGCTCAAATATGAACGTTACATTCACTTTACCTAGTGACGAACTAACAAAAGATTTTCTTGCTGGTGCTAAAGAAGCTGGCTTTGTAGGATTAGCTGGACATCGATCAGTTGGTGGTTGCCGAGCATCTATTTACAATGCAGTACCATTAGAATCTTGTGAAGCCTTACGTGATTACATGAATTCTTTCAAAGCAAATAATTAAATTAAATTTTCAAAACTATTCATTATAACTCTTTTAATATAATAAGATTTTTGTTAATATATTATATATAATTTTTGCAATAGGTCATAAGGACACTATTGAAAAATTAAAAAAAGTGTAGATTAGTAGAGGAGAGATGAGAAATGAATACAAAAGTACTTGTATCTTTAGCGATGTTAGTTGGGATTGGTGCAGTTTTACATGCTGTTGTCCCCCCTGTTTTTTTAGGAATGAAGCCTGATATGTTACTTACAATGATGTTTTTAGGAATAATTTTATTCCCGGAAAAGAAAAATGTTATTGTATTAGCACTTGCAACTGGTATTGTATCTGCTTTAACAACTGGTTTCCCAGGTGGTCAGGTGGCAAACATGATTGATAAACCAATCACTGCATTTTTATTTTTTGCATTATTTTTAGCTGTTAGAAAAGTAAATCAATCAGTGGTTTCAGCCAGCATTCTTACTGCTATCGGTACAATTATTAGTGGGTCAGTGTTTCTAGGATCAGCACTCGTATTATTCGGACTTCCAGGCGGCGCTTCTTTTGCGGCTTTATTTACAGCAGTTGTATTACCAGCAACCGTTGTAAATACTATTGCTATGGTTATTATTTACCCAATTGTACAGGCGATTCTTAAGCGCAGTAAAATCGCGGTCCCGCAACAATAACAGAACAAAAGCACCTATAAAGGTGCTTTTGTTTTTTTTACATATTCAAAAAATGCCGTTATAATATAAGTATATTAATTTGGAGGGTGATAACTATGTCTAAAGGAAAATCTCTATTAGCCGGAATTCTCGTAGGTGGGGTTGCAGCAACGATCACTACACTATTAGTGTCGCCAAAAAGCGGCCACGAATGGAGAGAAACAATTAAGTTAAATAGTTCTAAGGTAAAAGATGCTGTAAACGCTTTAAAATTAGAATCATCATCCATAAAAGAACAAGTCGTTAACTCTTCAAAAGAAAGTGCGCTCATTCTCAAAGACTTTTCTAACGACGTAAAAACTTCAGTATCCGCTTGGAGAAAAGATATTGAACCTAACCAAGCAAGAATTAACGATGAATTAAAAAATATTGAAGAGTCATTCCGGAAGTTAGAAAGTTTAACCAATAAGGAATAAAAAAAAGGCTATTTTACAGGCTTTTTATCATTATATCAATAAATTTTCACAATAATTTAATCAATTTTCTGAATTTAGGCAAAAAATACTCTTTATATTTAGTTAATTTATTGGCATAATAGAAGAATAATATTATTAGATTTCTAGAATAATCATTTTAAGAAAAGTTGGTGAACAATATGAGCCTTGAGGATCGTCCATACCCGATGAAAGACGCAATAATTTTCAGTCAAAAAATTGGACAGTTAAGTAAAGCACTATGGAAATCAATTGAAAAGGATTGGCAAAACTGGATTAAGCCTTACGACCTTAATATTAATGAGCACCATATTCTCTGGATAGCATACCATTTAAAAGGCGCTTCCATTTCTGAAATTGCTAAGTTCGGGGTAATGCATGTATCAACTGCTTTCAATTTCTCGAAGAAATTGGAAGAAAGAGGTTTCTTAACATTCTCGAAAAAAGAGGATGATAAAAGAAATACGTATGTAGAGCTTACAGAGCAAGGCGAGGAAATACTGCTTAAAACAATGGAAACTTATGATCCTGAGCAATACGGAGCACACAATGCTGCAAATCCATTGCGTGAACTATATGGAAAATTTCCAGAGATGACCGAGTTTATGTGTATTATCCGCAATATCTATGGCGATGATTTTATGCAAATTTTTGAAAAATCTTTTAATAATATTAACGAAGATTTTGTGGAAGACAACGGAAAGTTGATTAAAAAGGATCCAGCAAAACTACAAACTGAACAGAAAGAACCAGTAAGTAGTTAATGCTCTTCCCTGACGTCGTTTAATGATTTTCTTAATTCCATCATTAAGGGCAGATAAAGTTTTTGACCAATTAATGCATCGATCATCTCTTCTGCAGAAATTTTATGATTAAGTAAACCAACAAACTTGGTGAGGAGCGGGATAAAGTGGACAAACCCCTCCTCTTTTTGTTGTTCATATAAACAATTCAGTTCTTCACAAAGTTTAAATATATCGTCCACTTCGTCCTCTGTCAAATCTTTATTTATTACAATTTCATAAACAGGAAACTGGCTACCTCTTAACATTTTAAGTAACAGTTTTTGATGGTATTCAACCTTCTTCAAGCGCTCTTCTAATTCCATTTAACGTTCTTCCTCACTTTTTTATACTTGCTATAACGTTTTCATTTTTAACCTATTACACAACTTTCCAATTCATTAAAATTTCACTAATAATTTATCTTAAAAACCTATTGATTTTTAATGAAAAACATAATAAAGTATTTGAAGTATCTTAAGCAATTGCATTATTTTAATCAATGTGTTTTCGACATAATATGCGATTTTATCCTATAATATTATTAATATCGAGGTGGTTTACGTGATTTGTTGGAAAACAATTAATCTATCACGTGACTTTGGTAATCATCGTCTTATATCTATTTCAATTATTATTATGTTTTTATCTTTTATTATTATGTACGTACCTTTAAGTATTATAAACGAAAATATTCACTTAAACGATAATGGTTTACCGTTATTTCTTATCGGTTTATTCATAATGATACCCGTTCATATTATTTGTCATGCTATACCTGCTTGGATTACGTCAAAAAAAACTAAGATTAGACTTTCATTTGGATTTATGTTCATGCCTACATTTCAAATTCAATATTT
The DNA here is from genome assembly GCF_900240995.1 of Bacillus sp. Marseille-P3661. Taxonomy (NCBI): domain Bacteria; kingdom Bacillati; phylum Bacillota; class Bacilli; order Caryophanales; family Bacillaceae; genus Bacillus; species Bacillus sp. Marseille-P3661. The sequence continues at coordinate 710,849 of NZ_LT965954.1, forward strand.
AGATTCTATGGGCAAATTTATTAAAGTCCTTTCGATTTTATCACCGACACTTTTCATAACGGTACCTTTAGTATCTGCAAGTATTCTTTTCCCTGTTTATATGCATTACCTTCTTATACTTGCTGCTTATAATATCGGACTATCGTTAACTGATTATATTTATTTAAAGCATCTTATAAAGGCACCAAAAAAATGTCAAATTGATCAAACTAATGACACCTTTGATATTTTAATTCATAGAGCACAGTAGCACTCAATTTTTGGGTGCTTTTTTTAATGCAATTTCACATGAGTTTTATCCAAAACTAAACCGGATCCCTATTGTATTAATAATTAATAATTCTTCTACATTTTTTTTGTTATTGTTAATAAAATATAGTAGAATGAAATAATAAACATTGATAATGGAACTCATTCTAATACTCTACTATATCTTTACCTAAGGAGGAATCTCAATTTTATGATTTCCTTGTTCATTGTATTTGCGATTTTCTTCTTGTATCTAATCAATTCAATGACTAATTCATTGTGCATGAAAAAAGAGATTCCTGAAGATCGCCAGCCAAAAGTATTTAGAACGATAAATGTTTTAATAACAATATTATTAGTATCATCCTATGTAGAAATTTTGTATACATAACGAAAATGAAAGTCAAAATTTACCCGTTACCCATTGCATTGGTAGCGGGTAAATTTTTTACGGATATACTCTATAGCAAGTTAGCCTGACGTATTGTGCAAAGTATTTATTTCAAGATGGCTCTGTTTGTTTTAAAGCCATTTTATCGTTTTTATTTTAATCATTTTAAGAAGTATGTTATAGTAATTGTTGTGTTTAACAATTATGAAAATTATAGGAGTGTCATTATGATGATGAAAAAGTGGTTATTATCTGCAACTGCTGCAGTTGCAATTTTTGGACTAGCTGCGTGTAGTACAGCTGAAGAGGAAGTTATCGTAGAAACATCAGCCGGAGATATTACGGAGGATCAATTGTATCAAAAACTTAAGGACCAGTATGGAGAAATGGTTATTTATGAAATGGTTCTTACGAAAGTATTAGAAGATAAATACAGTGTTACCGATGAAGAGGTTAATAAAGAATTAGAAAAACTAAAAGAACAATACGGGGATCAATTTGAATTCTTCCTATCCTCAAATGGAGTTAAAGATGAGGAAGCTTTTAAAGATACTCTAAAACTTCAACTTATTCAGGATAAAGCTCTTGCTACTTATATAGAAATTCCTGAAGAAGATATTAAAGCACGTTACGACGAAATGAAACCAGAAATTAAAGCAAGTCATATTCTTATAAAAGATGAGACGCTTGCCAAAGAGGTTCTACAAAGAGTAAATAATGGCGAGGATTTTGCTGAGTTAGCAAAAGAATACTCTGAGGATCCCGGTTCAGGTGCAGCAGGTGGCGATTTAGGGTATTTTGGACCTGGCATGATGACTCCTCCATTTGAAGAAGCTGCATATGCATTAGACGTAAATGAAGTAAGTGACCTTGTTAAATCTGATTTTGGCTATCATATTATTAAAGTTACTGATCGTAAAGAATTAGAGCCGTATGAGGAAAAGAAGGACGATATACGTAAAGAGTTAATACAAGCAAAAGTACAGGAAGATCCGACAGCTGTTCAAGAAAAGATCAAAAGTGAATTAAAAGAAGCGGATATTAAAGTAAATGATAAAGAGCTAAGTGGAATCTTTGATTTTATTACAGCTGAAACTCCTGCCGAGACAACTGAGGAAACAAAGGAAACAGAAAAAGCTGAAGAATCTTCTGAAAAAGAAGAAAGTAAATAAGGTAACCTCGGTTATTTCTCTTATGATATGTTGCTAAATTATTGGCGTTACAGAACATTGTTAATTCTGTAACGCCAAATTTTAATTCATCATTTGTCTTCTTCGTTCCCTTTCACTTTCCATTCTTTGTATATAGATTTCTCCCTCTTTTTCGATAAAGCTTTGATCAATCTCTTCTTCTTCTTTTGAGGATTTAACCATCATGTATGCACTAAATATTATTCCTGCAAAAACAAGATAAATCCACCATGGTAAACTTTCCATCTGTATGAATCACTCCTTTAAACTTCCCGTAAAATTCTAAGACAAGCTCTTATTATAAAATATGATACGTTTTGCAAATTATACCTATATCTTCTTTCAACTACTTTTCGTCTTATAAATAATAATTATCGTTAGGAATGCGTTATAATGAATCTATCCACATAAATAAATTGCAACACTTACATATTCTAATTTTGGAGGAATTTGATGTCATCGCAATCTTATTTTTATGATTTTATACCCGTCCAAATTAACATCTCGAATGAAGACCGAAATAAAGTTATTAAAGAATTTCCACCTCCTGTTTGGGCAGAAGGAACTGAGACTTTCAATATTGAGCTAGAACAACACGGCAATGATGTACAAGCTCAGTTTCTATTAAATGAATATACCGTTGAAAAAACAAAAACTAATAAGCATTATTTAAAATTAAAGCTTAGTAACAATATCGGGGCTGTCAGCGCAAAAATATGGGATAACAATGGATCCGTAGAAAAATTCACTGAGCTACTAGAGGAGTATTATTTATTTGATGTTTTGGGTAAAGTCGAGGATTATAAAGGTTTTAAATCGATTACAATCAACCAACTTACACCATGTGATAATAAGGTTAATCCTAATTCATTGATTGCCTGTACAGAACAAAATATTGAAGAATTAACTGTAGAGTTATTCAGCTATATTTTAGAGCTTCAATCGCCTTTTAAAGAAATCTCTTTAGCAGCAATGAGCAAGTTTTGGGATCAATTTAAAATCAGACCCGCAGCTAAAGGATTTCACCATAACTATTTAGGTGGATTGTTAAAACATACTGTAGGTTTAATGAGGTTTGCCAGATATATAGTTTCCATAGAAGACAATCATTTTCAAGCTGTTTTAAAGCTCATCCATAGGGTTGAAAAAGCACATAAAGATGAGCTATGGGCTGATTTACAATCTTCAGCACCGGGTAATAATTCACGTTCCCTAGTTTGGAAAGATACAATAGACCATCTATATACAATGTTTTATGGCATGTTCAAACATAAAGGTGTGAAACCTAATTATGACTTGTTAATGGTTAGTATTCTTTTTCATGACATCGGTAAACTTCTTGAATACCATCACGCAGGTAAACAATTTGAAGAGTTTAAATTTTTATTCCCTACGGCTGACCATTCATCGCTTGAGCAGAGAAAACCAACAGGCATTACAATGGATGAACTTGGCGTTATGGTAGGACATATTCCGTACGGAGTGCTGCTGCTTTCTAAAATCATAGAAACTGAAAATATTAAAATATCCTTAGAAGATATTCATCATATGCACCATTGTATTCTGTGCCACCATGGCCTGCCTGAATGGGGCTCATGTGTAAAAAACCCACAAACACTTGAAGGGTACCTTATTCACATTGTTGACTATTTAGATAGCAGATATGAAAATACAGAAACTATTAAATAAGAATAAAAGGCGTGAGCGCCCGGCTTAGCCCCGGGCGGGCAAGCATCGGCTAAAACCGCGACATCCTGTCGCAACGCCGATACTAGCACCTCCTGTGGCAACGCCGGCATTAACACCTCCTGTGCGTCTTTGACCCCGAGGGGCTGGGCGCTGAAGCTAGATTACACTACTGTTATCTAAGTTATGCCACATCATTTGCCATTTTATAAATTCCTAAGCCGCTAGAAAAGCGCAAGCGCCCATGAACCGTAAAATGGGCGCTTGTGTCAATATTATGCATTACACTAATCTAGTTACTCTAATGATAGTAGTTCTTCTTGATTAAAGTACATCAATAGATGATCATGACATGTGAAAAATAATAGTTGGTGTTTTTGTGCTATTTCTTTAAGAAGATCTAGTACCTGCTTTGTTCTAAACTTATCAAAATTAACAAAACTATCATCTATTAAAATGGGAAGAGGGCTAGGTGTATTAAATGTACTAGCTAATGCAAGACGAACAGATAAGTAAAGCTGCTCTGTAGTAGCCTGACTTAATTCATCCGGTTTAAACCTTAAGCCATCTCGTCGCTCTACTATAAATCCGTTCTCCTCACTAGGTGGATAGATTTTAACATATGCTCCCAACGTTAGGAATGAAAAATATCCATCTGCAGTTTTAATAACTTGCGGTAAGCGTACCTCACGATAATAATCTTTCGTCTTTTGTAATAGATCTTTAGCAACCTGATATGTAGCCCATTGCTTTACTTCGTCCTGAAATATAGATCGCTCTAGTGAATAGCGGTGTAGAAGGTCTGAATAAGATGTACCATTTTCTAAATGTTCAATCTGCATCGCTAAATCAGCTATTTCTAATTGAAGTTCTTTTTCCTCTTGCTTATATTGATTTCTATCTTTCTCTATTTCACGAAGCTTTTCATTGTAATTTAGCCCTTCAAGCTCTACTTCCTTAAGATAATGCTTTTCCTTTACATTCGTAAGGGTGTGTAACTGCGCATCAACTGCTTTTAAGTTAGTAACGATAGCAGTATACTGCAATTGAGCATTTCCTTTTTGGCGGAAATCCTCCTCAGTTTGAACGCCTGCACCACCATATAAATCCTTAATCTTCTCCTGAAAATAGGCTATTTGTGTTTCAATATTTAACTTTTGGTCTACAAGCTCTTTCTGTTTGCTTAAATATTGCTGTTTTAGTGCCGATTGTTCTTTAACAAATTCTATTTGTTTTAACATTTGCTTAATTAAAAGTTCAACTGAGTCTTCTTCTATATTTAATAGTTTTGCAAGCTCTCTAGCTTGTATATAAAAGCCATGAATTTCTTTTTTCAAGAGCGTTATCTCTTGCTCCAATTGAGTTTTACTACGAATACGTTTTTTTATTATTTCAATTGCTTGAAATGCATCTAGCAACTGTGAACCCGAAAGTCCAAGTGGAAAACCGCGCGCCTTACAAAACTTCTCCAATGCGTCCTCGGCTATTCTAAATTGTTGTTCCCACATTTCAAACCGCTCCACTATATTCTCAAAATTTTTCTCCTTTTGAGATAGAATGATACGTTCTTGGTCCACTAAATTATGATGAACATGTATCGGCTCTAGTCTTTTGCTATGGTCTACTCTTATAAAAAATATGGCAAGCAAGCTGACAAATAGTACAATAAAAATTGTATAAATTAATTCAAAAATATAAAATGATAGTCCCATAATGATAGCTGCTAACATGACATATAGAAATAAAGTTACATTAGGCTGGTGGTGATTAATTGTATCCCTATTATTATCACCAGACTGATGATGTTGTAGTTTTTGAAGACTTCGTTCTGTAAGCTCTAGCTCATTCTTAGCTGATTTAAACTGCTCATCTAAAAATTTCTGCTGTTCGTTTAGCTGTTGTTTCTTCATGATCAACTCGCTTAAGCGCTCTTTAATAACCAAACTAATATCGATTTTTTGAACAGTCTCTTCTGTATAATTACCACCTAACCGTTCCAATAAGTGATCGATTTCATCTTGTTCATACCGTAGTGATAGCTTTATTTTTTCTAGCTCTTTTTCTTGTAGTTGAATGGCCTTAAACTTTTCATTTAATGAACGTACTTTTGATTCATGAATAGCTACATTATTATTTAATTGAAAGCTTTTTAGAACATCCTCTACTTCCTTAAGTTTCTCAGCAATCAACTTATTTTGAGCACTCAATGGTGCTAATTGTAGCTGAAATTTTTCCAATCGTTCAATTCCGTTTGTGGGAAATGGTTCATAATTGGTGAGTTGATCCAGGCTAGCTACCAACTGTAAACGTTCGTTAATATACGGCTTTAGTATTTGTTTTTTTTCGTATTCCTTTCGTAATATTTCTCCCTCATTTTGCTTTATTTCAAGCTCATGTAACCTCACTTTAAGATTATCTCTTTTCTGAACAACTGTATTATAGGTACTGATTTTTTCTTGCCATTTCGTAAGATCTGAATGCAATGTCTCTAGTTTAGCTATTCTTTGATTTAGTTTCGGTTTTCTGCCATTTGGTTTATAAAGCTCATCAATTTGCTTTTCTAATTTCTTTTCAAGTTCAAAAATAGCTTGACTACCAGAAGCCCCGGCTGAAAATAAAAACTGCCCTAAATCGTCTGCTTTAATACTATCAACTGCTTGTAGACCTTTAAGTCCAAATGAAAAAATAGCTTGATAAATGGAGCGGTCATATCCCCCTAGTAATTTTGATAATTCAGGTTCGCCACCTGTTTTTCCATTTTGGAAATATACAGTTACTTCACCAGTTGCTCGACCAGCAATACGCTCTATTGTTATTAGTTCATCATTTAACTTAATTATTAGTTTACCGCCATAACGGTTTCCTGATTTTGGTTCATATCGATTTTCCGATTGATGCCTTGTAGGAAAACCGAATAATATCGCTTGAATAAAGGCCATAAGCGTCGATTTACCAGCTTCGTTTTTCCCATAGATCGTTTGAAAGGAAGTGTTGTCATTCATTTCGATTGATTTATTTTCGAATTGCCCAAAACCATAAATAAATAATGACACGATTTTCATAGTGTCTATACCCACCTCCTAAATCGTCAGTTCTTTAAGAGTTCCTCTAAAAGGAGTCTTTCCGCTTGCTCAAAAATTTCCCTTTTCTCTTCATCACCGAATGGTTCTAAATGGCGTCCCATATTCCTGTTTTTGTAAAAGAACATCAGCACATTTTCATATACTTCATCTTGATTGTCATCGATTTGTCTAAGTAAATCACCTAAAAAATGAGGTTCAGTTTTCAATTGATTACGATCATATGGTATTGATGTATTAATCCGACATGCTATCGTCCAAATAAAATGCTTTTGATCTTCTTCTTGGATATCATTGATTAATTCTAATAACTGTTCAGTTGCATTTGGCTGCTGTAACAACGAGTGGAGAGGGCCACTCCCCTTAATACTCAGAGTTAGTAACACAGATCGATTATTAAGCCTAAGCTCATTCTTCTGAATTTGTATCTTATCGATGAGTTGATCAAATGTTTCAACATTATCTATACTTATTTCAATATTATCCCAAATAATTTCAGCCACCGGAATAAACTTTGATAGCGTTTGTTCTTTTGATAATTCAATTACATAACAGCCTTTTTCTCCTTTTTCATTGGTATGTCGACCTTGAATATTCCCAGGATAGATAATTGGAGGGTTTTCATGGATTTGTTGACGTTTATGAATATGTCCTAAAGCCCAATAATCAAATTGTTTATCTAAAAGTTCTTCAACTGTGAATGGTGCATATGCATCATGGTCTGTACCTCCTTTTAAATTCCCATGAAGCATCCCGATATGAAAAGGAGCTCCCTCTATCATTTGATAATAGGTTGTCATATTTTCAGTAACTGCTCGTTGCCCATAACTAAACCCATAAATATGTGCTAGCGTCCTACCTTCTATTTGAAAAGGTTTCATCTCAACTTCCTTTGAATAGATATGAACATTTTCTGGCCAAGATATTTGAGCATAATTGCCACTTAAATGATCATGATTCCCATGAATTATGTAAACCTGAATATTATGATTGCATAACATTTGTAAGCCTTCGCGTAATATTACCTGTGATCGTAAGCTCCGCGTATCATGATCAAACAAATCCCCGGCAATAAGTACAAAATCTACCTTTTCTGTTATCGCAAGCTCAATGATCCTTGTAAAAGCAGTAAAAGTGCTTTCTTTAACCTTTTGAAAAAGCTTAGCTGGCATATGCTTTAATCCTTTAAAAGGGCTATCCAAATGCAAATCAGCAGTATGGATAAACTTCAACTTATCCATTTTTATACCACATCTTTCCTTACTTAATAGTTGCTTTTATTTTAACACAGCGAACGAATGATCGCGAAATTCATAAAGGAAATTTTTTTGGAAAGATTAAGAATGGAGGTGATCGACATGGCAAAAAGACAAGCGGATCCAAGTAAAAATGGTGTTGCTGCAGCTAGTGTTAAAGGCAAAATGAATCCTGGACAGCACAAACAATTAACTGAACACTCTTTTCAATCTAACAACAATCAGCAATACAAAAAAGATTAAGCTCTACAATCAAAAATGCAAAAAAATAAGGCCCCTCTAGTGGGAGCCTTATTTTATCTATATTAGCAACAGTCACTTTCGTTTCCTAACATAACTAAACCTACTTCACCGTTAGGACCTGTTTCACGATCCAACGTTAAAACCTCTGTATGCTCAGCAATTTGAGAATCAATAGCCACTTTAATTCCATTAATTGTTTTTACTAAATCATTTTCAACTGGCTCATCCAGAGCCAACCCTATATTTGGACCGCCTCAGCCCATGCCTGCAAAATAAACACGAATATTATCTGCATTGTTTTCACTTAAGATCTTTTCAACTAATTCTTTTGCTTCGTTAGTGATATTCAAAATTAAGCCCCCCTTATTTATATTTATAGTCTACCTACAGGTGTATAATTTGTCCACAAATCTGCTTATGAATGGTTTGTTTTTCTAAAGGAGAAACGATCATGGTGATTTGAACGTTTTCCTTTGTTTTTATATTTTGTTCAGTTATTATATATTTATTATCACCATTTTTCTGAATATTTTAAAAAGGAGGTTAACCATTGAAAGCTTATATACTAACCGTGTTTGATAAAAAAGGAAAAGTATTGCTCGCAGAAAATTTTCAAGCTGCCAATGACCTGGAAGCGAAACGTATCGGCGAAACAATGCTTACAGAAAAGGAATACCTTGAATACACACATCGCTGTGTTTCACCTACCGGTAAATTATTACTATTCCACGCCTAGTTTCTAAGTTATTTAGGTGTACTACCTGTACGCCTTTACCTACCTTTTTAAATGGCTTTATTAAACGCGGATGTTGATTTCTATTCAGGATTAACAACAGGGCGGGCGGTGAGCCTTTCCGGCGCATCTCGCCTGTTTGGTCTTACAGGATATACCGCCGGAGTCTCGCACCTTCCGCTCTAATCAACAAGCCTTAACACAGCCTATTAATAATCAGGACTTTTATACTTTATTCAAAAACAATCGTTTTGTTACCATGAACAATTACGCGATCTTCCAAATGCCACTTAACAGCTCTTGCTAATACACGACGCTCTATCATCCGGCCAATGCGCTTTAACTCGTCCACATCATCCTTATGATTCACTCTCTCTACATCCTGTTCAATAATAGGTCCTTCATCTAAATCATTTGTAACATAATGAGACGTTGCCCCAATTAACTTAACTCCGCGATCAAAAGCACGCTCATACGGTTTCGCACCAATAAATGCAGGTAAAAATGAATGGTGGATATTAATAATTTGATTCGGGAAATTAGAAACAAATTCCGGTGTCAAGATTTGCATGTATCTTGCAAGTACGATCACATCAACATTATATTCTTTTAATAACTGTAATTGTTGCTCTTCAACTTCACGTTTCGTTTCTTTCGTAATCGGAGTATAATAGAACGGAATATCTAAAGATTCAACCGTATGTCTTACATCCTCATGATTACTAATTACCAATGCAATATCAGTGATGATATCCCCTGATTGACACTGCCATAACAACTCAAGTAATGCATGATCTTCTTTTGACACAAAAATCGCCATTTTTTTCAAATGGTACGCGTAAATAATCTGCCAGTTCATTTGGAACTTATTGGCTATCTCTTCAAACCGCTGTTCTAGCTCCCCTTCTCGAGCTGATAAATCCTCACAGCTAAAGTCAAATCGAATAAAGAAAGTACCGCCTTGTGGATCTGTAGTATACTGATTAGAGTTAAGAATGTTTGCTCCCTGCTCATACAAAAAATTAGAAACAGCTGCAACAATTCCAGGTTGGTCTGGGCAACTGATTAATAAATGCGCATGATTCTTATTTTTCTCTTTAAATTCTTGTAAATGTTGCTGAAGAACTTGATTCATGTTGACCTCCGTCCGAATAAAAATTCAAGTTATTATAACATTATTATAAATACAAAAACACGTAATTTGCAAAAATGGCGAATTACGTGAGATTCCTACACTATAATAGCACTGAAACCGTTTCTATCCAACCAATATTGTAAAATTACCTATCAATTTTCTTCTTTATTTTACATTGGTTGAAAATATTGGATTTCTTTTCTCAATAAATGCATTTAATCCTTCTTTGTGATTGGCAGTATGACGCATCTTTTTTTGCCCTAATTTCTCCATTTTTAATATCTCAATGAACTGTGCACGATTACTATCTACCATGATTTTCTTTGTTTTAATCATTGCTTCAATAGGTTTTTGAAGCCAAACAGCTGCTTTTCTGTGGGCTGCATCAACGGCGTGATCCATACAAACATCATCCACTAAGCCTAAGGCATGTGCTTCATGTGCTGTAAGTCTCTTTCCTTCCCAAATAACTTGTTTTGTCTTTGTTTCCCCTAAACGTTGTTTTAATAAAAAATGGCCCCCACCATCTGGAATAAGACCGATATTAATAAAATTCATTGCTAAAATAGCTGATTGTTCAGCAATCACATGGTCTGCTACTAATGCTAAGCTAAACCCCAAACCTGCTGCTGATCCATGGACTGCACTTATAACAAGTTTCGGCATTGTATATAGCGTTAACATCATATCATTAATCAAATCCATTAAGCGATCAAAACTATCATCGTCTGTATTTATGAGCATCGCCTTAATATCTCCGCCAGCTGAAAAAGCCCTTCCGTCTCCTTGGATAATCAAAATATCAGCATCGCTACTAGCAATCTCCTTTATTTTGTCATGCAACTCATGAATCATTTCACCATCCATAGCATTTAAACTATCTGGACGGCTCAGCTTAAGAGTAGCAATTCTCCCTTCAATCGATAACAAAACCCTATTCATACCCCACTCACTCCTTATAAAAGCAACGTGTAATTCTCTATTGTTTTATTCACTATAGAATTAAAAATCCCTTCATGTTCCCAAATAAAAACCATGAAATTTGCCATTTAAGGCAAATTCCATGATCTAATTTAAAAATGTCTCATTTAACAATCTTAATTTTTCATTTGTATAATGCTCGAATCCATCATTATATGATTTTGGGTCTTTAGCGTTAGCAAACCTTGTAATTTTTCTAGTTTGCGGATGGACAAACTTACTCGCTGCACCACAGCCAAGACCTAATATAGTTTGTTGTTCTTCCATTATCATAATATTATATAGACTTTCTTGACCTTTAAGAGAGTAACCGACATTTTCTAGGTTACCCAAAATATTTTTTTGTCGATATAGATAATAAGGTTCATAACCATGTTGTTTCGTCCAATGACTTGCACTTTCCATCATCAATGTTATTTCATCACGGTCTGCTACTTTATATTTTTGTTTATTTTGCGTCATTTCTGATGCACGTTTAAAAGAGAGTGTATGAACGGTTAATGATTCGGGCATCAGCTTAGCCGTTTCCTCCAATGTATATTGAAATTCATCTAATCCCTCACCCGGTAATCCAATGATTAGATCCATATTAATATTGTTCATACCCATTTCACGGGCTAATTTAAATTTCTTAATTGTCTCTTCAACTGTGTGATGACGCCCTATCGCCTTTAATGTTTCCTGAATATACGACTGTGGGTTAATACTGATTCGATCAATATTCCATTTGTTTAAAACAGTCAATTTTTCAGGAGTTATTGTGTCAGGTCTTCCGGCTTCAACCGTTACTTCCCGTACATTTTTCATATTTGGAAACGATTCGTACATTTCTTCATAAAGCATGTCCATTTCCTCTGCAGTGATACTTGTTGGAGTTCCACCACCAAAATAAACGGTTGTAATGTTAATTCCATTATCTTTTAACCATTTCCCAATTTCACGCATTTCAAAATGCAATCCACCCAAGAAAGAATTAACAGATCCTTGTCTGCCATTAATGGCATAAGCCGGAAATGTACAATACGCACACTTGGTTGGACAAAACGGAATCCCGATGTAGACACTAACCTCATTTGCTAAGGAATATAAATCTGGTATAGCAGTCAACTGCCGATCCACAATATTTTGCATAAGCTCTATTTTTTCATCATGAATCATATAATCTTTTCTAAGAGACTGATGCGCAGCTGCTTTTGATTCACCTGAATTTAACTTTTTATGCAACAGCTTTGTAGGACGAACACCCGTTAATGTGCCCCATTTCTGAATAATGCCGGTAAGTTCTTGTAATAGAGTTAAGTAGACATGGTTTACTGCATGTTTCATTTGTTTTCTTGCTTCTTTTGAGCCAGGAGGATATTCTACTTTCTTCTCATACATCGAAGTAAACTTTCTATTCGTGCTTAGCTCTAGTAATTTTCCTTTTATTTCAATATCATTTGTTACTTCTATTTCAAACGTAACCATAAGGTCAGGAATTTGTATCTCCTCATATTGAATTTCACATTCTTCAAAAAATAACTGTGAAATAATTTGAATATCTCGATGAAAAACTGAATCTATGTTGTTAACTTGAATAATCAATATAGTAGTCACCTTCTTCACTAAAGTACCAATTTCCACTCTTTAAAGTGTACTTAACAATAGGAAGTTGGTCAAATGAATATAATCGTTCGTTATTGTTTGCGAATTGCACTTATTTTAAATAAGAATTTCCGAATACATCGCACATACGAAAAGACCAAATCAAAGATTTGGTCTTTTAAATTTGTGACTTTTATAAATAGGCTATTTAATCACATCATTATTTATTTATTTCTCGTAAAAAAGTAACTCTTTGCTGTTTTCGGAAATGTTCCTTAACCATATAAGAAACCCCATTTTGATTATTAGAACGTGTAACCCAATCTGCAGCCTTTTTCACCGCAAAAGGCGAATTCCACATAGCAACCCCAAGCCCTGCTTTTTCTAGCATCGGGATATCATTTATCGAATCAGCAATTACAACTGTTTCAGACATCGGAATTCCTAGATGCTGACCTAATTGTCTTAAGCCTTGTTCTTTTGAAACATTAGCAGGCATAATATCCAACATTAACTCCCCACTAACAATCACATTTACTTCAGGAAATGACTTTATAATTAATTCTTTAACCTCTTTAAGTTCTTCCTCATCTGAAAAATATACTTCAATTTTAGGTGCAGACATCGGAAAATCAACAAGTTGGTCACTTAAATTATCAACAAACTGGATCGGATAAAATAATGGATCATTCGAACCTAATATAGCCTTTGTCATTAAATTTCCTTTTTGTTTCACACGATTCCCTAGTGAATAGCGTTCGTGTAAAAGACGAATAGAACATTTAAATGTTTCAAGTACTTGGACAATATTAAATGTACATTCTTCAGATATCCGTTTCTCATATAATGGTTCTTCAAGGTCCTTAGCAATAAACGCACCACTGTGGCTAATGATATAACTATCTAATTTTAAAGCCTTAGCAACTTTATTTGCGGACATAAAGTTACGTCCTGTTACCAACGTTACATATACATCCTTTTCTTGTACATATTGTATGGCTTGCTTCGTTTCTTTTGTAAGCTTTCCATTTGATTTTAGCAAAGTTCCATCAATATTGATGGCTAATAATTTATACATCATGTTGCTCCCCCTTGCCGCTTGTTTAACTAATCCACTTCTTAAGATAAACTATGAAAAAAGGGATTAGCTTAGAACCTAATTCGGCATGTAGGTTACAACAAATCACCATAAAATCTCTACTTTTGACCTAGGTAACAAATTATTATTTCCTTCCTAGAGTAGAACATAAGGAGCAAGCGCCCTGCTTAGCCCCGAGAGGCTGGGCTCTGAAGCTAGAATACACTACTGTTGCTAAGATATTCACATCATTTGCCATTTTATAAATTCCTAAGCCATAAAAAAAACAGCATTTTAAAAAATACTGTTTTAATGACAACTATTGCTGTGGGTCTTCGGGTACACCATATAGCTCTTCAAGTGGTTTCATAATGATTTTATTGATGTCGTTTATTATTACTGACATGCGTTGTTCAACTTCCATTAATTTAGAAATGGTATCATGCTGCTGAATTAAATTAAATTGTTGTTGTGCTTTTTGAACTTCTTCCTCTGTAATTTCTTGACCCATCATTTGTTTTTGTTGAAGTTGTAGTTGCGTATCCCTAAAACTGTCAAATAAACGTTTTGATGATGCGTCACTATTAATTTGATCATATAGACTTTTTAATTGCTTAAAATCTTCACTTTCTTTTAAAGCCTGTTCTAAGTTATATGCCACATCGTAAATATTTGCCATTAAGAACCCTCCGTATTATTAATTCAAATTTGTAATTTAGACTCCATCAACATTAACTAACTATTGAGAAGACTCCGGTACATCATATCAAATATAGTGCTATTGAACAAAGAATATGAGTAATCCTTGAACAATTCCGATTAATCCTCCTAGTAAAGCACCAAGATAAGTAATCATTTTGAATTCCCTTTTTGAAATCATAAGTACCATATCTTCTAGACGGGAAACAGAAAATCCTTCAACTTGTTTTTGAACGATTTCGGCTAAATGTAATTTTTTCATCATTTCATCAATACGATTTGCGATGAAATCCCCAATAACTTCAACTAACTTAGGAACCCAGTCATTTAGTATTTGTTGTTTATATGTAGCAGTTAAATCGCCAAGTGAAGATTGCAGCCATTTTTTGTATGGAATTTGGTTTGTAATTTGTTCCTGCAAAAAGGTTACTAATGAATCCCGGCCGAACTTTTCTTCAATATCTTCAACTTTCCAATCCTTTACCTTATCCCACTCTTTATTTATCAGTTGCGTAAGCATTTGATGTGTGCCACCATGACTAAGAAATCTCACCAATTCAGGTTGAACAGAGTTTGCAATGGAATCATTACTTAAAAACATTTTCACCATATTCCCAAGCGATCCCAAATTTCGGATGAAATCATCTATCATTTTAACTAATCTTTTTCTACCTTCGTCACTCTCGAAGTAAGCTATTCCCTTTTCTAATATGTAATCAGCAAATTCAGGAATTTTATCATCAATTTTCACTAACCAAGCTTGCGGAAAAGTTTCTCTTAGTGTTTTTTGGCGTGCTTGTCCAATTAATTGTTCATATTTATCCTTAATAATAGCATGCAATTTATCCCTTGTTTTCACATCTAAGTCTGTGATGCCAAACTGTTCGCCCCACTGCGCGATCGTTTTATCATTATCCATCAGCCGAATAACTTCACCTTGAACCCATGCTACCATCTCTTTCGTAAATACCGGGTCTTTAAATTTACTCTTTATTCCTTCTGCCGTTAATAAATGCTCGACTACCATTCGTCCCATTTGAACTGCTAGCTCTTCACGACGTTTAGGTATCAACCCAGGAGTAAATGGCAATCTTTTGCCAGCAAAGTAAATTGGCTTATGCGGTCTAAATAACATTTTAATCGCTAAGTGATTCGTAAAGCCGCCAATTCCTGCACCTATGATCATCATAAATAAAATCATACTAAAAACTTCCATCCATTTATCAACCTTCCTACGCTAATTCCTCACATCCGACAATCAAAGCTCATATTATACGATATCAGCAAATGCCTAGATTTGTAGCAGGTGTCCATTGTGAGGGTTCTAAATGAAAAAAATATTTAAAATTAATATTTATCCAATTGAAGAAAACAAAAATAAAAATACACCTCTTATTATAATTAGTTCTGAACTGATGAAGCAAACTGGTGTAAGGATAGGCCAAAAGGTAACACTTCAATGTGGCAAGAATCATTTAATTTGTTCAATAGCCGATACTACGTCAGAAACCGATTTAATATTATATTGTTCAAAGAACGTATTTGAGAGCTTTTACCTCCCTGTAATGTCTACGAAACTACAATTATCAATTGAAAAAAATGATAATGCGTGGGAGTTAGGACCATTTATCGGTATTGTGACAGACCAAATTTATAAGGAGCATTTTGGCTCTATTCACTCTTTTATTGAAGAATTACAGCATTACTCGTATCAAAACTATATATATTTATATGTGTTTAATTATATAAATTATCATAATCATTATGTAACAGGATATTACTTTGATTCCGGTAGCTCTAGTTGGGTTCACTCGTCCCTGCCTACACCTAGCGTTGTTCACAATCGCATCCATTCTAGAATAAAAGAACGAGCGGATAAAACAAAGAACTTTTTTAAAACACTCTCACAACACAATATACCCTATTTCAATGAACGCTTTTTAAATAAATGGGAGGTTTACGAGTTTCTATCTAGACAAGAACAACTTACACCTTATTTACCTGACACAAGATTGTTAAATGGGCGTTTTTCACTAGAAGAAATGCTGTTTACACATTCCACTTTATTTTTAAAGCCAGTACATGGTAGTCAAGGTAAAAATATTTTTAAAATACGAAATGACAACGATAACTATAGTCTGGACTATACAACCTTTTCAGGCGAAATCGAAAAACAGTACCCTTCTATCATATCACTTTATGAAGCCATTAGACCAAGATTACAAAAACAACGATATATCGTTCAACAAGGATTGCAATTGCTTACGTATCAGGATCGCCCGCTTGATTTCCGCTTACTTTGTCATCGACAACCGGATAATAACTGGAGTGTAACCTCTGCAATAGCGCGAGTTTCTTCTCAAGCTGAATTTGTATCAAATTTAGCAAGAGGTGGCGAATTACTTAAAATCAATACAGTACTACAAAATCACTTTGAAGGAACTACGTTAAATCAAATTAAACGACTTTTGTTTGAAATCGCCACTGAAACAGCTACCTCCATCCACCAATTATCGGATGGTATCTATGGTGAATTAGGGATTGATCTAGCTATTGACCATAAGGGTAAACCTTGGATCATTGAGGTTAATACAAAGCCTTCTAAAAACCAAGACCCAAGTGGATTCTCCCCTAAAATTAGACCATCGGCGAAAGCTATTATAGAGTATTGTTCACATCTTGCCAACTGGCAACTATAAGGAGGTACCACAATGATATCATTTGGATTATTAACATTAAATACAAAAGTTGAGCATTTATATTTTACTGAACTTGCCAGAAAAGCGGCGAAACATTCTATGAACGTGTTTCGCTTTTCACCTGAACACATCAATCCAAAGACAGAACAAGTTCATGGCGAAAAATTCAACTCAAAGACAGGCAGTTGGGAAAAAGCTATTTATCCAATTCCTCAATGCTTATATGACCGCTGCTTTTATCCAACAAAAGAACAGCAAAAAAAGTATTACCCTATCATCAATTGGTTAAAAAATCGACCCGACCTTACATTTATTGGCCATGGTTTACCTAACAAATGGAGCATATATGAAGTACTATCTTCAGACCCACTATTAACCTATTACATTCCTAAGACAAGAAAAGTAAACAGTGTTGATGACATTTTCCACTACTTAAAGAAACATAAAAAAGCTCTTCTTAAACCTGAAAATGGCTCACAAGGTAAAGGCATTATAGCGTTAACTCATTTAAATGAATCGATCGAGTTACATTCTCAACAGAATAATAAAAATGTAAACAAAGTCTTCGCCAACAAAGCACCTTTATATCAATGGCTTAAAAAATTGATTTCATCTCACTCCTACCTAATGCAACCGTTTTTAGCTTTACAAGATTCTGATGGTCATGCCTTTGATATCCGTGTTTTAGTACAGAAAAAACCTAACAATCAATGGGCTGAAATCGGACGTGGCATTCGAAAAGGTGGACCTGGTAGTATTATTTCCAACCTACATGGCGGAGGTTCTATTTGTTCCTACAAAGACTGGATTAAACAGATAGAACCCCATCAGCGAGTATTAATTGAAGATGAATTAAGGACGATTATAACAAGTTTACCTGCTAGTCTTGAAAAAAAGTTTGGTCCATTATTTGAAATTGGAATTGATATAGGGGTTGCAACAGACGGAACAGTATGGGTACTAGACGCGAACTCTAAACCTGGATATAAGACGATCCTTCAATCCAACCCCTCCGTCGAAAACCACTTATATGAGGCACCGCTACTTTATTGTAAAAATCTAGTACTGCAAAGGAGTGCTTCTGATGGAATTATATGATCTACAGGAAATCTTTGATGTCGAAGAAACCATTTATTTACCCGAACCATTATTTTCAAGTTCGAGGGTTTTCAATAATATTTCGTTTGGTACCGAAATTTGTAGTTGCAAAATCAAAGTATCTAAAAAGCTAAGTACCATATCCATCTCACATGACATTTGGAATTCACTAAAAATCCCCTATAGGAGCAAGGTTCATGTCATTCCAAATGAAGATACCCTTCATATCGGACCGCTAGTAGGTATTTTTACTGCTGGCTTTACAGGTTCACTATTAAGGCCTATTGGGGACAGATCGTTATTTTTCGCAAAAATCCTTGCTGCTGAAAAAAAGGTAGGCGCTTATACATTTGTTTTTGGCGCGAATCATATTAACTGGGAAGATGGAAAAATTAACGGCTATTTTCATACCAATCAAGGCTGGCAGCAAATAGAGGTTCCTTTTCCTAATGTAGTGTATGACCGGTTACCAAATCGAAAGACTGAAAATCATGTAATCTTACAAGATATTAAAAAGCGGCTACAAACTGATTATTTAATTCCTTGGTTTAATCCCGGTTTCTTTAATAAGTGGGAAATACATCAGTTATTTAGTGCCAATGATGTTAAAGAATTTTTGCCGGAAACAGTTGCACATCCTTCGCTTAACGATTTAAAAGAACTTTTAAATAAATATCCAAGCATTTATATTAAACCGATTAACGGTAGTTTGGGACTAGGAATTTATCAGATCATTCGTTCAAAAGATTCAGATGACGGGTATTATTGTAGGTTTAGAACCGATGAAAAAAATCATCTGCGGAAATATAATACAATAGAAAGCTTATACCATCACCTTTTTAGGGTGGACCGCCTTGAAAATTATCTTGCTCAACAAGGAGTTCAATTAATACGTTGCGACGGAAAACCGATTGATTTCCGTATTCATACAAATAAGGATGATGAAGGCAAGTGGAAAATGAGTGCCATAGCTGCTAAAATTGCTGGGACTGGCAGCGTTACAACCCACTTAAAAAGCGGCGGGATAGTAAAAACTATCGATGAGATTTCTAAGATTGTTTCATTGCCCGTTGACATCCTTAAGCAGTTAGAAAACTGCGTCCTTTCCATGAGCAGTGTACTTGAACAACAAATGAATGGTACCATTGGTGAAATTGGATTCGATATTGGGATTGATAAAAATAATGATATTTGGCTGTTTGAAGCAAATTCAAAACCAGGACGGTCTATTTTTAAAAACCCGAAACTAAGGGAATATGAACAGCTTTCTAGAAGTTTACCAATCTCTTTTGCCGTCTTTTTAACCAAAAAGGCTATCTATGAGCCTGGAGTGCTTTTTAATGAAAATTAATAATAAGATCCCCAAACCTATTATTGGGATTTTAACAACTACTGGAAAGTATTCTCCTATTTCAGGTAATTTCAAATTGTTCAGACGGATAGCAACATTGCTTGCTCATGAAGGTGGTCTTGCAATTATAATTACTCCCGAATCGATAGTAGATAATCGAATTAAATATGCTTTCTTCTATAGTCAAGAAAAACAAGGGTGGATGAAAATAGTTCATCCACCCTTACCTACCATTATTTATAATCGACTGCCCTATCGAAACCTCGAAAAAACTGAAAGCTTTCATAATTTGGTGCATTGGTGTCAAAAAAATTCTATTAAACTATTCAATCCTAGTTTTTTCACAAAATGGGATATCTATACAGCTCTGGCCAAAGATCACCAACTTATTCCTCATCTACCGTATACGGAAATTCTTTTTACTGAAACACAATTAGAACAATTTCTACAACACTATAAATCGGTTTATATTAAGCCTAATGATGGAAGTAGGGGTAATGGCATTTTTGTGCTATCACAAAATCGAAATGGAATTTTTTTAAAAGACCACCAAGTAAACAAACACTTTAAAACAGTTGAACTACTTTGGAAAGAGTATATTTCAGAGCGCATTCATGAGAATGGATATATCATTCAGGAGCAGATACCTTTAATGAAAGTTAATGAGAGATCATTTGACTTTAGGCTCTGGGCTCATAAGGTAAACAAACGTTGGATCCTATCAGGGGTTGGAATTAGACAAAGTAAGACTGGTGGTATTACAACCCATGTACTAAAAGGTGGAAATGTATTAAATTTTGATGACGTTGCAACAAGTGCTGATAAAATTAGTTTAACTAGCCTAATGGCTTTATCAGGCGAACAATTAGAACAGGTCTTTGGCAATGTTAGAGAGTTTTCAATGGACATTGGAAAATCTAGCGATAACAATTTTTATATTTTTGAAGTTAACGCTAAACCCATGACGTTTGATGAATCAGAAATTTATAATAACGGTTTGAAAAATCTTGTGCAAATTTTTTTAGAATCATAATCCATTAAAGGCCACTGCAAAATGCATCTGCATTTGCGTTGGCTTTTTTTTAATACATATCCTTACAAATTAGAAAGATATTAGACATAAGAGTTATTATTCGAGGAGGTACATCCATGCAGAGATTATTTTGTTTGGTTTTAGCATTAGTGATATTTTCCCCTGTGACTACGCTTGCCGCAAATGTACAAACTTTAAAGGCTGCATATATTAGAGATGGAGACCTGTGGACTTTAATTAATAATGAGGAAAAACAAATTACTAATTCAGGCAATATTTATAGTAAACCGAAATGGTCGCCGAATGGAAAATGGCTGCTATATCAGAATATGGCACCATCTCAATTTGAGGATAGCCAACAGCAAGTTGAGGTGTGGGCATATAATATTGATTCAGGAGAGAAGAAGCAGCTATTTTATGATGGATATTCTCCAACATGGGCTCCAAACAAAAATATAGTTGCTTTTAATGCAAAAGGAATTTTAAACATTTCAGATTTTAAACAGTTTTATAATATTGCAACAGGAGTCGATAGTTATACGTGGTTACCCGACGGCAGCGGCTTTTTACTGTCATCTGCTGGGGTCCTTCGTCCAGATGGTTGGACTAGTGCGATGTTATTTAAGAAAAAGGTAAATGAAAACTATAATGATGTTGTTTTATTTGGCGGGGTTGAACCGTTTTTCACTTTACCGCGTGAAATTGGGATTGATAATAACAAAATAATTTCTGTATATGTCAACGACCTAAAATTCTCACCTAGCAATAAGTGGATTTCATTTATTGTTTCCCCAACTGCCTCTTGGTCAATGGATAGTAACATGCTTTGCCTTATATCGAGTGATGGGAAACATTTTGAAGTTCTTGATGAAATAGTGTTCGAAGTCGGGGAGCCAAAGTGGGCCCCGTCAGCTGATACACTCGCATTTATAGCTGGCGGGGGACGAATTGTATTTGGATTTAAAAATAAAGATTTGAAGGTTCGGGAAATGCCCGTATCTGGATCACTGACACCACCCAATTTTGCCGATCTAGATTTTGATTGGATTAACGATAAATCTATTGTGACTTCAAGGCTCGAAGAAAGAGAATGGTCTAACGACTTTAAAGATCACCCTATACCATCTCTTTTCTCTGTAAATATTGATGACAACAAGCAAGTCAGACTAACTAATCCAGCTGATGGTTATGGAGACTATCATCCGCAGTATGTTAAGTCAATCAATAAGCTTGTTTGGCTTAGAGGGTCCTCGATAATAGATTCAGACAGAACTCTTTGGAAGGCAAACACTGATGGTAGCGACGCCGAAGCATGGATTAAAAATGTAGAAACTATTGTGTTTTATGAGTAATGAAGATTATTTTGTTCGGGCTTGGTCATTCTTGTTTAAGTTAGTGCGCCTTTAAATTATTGATTAATTCTGATGAATTTAGGTACAGATACTGAGTTTTGGGTTTTGAGGCACGTTTAGGACCTTTTCGTTACCGCTGCACTGATTTATCTGCATCTCTGGGCACGTTTAGACCCTTTTCGTTACCGCTGCACCGATTTTTTCCCATTGGAGGGCACGTTTAGACCCTTTTCGTTACCGCTACACCGATTTTTTCCCATTGGAGGGCACGTTTAGGGCCTTTTCGTTACCGCTGCACCGATTTTTTCCCATTGGAGGGCACGTTTAGACCCTTTTCGTTACCGCTACACCGATTTTTTTCCATTGGAGGGCACGTTTAGGGCCTTTTCGTTACCGCTGCACCGATTTTTTCCCATTGGAGGGCACGTTTAGACCCTTTTCGTTACCGCTACTACGATTCCCCCCCCATTTTGGGGCACGTTTACCTCCTATTCGTTACCGCTACACCGATTTTTTCCCATTTTGGGGCACGTTTAGACCCTATTCGTTACCGCTACACCGATTTTTTCCCATTTTGGGGCACGTTTAGACCCTATTCGTTACCGCCACCCATTCTTTTTCAGGTTAACAAGCACGATTAGACAATGCTATCGAGTTTTTTCTTGCATTATTTGCACTTACAGATGCTCTCCACATTCCCGAATAAGCACCCTAAATTTAAATTTCACCTAGAGAAAACAAACTGTTTTTGCCCAAAGTAATTTAACATTGTATAACAGCATGTACCAACTAAGATCGCTGAATCTTCAATTAGAATGGTTGGGAAAGCATGAATGTGCTCCATAACCAATGTTACTAAATGTAATCCGAAACTATAAGAAATGAAATAACATATGGTTACAACAATCACAAATCGAGGGAAACTTTTTGATACGATGCTATCGCTTCGAAAAGTAAAGGATCGGTTTAAAGCAAAACTAGTGCATGCACCGATTGAGTTTCCTGTTAGTGTTGCTAGCCAATATGAAATCCCAACAAAATGGAGGAGGATGTACATAACTGACAACCCGATCGCTGTATTTACTAGCCCTACTAACAAAAACCTTATAAATGTACGATCGATATTCATCTATTCCTGAACCCGCTTAAAAAGTCTATGATCACTTGCTAATATATCCGCTGATCTCGAATTCTGAAGATGCTCAAACGGATCAGAAAACAAATCAATATCCACAGCATATTTAGGTCTTCTTTTCACCTCGATAAAAATTTTACCAATATATTCACCAATTAATCCTAGTCCCATCAATTGCAGACCACCTAGGAACCAAATAGATATAATTAAGGAAGTCCACCCTGAATTTGTGTTCCCTGTGAACTTTTGAATCATGGCATACATTCCTGCGATACCACTAAATAAGAACAGCATAAACCCAATGATCGTAATATAACGTATTGGTACAGTACTAAAAGATGTTAGTCCATCAAAAGCAAAAGACAACATCTTTTTTAACGGATACTTAGACTCACCAGCCAAACGTTCCTTACGATCATAATAAACATTAATCGTCCGAAACCCGATTAAAGGAATCATTCCTCGCAGAAATACATTTGCCTCGTTATATTTTGACAACTCGTCTATTGCACGCTTACTCATTAGGCGAAAATCTGCGTGATTAGGGATTAATTGAATGCCAATTTTGTTCATAACCCGATAAAAGCCTATAGCTGTCGTTCTCTTAAACAGTGTATCTGTTTTCCTTCCTTTTCTGACACCGTAGACAATATCATAGCCATCTAGAAACTTTGTGATAAACTCTCGAATAACCGAAATATCATCTTGCAAATCTGCATCAATAGAGATGACACAGTCTGAATGTTGGTTAGCTCTTTCTAAACCAGCCAATAGTGCTTTCTGGTGCCCGACATTACGTGCAAGCTTAAGACCACCAACATATGTATTATGAATCGTTTCTTTAGCAATCAGCGTCCATGTTCGATCACGACTACCATCGTCCACAAATAATAATTTACTTTTAGGTGAAATTAATTCCTCATTTATTAATTCTTTTAGGACAATTGTTAATTTCTCAACAGAGTCTGGAAAAATTTCCTCCTCATTGTAACAAGGGACTACAATTGTTAATACCGGATGTTCCATATTTCATCAAATCCTTTGTTCTCAAATTGCTCGGTACAGGTACACCTTCCAAGCTGAAATATCATCTTCAAAAACCTTTAACAACTCCAAATCATTTTCATTGGCATTTAAGATTGGAACCGCTGCAAAAATATACCGGCCTCCCATTTCCTTAAAAGCTGCAGTGTTTAATTCAAGATTATTTATTTGTTTTTTTGAGTTTTTTCTAAAATCATATTTTTTACCCAACTCATCAACAAATATGTAGCAGCGACTGCCCCACTCATCATAATAGCGTTTTAGTTTTTTGTTTTTAGCTAATTCATTTTCTATAATTTCCCTGAATTTGTATTTATATGTAATTGGATAAAAATTGTTATATGTATCCAATGTATAAAAGCCATTGTATTGAGCTATTGCAGGATGAAGTCCTATACTAGCTACACGATAGGACTCTTGTGGTTTCCCGATAAACTCTTCTATATTCTCAAATTGATCTACCGCGTAAAACTCTTTAAACGATGGTGCATTAACACTTCTATATCTTATTTCTTCGTTATATGGGATAAGAACGAAAAGCTGTAATAGCAATGCTGCATAAACAATAATTCGCCACTTCTTTCCCAATCTCCAAACAAAATAACATGCGATAGCAAAGCTGAGATAAATTACTAACGGTCTTAAAAAATGAAATCTTGCAAAGTTAAAGGTATTCAATAAATCAATTCGTTCTTTTAATGGAATCCAAGCCGTGTTAAACCAAAAAGCGTACCAAAGTGATAATCCATAGTTAAGAATCATTAAAAATACAAACATCTTCTCATGCTTTATTTTTTTAAAATAAAACATAAGGATTAAAGCTAAAAACCAAGTTGGCAGTATTACTGCTGTATGGAGAGTCATTACATGTGTGTGTCCAACAGCAAAATTTTTTAAAGACAATCGAATTGAATGCCAAAAGTCATGTCTTGAGGAAATAAATTCACTTCTGTGTGTAGCCTCATGTGGTATTAGAAATGAAAAAACAAGACGGTAATCAACAACTAGAAACATAATAGCCATGAATATAAGACTACCTAGAAACACCCCATTCCAATCTTTTTTTATTATTACATCCCGGAGCCATAAAAGCCCTATTCCAACTAAAAAGAAAAAGAAACCTAACACTATGCTCGAATAAAGTGGCAACAAACCGAGAGTAAGCCATTCCCTCCACGTATGTTGTCTAGCTCTAATGTTCAAAAAAGCCCATAAAGCCAAAGGGTGGCCCAACGTACTTAACATCCCAGACGGCCAAAAAGGTGTTAACGCAAATAATAATGCCACACCTATTCGGATCACACTTGCATCTTCACCCTTTATGAAATGTGCTTTTAATAATAGATACATACCGATAAAAGCGAGTATTCTCGTAATTGTTTGGCTGATTGCATAAGCAGTCATAGACGGAAGTAGTGCATGAAGCATTACAATACCGCTTAGTTCAGGGCCATATGCATTCCTAGGTAATCCATTTATTACTTGTGTAATAGTTGAATTCAACGAGCCAAATAGCTCCCCACTATTAGCTAATACTTTGTACCATGCAATATTTGAATCTAAATTATCATGAACACGAATATGTGCATTTTCACCTAAGATAAACAACGGTGAAACAAAAATACCAATAATAATAAATGAAAAAAGTAGATAAATGTTTTCCCGCTTTTTTAATAAGGAAATACTCATCAAACACACCCTTTATTGAAAGATATTAAGCTGCGATAAATATTACTATTTTATTCCATTTTCTGAAATGTTATCCAGTTCGATGGGTATTACTCACATTTCCAAGTTTCTAAAAGAACGTTAAAAGCTACCGCATAGAATATTAATTAATGCGCAAAGTAAGGAAAAAGGAGGAACAGTATGGAAAATAATGAGAAAAAACAACTTTTTGAACAAGATTCCCTTTATGAAGGTAGAGACAAGTATTTTGTTGATGAAGATCGGATGATAAATGAAGGATTAGCTGGTGGCACTGTTGTTACTAGGGAAGAAAATAAACAAATTGAAGAAGCAAGGGAATTACCAATCGAAGAAGATTAAAGATTTTTTTTTTAAAAAAAGCCCTCGTCAGTTGACAGAGGGCTTTTACTTAGGTATATTATCGACTTTTTACAATCATTTGAACTGCTTCGTTAATAACATCTTCAGCACTTTCACCAGTTTCACTTTGTTTGCGAATACAATGTTCTAAGTTTTTAGCTACAATATATCCAATTGCACGGTCAATGGCTGAACTAGCTGCAGATAATTGTGTTATAACATCTTTACAATCCTTGTCTTCTTCCATCATTCTTAACACGCCGCGCACTTGTCCTTCTATACGTTTTAATCGATTTTTCACCTCTTGAGGATATTCCAATATTACCACCACCTTACAATAATTACCCCATTACGTACTTCCAATTATATATTACACGCATATTTTTTTAAATCAAAACGTTAAAAAGATTGCTCCGAAATTAAAAAAATGTGTTCGTTCTTACATTGATAACAATAAAATACATGTGGACATTCATGGTCTTGTTGATCATTAGGAAAACCATCAACAAGCTTCGTTCCATCAATTTCCAAATAGGCACTATAATCATCAAAGTAATCCATTAGTCTTCCTTGGTCTTCCATATGATTTTTACATGTTGGACATTCAACTAATTTTTGATCCAGCTGATTACATAATGGACATATGTACATGACATTAACTCCCTTTTAAGTTGTTATTACTAAAAGTATGTCCATACATGCCTATAACTACTAACCAATAATTCCTTTTAAATAGTAAGTACGCCCACTCCAAATTGGAAAAAATTTTCAAACCGATTTCTGCATATAAATCAATAATACTCACATAATACTTTTACAATCTTAAATAAAAGAATTTCAAGCAACCAATTGCAACAAAAAAATTTTAAAAATTACCAGCATAAATAAAACAAATTAGGACAAAGTAATATTACAACAGCACAAATTACTTCTTATATCAAAGGGTTAGCCAGCGTGGCAGTGATACACTTCACTGTTGGTTCAAGTCCAACTAACCCTACCAATACAACACGAAAATTCTTAAAGGAGTGACTTACAACATGGCAAACAACAACAGCAATAACAGTAACCAATTATTAGTTCCAGGTGTAGCGCAAGCTATCGACCAAATGAAATTTGAAATCGCTCAAGAATTCGGTGTTAATCTTGGTGCAGACACAACTTCTCGTGCTAACGGATCTGTTGGGGGAGAAATTACGAAGCGCCTAGTATCTATGGCTCAACAACAAATGGCTGGTTTCCAAGGACAACAATAATAATTTTTTACAAAACTTAATATAATGGCTATGGTCCCAAGCGTTTGCTTGGGATCTACTTGTTTATCCTTTTGGAAAGACCATTTCTTCTGGAATTACAATAGCATCAAATTCTGTTTCTGTTAAATAGCCAAGCTTCAGTGCAGCTTCTTTTAATGTACTATTATCTTTAAATGCTTTTTTAGCAATTTCCGCAGCTTTTTCATAACCGATATGTGGATTTAAGGCTGTTACAAGCATTAATGAATCTTCAACATAATGCTTAATTATTTCTTTCTTCGGTTCGATTCCAATTACACAATTATCATGAAAAGATCGGATGCCGTCAGACAATAGCTGAACCGATTGAAGAAAATTATAAATAATAACAGGCTTAAATACATTTAATTCAAAATTACCTTGGCTAGCAGCAAATCCTATTGTTGCGTCATTTCCAAATACTTGGCAACTAATCATCGATAGCGCTTCACTTTGGGTTGGATTTACTTTACCCGGCATGATCGAGCTACCCGGCTCATTTTCTGGTATAGATATTTCTCCAATTCCACATCTTGGTCCACTAGCAAGCCAACGAACATCATTGGCAATTTTCATTAGATCCGCTGCTAATGCCTTCAGAGCACCATGTACATGAACAATCTCATCATGGCTTGTTAACGCATGAAATTTATTTATTGCAGTCACAAATTTGCTTCCTGAAAAATGTGTGATTTGCTCTGCAACTTTTTCGCCAAACTTAGGATGGGCATTAATTCCAGTCCCAACAGCTGTCCCCCCAATGGCCAGTTCCCTCAAATAAACTAGACTGTCATTAAGCATCTTTTCATTTTTCTCGAGCATACGCTGCCATCCTGATATTTCCTGGCCAAGTGTTAGTGGAGTTGCATCCTGAAGATGTGTACGTCCTATTTTAATAATATTCTTATTTTGCTCACTTTTCTTTTTAAGTGTTTCTTGCAAACGTTTAATTTTAGGCAACAAATTATTCTCAATAGCTAAAACTGCTGCGATGTGCATCGCAGTTGGAAAGGTATCGTTAGAGCTTTGAGATTTATTAACATCATCATTTGGATGCAATTTCAAACTAGAACCCAATGTTCTTAGCTTTTCTGTACCAACATGGGCAATAACTTCATTTATATTCATATTTGATTGAGTTCCACTCCCTGTTTGCCAAACAACAAGAGGAAAATGATCGTCCCACTTACCATCAATTATTTCGTCTGCCGCTGCTCTGATAACATTTGCTTTCTCTTTCTCTAATTTTCCTAATTGCTCGTTAACAATAGCTGCACTCTTTTTCAAAATCGCAAATGCGTAGATCACTTTCATCGGCATTCTTTCTTCACCAATTTTAAAATTTTGTTTACTTCTTTGAGTCTGAGCGCCCCAGGCTTTATCTATTGGGACTTGAACATCACCAAGTGTGTCCCTTTCTATCCGAAAATCCATGAAGATCCCCTTTCCTATACGGTATTATATTTATATTTATTTCTTTTCCTTTATCTTTATATTTAAACTTGTATCCAGATGTTTTTCCTTAAATTGTTTTTTTTAGAATATTGTTAACATATTGTGAAATCAAACATTTTTGTCACAAAATCGTGACAGATATCACAGGTATAATCCCCTTTCTCGTATTACAATTAAGTTGTAAATAAGCTATTGAAAAAATCGATATATAAACTATATTAAACAGGAGGAATTTATTATGAAAAAAAGAAGGCCAAAATTTGAGGATCTAATTAAACAAAACAAGTTAGAATTAATGGAGAATAAAAAAGAATTAGACAGGATCGATTTAAAAATTGAAAACAAGCATGCAAAAGAGTTAGAACTTGTTGCAAAATAATTATTATAGAGGTACATGTGATTGCATTATTATTGGCCCATTCTGAGTCTTTTGTTTTACTATCGTTTTATAGACATTTTATAGAGATGTCCATCGTAATTAAGCTCAGTTAGTTTATTTCGATGGACTTTCTAATATAAGAATGTCTCATTCCAATTTACCTTGCCTTCTTTCTTCTTCTGCAATAGACATTCGTTATAATAATCCCTATAAAAATGATTACGGTCGCAAGAATGCCCCCCTCAGGCCCAAACTCCCCTCCTGTAAAGGTATTCGCTGTATCGTTCACTGTTATATTATATAGTCCATGGGGATCTGTTCCGCTGACCGGAAATCCAAATACGTTTCCTTGAAAATAGTTCCATGTTATATGATACCCTATTGGCATCCATAAATTTTTTGTAGTCCAGTACATATAAGAAAACAATAAACCGACTAATCCGATATTAATTAATCCTAGCAAACTAATATTTGGATTTGAGCCATGTGCAATCGAAAAAACTATCGCTGATACGACATAAGATAACCAAGTTGAATGATAACGCCCAACCATCGTACACATTATGTAGCCACGGAAAAAAATTTCCTCTGAGAAACCAACTAATATAAATAAAATCAGAAAACTCAAAGAATATATAGAAAATTGCGGCGCTAGCAGACTATTTTCCAATTGGATCGCATTCGTTACCAACAAAATTACAAAAATAGCCGTCATTGAACAACTACCAAGTATTAATCCTGCAGCTAAATCTTTAATATGTGAAACGTTAATGAGTAAGCCTAAATCAAGTATCGATTTCCTGTTCAACAGTTTCCAGGCAAGTAATGTCATTAAAAGCGATCCCAAAACACCGCCACCATTAATCATTAATTGGATCCATGGAAAATTACTAATCTCTGTTAAAATTTCTGTTTGTTTCTCACTACTTCTGATGCTTTCAAATAAATAGAAACCAGGTAAAGAAAAAATAATCTGGCCACTTATATAAAAAAACATTGCTGCTAGTATGAGCCATCCAGCCCGAACTAATCCGTATTTATTTTTAAATATATACATGTATACCTCCAAATACAGTTATTAGATAACCAATACCTTGGCCAGCCCCCGACAGGTAAACATCGGCTAAAATCCTGTCGCAACGCGTATACTAACACGTCCCGTGTCGTGTCTTTCATCAGCTTTGAGATGGATATCATGGGGCTTTGGCGCTGAAGTTGGATAACTACATACAAAATAAAATACTTATCTTTTAAAAAAAATTCTAAAAAATTGTGAGATTTCCCATAACAACTCAAAAATATAACTAAATAGTAGAATAGCTGAAACGCAAAAAAATATGAACGAAAGAGTCACGATGAATCTGTAAAAGCTACTTTTAAACATTAAGTCTATTTATCCTTTCTTGTATCAAGAAAATTGAAAAATATATTAACTTGTACCTTTTTATAAAATATGAATATTAAGACTTTTTATACAAAATATTTTTTGTAATTATTACTACTGCTTAAATCCTAAATCATCCTTAACAATTACGGTAAAAGAAGTTATTATGTAGATTATGTAATTGTTTATAGGAGCTGAAAAACTTGAAATATTTAAACCATGACGAAATTACTGCAATTTGTAATAATATAAACGCTAAACATATCCCGAATGAACATTCCTTTGAGCAAAAGTTAGATGAGTTGTTTGAATTCAATCAGCTCAATAGCTCTGAATTTTTACGGCATTCATTTAAAGAACTGTTAAAAAACGTAGATTCAGAAATTAAGGTCATTGAAGAAAAAGTAGATATTTCCGCTACTTGTCAAATAGGCTGTGCACATTGTTGTTACTTTCCGATCATCACTACTGCATTAGAGACAAGTCTTATTGTCAACGAGATAAGTAAACTACCTGATGAGAAAAAAGCAAATATTATCGAGCATTTACGTCATTACTTTAATGTGAATGAACAAAAAATTCAAAACCTTTGCTCAATCGACTTTGAAGAACACAATGACTTTAAATATCAATATATTGCGGCACAATTACCTTGTCCTTTGTTAGATACAACTACAAATACTTGTCTTGCATATGAAGTTCGCCCTATTCCATGTCGAACATATTTAAATTATAGTCATCCAAACGTATGCAAAGACTCGTTCATGCCTAAAGAACCATTTAGTTATGAATTTTTACACGGGTATTATATGGACTCTTTAAATGAAATTCTTGAAGCAGTAATCTACGAAGAAGATCTGGATATTCAATTAGAGTACCCAAATGATTTATTTAGAATTGATTATCTGCCACTTCTTTTAAGAGAAAAACTTAGATAATTCATTTATAGGAGTGAGCACTTTCATTTATTAATAAAAAATAAAATAAGTTAAATGTTAAATTACCTCTAAAGCGAAACGAAAATGTTTCGCTTTTTTTTTCAATATTAGTAAAAATTATCCCTGGCTTTTTATTGTATAATAATGGTGAAATTTGAATTGGGTGGGGTTCACTATGAATTGCCATTTATCGTCAATAGGACTGACTTTATTTTCTATTATAACAATAGCTGGATGCAGTAATACAGATACTGTTTCTACTAAAGGGGAAACTGAACATCTAGTGCCTATAAAAGTTATAGCCGAATCACCCGAAGCCATCTCCTATTTTCAAATGAAAGAAGAAGAAATTAAGGAGAAGTATGGGATAGAACTAGTTTATAACTATCCACAAAGAATAACTGATCGACTAGAGGATTATCTATTCTCAACTAATGAAAAGTATAATATATTTGTAACTTTTCCTGTAAAGATTCCGATGTATGTAGAACGTATGTTATTACCTTTAGATTCCTATATAGTTTCAGAACCTCAATTTGATCAAAATTTTATTCCAATTTATCGAAAACTATATATGAATTACAAGGGTCATGACTACGGTATGGTATATGACGGTGATGCACGTTTACTATTTTACCGCAAAGATTTATTTAAACAATATAACGATGATTATAAAAAAAGGTAAGCATGGAACTAACGCTAAAACTTGGGATGAATATGAACAAATTGCTACTTTTTTAACTCAGGATACAGATGGTGATGGGAAAATCGACATTTATGGGACAACTTCTTTATATGCAGACTCAAAAAGATATATATGGTTTTCAGAGCGATTCCTGTCCATGGGCGGCAAATTTTTGACAATGAAATGAATCTCCTTATTTTATCTGAAGAAGGAATAAAGGCTATAAAAGATGAGCTTAAATTACGTGATAGCGGTACAACACCACATGAGGCGATGTATGATTGGGTCGACCTTAACCATGCGTTCTTCAAGGTCAGCTCGCTATGGTTTTACAATGGAGTGATACAGCAAGATTTTCGTACGACAAAAAAAACTGGGAATCTAAGATTACAAACAAAGTAGACTGGTTTGCTGTACCAGGTTATTCAACAGATGCCCCAACCGGTGGCGCATGGATCGGACGAGTACTAGCCATATCCAAAGATTCCAAAATTCCTGATAAAGCATGGCAAGTTATTCAGCATTTTTGAATTTACATGTTATTTGTGAAGGTGTTGAAAATGAAAGCCAGGTTGACTTTTTGCAAAAAAATAATTGTGATGAAATTCAAGGCTATTATTTCAGTCATCCATTATCATCCCGGGATTTAGAACAAAAGTTTCAGGACATTCAACATTCAGCATTACATTGGTCAAAAATTAAGCAAATATGATTATAACCTTTCTGTACATAACTGAATAAGCTGTGTACAGGAGGCGATAACATGATCGAAAACATCCAAGCAAATTCGTTAGATATTGCAATGGTAGCAGCCGTCATTGCCGCATTAGTTTCCCTAATTGGAAATGCTTTTAATATTGATAAACGCTATCGTGCATTGTATGCTTTGGGATTCTCCATTCTCATTGTATTATTACCATCCGCATGGATTGATAAGGTTCTGACAGCTTTAATTATCGGTCTAACTGCCAGCGGGGTATATACCCAGGTTAAACCAAGGGATTACCAAACTAAGAACATTAAAGCTAATAAAGAGCCATCCAATACCCTTGACGAATTCGATGCTGAGCATGAAATTCCGACGATAGATATAGCGACTGGTCAAATTCAACACAATACAGATACAGCGACTAGCCAACAAAGTTCCAAAAAGCCTGACGATGAATGGATAGACAAGGTTTAACTGCTAGCAAAACGCCTAGCAGTTTTATTTTTTATTAAGAAAATTAGTGATATAATTCATAAGAAATTAAACAATGATCGCAACTGTAATTTAGGAGTGAATATAATGAAAAGATGTACATGGTGTACAGATGATCCTATATATATTAAATACCATGATGAGGAATGGGGAGTCCCCGTTTATGATGATCATAAACTTTTTGAAATGTTAATCTTAGAAGGTGCACAAGCAGGTCTCAGTTGGCTTACTATTCTCAAAAAACGGGACAACTACCGAAAAGCTTTCGATAACTTTGACCCAAATATTATTGCACAATATAACGAACAAAAGCTTAATGAGCTTTTAAATAACCCAGGTATTGTAAGAAATAGACTTAAAATTAATGCAACAATAACAAATGCAAAAGCATTCTTAAAAGTACAAGAAGAGTTTGGTACTTTTAGTCAATACATATGGCAGTTTGTAAATCGTGCACCTCAAGTAAATCATTGGAAAAGCCAAGCTGAGGTACCCATTACAACTTCTGAAAGTGACAAAATGAGTAAAGACTTAAAAAAGCGGGAATTTAAATTTGTCGGTTCTACCATTTGCTACTCCTATATGCAAGCTGTAGGGATGGTAAATGATCATCTCGTAGATTGTTTTTGTCATCAACGGTAGAGCTAGACTTGAATTGGAATTTTTGGATTATGCAATCAAACTCCTTTTTTGGTATTCTGACGCAGAGTGACTTGATTTCGGCTTGGATTGGCAGAATCAGCAGGATTTTCTGACTCGTTCTCACCTTCTACCGCTTGCTCGGTCAGAATCCTACCCCTTTTCTGACTCGTTTTTACCTTTTACCGCATACTCTGTCAGTTTATTCCCCTTCTCCACGAATTCCACCTGCACCGTTTGGATTATTTGACCCCACTCTTGAATTGTTTTTTTCCACTTTATGATTAGTTGATTTGATTTTACTTACCCCTTAAAATAATTTAATAATTATTATTAGCATACTAATCAAAGGTAAGTACCATAGCTCAAAAAAAATAGATTAATAATGGAGTGAATCCAATGAATATATATCAATATACAGTAAAGAACATAAATGGAGATGATATCAGTTTAAGCGACTATAAAGGCAAAGTTTTATTAATTGTTAATACAGCTAGCAATTGTGGATTTACTCCCCAATTGTCGCAACTTCAAAATATTTATGATATGTATAACGAACAAGGATTTACTATTCTTGGCTTCCCTTGTAATCAGTTTGCGAATCAAGAGCCTGGGACCAATTTTGAAATACATGGCTTTTGCAATTTAAATTACGGTGTGACTTTTCCGTTATTTGAAAAGATAGCTGTAAATGGTCAACATGCACATCCTCTTTTCAAATTTTTGAAAGTACAGGCACCTGGTATTCTTGGTACTAAAAGTATCAAATGGAATTTCACAAAGTTTCTTGTTACTGCTGACGGACAGGTTTTTAAACGATACTCTCCTAATATACAGCCAGTTAAACTAATCAATGATATTGAATCACTATTATAATAAATTTAAACATACTTAGGTTTTATATTGTCAAAATCATACCAATGCGTAGGTGTTTTATGTACTTAATAAAGGGACTAATTATGATAATTCTTATTCTGACTCTTTCTTCATGTTCTTTATCAATAATTAAGCATGAGGAAAGTAAGGTGACGGCACTGTCCAGTAAAAGGTCAACCAATATACAAGAAAAACAAAAAGTTTCTAGTGAATTTTTCTTTAGGGAATTATATATTGTTGCGCTAGGCGATTCATTAACTGCTGGAGTAGGTGACGTTTCTAATAATAAAGGATATTTAGCCCATATTAAACAGAAATTAAACGCAAACCCACTTGTCGATTCGCAAATAGTTAATTATGGGATTAGCGGATACAATACAACTGATTTGTTAAATAAAATAAAAACAGCTGAGGTTTTAAACGATCTGAAAAAAGCAGAGATTATACTCTTAACGATTGGTGGAAATGACCTTTTAAAAACAGCAGTTGATAACTTCCCGTATTTTTCTGTCGATGTTTTTACAAAACCAAGGCAGGAATATGAAGAAAATCTTCAGTCTATTATTAATTTTATTCGTACCCATAATACGGAGTCTCATATTATATTAGTGGGGCTTTATAATCCTTTCTATAAATGGTTTAATAATGTTCCTGAGGTAAACGACATTATTAACGGATGGAATCAAAGTAGTGAAAAAATATTAGCAGCTTATGATAACACCCATTTGGTTAAAATTGATGATCTGTTTCTCAACCGTCAGACTGAACTTTTATTTGATGATCAATTTCACCCCAATCATACAGGTTACCAATTGATTAGTGAGCGTGTTTATGAGGTTCTACGTGCAGAGTTTTATCTCCAATAAGATTGCAGCATGCTGGTCCGTGGAGGTCAATTAATAATGAATAAATGGAAACTTCTTTTTTTTATTTTATTAAGCGTGAATTTAATCTTCCTCACTTTAATCTTTTATGTAATATATAAACCACAGCAAAATATAGAAAAACTACACTCTGTAAACTTTAATAATGAACAAAAGCTTCAATTTTTGGTCCAGACCAATAAATACACTTTAAACAATTATATCAATGAATATATTAATAAGAATTCAAGTAAGCCACCCTACACCTATAGAGTGTTACTTGAAGATGATGTAAAATTATCAGGACATATGGAAATTTTCACAAATAAAGTTGAGTACTTATTAACCTTTGACCCACAAGTAACTAGAGATGGTAACCTACTTCTTCGTCAAAAACAAATTTCATTAGGCAGACTAGAGCTCCCAGCCCCTTTTGTATTAAGTTATATCGAAAAATATTACCAGCTCCCTGATTGGGTTTCTATTTATCCAAATGAAAAAACAATTCATCTTAAAATAACAGACCTTACATTTGCTCAGAAATATAAACTTATTATGAAAGAATTTAATTTAAAAAAAAATGAAATAGTCTTCAATTTATCAACAGTAGAGTAACCTTTACGATTTTTCTGCAACGTAAAAATGCTCAGCACTATTTCTGAGCATTTTTCTCCCGTGATAAGAAAGTGAATTTTTCTCTATACATTTCTACTTTTTATTTTAAGTTAATGTGAATTTTTATTCCCTATTTCTTTTAATAGTTCACAAATATTTAACAAAGTCGTGATATAATTATGACAAATATAGTACAATTTTATAAAACTGGAGGGGATCGCAATGTTTCGTGTTGGCGCATCCATAATTCTTGGTTTAATTTTATTTTTATTTGAGGCGTATATTGTTATGAAGTTAAAAAATCATAATGCCGCATACCTAGGAGACATCAATCAATTTATTAGTTTATGGGCAGTTAATTTCTTCTTTGTTTATACAATACTTACAGATGTAAAAAATAGTTGGGAGAGCAGACGCAGCGTTCAAAACTAATATCATAATCTCTACATATTAAAAGCCCTTGCTATGCCAAAGGCTTTTTATTTTTCCTATTCGATTCTAAATTGTCGGTCCTAAACTCACTTCTTTTTAAGAAAATGTTCAATTAATTGATTTAATCTTTCTAATTGAAAAGCATATTCATATATAGTGGACCCCACAATAACAAGGCGTAATTTATCACTACCACTTTTAGATGTATCCATTACCTTTTCGAGGAACGCCCTGCTTTCAGTTGTTACATTGTCCAACCGGTGTTCATCCACCTTTATCTTACCATCATACTTTAATAAGAAATGCTCGTGACATTTTATCAAATACTCTAAGTGGGCATCAAAAAGTTGATTTTCCAACTCCGACGATTTGCTTTGAAAATAGTGTTCATCAATTATTTTAAGAACATCTGCACCCAGTTGCAGTGATTTCAGCATTTGCTTAAAAACGATTATCTCTCGTTGATCTACAGGCTTTAGTTTCGCCAACTTTTCTCGTTCTTCATCAAACATCTTAAATTGTTCTTTTAGCTTATCCATATCTCTTTCTAACTTTACTAATTGCTCTTGAAAAAGCTTTTCTTTCATTTCATTTGAGATGGATGTTCGGATAAGTAACGACATATTATCAAATACTACCCTACTTTGATCTAAATAGTTATTTCTATGTGTAGGTGGATAAATTAGGATATTAACTAAAAATGCTGAGGTCATCCCGATTAATATAATCAAAAATCGGTTAAACGTATATATCCCAAGGTCACCATCTCCCGGAGCACTCATAATCGCTAATACGGTAACAAGACTTAATGAAATAGTTCGTTCCATTTTTAGTTTTAAACTAATTAATATAACAACAATTAATACAACACCAATCGAAAAAGGGTTACTGCCAAAATAATAAACTGCTGCTAAGGCAATAAGTGCCCCTAGTGTATTAGTTTTAAGTTGATCTATTACCTGTTGCCACGTCCGATATACAGAAGGCTGAATCGTTACTATAGCTGCTACTCCAGCAAAAACAGCTGGTTCAAGGCTTAATAATGAACAAATATATAATGCCAATGTTACTGAAATACCCGTTTTTATAACACGTGGACCTAACGTCACGTTATCCCCCCCTTGCCTTACTCAACTTTATTATATACATATCCATCAGATTACATCTTACACAAAACTCATTTCTTTTTATAGTAGTTGAAGGTAAATTTTACCCTTTGGAAGTTCGGAATTTCTTTCGATTCTTCGGAGATTCTATAACTGTGCGTCAAGAAAGGTGGCACATTTTATGAATATTCTAAGGAGGCTTAAAATGGGGATACTGAGTGGAAATCCTAAAGATGAACCGATGCATTATGGTGAGGTGTTTGGGGCATGGTCATATTTAAATGTAGCTCAAGCAGCTGTGGCAGGTTTGCAAGTAATGTTAAACCACACTGGAGATGAAGACCTCTATAGATTAATTGAAGAGGCTATTCAAAACAGCAAACAAGAAGCTAAACAAATCGAAGAACTCCTTAAGGAAAATGGGGTAGCATTACCTCCTGCACCACCTGAACGTGCAGAGGCATGTTTAGAAGATATTCCAGCCGGAGCAAGGATTCAAGATCCAGAAGTTTCAGCAAGCATTTCAAAGGATCTTGCAGCCGGCTTAGTGGCCTGCAGTCATATCATTGGTCAATGTACACGTGAAGATATTGCCATGATGTTCGGTCAATTTCATAATCAAAAAATGGCATTAGCCGGAAAATTTTTACGCTTAAATAAAGAAAAAGGTTGGTTGGTAGTTCCGCCACTCCATCATCATAAAAAAGAATGTTAACTACCACTGTACGTATTTCCAAATATTTGGTGTAAATCTAAATTAGAAAAGGAGCTAACCGCCCGTTTGGGGTTATGCTCCTATTTATATTCTTCCAAAAGTATAATCGTTTTGAATATATTTATTAATAAATTCTATTATTCGTTCTTCATATACTTCTTTCTGATGCTTATAATTACGGATGTGCCCTCCTTTTTTTGTTATCCAAAGTTCTGCGTTCGGGGCGTTGCTATAGATAAGTTCGCTTTCTTTATAGGAAATAGCTCCATCCTTTTTACTATGAATCAATAATAAGCCTTTACTTTCGTATGCTTTAGCAGCAATATATGGTTTTACATCAGCCAAGTTAAGTTCTACAAATATATTCTGAGCAATGTTAATCATATATTTCCCAAACGGACTTGGCAGACCTGTCCAATAAGAGAAACGTTCAACGGTATACTTTTCTAAATCCGCGAACGGGCTATCTGCAATTACAACCTTCACGTCATCGGACTCACTTCCAACAATAATTGATGTTGCAGCACCCATTGACCAGCCAATTAAAGCTATATCGTGTATGCCTTTTTCTTTTTTTACATAATTAATTGCAGATAATAAATCTGTCTTTTCTTTCCTACCAATCGTCGTAATACTTCCTCCAGATTCACCACTGTTCCTAAAATCATACATTAATACATGAAAGCCTTCTGTCGAAAGCCGTTTCGCTAATTTTAGAGTTTCAATTGGCATTGCCTCGCGATTATCACCATAGCTATGTGAAAAAATAACAGCCTTTTGGGAGATGAAATCATACTTTGTACTCGGTATCCACCACCCTTTTAATTCAACACCATCGTAGATATTATTAAAACTAGCATTCTCATATTGTAAATGGTATTCAGAAGGTAGTCTCATAATGGCTAATTTCATCGGGTTCATAACTTTATAACCAACATAAACCGTAATACTTGTTAACACTATTATACCGACTAGCCCCAGAAATACCGTATTGACAAAAAAGTTCTTCATTTGGTCTTTTGTTAAGATTAGTATGGGTCTCATCGTCATTCACCATATTCTAGGTTAATTGTAATAATATTATAATAACTATATATAAAATGTTACCATAGAATTAGGAACTTTACTTAATCCAATTTATTGCATTCACAAAAAAATCAGATATAAAGCTACTGGTAAATGGCGGAAACCAATCTCGTTATACTATATTAAGACACTCTAGCAAAATTTTAGCTTTTTCTCTTGAAAAATTAAAGAAGATCCTTTTTTTTAGTAACGAGATCTGAACCTATTAATATGGAGTAATTGAAAAACAGTATCTGCCTTAGCTCAAAAAAAGCCAATATAGCTAACTGTACATAGAACACCACAATAATAAATCATAACCTTTTTTTCAATTATTTTATCAATGACATTAACAAAACTATGCCACTCATTTGTTTTTTTCTCTAGGATTTCCTTACAGCTGCCATGATTTTATAATATTTACCCGCAGGTCCTTTAGCCTGACCGTGCCAATACGATTCAATATACTGTTGTTTTTCCAGTTTATGTAGTGCTGGAAGAAAAATCTTATAAAAATAAGTAGACATAATTAATTTTTAGAAAGTTCATCAATCTAAAAATCTTTTGCGGATTTCAGGCGAAGGAACCAGGCAGCTCATCTTTTTGCCAAACCACTTATAACGGTTCTTAGCAAAAAGATCATAAAGAATGTCACGAATCCTAGCTGGTATTAGAACAAATACAAATAGAAATCTCCAGGGAAACTTTAATTTCCGCGAAATTCGCAAAGCTGCAGTTGATTTCAAATAATAGCGGCCATCTTCTATTAATATTAAGCTATCGACATTCGACGGTATTCGATAAGCCCTTAATAATTCATCAGCGTATTTTCCTTGCAATGATGCAAATTTAAAATATCCACTACTTTCCGTTTTTAAGATAAATTGAACGCTTTGATCACAAAAGTTGCAGTCCCCATCAAACAAAATTACAGCATTCAAACAACCACTCCTTTTAACAGCATTAATTTGATGGCTGATTCCTTTTAACTTTTCTAACTAACATAAAAATAATGAAAATCGTGGCCAATATGATCAAAGTATATAATCCGTAACGATATACTATTTCCCCAATTTCATGAATATGTTCTCCAAACCAAAATCCTAAAGAATAATATATAGTCGTCCATACAAGAGCGTTTGTATATGAATATAATGCAAATTTTCGGTATGAAAAATTATCAGTACCAAGAATAAACGGAATTAGATGACGAACAGTTGGCAGATAATAACTGATTACTAATGAAAAAGCACCATGCTTCCTAATCATTTCTTTAGCTTTCAGAATTTTTTCTGATTTAAACCTCCCTTTCTTTACTTTATTTTCGAACCTTCCGAGGAAGAAGAGTGTTGTAAGGCTTGAGATTACTCCTAAATACGTAACTATAAAAGTAAAAAATGGTTCTAAAAGACTTCGACTTCCGATTAAGCCACTTGTCATCACAATAACCTCATTAGGAACAGGAAAGCCAAAAAAGCCAATCCACAATATTATATAAAGAGCAAAATAACCATATTCCCGTATATAAGGCAGTAATGTACTAATATCCATAATAAGTTACTGTCTCCTTATAAAAAAGTATTTTAATATGTAGAGATAATTAAGGCCCTACATTCTCATTTCTTAGTTAATAATTCATCTTTTATGTTAAAATATCACAATTAAGCAAGTCTTGTGCATAATGTTTTTTCAAGCAATAGAAAGAAAACACCATTACAACTTAGCGATGCTGCTCGAAACCAATTGTACATAGCTTTTTTTTCCAATAATATACCTATACTTCATTTTATTACGGCATAGCTTTTTCTACAAATAAAATAAATTACATTCTTTTTTTAACTGTGACTTTCATTGAAAAAACTCAGCCAATCATGGCTGAGTAGGAAACTTATACTGAGCTTAATTTACTTTTTAAAATATCATATACAATTTGGACGGGCTCTCTTGAATCAATAAAAAGATGATACTGATCTAGGTTTGCATAATACTTAACTAATTTGCTTTTCTCTTCAAAAAAGCTGCGAATTTCACTTCCTAATTCGGTTAATTTTTTAACTGAAGTACCTAAATGTATAACAATGCCTAA
Organism: Bacillus sp. Marseille-P3661; assembly: GCF_900240995.1. NCBI lineage: Bacteria > Bacillati > Bacillota > Bacilli > Caryophanales > Bacillaceae > Bacillus > Bacillus sp. Marseille-P3661. The sequence goes on from NZ_LT965954.1 coordinate 752,628, forward strand.
AGAGCTTAGTTGCTGTAAATTAATTTCTTCTTGTCCTGGGAGAGCGTGATAGATAAAGATAGGTTTTCTTTTAAACAAACACTCACTTAAGGTAACACCACCTGGTTTTGTTACAATTGCATCAACTTGATCATATAGCATATTCATTTTATCTCTTGAGTCAATATATTCTAATGGGGTAATGTAACTATTTCTTAAACTCTTGAGTTTCCGATATAAGAGACGATTTTTTCCACAAAGAACATAATAATGTATATTATCTGCCCCAATTTTATCAATTAGTGTTTCTAGCTTACCCACTCCTAAATTCCCGCCAGTAATTAGGATATTTAGCTTAGCTGATACTCTTTCCACATTTGATAGGCCCTTTTGTTTCTTTATTTTAGTATGTATTGGGATCCCCGTAACAAAAATTCGTTTAGGATCTACCCCCCTACACAATAAGTATTGTTTCATTTCGTTTGATGGTACGAAGTGATATTCAATATGTGAAGTTCCCCAAAATTGATGGATAAAATAATCGGTGTAAATATTAATAACCGGTATGCTTAATTGTTCTTTTTGCTTTAGAAGATTTAATAAATACGCTGGCAATGCATGTGTACATACAATTAAATCAGGACTTTTTTGAGTGATTAACTTTTTCATAAATTTCAAGAACAAACATTCATAAAGTCGATAACGTTTATTTTTGTCTATATTATTATAAACTTGATTTTTATATATCCAGTGATAAATGGCAGGTAAGGTTTTAATCCATTTTAAATAAAAGGCTGAAACAAACTTTTCGAAATTTCCATAACTATACGATAGAATTTCCACTTTCTCACAATTCAAATTTGGTTCGATTTCATATAATCCCTCCATTATGGACTCTGCTACTTTATGGTGACCAGAAGGGATCTGTAAAAAGGGTAGAAACAAAACTTTACTTTTTAAGGCCTTATCCATATAGCACCTCACTTTTGACATTAATTCCATGATTTACATTCCTAGTTAACACACGATTTACTGTATAATTTCCTATAGGAAGGAGCGATGCATTTGGACTCTCTTTTAGTATTCATCTTGATAATCTGCACTTTTTTCTTTGTGAAAAGAGCATACAATAATACAAAAGAAATCGCTATAAATAAAATAACTATTAATGAACAAGAGCAACCCTCGCCAGGCGCTTTTTTAAATATCTTACATCTATCTGATCTACATCTTGAAAATATATCAGTTACTCCTGATGAACTGTATGAAAAATTAAAGTCAGAATCTATAGACCTAATTGCTCTAACAGGAGATTTTCTTGATCGCAAACGCACAATCCCCAAGCTTGAACCGTTTTTAAATGCACTCAATAAACTCCATCCAAAATACGGGATATATGTAGTATTCGGAAATCATGATTATGTTCTAAAAGGAAAAAATTTCAAAAGGTTAAAAGATACCCTTGAAAACCACGGATGCATAGTACTTCAAAACCAAAATTGTTCGATAAATGTACATGGTAAACAGGTTAATATAATTGGTATAGATGATTTTAGCACCAACCGAAGTAATTTAATTGATTCTTATAAAAATATAAAGCAAGGAATTAATTTAGTGTTGACACATGATCCAAATATTGTGTTGCATATGAGAAACTATCATTTTGATTATCTTCTTGCTGGACACTTTCATGGGGGACAAATATGCTATCCTAAAGCTTACCATTTAGTTAAAATGGGTAAATTAGCAAGAATGAATGTAATAAAAGGGCTACATCATCAGGATGAAAAACCATTCTATATCAGCGAAGGGTTAGGACAAACTGGCGTAAATATCCGTGTAGGCAGTAGACCAGAAATTACAATTCACCATTTGGCCCTTACTAATAACAACAAGGTTTCCCATGCAATTTAGATGAAAGGCTGTTAACAGTTGTTAACAGCCTTTTTAACCAACTATAATGTTTCCACAGAGACTAAATTTTAATTCTATACATATTAAATAATTTTGGCTTTGACATAAATAAGTAGCATGGTGCATGGTGTTTTTTAAAATTATTAAATGTTGCTAATTTTGGCGTAGATAAGAGAAATATAGGTAAAGAACTGAGCCATTTAAATCTTTTATAAATTGGGTTCGAAATGTCAACTATTTCAAATCCCAATCTGTTTGCAACTCGGTTCAATGAGGTAATACCAATAATACCTTTAATTTGATCACATTCAGGCTGTCGTTGTATATATGAAATAAGGTCAGGCAGTGAAGACTTCACATATTGATATATAACCTTACCTCGCTTTAATTCGTTAACAATTGGTGTGATTTCCTTTAAAACCCTCACATTATGCAAATGGATTTTAACCAAAATATCATTCTTTTTAATTTCAGTTCCATCTGAAAGAACGACTTTTTTGCCTTTATATCGAGTTAATCTAACTCGCAAAATATTTTTGTGATCATCGTTTAAAACATTTAAATATGTGAGACGTGTACAGCGGTAATATAATGGGTCTAACAAGTTCCAGACCCCAATTAACAGACTTCTCATATGCCCATTTCCTTTTTCAAATAATAATGTCCTATATAATATATTTTGCTATTAATAAAACACAATTATGAATGGAAAAGATTTAATACCTTAAATGCATAGAGCTTCAATACTTTGACAGTAATTTATTTCAATTCAAAAAAAAAGTCTCTTCTAACTTTTATATAAGCTAGAAAGAGACTTTTTAAATTCGGCTTTTTTAAGACAAAGCATCCGTGTGTATCACAATTATTTCAAGTCATGCGCCTGCGTTTTTGTATCGTTTCGTTATATTTAAGTCTTTATGTCCCGCTAATTGAGCAACAACAGATATGTCTAAACCTTTCTCAATTAGATCTCTACAAAAAGTGTGCCGCAATTTATGTGGATTAATATTGTATTTTTCAAGCATATATTGCACTGACCGTATTGTGATCCGACTATTTTGTTTAGACATAAACAATGGGCCTTGTTGATCCTTAACAGTCTCTACGTAACGTCTAATATGCAACAATGCAACTTGTGGGATAGGAATGATTCGTTCTCGGTCATCTTTAATTGCTTTAATTGTAACAGTACCCTTTTGTCCACTAATATTTAAATCCTCAACATTCAAGTTACAAAGTTCAGAAATTCGAATGCCCGTATATAATAACATGTGAACAATTGCAATGTTACGAAGGTCTTTATCTTCTTCAACTTCATTAAGAAGACTAGCTCTTTCTTCTTCATTTAAAAACTCTGGAACAGTTTGATAAATATTTTTCTCTTTTTCTTTTACCTTTATAGCTTCAACCAATTCAGGTTTATTTAGAAAATAGGCAAAAACCCGGATCGATGCATATATTTTATCAATTGTAGTTGCACTTTTCCCCTGTAATTCAAGAGTATCCATGTATTGTTGTATATCCTGCTGCTGTACATCCATAAGATTTCTACCATTTTCTTCCAACCAAACATTAAATTTTTTTAATACACTTTTGTATGTCTTGATTGTATTAATAGATTTTTCATGCTTATGAAGCCATTTCTCAAAAGAATTGATTTGATCAGCAGACAAATTCAAGGCTTATCCCTCCAATTAATGGGGTCTTTACCTGCAATTATACACTGTTTGTTCGTAGAAGTAAAACAATATTACTTCAATCCTTCTATATGTGTTTTACAACACAAAAAAGTTGACTCCCGCACTATGTACAGGAGCCCTACGTTATTAGATTTAATTTCTGCATTATTTATCAAAAGTTATTTCAACTTCTCAATACCGATATTGAGGTATGCAATTAAAATTGTAATTATTGGCGATAAATATAAGAAAAATGCATATGGAGTGTAATCTAATACAGGCACGCCTAGGGTAGTTGCAAAAAAGGCACCACTCACACCCCATGGTATTAATGGATTTACTAATGTTCCCGCATCCTCCAAGGTTCTTGATAAATTTTTAGGATGCAGCTTAAATTTCTCAAATAAATCTTTAAAAGTTTGACCAGGTAATAATATAGACAAGTATTGTTCGCCTGTTAATAAATTAACTCCTATAGATGATGCTGCTGTTACTGCAACTAAGTCTCCATTTCGTTTTAGACGTTTAGCCAAGCCGCTAATAATAACTTCAAAGAGACCCATTGCTTGAATAATGCCACCTAGTGCTAATGCAATCATAACTAAGGAAATCGACCACATCATCGATTGTAATCCTCCACGGTTTACAATGCCGTCGACAATCGTATTACCAGTTTCAATGGAAAATCCTCCTTGCAATGTTGAATACCAATGAACCGCTGTAAGATCGGCTTGTGTAATAGAGCCTGTAAAAATCGCAGATAAAATACCGATAATTAATGTTGGAATTGTTGGGAATCTTTTAAATGCAAGGATCATTACAATCAGCGGCGATAGAAGTGTCCACACACTTAAATTAAAATATTGATTAAGTGTTTCACTGGCCTTTGCAATATTATCTAAACTATGAGCATTTTGGTCACTAAAACCATAAAAACATAAAATAATAATCGTAATAATCAAACCAGGGATCGTTGTCCAAAACATATGCCTAATATGGGAGAAAATATCGACTGAAACTACACCTGGAGCAAAGTTAGTTGTATCAGATAACGGAGACATTTTATCACCGAAACAAGCTCCAGATATAATAGCTCCGGCAGCGATTGCGGGATTTACACCTAGACCAACCCCTACCCCCATTAAAGCAACTCCTATTGTCCCAATAGTGGTAAAAGAACTACCTGTAAAAGTCGAAACTAATATAGTTATAAAAAGTGCACTTAGAAAATACCATTGCGGGGAAATAAACCGGAAGCCATAGTCCAAAAGCGTTGGTACTGTTCCGCTTTGCATCCAAGCAGCAATTACAACTCCTACCAAAGCTAATATAATAATCGGTTTAATACCCATTGCTATTCCGTTTATTAAACCTCTTTCCACAACATCCCATGAATATCCTAGTATCTTGGAAATGACGACCAAAACTACGACGGCTGAAAGGAGTGGAATATGGGGTTCTACTTTTAATACGAATATCCCAATAAATATAACTATTAGCAGTCCTATAAAAATTAGGGCTGTTTTTGTCGCGCTAGGTTGACTTTTCATGTATAGCTTCCTCTCATGTCTATGCAAAGTTGTCTTAATTAAAACCACACTTTAGTACTTTTACGCTTTTTCTCGTTAAAGTAATATGCTAACAAAACTTATTTTATTTTCTAAAACCAACTTAGTCAATGGTTTCTAGATTATTTTAACTATTTTTATTATTCCAAAATAAAGTAGACAGACCTTTCATTTACAAAATAAAAAGCGCCTACTGAATAGACACTTTTTAAGAGACCCAACTTAAATACTTTTTAACAGCAATTTCTTTAATAACGGAAACATTACATCCGGTAAATCATTTATCTGCGGAACTAAAATACTATACTTTCCATATATGTTTTGAATAGTTCTTTGTTGACTCTCTGAAATTTCACCATTTGCAAGGAATACATTAATAACTTCAATTCCCTTTTTACGACATTCAACGACAGCTTCATGTGTATCTACAATGCCTTTTTGATCGTAATTAAAAGCAGCAGGCTCTCCATCTGAAAAAACAAGTAAGAACTTCTGTTTTTCCTGTCTTCGCCAAAGCTTTTGTGCAACAACACGAATCGCAAATCCGTCTCGATTGTCTTCCTCTGGCTGCAATTGCATAATTGTTGCTCCAACATTATGGTCTCGATAGGTCCCAAAGTCGATCACTGGCTGAAAATAATTAGGCTGTTTTAATGCGGTTGTTTCGCCTGTATCTTCCCAAAAGCCTACAATATTATGTGGTACTCCAAGTGACCTCAATGTTTCATGGAATAAGATAATCCCCAGTTTTGTCTGATCCATTTTGTCATACATGGATGCGGAACAATCAACTAATAATGTGAATGCTGCATCAATCTCGGGCGATGGCTGGTTTTTTTTATGAAATAATCGTGGATTTTCATCTGTAATGAGTCGAACTAGTTTTTTATTTATTCGACCAAAATGAAGATCAGTTCGTGGCCGTATTTTTTTATGTTCGAGTGTCTTTTCAATCATTTGCTTTAATTTTTTCTGGTATGGAATTATTAATAATCTTTCCTCATTATATTGTTGAACATCGACCATTGAAGGTTTTTTGGGCTGAATAAATAATGGAATTGCATGCTTATTTTCTTTTCCGTATTGTTCACTTCCACGGCCTTTTTTCTCTTCTTTTCTTTTTGATTCCGTAGTATCAAGCTTTGAATAATCTTTTTTGGCTGTTTCCTTCGATGATCCTTGAACAACCCCCAATGCTTGATCACCATCTTCCCCTTCACGAACACCTTCGCCTAGTAAATCTGTTTGTGTTCCTTGTTCTAATTCAAATTGCAGAAAACTTTTCGTTGGTTCCTCAGTTTCCTGGTGCCATGTAGGTAATTTATCTTCATGGAGGTCCTCATCACCCTGTGACGTCTTTTCCGCTACATCATTATTTTTCAAAGCATTTTTACGTAATAAATCATCAATTGTTAGTTCATCAATACTTTCTGCAATTGGTTCCGGTAATAAAAAGTATAAGTTTAACATGTCCTTTTCAAGAACCTCTTCCAAAACATCCGAGATCGTCCAAATAATCCTCGAAATATCACTTGTGTTTTTCGAATCAAAAACCTTAGTAGCCTCTGTCTGTAAAAATGGAATTACTAAATCTATTCGATGATGTATTGAAGGGAGTTCATAAAGTGGTGAATTAGCTGTTAACACTAAATAAATAGCATTAAATAGTGCATCTGTTACTATACTCTGGACAATATTCACATTTAATTGACTAGTAAAGTATCGGCGATGAACATCCCTTCTAATTTGAAATGCCTTTTCTGTTCCTGGTCTTTCATTTATAATCAGGTCTTCTATCCTTAAGTCCTCTAGCAAAGCAAACAGCTGCTTTAAGAAACTTGAAATAGTCGAGTCCTCAATTTCTATATTAAACCTTTCTATCACCTTAAAATCAGTAAATTGCGTGCCACCTAAGCTACGTAAGTAGACGTCCGTAAATAAGCCATACCTTTTTTCCATTTGTGAATAATCGTCCCAAAAGCGGCTTACAACGATTTTTCTTTTATTGAAATCAAAGTACGACTTATATCCATACTCCACTTCTATGTCGCTATTTTTTGCTAGTGTTTGGCCTACATCCGACAATTCCATAAATAAAAAGGAATCCACTTGATCTTCATTAAACTTTATATGTTTCATCGAAACATCCCTTAACTAAATAAAGTTTCAGCGATATTTTGAATCGCGGCTTTTTCTAATTTTTCTTCGAGTTTTTCAATAATCCCTCTTTGGATAGCACGTAAAGGTGGCATAAATTTTGCAAGGTCACATGTATCTAACAAAGCACGAATTGAAGCAGCTTCTTCAGAGATTTGTCCATTCCTAGCCTGAATAATTAAATCGCCTGAAAAAGTAATAAATTTATTAATAAGTGTTTCATCATCTAGACTAGATTGTTCTATAATAACTTTCTTTAAGTGCTCACCTTGTATATAAGGAACGTCAATAATGACAAAGCGATTTTTTAATGCCTCATTTAATGGCACCGTACCAACATACCCTTCATTTATTGCAGCAATAACTGAGAAATCCTTTTCAGCAACCACAACTTCACCTGTAAAGGGATTAGACACCATTCTACGATAATCGAGGACACCGTTTAAGATCGGTAGTGTTTCAGGCTTAGCCATATTAATTTCATCAATATATAGAAGATGTCCTTTTTTCATAGCTTTGATAACTGGTCCTGGTACAAATTCAATACTTGTACGATTGTCTTCATTTGCTATGGTCTTAAAACCTAATAGGCTTTCGGCATCTAGATCAACCGAACAATTTATACTGTGCATCGGTTGTGAAAACAAAAATGATAATGTTTCTGCTAATTTAGTTTTACCAGATCCTGTTGGCCCTTTCAGCAATATATTTTTCCCTAGCGCTAACGCAATTAATGCATCATAGATGATGCTATCATCCTGGGGCATATAGCCACCTCGACCAATTAAATCTGATTCAGATTCAACAAAATGCTCTTTCCGCTTTTGAATTTTTTCTTTTATTTCAGTTGGTAGATTAAGTAACTCAAGATTCATAGTAGTATCCTTTCTTCCATATTAATAACAACTTCACATTTTACTATAATAACATCTTAAACATCTTAGAAACTAATTATGGATAGACATTGTTTATTATCCTAACCTAAAAAATACGATAAAATATAAATAAAAAATAGCAGACCATTCACGCTGTTTTTTAGTCCGCTATTTTCTATAGTAATATTAATCTATATTAGGATAGTCCTAATTGAGTTTTACAATAAGCGTCGAGCATCGTTTCTTCATCTTCATCTAATGCAAAATCGATATAACGGTCAGAGCCTTTCTCGTATAGATGATACGATGAAATTCCTGCACCCTTTTCATCAACAGCATAAATTAGTTTTATATAAATGCCTTTTTCCGAGAATAACTCATCATCCTCTGGTATTTCAATATCAATAATAAATTCATATCGCTCCCCGGAAAGAATACCAAATGGGTCTTCTAATGTCTCAACAGTATGATTTGTTATATTCATGTTCCTTCTCCCTTCAACATTACCTATCATCATTTTGACTTACTTACTAGAACATTAAACTAAATTTAAAAAAATTTATTCATTATAATCAAGTCCCAAGCAATATACGCAATAATATATCCTAACGAGAAGTTTACTTCAAGTACTTTATAGGTTGGTACTAAAGTTTGAAAAATAGCCGTGGGATCTTTCTATTATTTTATATACAACCTTTCCTTCTGCTAAAAAAATAAGATGGTAATTTCCAAAGTAAAAATGCTATGATTTGTTAAATTTTTAACATAGATTTAATGCAAATCACTTTACCTCGGACTAACGAAAATCGTATAATTAATCCTAATGTTTAATATTAAACACACTTATAGGAGGAGCTTATGAAAAAGACATTTTTATCATTATTTTCAATTATTTTTATTCTAATGCTTGTTGCATGTGGTGGTGACACTGATAATGCAGATGATTCTACAGCAACTGAACCTGCACCTGAAACAAAATCAGAGTCACAAGTATTTAAAATTGGTGCCATACCTGACCAAGATGTCTCTGAATTAAATCGAAAGTTTGGACAAATGGCTGAATATCTAAGTGAACAAACAGGATTAGAGGTTGAATATGTACCATCTGTAGATTATGCAGCATTAGTTACAGCTTTTGAACGCGGTGAAATACATTTAGGTTGGTTTGGTGGATTAACCGGTGTACAAGTAAGGAATCTAGTTCCTGAAGCTGAAGCAATTGCTCAAAGACCAAGAGATGCTGAGTTCCATTCAGTTTTTATTGCTCAAAAAGAACTTGGACTTCAAGCGTTGGAAGACTTAAAAGGCCATAGCTTTACGTTTGGTAGCGAAAGTTCGACATCAGGGCATTTAATGCCTAGATTTTATTTAATGGAAGCGGGTATCAACGCGGAAGAGGCATTTGATGGCATGCCAAACTATTCAGGGTCGCATGATCAAACCTATAAATTAGTTGAATCAGGTGCGTTTCAAGCAGGTGCACTGAATGAAGCTGTTTGGGCAAGTGCTGTTGAAGAAGGTAAAGTAGATACAAATTTAGTAGACGTATTTTATACAACTCCAGCTTACTTTGATTATAATTGGACTATTAACAAAGTGGATGAAACATTCGGTGAAGGTACTAAAGAAAAAGTAATTGCAGCTTTATTATCTATGAATGATGAACAAAAAGAACTGCTAGATTTATTCCAAACAGATAAATTTGTCGAAACTAATAATGATAATTATTCTGCAATTGAAGACGTTGCTAAACAACTTGGTATTATACGATAGTAGGTGGAAGAAATGAAGTCTTCATTACAACAATTAACACTAAATAACATAGAGAAATTTTATGGGGAGAGTAAAGCACTATCTTCCCTTTCTCTTTTTATTCAAAAAGGTGAAAAAATCGCATTAATTGGTCCCAGCGGTGCAGGTAAATCAACATTACTAAACATCCTGGCAACTATTATTAAGCCTGATCATGGAGAGCTCTTAATTGACGGTATTCCAGCAAAACAATTTAAAGCTGGAAAACGGCTATCTAGAAAAATTGGTATCATTCGTCAACAATTCGACCTAGTTCCTTCATTACCAGTGATTCACAACGTTCTGGCCGGACGACTAGGTGAATGGGGTTTCTTCAAGTCAATGCTGTCTTTCTTTATACCACAGGATAAGCAATTAGCAGTTTCTGCCCTTGAACGTGTTGGCTTAGCTGATAAATTATATGAAAAAACAGCTAACCTCTCAGGTGGACAACAACAGCGTGTGGCACTTGCACGGTTACTAGTACAACACCCAGGGATCATACTAGCAGATGAACCTGTGTCCTCACTTGATCCGGCACGGGCAGATGATATTATTTCCATACTTGTTTCATTAGTTGAAGAAGAAAATCAAACATTGATTACAAGTCTTCATTCGGTTGACTTAGCAATAAAATATTTTGATCGAATCATTGCATTACGAGAAGGCAAAGTATTCTTTGATCTACCAACCAAAGAAGTCTCGGAACAGATGCTAACAGATCTTTATTATTTAACGGAGTTGAACGACGATGCAGAAAAATCCTCATCTCCATAAAAAATCAATCCTAACAGTTGTTATGCTGCTTGTATTTATCTGGAGTTTATTTTCAGTTCAGTGGGGATCGGATTTAGTTCATTCTGGCGGGAAAGTAATGATACTTCAAATTATTGAAGGTTTTTTCACACCCAACTTATCTCCAGAAATATTAAAACTAGCAATCGTAGCCTCTTGGAGAACATTTGCTTATGCTGTAACAGGAATGTCATTAGCAATCATTTTAGCTATCATTTTTGGTGTTTTAGCTTCTGGTGTTTTATCAACTAATAAATATAGTAAATCTTCAACTATGGTTGCTTTCCGTGGAGTACTAGGTTTTATGCGTGCAATTCATGAACTAGTTTGGGCGTGGTTATTCGTAGCAGCAATTGGGTTATCTCCTTATGCTGCCATCTTTGCTATTGCTATTCCATATGGCGGTATTTTAGGCCGGATTTTTGCTGATATGTTAAATGATGTTCGCTCCGAACCAATAGCTGCCTTGAAATCAAGTGGTGCATCAAAATTACAACTACTAATGTACGGTTATTTCCCCCTTGCAGCGGCTGACATGATTAGTTATACGATGTATCGGTTTGAATGTTCAATACGTTCATCAGCAATTATGAGCTTTATCGGATTAGGTGGACTCGGATATCAAATTAACCTATCTCTAGCAGACTTAAAATATGATGAAGTATGGACGTTTATCTTCTTTTTACTTGCCCTCGTCTTATTAGTCGACTTATGGAGTCAAGTACTACGAAAGAGGCTGGTATAATGAAAAAAACAACTCAAACACCTTATAAAAAGCCAAAGTTTGGTTTTGTGAAATTTTCATTCTTTTTTACGATTTTTATTATTATTTCTTCGTGGGTATTTGTTATTAGAGGTGAAGGTGCAAATCTCATTGAGATTTTTTCCGAAAAGAATTTCTATCATACTCAAAAATTTTTAAGTGGGCTTGTTGGTGTTAATGAGGAAACACCTGCATTTTTAGATTCTACTAGTTGGAAAAATGCACTAATGCTCACATTTGAAACATTACAAATGAGTATTATGGCGATTGGTTTCTCAACCATTGTAATGATAATTACAGTTATACCAGCAGCCGGTAATGTTGCTAATGGATCCTTAACCCTAACAAAACGATGGTATAGTAAAATAATCTACTCTTTGATTAGAATTTCCTATGTCTTTTCTAGAGCTGTTCCAGAGCTAATATGGGCGATGATCATTATCTTCATTTTCAAGCCTGGCGTACTGCCTGGAGCGATTGCTTTAGCACTACACAACTTTGGGATTTTAGGCAAGCTATGTGCAGAAGTAATCGAGGATATAGATGCTCGCCCTATCCGAAGCTTAGCTTCTTCAGGAGCAAGCAAAAGCCAAATGTTTATTTATGGTGTACTACCTACTGTTATGCCGAAATTTATCACTTACATTTTATATAGATGGGAAGTTATTATTAGAACGACGATAGTAGTCGGATTTGTAGGTGCAGGGGGCTTAGGACATGAATTTAAACTAAGCATGAGCTGGTTCCATTACTCAGAAATAACGTTATTTTTGATATGTTACGTATTTTTAGTCGGATTAGTAGATTTAATATCTGAAGGAATACGAAGATTTATTCAATAGTATCAATAATTAAAAGGTCTCATTTACGTTATCACGTAAAAATTTAGGAAATAACTTAAATAGTTATTTCCTAATATAAACAGTGTCTCCTGTTTTATATAAATAGAACTATGCTGTAAAACTATAAAAGTTTTATCATTAATTGTAAAAAAATTTCAAAATATTTCGACATCTAGGTGTTTTTTTATTTACTTTTTAGTAGAAAAATTGGTAAAATAAGTATGGTATAGATAAGCAAACTTATTATGGAGTGTATCGGATGCTAACAATCGAAGAAAAGATTTCTATCTTTATAGATGAACATATTAATGATTTTGTAGACGGGTGGAAGGATCAAATCTTAACTTCCGACCCCGAGTTTCAAGAAACAATAATTAACTATGGGATCACTATGTATCATATTATGAAAGATTATATATGTTCTTCTACTCCTACTAAACAAGAAGTTGATCTGAAAAAATTTGCTAATAATGTAGCTAAGGAATTAGTTTCAACAAATAAGGAACTTGGAAGTCTTGTTTATAATGTAAATTTAAGTCGTACAGAGGTTTTTAAGCATCTAAGTAATTTAAATATTTCGATTGAGGAATTACAAGAAAGTATCAATAAAATTAATACATGTTTTGATCAATTCCTTTATTATGCAGTATGCGAATATACAACCCTAATGAATGCCATTATCGAAGAAAAAAATAGATTCATAGCTCAGTCACATAAAGATCGACTAACGATTCTAGGGCAGATGACTTCAAGCTTTGTACATGAATGTAAAAATCCACTTACAGCTGTAATCGGATTTATTCAACTACTAAAATCTGAATATCCAACATTGCCATACATAAGTGTTTTACAAAGAGAACTTGATCAACTTAATTCAAGAATTTCACAATTTTTACTACTTTCTAAAAACAAAACAAACAAAAACGTTGAGTCATTTCTTATGACTGATTTAATTGAGGAAACAAAGGATTTTATATACCCGCGCACTGTTGACAAAGGGATTGACTTAGTAGTTAGTGCTGAAGGAATGGAATATACCGGTTATCGTGATGAACTTAAACAAGTTCTTGTCAATATTATCTTTAATTCCATCGAAGCATTAGATCAGTCGAAAGAATTAAGAAAGCAAATTACTGTTTCACTAACAAAATCGATAGACAAAATATTTATTCATATATCAAATAACGGTCCAAAAATACCAGATGAAAGCTTAGCATCTATATTTGAGCCTTTTGTTACAACAAAAAACACAGGCACAGGATTAGGTTTATTCGTTTGTAAACAAATTATTGAAAAGCATTCCGGTCATTTACATTGCCGTTCTAATGATGAAATGACAACGTTTACAATTGAGTTGCCGGAATTGAAAAGCTAATTGAGGTTAAGTCTTCAATTAGCTTTCTTTTATTATTATTTAAACTTCTTTAATCTATTGTACTCTTTAATAAAATGATGTGGTTCAGACCTAACGACAAATGAGAATAAACCTTGGTTCGTATGTAAATATAGAAACCCATAATCTTGTGAAAATGCTTTATATGATATATCCAACACATCTTTTAAATAGAAAAGTTTAGAGTCTGCTATAATTTTATCTTCAAATAAATTCATAACTTTATGTTGTTCAATAGTATGCTGTTGATTGTTTTCAATTGTTCTCAATACCTTCACAAAAGGCTGTGAGAAAATGATCTCCATTTATTAAGCCCTCCATGTTCTTTACTGACAATCCTACCATCTTAGCGAAAGCTTTATATTATAAAAAAAGACCAAATTCACTTTTTGTGCTTTTGATCTTTTTTAATGTAACACATATTTTATTTTTTTGCTTAGGGCAATTTTTCTATGCTCTTTTCAATTTAAAGATACTCGGACAATGTGTTGACAAATTGTTCAAGATATTTCTCATCAATTTCGTCAAAGCGATTTTTTATTGGGCTGTCGATATCAAGAACTCCTAGCAGGTTGCCATCTTTTATTATTGGAATAACAATTTCTGACTGAGATGCTGCGTCACAAGCGATATGACCTGGAAATGCATGTACATCTGCAACACGCTGAGTTTTTAACTCTTGGGCTGCTGTACCACATACCCCTTTCCCAAATGGAATGCGCACGCATGCCGGAAGACCTTGAAATGGCCCAAGTACTAGTTCGTTGTTGTTTTCAACGAGATAAAATCCAACCCAGTTAGTTTCTTGTAAAAACTGATTTAATAACGCTGATGCATTTGCTAGATTTGCAATTTGATTTTGTTCACCCTCTAATAAGGCCTGTAGTTGCTTAATCACTAATTCGTAATTTTTTTCTTTTGAACCACTGTATTGTTTTGTTTCAAACATTTTAATCAATCCCTACATTTATTTTTATATCTGTTATACAAAGTTATTATAATTATCTATTATTTTTTTTTATCCTGCAACTTTATTTACTCACCCATTAAACAATGGTTACATATCATACAATAATGGGGAGGATGATACCGTGACTAATTATATCGGGTTTCAGCGTGAAGGTGAAACGATCAAAGTAGAAACTAAGGTTCCAGATTTACAAAACATAATGCTTTTTGTAGATAATCAATACATCGGAAATATAGCATTTGTTAAACAAATTATAATAAATTTAACTCACTTTCCCAACGCCTCTATCCTAACTGTACATGGAACTGTTAGTCGAAATCGAAATTTTTATACAATTTCAGAAAGTTATCCTTTAAAAAACCATTCTCACTCTAGAGAATTGAGTTCTGAACGGCCTTCCTACAAAGCAGGTGATATTTTAATTGCTGCAGATAATGTAAATGGCTTTCCACCTGGATATATGGGGCATTCCGCAATTGTAATCGACCCCGAAAATATCATAGAAGTTGTCAGTATTTCACCGATTGTCAGAAAAGGGACTATTAGTAGTTTTACCAACTATCACCCAAGACACGCTCAATTTAGACCTAAATCGGCGAAAATGGGTGAAGGTGCCGCGGAATATGCAATAAACTACTTAAACAACTTTAATCACGCCAGCCAAAACCCAAATGAGAAAGTGCCTATTTTTAATTTCTCCTTATCTACAGCATTGAGTGATGAGTGGCAGTACATTTATTGCTCGAAGTTAATTTGGCTTAGCTATTACTATGGTGCTAGTTATCAATTTAAAAATGACCACCTATGGTTTGCTCCAGAGGATTTATATACTTTATTAAAAGACAATCCGGACTTTGAACTTGTCTATATACATCCTGAGTTTATATTTAAGATCGACCTCTAGATACAGAAAGACTACTGAATCGGAATTCAGTAGTCTTTCTAAGTACAGATATACGTTTTAATGCATTTGTGGCTGTTCATTTATATTGGCTACTTTTTCATACTCTTCAATGATTCTATCAATAATTTCTTTAACAGGTAGGATTTCTGCAATTTCGCTTACCCTTGAACCGGCAAATACTAATCCATTTTCCACATCACCATTCATAGATTTAAGCAGTGTATCTAAAGTACAAAACCGATGCGAGCACTTTTTTAAGCAATTAATACATTTTTCAACTTTTAACTTCCCCTCATCTTTAATGAGCTCTGTTAACTGATTTTTAATGGCTCTTCCCTGTAGACCAACTGTAGTCTTAACTAACATCGTATCCCCAATTGTAGCTTTTATATATTTTTGTTTAAACGCCAACGGTGCATCACATTCTTCACTTGCTACAAATCTGGTTCCCATTTGGACACCAGATGCTCCCATCTTTAAGGCTTTAGCGACATCCTCACCAGTTAATATTCCTCCAGCTGCAATTACAGGAATCTTTACAGCATCTATAACCTCTGGAAGAATTTCAAACAACGGTCGATCTGTACCTAGATGACCACCAGCCTCATGGCCTTCTACTACAACAGCTGCAGCACCTAAACGCTCAGATAACTTTGCTACTTTTGCTGAGGATACTATTGAAATAACAGGTACACCATATTCTCTTCCCCATGCATACATATCCCTTGAAATACCAGCGCCAGAAATAATAAAATCAACCTTCTCCTGCATTGCGGTTTTCATCTTTTCAGCAAAATCATTCATTGCAAATAGAACGTTAACACCAATAAAGCCTTTTCCATTTGTTAATCGCCTTGCTCTCCGGATATGCATTTTTAATTCTTCAATTGAAATTCCGGTACCAGATATAATACCGATGCCGCCTGCATTTGCAACAGCGGATGCAAGTCCACTTAACGATATACCAACACCCATCCCACCTTGCATAATTGGAACACTTGGCTTAACATGTGCAAATTGTAGCTTTGGTAAAAACAAAACAATTCCCCATTCCATCATAATTTAGATTTTTCATATTCATTTTAAACAATTTCATTAGAATTAGCAGTGTAACAAATCACGTTTGACCTTAAAAAAAATATTTAATAGACTCCCCGAAAGGCTGGTTTCCCAATTCGTATCTTATTTGTTTTTTATGGATATCCCCGGCATGTAGCGTCACCGGTTTAGCAGATCTTGACGTCCTCGACCACGAAGACTGTGTAATGGAGTGGATTCCTCTAACTTTATAAAACATCCACACATGGGCCTTATGTTAGAAAACAAAAAAACAGCCTACTTTTTAAGTTGACTGCTGTTTTTTTCAAATAGCTTGCTATATAATATTAATACAATTTCTTTATTACTTGTATAATCTAAGATCAAAAAATCAACTTCGATACTCACATCTTTTTTTAGTTAATAAATATAATGTTGCTCCAAGTGTAACTATAGAACTAAACTTACTAGCAATAATTAAAGAAGATGCAACCTGATAATCTATTGTGAGTGGAAGCATTAAAAGGATATAAACAATAAGCAGTCCAAAAATTAGAACACCATAAGCATAATTATAAGCTCGACTTATTATTTCCTCACTTTTTTCTTTTTCCAAGTTTGTGAAGATTGTAATTTCGTATGCAATTACTAATAACAGTAAATAAACTAAGCCTGCAATTGCTATATGAATATTCATGTGAAACTGTCTCCTTTTTCATTTGTCCTGCACCAAATGCCTACTCGTATAATCCATAGGTTTTTTTTACTTCTTGAATTAATATAATGCCATTACCCGGCTCATCAATTTTAAGCTTTGTTCTAATCGATGCTACGATGTCATCAGTGCTTTCCTTATCCGACAAAATCATTACAATTTCTTTCTCTGGTTCAATAGCCATAGCAAACACCTTACTTGTTTCATGAATGCCAGAACCTCTAGCATTTATGATTGTACCACCTTTAGAGCCTGCATCAGTTGCAGCGTCAATAACATGCTCAGCATTCCCTTTTTCGACAATCACTGTAATCGCGTGATACATATTATGATTTGCACCCCTTTCTTCATTTACCCGATCACTTATACAGCTCCTTGTGCCTAACACTTGCGATACGGAAGTTGTAAATGCTATACCATGGTTGGGCTTACTAAATTTAAATTTTTGATTAAGCTGTTCAAGAACCTCGTTGGCAGTCTGTTTATTAGAGACCATTAAGACGATCTCTTTCCGAACATCATTTAAAGCTAAAAATTCCAAAAGGCGGTTTTTGATCGTGCCTTTCCCTAGCAATACAGTGCCGCCTGAAATACCGTGTTTCTTTGCTGTTTGCATCACCTTACTTCCCATTCCGAAGTTTACGATAATACAAACTAGTTCAAAATCGGCCATTTCTGAATTACTCAGCATTTTGCACTAACCCTCCTTTTTTCGACTTTAATTTGAATACTAGACCTAATACCTGTAATGCAATTAATGGTGTCATCGCTACCATTGCAATCATTCCAAACCCATCAATTAAAACATTTGCACCTTCTATAGACTCAGCTGCTCCTTGCACAAATGCCAATATAAAAGTTGCTGTCATCGGGCCGGATGCAACACCTCCGGAATCAAAAGCAATCCCAACAAATAATTTCGGGACTATATAAGTCATGGAAAGAGCAATGATATAACCTGGTAAAAGATAATGCCACAATTGAAGCTCAGGTATGAGTACCCTTAATATAGATAAAAGAACAGCCAGACCAACACCGATTGCAAGCGTACCCATTACCACTTTTCTCTTGACATAGCCACTTGTAACATCCTCGATTTGATGTGTTAAAACATGAACTGCTGGTTCAGCTAGAATTGTAACCACACCTAAAACAAAAGCTATAATGATAACATATGCCTTATTATCTAAGGAGGCTATACTATAGCCCATTGCACTGCCAACATCCATAAAACCTGCATTTACACCTACTAAAAATAAGACAAGCCCTATAAATGTAAATAATACTCCCATCAAAATTTTTCTAACTGATTTATTAGACATTTTAAATGAAATTTTTTGAAATACAAGGAAAATTACCAAAATAGGTAACAAAGCTAAAATAATTTCCATAGTTATAATAGGGAACTTTTTTAAAAAAGGTGCGATAATCGATGTTTTGGCAGTTTGTACATGTTCAAGACTGCCTGTCATTTTATCCGTTTTCGCAATAATATTCATAATCATCACCGATATAATAGCACCCGTAGAAGCGATTGCGACTAAGCCGAAACTATCTTTCTCGGAAGCTTTACTATCTTTTTTTAACACCGAAACCCCTAAGGCCAACGCTAAAATAAACGGAACAGTCAACGCACCCGTAGTTGCTCCGGAAGCATCAAAAGAAATGGCTAGAAACTCAGGTGACGTAAATAATGCCAGTACAAAGATGATCAAATACAAAATGGTTAACAGTTTATACAAAGGATAATTATAAACACTTCTTACAAGACCAGCCGAAATAAGTACACCAATACCGATTGATACGACCACAACTAGATTGGTCTTAGATATTAATCCTGATGTAACAAATTCAACCTGTCCTGCAAGTATATGTAAATCAGGTTCTGCAATTGAAATAAAAAATCCTAGGAGTAAACCCGCTATAATAACTACCAAAATTTTATTAGATTTCGCAATCGCAGATCCCATCGCTTGACCTATCGGCGTAATTCCAATATCCACGCCAAATAAAAAAATCGCTAAACCAACAATAATTAAGACAGCACCAATTATAAAGCGGATAAGTAAAGATGGGTCTAGAGGTGAGAGAGTAAAGTTTAGTAGCAACACGATGACAGTAATGGGCATTACAGCATATAAGACTTCTTTAAATTTTGAAACTAGTACATTCAAATAAAATTCACCCTTTCTTATTTATATATCAACATTCCTACTCAGAAGAAATCAGGGGAAAATCTAAGCGAATAAATTAAAACTTAGTTCAACTTATTTTTGTCACAAAATCTCAACCACCCGGTTATTAATCTATTATGGTCAGTTTGCTAATTTCGTACATACAAATAAGTCTGTCACCAATGAAATTCGGAAATTTCCTACTATGACAGACTCCATCATTAAATTAAAATAAACTTATACTATCCTTCTTAAGAATTATATGTTTACATCATGATAATATTATCCAATAATTTTGAACAATTTTGAACATATTTGGTTAATGATACAATATAGTAATTTAAATGTATAATTACTCTTAATAATATTAATTAATATAATATTGTTTCGAGATAATTAGTTAAAAAAATTACAAATTTTGCGCATGCATTCCTAATTGTTTCAATTGGCTAATAACCGCTTCTTTTTCTTCTGATTTTAAACCACCAACAATCTCATGAATGGCTTCGCGATGTTTTGGAAATATCTCATTCATGAAATCCGTGCCTTTTTGTGTAATAACTGCGAATGTCACACGTCGATCTTTTGCACAAGGCTTTCGTACAAGATAATCCTTTTTTTCTAATTTATCAACGACATACGTAATGCTACTGCTGGCTAGTAACACTTTATCACCAATTTTTTGAATCGGTTGTTCTCCTTTACTGTATAACAATTCCAAAACTGCGAACTCCGTCGTATTTAAACCATAACTTCTTATGTCTTCTTCTACTTTCTTATTGATAGATTGCATCGCTCTTGATAAAACAATATATAGTTTTAGCGATAAATCCATTTCTTGTTCACTTGGTACTTTATTACCCAATTCTATCATCTTCCTCTTTTATTTTATCTCGAATTCGAGATTATTATAAACCAATTCTATCATAGTGTCAAATTACACCCCTATTTAATATTACTAATTAACTAATTTTTATACTACCGTCATCTTACATGGTTATTATTATATAATTTTTACCAATAATGATAATATAAAGTCATAAAAGTGGAAAGTACCACTTGGATTAAAAAGATTGTGAGTGAAAAAAATGCCATTATCAGAAAAGCGCTGGTTTAGAATTATGATAGGGATTATTATGTTTCTATTAATTATTTTTCTTATTAATTTGAATAGCTTTATTTTAACGCCGTTTGTAGTCCTAATCAGGACCATTTTTTTACCATTTATATTAGCTGGAATTTTATTTTATTTATGCCGACCTCTTGTGCGTTTATTAGAGCAGTGGAAGGTTCCTAACTGGCTTGCCATATTAATTGTTTACATTGGGTTCGGATTATTCTTTTATATTATTGGTAGTTTTTTAGGACCAATCCTTAACGAGCAGTTGGACCGGTTCATCAATAATTTACCAAATATGGTTGCTGTTGTTATTAACACCTTTGAATACTTACAAACCAATCAAAATGCAATACCTGCTTTTTTGAAAGACGCAATTGCTAATTATAGTGCCCAATTTGAGTCTAATATTCAAAGTAATCTAGGTAATTATGCTGAAGGTCTCGCTGGGGTATTTGGGGTCATTGGTGGTTTATTTAATACTTTATTTTATCTAGTATTGGTTCCTTTCGTCTTATTTTATATGTTGAAAGATAGCTCTCAATTTGCACCAAGAGTGGCCAGTTGGTTTCCAACGAGTAAACGAGAAAATGTTTATAAGATTTTAGCCGAAATGGATCGTACGATTGCATCTTATATTCAAGGACAAGTTTTTGTCAGTATTTGTGTCGGTGTTTTATTATTCATAGGATATCTCATTATTGGACTAAACTATTCCCTTATGTTGGCTCTATTCGGCATGTTTACAAATGTTATACCATTTCTTGGACCGTATATAGCAGTTATACCTGCATTTTTAGTGGCATTATTTCAAGATCCTATATTGGCACTATATGTAGCTATCATCATGCTCGTTGCTCAACAAATCGAAGGAAATATCATCTCACCAAATGTGATGGGAAAAACATTAAAGATTCACCCTTTAACCATCATTACTCTAATCTTAACTGCTGGGAACTTGGTCGGAATTCTGGGTATTATTTTCGTTATCCCTGCATATGCAGTTACTAAGGTACTAGTCGTAAACATAATAAAACTATATAAGCTAAAAGAAAAATAATTATCATAGTATGAAGACAATTCTGGAGCTACCGGTTTAATGGCTAGCTCCCTACTTCTTAATACACTCATCCCCCCTCAGTTTTAGCCCACTACTTAATTATTTCCACACATAAATATATTTGTTATACTTAACGAGACTACTAGTTCAGGAGGGACAAACTTGTTCAAAACTGCATTGAATCGTTTCTATACTATTGGATTATTAGAAAGTGTCTCTTTTCTCTTTCTTCTACTAATTGCTATGCCATTAAAGTATTTTGCTAACTTTCCACAAGCAGTCCATGTTGTGGGCTGGATTCACGGGATACTTTTCGTACTTTATGTTCTAGCTTCTATCCATGTAGCTATATCTGCTCGTTGGTCGATTCTAAGACTGTTAATAGCCTTTATCGCTGCGTTTTTACCATTCGGACCACATTTATTCAATAAATGGTTACGAAAACAAGATGATAACCTTAGCATTAACCCCCAAATATACCAATAAGACTTTTTAGTATACAAAAAGCAGTTTGGCATTATCCAAGCTGCTTTTTTCTTATATACAATTATTTGCTGCTTTTAAAATATAGACTCAAACATAGAATAACTTTCTCTTTTTCAAGTTGTTCCACCTTAGGATTACTTACTTTATAGCAGACTATGAACTTCCTTACTACCCATTTTATATTTCTTTCTTTTTCGAATATAAAATTCCACTGTCCCAGTCCCTAATATTACCCCAAGTATGATAAAAATAAAGCCAATAATATGCTCCATCACTATCCTTTCACCAAGGAACAGAGCCGAACCCATAAGCGAAAAAAATGGAGTTAGATTTGTAAAAATCGATGCGCTGCCAGCCCCCAAGCGGTGGATAGCATAATTATAAAGCATATGACCTAAACCTGTCGCAACCACAGCTGAGCCTAGAAGTACAAACCAGACATACATCGGCGTGCCTGAAAATGAATTAGAATCATTTTGACCAATAAATAAGCTAGCAACAAATAGTAAGGTTGAGCCAAATAAAAACATTAAGCCCGTCATTTGTCTAGAATCCATGTCTGCAGAAAGTTTCTTTATGAGGATAATACTGATAGCTTGTGTGATCACAGCTCCAAATATATAAATGTCACCAATCGATAAGCCACTTAATGTGTTCGAACCATTGACAACAATAAAATAAACACCAATTAAAGCGAACAATATACCTATCAATCTTGGAATAGTTAGTTTTTCACCCAGAAAAAACATCGCCAAAATAGATGTAGATAAGGGCACAAGCCCCAAAATTAATCCAGCCTTCGACGCGGTTGTCATTGTTAATCCCAGTGCTAGGCATAAATGATGTGCAAACACACCGAAAATAGCAGTGACCATAATGCCCTTTAAATTTTTTCGCGATATTTTTCCCAGGCTTTTTGTAAAAAATAAAATAGCTATAACGACAACACCTGCTAAGAATACTCGCACACTTTGACTCATTGCTGCAGGAAAGAATGTAACGATTATTTTTAGCGCAACCACATTGAATCCCCAAATAATCATGACGATAAATAACAAACTATATAACACCCATTTAGACATAACCTTACCTTCTTTCGAATTAACAAAATAAAATCAAATAAGGCCTACTTTTTCAGTAAGACCTATGTATCCGAACCAAATTAAGCAAAGCCATGACATTTTAACATAATAATTATGTTTATAAAATTGTAATAGAATAATGATACATTAAAAAAATTGAAATGAATAGGTGTTTGATAAAACAATTAAAAAAAACAGACTTAACAAGTAAGTCTGTTCTGTGTGCATTTTTTAATTATTATACTTTTTGAACATTTGTAGCCTGTGGTCCACGTTGGCCATTCTCAATGTCGAAAGTAACTTCTTGTCCTTCATCTAAAGATTTGAATCCTTCTCCTTGAATCGCTGAGAAATGAACAAATACATCATCTCCATCCTCACGTTCAATAAATCCAAATCCTTTTTCACTATTAAACCATTTTACTTTACCACGTTCCATTTTGTGCCTCCTAGCTAAAATAAAAAATTTCAATTTGAACTTCCTTTTTAATTATTACCAGTAATTTTTTTTTAAAACTTGTTATTTGTAAAATATCCCCGAATTTCTTCTGCAACTTTTATTAAAAGAATAAGTAGTACTGATCAATATTTCATAAAAATGTAACATTCATCAACATTACTGTGCTTAATTCGATATGTAGCGATGTAAACATCACATATTATGTTTGTATGGATATTTTAATAATATGAACAAGTCTCCTCGAAATTTGGTTAAAAAATAGACGTACAAACAAGCGTTTTTGAAAAAGATTATAGCTACTGATCCGTTGTGGAGGTAAAGATAATGGCATTACTAAATTACTTCAAAGTGAGCATCCTCTTTTTATTAGTGGTCTAAACATTTATACTCAGTTTCTCTTTTATATCCAATACATTGTCAAAAGAGAAAAACATTAGTCACTTGATAAATGTAGCAGGTCGAGAACGAATGCTCACTCAAAAAATGAATAAAGAGGCAATCCAAATCATATATACACCCAACATTGATAAGCACCACAATTTGCGGGCATCCATGATTGAATTTGAAACCAAGTTATACGGACTTATGAATGGTAATGGAACACTACAGCTCATTCCTTTAGAGGATATAGATGTACAAACCCAATTCCACAGGGTTCAAGGCGACTGGTTACAGTTAAAACCAAATCTTGAATTAATATTATCAAAAAATATAAATAACGTTGCTGTAATTGACGAAGTAAACAACCAAAGTGAACGTTTAATTCATAGCCTAGACATAGCAGTAAAACTGATTGAACAAAGAGGCGAAGCTAGCTTTGCCGGTCTCAATAACGATAAGTTCGTCTTAATGTTCATTAATCTTTTATTTATGATTGTGTTATTTCTTACTTGGCGATTATTTGAGAACATGAAAAAAAGTGAAAAAAAATACCGACTATTAGTAGACCATTCACCATTAGGAATTTTAAATGTAAGCGATGGTAAGATAAACTTTACGAATAAATTTTGTAGTGATCTACTTGATTCTCAAGAGATAGTCGGAAAGAGGATAGACGAGTTAATTGTTACTAAACATGAAATTACCTCCGACATACCAAATGACATTGGATTAGTAGAGGGAAAGATAAAACTAGGAACTAGCAAGGAAATAGATGTTGAGTTATTAACTGTTCCATTCGATGTCATGGGCACGAAAACACAAATGATTATTTTCCGTGAACGTAAACGTACTGAACAAGAGTTGAAATTATTAGCTTCACAAGATACTTTAACAAAAATGGCCAATCGCAGAAAATTTGATAATGAATTAACCAAAACCTTACTCATAGAAAAGAAAGTTGCTTTATTATTTTTAGATTTAGACCGTTTTAAGTATATTAATGATGCACTTGGCCACAGTATCGGAGACAAATTACTCATCTTAGTTGCTGATCGACTACAAGACGTAATGAAAGAAAAAGGGATGATCTCACGTCGTGGTGGTGATGAATTTTCTATTTTTATAGTTAATAAAGATAGAAAATTCATTACTGCCTTAACCAAGAAAATCCTTGAAACGATTAAACATCCTTTCTATATTGAAGGGAAAGAAATACTTATTACATGCAGCATCGGGATAAGCATGTATCCGCATGATGGAAAAGACGTTGAATCACTAATTAAGAATGCTGATTTAGCGATGTATAAAGCTAAAGAAAAGGGTAAAGATAACTTTTCCTATTACAATTCAGAAATGGGACTCGAACCGTCGAGAATTATGGCAATTGAATTAGAATTACGGAAGGCTGTTGAGAAAGGAGAATTCATTCTACATTACCAACCAAAACTTGATTTGCGGTCTGGAGAAATCATCGGGACAGAAGCATTAATAAGATGGGAACATCCAACATTGGGGACAATATCACCTGGTGAATTTATTCCATTAGCCGAAGAAACGGGGCTAATTAATCCTATTGGCAATTGGGTGTTAAGACAAGCATGTATTCAAAACAAAAAATGGCAAGAATCAGGATTACCATTTTTAACAGTAGCAGTAAATCTATCAGCCTACCAATTTAGGCAACATGATATTGTAACTATTATTGCCGACATCCTTAAAGAAACAAAGTTAGATCCCCATTATTTAGAATTAGAAATTACTGAAAGTATTTCTATGTTAGAAGAACAATATATTATAAAGCAATTACAATCATTAAAAAAATTAGGAGTTCAAATAGCAATTGATGACTTTGGGACCGGATATAGCTCGTTGAAATATTTAAGTAAGTTTCCAGTTGATACATTAAAAATTGATCAGTCGTTCATACGAGAGATTTCTAGTCAAAGCCAGGCAAGACAGGCTTCATTTATGACAAATGCAATTATTTCATTAGGCAAATCCTTAAATTTAAAAATAGTAGCCGAAGGAATTGAGCAAGTAGAGCAAATTCGATATTTACAGAAATTCAATTGTGATTTAGGACAAGGGTATTATATTAGTAAACCGTTACCAGCAAATGAAATAGAGAGTCAAATTCATTCATTTACGTATAATCAAGAGATCATATAACATTTTTAGAATAGGGCATGGTAGCTGAACAAATAAACAGGTGCACACCATCTGAAACGCTGGTGTGCACCTTGTTGTTATACCTTGACATTAGTAGATTTAGGATTTAATAATCCATATTTAACCTTAAAACGTTCCAAGATTGTATTCCACTTTGTGCTAAATACTGCTAAGAAGACTACGTTAGAGATTGCGTGAGCCATGTCGAAATAGAAACTGGTAGCCATCGCCGTTAGAATCATGTCTAACGTAATGTTTTCAACAAACCCCACCATATACCATAAGTTCATAATCCATCCAAATAGAAATCCCCAGATAAATCCAAATGATAGCAATAGTATTTTATTTTTTGACCAAAGCCAATCTTTCATTAGTCCAGCTGAAAGTCCAATCATTCCCCAAGCAAACATTTGCCATGGTGTCCAGGGGCCTTGTCCCAGAAATAAATTTGAAACTATTGCTGCAATTGCACCAATCATAAAGCCTGATTCAGCACCAAAAACAAGACCTGACATGATGATAACAAAAGATGTTGGCTGAACACTTGGCAATACTGCAAATGGAACGCGACTTACAGCTGCTACAGCAGATAATATGGCTACAAGTACTAAACTTCTGGCATCTAGGTTTTTTCGCTCAAATCGTAAAAAAAAAGGCAACATAGCAGCAATTAATATACAGATGCTTATAAGTAAATAATGCTCACCGCCATGTACTATTGTAAAGTATAACAATAGCAGCAAAAGTAGACTAATTGCTATTAAGAGTAGCTTGCGACGTTCCATAGTTTGACCACATCCTCGTAATTTAGTGCTTTTGGAGCATACTGCCGGACTAATCGATTAATCGAGGTTGTATAAAAGTAATTATTGCTAAACATCTGTTGCGGCGTACCCTCTGCGACAATATTTCCTGCAAACAGCAGTGAGCAATAATCAGTATACCTACTTGTAAACTCTATATCATGTGTAACCATTAGAATCGTCAATCCATTTTTTTGTAACTTCTTTAGTAATTCACCGATCTCTCTTTTAAAGGTAGGATCTAATCCTTTTGTGGGTTCATCAATTAACAATATTGAAGGCTCTTTTAATAGAATACAAGCAAGGGCCAGTTTTTGCTTTTCCCCACCGCTTAAGTCATAAGGATGGTGCTGAAGTGCTTTTTCCAATCCAAAAAAGTGAATGCTATCTTCAAGCGATTGTTGTGTTGATTTATTCTGCATCTGCTCTACTACTAATTTAAGTTCTTCTGCAACCGTATCTTGAGTAAATAAAGCTAGCGGATTTTGCGACAAATAGCCTATCTTTTTATAGCGATCCTCCGCTCTTATTTTCATAATCGGTTTTCCATTTAACAACACCTTACCACGTTTTGGCGCAGTTAAGCCTGCCAACAATTTCAATAGTGTTGACTTTCCTGCACCATTTCCACCAATAATCGCCGCAAATTGTCCTTTTTTAATGGAATAATTTACGCCTTCAAGTATCAACTTTTCACCAGAGTTATATTGAAAAAACACGTCCTTACACTCAAGAATATTTTCACTGTTTATATCTATTTCTTCTTGAATCTGCATGTTTTTTAGTATAGGTTCATCTTGAGAGGATATACTATTCAACCACTGCTTACCTTCTTTAACAGTGATTGGAACCGAATCAAAAGCAGATACGTTCATTGACAAATATAACTTAGTAACTTCAGGCAAATAGTGAAAGTACTCTTGGTTTTCAGTTATTTTCGCTATAACAGACTGTGGAGCATCATCAAGAATAATCTCCCCTCGCTCAAGCAAAATCACCCTGTCTGCAATTGGAAATACATCTTCCAGCCGATGCTCGATAATAACCATTGTTGTTGAAAACTCTTGATTAACACGTTGAATCATCTGCAGAAATTCTCGAGTTGCTATCGGATCTAATTGAGCTGTCGGTTCATCTAAAAGCAATAACCGTGGTTGTAGCAGGAGAATAGATGCTAAATTAACAAGCTGTTTCTGCCCTCCTGAAAGTTCGTGAACGGATCGATTTAACCAATCCTCTAACCCAAAAAAGGTTGCCATCTCAGCGACTTTTTTTCGCATTTCATGCGAACTGTATCCATAGTTTTCCAACGAGAAGGCTAATTCATGCCATACTGTGCTTGTCACTATTTGATTTTCGGGGTCTTGAAATACAATCCCAATTTCTTTAGCAGTAGTCCATGATGATAGTCCATCTAATTCAATTCCATTATATAAAATTGTCCCATTTGTAGTTCCAATCGGTGAAATCTCTTTCTTCATATGTTTCAATAAAGTTGTTTTGCCTGAACCGGTTGGGCCACATAATACAATAATTTCACCTTCTCTGATATCAAGGGATACATTTGTTAATGTTTTTTGATTATCACCCGCATATGTGAAAGACAAATTCTTCACTTCTAGTAAAGCCATCGTAATCGTTCCCTTCCTTCAATCAAATGTGGCGTGAAAATAAATACTAGGAAAACCCCGAATATATACTGCTCTGACCGTGATAGTTTAAGTGATTCAAGCTGTGGGTAAATTTCCAATGTACCAAACCCCAACACCCCAGCCGAAACTAATGTTACACTAAGGAAAACAAACCAGGTTAGGTAAATGATATCCCTCCTATGAAAACGATACGTAAAAAAAGAGCTCCGCTTGCCTACACCATATCCACGTGCTTTCATTGAATCAGCTGTTTGTAAAGCCTCTTCTAATGACCATGCAAGCAAAATATGCAATATATTCATGCCAGCATTTGCTCTCTGCTTTAAATTACCCGTTCTAACTGATATTCCTCTCGTTTCCTGAATAAGTGAGATTTCTGTTAGTCTTCTTTTTAAAAGTGGAACAAATCGAAATGACATCATAATTAATAAGGCTGTTCTGGGAGCAAATGATGAAAATAAAAAAATAAATTTATCTTCAGAGATAATAAAATTAAAAGATATAAACGCAATCAATAATACAAGGATGGATAACATCATCATCAAGCCGTACATGATGCTTTCTAAGGTAATCGGTTGATCTAAAAAATAGAATAATATCGTCGCCCCACGATGAGAAAAAAGCGGATTGATCACCAAAATGACGAAACTTAAAAAAAGGAAAAAAAACAATCCTTTTTGTAATTTTCTCGCTCGGTCGTGAAAAATATTTAAAAGAATAACAGCAGTTAAAGCACTTAATAAAAAATAAGGATGTAGAAATATCATACTTAAGACAAATACTCCTACATAATAAATAAGGCCAACGAAAGGATGTAAAGCGTTAAAGCCATCGTAATATTTCATTACTTATTAGCTCCTACATCTTTACCAAGGTCCAATGTATATACCCATTCAATCCGGTCACCAGCTTTTACTTCCGCTGTTCCTGCACCCATTTTTTTAAAAGTACCATTTACATTATACATCCAGCCACTTTTCGGTCCTTTATCAAATTCATAAAGATTTTGAATTCCTTCTATATATGCAGTTGGACCACTTCCTTGATATTCCATTTGAATTCTTTTTTCCTTCGTTACTTTCTTTAATACATCAAGAACAGTATCTCCTTTTTCAAACAACACCTGTGTTGGATTTAATATTACACCAGTCTCAGCATCTGCTTTGATTATCATTGTAACTTGGTTTATAGAAGTTGTTGGAGTTTCTGTTGTTGTTGGCTGCTCCTTAACAGATTCCTTTATTTCAGATGAACCACTAGATTGTACTTCAGACTTCTTCTCTGTTTGTGTTACAGTTGGCTGATTAGTAATGGATTTTTCAACTTGCTTAACAGGCTTATTATTTTCCACTTTAGTGTTGCTACTTGGTTCTACTTTTTTTGTGACTGGTGTTTCTTGCGTTAAATCTTTTTCCAGATCTTTTACTGTTTCGGGAACTGCTTTAATAGTTTCTGCCTTCTCTTGATCAACTTCGGAGTTTAAATTTTCTTTTGCATTTTGTTGGTCGTCTTGATTCATTTCCTCGGATTGTTCCTTTTGGTGTTCTTGATTACTGTCCCCTATAGTCGCCACCGATTCATTCGAGTTACAACCGCCTAGTAATAAGGCTATTATTGTTATGAAAAACAGTAGTTTCATGATTCGTTTCATTTAAAACCCCTCCATCTAATAACAGTTAAGGAGAACGAAAAATTCGTTCTCCATTTAAATTGAAACTATAAGCCTTCTGCCATACGCACTGCAATCACTGCACCCATTTCCCTTGTAACGTGACTGTATGGACTAAACAGTTGGACTCCAGTCCCTTTCATAATGCCAAACTGATCTATGGCTAGAATAGCAGCTTGTGAACCATTATTTAATCGATCTATGTCTGTAAAACGATTTCTAGCTCCTTGCGGCTTTAATTGATAAGCTCTTGTAATAAGCAATGCCACTTGCTCTCTCGTTACAGGCTCATTAGCATCAAATAATGTCTCTGATACACCACCTACTATTCCTAATTGTTTAGCTCTCATAACAGTACCATAATACCACTGACCAGGCTTAACATCTTCAAAAACAGTTTCATTTCCTTCATAAGCTTGTTCATTTAGCAGTTTCATTAAAATCGCTGTAAATTGAGCTCTTGTTAATGGTTGTTTCGGTGCAAAACGTGCTATTTTAGTGTCAACACCTCTCATTAAACCAGTCGAATAGGCTTGATAAACAGAGGTTAAAGCGTAAGCTGAAATCTCAGACTCATCAACATACGAAGGTATGTTAACAATTGCCTCATCCACTTCTTCATTTTCATCTATCGATTCATCCTGTAATTGGTAAAGTGAAGCTTGATTTTTAACAAAACGATCAAACGCTACTAAAGCAAGCAATGCTTGTTCTGAAGCAATTTGATTAGATGACTGTCCGCCGATGTTTGAAAATCCACCATCATTCTTTTGATAAGATAATAAATTAGAAATAACATCACCATTCGCTTTTGTAAACGATGCACCTTGTGGATCTGTTCCTAGGGCTGCTAAGGCAATGATCACCTGTGATGCACTTTCACTGTTTTCTTTTCCATCTGCGATAAAACCGCCGCTTGTTTGTTGAACGCTGCTTAGCCAAGCAATTCCTTTATCGATCGCAGTTTGCACATTTTCTTGTTCTTTATAATGAGCTAAGGCACTTAAAGCCATTGCCGTTATATCTACATCTGACTTTTCACCATAAACTAGGGTAAATCCTCCGTCAGGGTTTTGATTTTTTAGAATTTCAGCTAAGATTTGTTCTCTTGTCCATTTTGCAGTAACTGGCACTTGGTAATTCTTACTATCTAATGCAATAAGCGCAAAGATCAAGCCATTCGTTCCTTGCATTGTCATCCGTTCATTATTATAAATTTTCTCAATCAAATTATAGTTTGCTATATTAGTTGGATCACCGCCAAGAGCAGCAACCGTTAAAGCATAGCGTTCATAATCGGTAATTTTGCGGAAGGTACCGTTCTCTTCTACAAGTTTTTTCGCGATGTCTGTTAATACTTGTTGTGAGTTTGTTTGATTTAATCTTGCTAAACCAAAATCTTCCCATTCAGATTGTGTTTGGTCTGTTTGTAGATAGTTTACTAGCATGTTTAATTCGTTTGTTACTTTAAATTTGGGTTCTAGTTTACTTCTATCAACAACTGCAAATTTTGTAAAATGATTAACTAGCCCCATAACAATTCCTGTTTTAGGGTCAACAGTAGCAGGAATAGGAATCCACTCGTTTGTATCTTCATTTAACCAAACTAAAGCTAGATCTTCTAGTTCTGAAATCTCAATAGGGATTTGAATAGAAACAAATATTGGCTTATCAAATGTTGTTCCTTTTGGTCCAAATTGGTAGATTGGAGAAACTAATTCAGCTTTATTTATGTCTTGATCTTGTAGTTTTTCTACTTGAATTGTCTTTTCAGTTTGTAATGCGTTTTTAGGGATGATTAAAGTGACCTCATTCATTTTATCGGCAATTACTGTTTCATTATTAGGAGACGCTAACCTATTTTCTTTTATTATATTGTTAGAAATTGCTTCCTTTAGTTTTTTTGCCACCAATGTCGTCATTCGATCATTATCTATAACAACTACTGTTTTATTAACAAGCTGGTGTAATGGTATATTATTTTCGAATGTAATTTCATTTATGTTTGCTATTTCTTTTTCAGTATTTTTTCTTTGTTCATCTAATATTTCTGTTGTAACTATTGTATCGATTGGTGTGGTTACTGGTCCTGTAGAGCCCGCTCCTACATCATTACCTAAATCAATAGTATATAACCATCTCACCTGATCGCCATTTTCAAGCAGATAAGCCCCAGCGCTGGCTGTAGGAAACTGCCCATTGACAGAATAATTCCAGCCACTTTCCGGACCGTGATCGAATTCCATTAACCCATTTATACCTGTTACATAGGTCGTAGAGCCTGAACCATTAATATTTACATTTCCAGTACCAATAGCTTCGATAAGAACACTATATGGTGTAGGGTTTCCAGTAACAGATATGGTTCTATCCAGTATATTTGTACCATTTAAACCTTTAACGATAACTTGAACAGTTTTTTGTTCAGTGTTATTGACCGGCCCATTATCCCCTCCTGGATTATTACCTATCGGGGATGTTCCAAATTCACCTTTAAATTGATAAATCAGACCTTTATTTTCGATATAATGCTTATAGGATACTAGTGCCTGTAATGCTTGCTGTGTTGCCTTATCTGAACCAGCTTTTTCATGATAAAAAATCATTTCATTTTCTTTATAATAGTTTAGTAGTTCAGTAATTAGATTATTATTGTTTTTAGTAAACTCTTCGTTAGATGGGCTTACTCCAATACTTGTTAGACCAATTATTGCTTGTGATATTGAAGGTACCGGATCATAACCTTTCGGAACTTCGAAACCTCCATTTTCTTGTTGTTTTTTTGTTAACCATGTTATTGCATCATTAATTGCTGAATTTACATTCGTTTGATTTGTATATGGAGCTAGCGCTGTTAAGGCCATCCCTGTAAGATCGATGTCACTAACTGATCCAAGCCAACTCCATCCTCCGTCGGAGTTTTGTTTTTCAAGCACACTGTTTAATATTTGTGTTTTGGACCACTTTGCACTATTTGGTATGGTATAGTCTCCGCTATCAAAAGCAATTAGAGCATAAATTACATTATTCGTGTACTCTGTGAGTTCTTCAAAATTATATAATTTCTCTACTAAATTATAACCACCTAAACTTTCAGGATTTGCACCTAGAGACTTTGCAGTTAATATTATTCGTGCATAATCTGTAGCGGAAGAATAGGTACCATTTCTGTTTTGAACATCTTCAACCAACTCATCCAGATAACTTTGAGATACTTGCCGCCCTGCAATTGAAACTGCAATCGCATTCCAATCTGAAGAAATTCCTTTTGATAAAACAGTTGAACCAACACTATTTATAATTTGGTTGATACTTTCTAACGTTTCTTGGTCGTAATGGGTTGGTTGTTCAATTAAATCACGTTCTACATCTACAGGATTAGTAGGTTCAGTAATATCACTATCTTGGTCCCAAGATATATATCTAAATTCCAACTTCTTTCCTGGAGTAACTCCATAACTACCTGCTCCTACTTGAGCTGGTTCTCCATCTACTTCAAACGACCAAAAGTATGTGGTTCCCTCTGTTCCAATTCCATGTATGGAAGTAATCATCCCGGATGAGGAAACTTCAATGTTTGCTTCTCCTACTACTCTCGTTAATACATCTGTAGCCGTTTCCCCTGTTGTTATGTCTACTAATTCATTTGTAATTACATTACCATCTTTATCTACTACTTTGACTGTAGCTGTCGACCAATTAGTATACTTGAATGCTATGGTTTCTCCTGGAGAAACTTCATAACTTCCTGCTCCTACTTGTGCCGATTCTCCATCTATTTCAAACGACCAAAAGTATGTGGTTCCCTCTGTTCCTATTCCGTGTATGGAAGTAATCATCCCTGATGAGGAAACTTCAATGTTTGCTTCTCCTACTACTCTCGTTAATACATCTGTAGCAGTTTCCCCTGTTGTTATGTCTACTAATTCATTTGTAATTACTTTTCCTTCTTTATCTACTACCTTGACTGTAGCTGTCGACCAATTAGTATACTTGAATGCTATGGTTTCTCCTGGAGAAACTTCATAACTTCCTGCTCCTACTTGAGCTGGTTCTCCATCTACTTCAAACGACC
Organism: Bacillus sp. Marseille-P3661; assembly: GCF_900240995.1. NCBI lineage: Bacteria > Bacillati > Bacillota > Bacilli > Caryophanales > Bacillaceae > Bacillus > Bacillus sp. Marseille-P3661. Next base: position 787,139 of record NZ_LT965954.1, read on the forward strand.
AAAAGTATGTGGTTCCCTCTGTTCCTATTCCATGTATGGAAGTAATCATCCCGGATGAGGAAACTTCAATGTTTGCTTCTCCTACTACTCTCGTTAATACATCTGTAGCCGTTTCCCCTGTTGTTATGTCTACTAATTCATTTGTAATTACTTTTCCTTCTTTATCTACTACCTTGACTGTAGCTGTCGACCAATTAGTATACTTGAATGCTATGGTTTCTCCTGGAGAAACTTCATAACTTCCTGCTCCTACTTGAGCTGGTTCTCCATCTACTTCAAACGACCAAAAGTATGTGGTTCCCTCTGTTCCTATTCCATGTATGGAAGTAATCATCCCGGATGAGGAAACTTCAATGTTTGCTTCTCCTACTACTCTCGTTAATACATCTGTAGCCGTTTCCCCTGTTGTTATGTCTACTAATTCATTTGTAATTACTTTTCCTTCTTTATCTACTACCTTGACTGTAGCTGTCGACCAATTAGTATACTTGAATGCTATGGTTTCTCCTGGAGAAACTTCATAACTTCCTGCTCCTACTTGAGCTGGTTCTCCATCTACCTCAAACGACCAAAAGTATGTGGTTCCCTCTGTTCCTATTCCGTGTATGGAAGTAATCATCCCAGATGAGGAAACTTCAATGTTTGCTTCTCCTACTACTTTCGTTAATACATCTGTAGCCGTTTCCCCTGTTGTTATGTCTACTAATTCATCTGTTATAAGATTTTCTTCCTTATCAACTACCTTTATTGTAATTGTTGAATCTGTTGTTGTATTTTTTTCTTCTGAAATATTCTGACTATAGGCAAGACGGGTATGGGGGGATTCCGAATCTTTTATTATTGAGTAAGGATTTTCTTGCTCATTTTTTGTATCAACATCGGATCCTTGTTGGAACAAACTCATTTCATTATTTGTGTTTGCCAATACCCCAACATTAACCCCCGTTAACAACTGGGCAAGCACAAGTATAGTTAAAACTGTTAACCTAACAAACTTTTTCATTTTTCTCCTCCTATCTTTATGTACAAAGACTGTCTTAGAGCATTCACTCTGTAAAAAAATAAAAAACCACCTCACTAGTTAGGAAAGGTGGTTATTAGCAAAAAAATGACATAACAAAACAGCAGTCATTCGTTCAATTGCACCTCCCTATTCCTCGTAGGGTTTTGGGTGTTCACTGACTAGGCAGGTCTCCTGACTTATGCTTCATTGAATCTTACGCCTTCCCATTCTTCAATAGTGGCTTTTTATAAGACTCTTCACATATACAGTGGCGGGACCGTGTCGGATTTACACCGACTTCCCTATTAAGCAATTGCTTGCACCTAATCAAAAAATATTAATTTAATAGAATTAGGATACACCTTTCGTCAATAAATGTCTATCTTATATATACTAAAATTGGATTCAAAAAAAGAAAAAAGGCCAAACAATCCTGATTTGGCCTATTAACATGAGGAGCTCGTTTTTATTCAGTCCTCCCCTGACACAACCTTTAATATCAAGCTTGATGTTCTAGAGTTAATGGGTGCTGAAACAATCTTATACACTACAATGAATAATCAAAATCTAACAGCTCGATTTGATTCTAGAACTGATGTTAAAGGTGGACATTCAATTGATTTAGCATTTAATATGAATAAAACTCATTTCTTTGATAATGAGACAGAGGAACGAATTCGATAGTTCGAAAAACGGAAAAGCCTTAGTTGACCACAGGGGTTGGAGTTTAAACTGGATTACTCTAGCTTTCTAAGGTTATCAAAAATATCTGTATTTTTTATAATTCCCTTTAGACTAGTAAAAGCTGCTGAGCATCTCAGCAGCTTTTTTCTTATAAATATTTACGATGCATGGCTTTACCGTCATAGGAAAATAGAACTCCTTTGCTTTCAACCATTGTTTCCATATGAACAGGGCGCCCCCATAATTGATAAACGTATGGAAGTACTTTTTCTAAATATTTTATATCTAACTCAATTCCTTCATACCAATGCTTTAAGTAAAGTTCACCGTTCTTTAAGTAATCGCCATCATTAACGGTTATATATGGGAATCCTCCATTTACTCTCATGTTTACTAATTGATCTCGAACTTGTTGCCATTCTTTATTGATAATTTTATAATCTTTACCTTGTTTCTGGAATAAATACATATCTTCACGTAATACAAGATCTTTGGTTAAATAATTTCGGATAAAAGAAATATCAGATTCAACTTCCCGTACTTCAAACATTTTTTCACGACCCGAGCCTGGTACTACCCCGCGTTTTTTCATTTCTTCGGTAGGATTGTTATAGCGCTCTTCAATATCCTCGAAAATTTTAAGTCCAAGATAATAAGGATTAATGGATGTTCTTGAAGGTTGCACGACACCAGCGTTTAATTTTGCAAATTCGATGGCTTCATCAGAGGTCAACTCCATCTCCCTGATTATTCGTGCATGCCAATAAGATGCCCAGCCTTCATTCATAATCTTCGTTTCCAACTGTGGCCAAAAATAAAGCATTTCTTCTCGCATCATTGTTAAAATATCTCGTTGCCACTCTTCTAACTCTCGGCTATATTCTTCGATAAACAATAGAATATCTTTTTCTGGTTGTGGAGGTAGTTTCTTTTTCTTGTTCCTTTTGATTTCTTTTTTATTTTGAGTATCCAATTTCCATAGATCGTCATATGGTGAAGCAGCTGGTTGTTCCTCACCATCTATTTCAAATGCATCTTCTATACTCCAAGCTAGCTTAGGTCGAAGCAAAGAAGGATCAATATGTTCTTGTATCGCTAAAACAGCATCTAAAAACTTTTCAACTTCTAATTTTCCATACTCATGCTCATAATGGCTAATACGATCAGCTGTTGCTGCCATACTTTCAACCATATCACGTTTTGTATTACTAAAACGAACATTATTTTTAAAGAAATCACAATGCGCTAATACATGTGCAACAATTAATTTGTTCTGAATTAAACTATTTGTATTTAATAAAAATGCATAACAAGGATTAGAATTAATAACAAGTTCATAAATTTTACTTAGACCTAGGTCATACTGTAGCTTCATTTTATGAAATTGTTTCCCAAAACTCCAGTGAGAAAAACGAGTCGGCATTCCATAAGAGCCGAATGTATAAATAATCTCAGCAGGACAAATTTCATAACGCATCGGATAAAAGTCTAAGCCAAATCCCTTAGCAATCTCCGTTATCTCACTAATAGCATACTCTAATGATTGGTGGTCATTTTTCGCCACTTTCATCTCCCCTTCATTAAGCTATATAACATAGAAAATGTTAGTAGAAATAATAGCCCTTTATGTAAATTTATGTGCTATTCCTACATTTAATGAAGGATGATTAAAAAGAATTTTATCTCCATGAAAATGACCCATATCTTTTGAGGAAATTAGAATTAATGACATAATACTTTTTCATAATATTAATAATCCCCCGGATGCGCCTTTGTTTCAGCTTTAATTTTTTGTAATTTATCTTTAAAAACAAAGCCAATTAACCACATAAACAATGGAACTCCAATGGCTATTGCTAAGCCAATCCCCACCCATTCACGTTCAATAAACCCAATTGCCCGAGCATGATCTGATACATACCAGTAACTTATCCCACCAAATACTAAACACACCGGAATCACTAGCACACGATAATCTTGTAGATTGAAAACCCTTTGCAATGAAATAGATGCGCAGTAAAGACTCATCATAATTTGAGTTAGAATTGATAATGCAAAAAAAGCCACCATTATCATTTCATAGCGATGTATATAAATACCTATCTCAGCGCTTCTAGCCATTTGCATACAGGATACAATATATTGTGCAGTGACTTCAGCAGATAAAACACCTACTTCAACTATAGGCCACATAACCACAAAACCAAGTCCATATAGTACGCCAACCGTCCCAGACCTAGGCCATGTTTTAACGTCTTTAACAAGCGGTAATATAATCGCAGCCATCATCGTTGTCATCGTCCAATCAGCGGTAAAATGTCGACTAGCCCAAGCAGTTCTAATCACACCTGAATCAAAAACAGGAAGTAATTCACGGATATCAAAATTCCCTATAGCCCCTAACAATAACAGAATATTAAGACTAAGAACCGAAAAAACTCCAATTAGTGCCATCCGAGCGATAACTTCCACACCGAAAAAAACTGCATATCCACCAACGACAATCGCAACCACTACAAAAATCCATGTTGGCGCTTCATGTAGAAAATAGTCCTTTAAATGATAAACAAACGTAGCCATAACTGTTATAAACGCAGCTGTAAAGAAGACAAAAAACATTAAGCCAAGAAACTTGCTGAACCATGTTCCGATTAGTTTCTCACCTTGTTTTATTAAATCTCCTTCAGGCATTCGATTAATAATCACAACTACCAGCAACATTAAAATTGCACCCTGGATCCCACCCATTATAGTTGAGATCCAAATATCATTATTCACTTCTCGTGCCATCGTTCCTTGAGTTAATCCAATAGCCTTTGCATAGACCATATTAATGATTAAAGCCATAAACATTCCATTAGTAATTTGAACTCTCATATATCCCTCAATCTTTTCCTGATCGAGTAGGTTCGTACAATAAAACACCACTCTTAATATTTGCATTCACTGTTATATCCACTTTCACATTTGGAAACGTAGATTCCCAATTATCCTTTAACGCTTTCCACTCTGCAGGAAATTTGTTTTTAAACACTCGACCCATTTCAAGAAAATCTACTTTATATTCGCCCTGGGCTTTATGTAACACCTTTTCAATATCGGATTTTATCTTTTCTTCTGTTTCTTTTTCTAACTCTTTGATTACTTTTTCATCCTTTATAGAAATAGGACAACCCGCTTCGGTAAGGTGAAGGTAAGCATCTAAGTTTACCGTAAATGAAGGTTGACCACCTTCATATTTAGGGTTTAGTGCAAATCTTTGGTAAAAAACCTCAACAGATGTCATTTTATTAGGATCCTCAGGACATGAAATTGGAAGAACCCCCCCTCTAGCATCTTCAATGAAGGGTAGCAGACCTCTGGTTTCATCACTATTTAATGTTCCAATTAGTTTATCGTCTTTGAATACACCGGCCCCTTTAAGTTGTACTTGTTCATGTGAGCCCGCTTGCCCAGCTTTTTTATTTGAAATCCCTCTATTAATCAGCTCCATTCTAGCAATAACAGGCTGAGTGGTTTCACTTAAATAAGCTCGTTGAACATCCAATAGCTCCGACTGCGGTGCAACACTTGAGACAGTTGTATAACGGAATAGCTTATCTAATGCTTCACCTGGAATTACCTCTAATCCTGTCATGGTTGAGATAATATCCTTTGCTTTATCAGGAGTTATGACTATCCACGTTCTCATTCTTAATTCTGGATTCCTTGTAAAGAAATCTAATATATCTGCTATTCCTTCTTTAGCTACCTCTTCATTCACAACAATTATAAAATTGTGTGCCCAAAACACGCGCCGTGTTGAAACGTTTGATAAATTTCGGATCGTTTCAAACAAAGTTTCACCGGTTGCTGAAACGGACCAAATAGGATCACCTGTATTACCCGCAGGAGCTCCTGTTTGTCCTCTTGCATCGGCAGCACGGGCAACCTCAATTGATAATTCTACTTTATCACCACTCTCTTCCTTTGGCTTATCTATACCAACAGCCATCACTAGTGCTAAATCATTAATTTCTCTTTTACCTGTACAACCAGTAAGAATTAAGAGGAGAAGAAGAACGGAAATAACCACGCGCATTTTCATTCATTTCCCCCCCCTTTCAATTTCTTTGGTTTTTTAAAAGACTTTTTCTTAACATCCTTATTATTTTTACTTTGGTTATTTACCTTTCCCTTTGGAATCAGTTTGTCACTCTTTGGAGGAATGTTCTCTTGTTGAACAATTTGATTATGTGCTTCATGATCATTTTCTATTGGTTCAACAGTATCATTTGCTCGTTTAGTATTCTCATCGATTTGGGCTTTGTTGTTCTCTTCTTTTATTTCATTCTCTAGGTGACTTCCGGAGTCTTCTGCTTCGGTTTTATCGATCGTTTGTTTTCCGGAGTTTTCTTTTTCGGTTCCATTATCTTCTTGGATGTAGCTGTTGTTTTCCTCCTTAGACTTATCTTCCGATTGAGTTGATTCTTCCTCTATAGTGCCTTTATCCCTCTTTTTATAAGTTTCTTTCTGTTTTTTCTGTTTTTTTGCAGTTTTGCCCCCTTCACCTAGTTTATCTTTGTCTATGCCTTTATCAGGTGGATCTGGGACTTGATGATCATCTATTCGATATTCATGACCCTTTGCTAATTGTGGTAAACTTCTCATACTCCACCACGGATACCGGATAACCATATCTTTTTGATCCGACGGCTTGAAAGGTGTCGCTGGAGCTAAATACGGTTCTCCAAATGAGCGTAATGTAATTGCATGAATAGCTAATATAGAAAATGCAGCAGCAAAGCCTAACAAACCCATTGTTCCAGAAGCAATTAGAAGCGGAAACCGTATAAGCCGGATTGAAAAGGACGCTGAATAGTTCGGTATAGCAAATGAAGCAATACCCGTTGTCGCTACGATAATAACCATAAATGGAGAAACTAAACCTGCTTGTACAGCTGCTTGCCCGATAATAAGCGAACCAACGATACTTACTGCTTGTCCTACTGGTTTAGGCATTCGAAGTCCTGCTTCTCTCATTAACTCAAAGGCGACTTCCATAATGATGGCTTCCACCAATACAGGATAAGGTACAATCTCCCGTCCTGATGCAATAGTTAAAGCTAACATCGTGGGGATCATTTCCTGATGAAAGCTTGCTAGCATTACATATATCGATGGCATAGTTAAACTTATTACAAAAGCGATATATCTAACAATCCGATAAAAAGTAGCCGTATAAAATTTAGAATAATAATCGTCACTCGCTTGCAAATACTCCCAAAAGTAAGCTGGCGCTGTAAGAACAAACGGAGTATTATCAACAAATATGGCAATTTTCCCTTCTAAAATTTCTGCTGCTACCTTATCAGGCCGTTCCGTCGTATTCATAGTTGGAAAGGGAGAATACGCCGCATCTCCAATTAATTCTTCAATATAGCCACTGTCTAAAACCCCATCGATCTTAATTTTGTTTAGACGATTTTTTACTTCCTCGACAAGTTCTTCTTTAGCTGTACCTTTTATGTATGCAATATTAATATCTGTCTTCGTCTTTTCACCAATAACTAAACTTTCAATTCTTAGTAATGGGTCCCGTATTCTACGACGTACCAATGCAGTATTCGAACGAATATTTTCCGTTAACCCATCCCTTGGCCCCCGAACAACTTGTTCAGTAGCTGGTTCACTAACTCCTCGAGTATCCCACCCCCTTGAAGATAGTGCGATTGCTTCCGAGCATCCATCTATAAGGAAAATTGAATCACCTGAGAGAATACCATCTATAGCCTTCTGAACTTTTTTAATTGGCTTAACAGACGTCTTTAATAATACATGTTCAATAATATTCTGAATTACATTCTCCCGTATTGCACCAACATCACTATTTAATATTAATTCCCTTGTCTTATATACAAAGGTTTCAATAACATCTTCAATTTCTTGTGTATTTGCAAGACCATCAGTATAAAAACAAACACCTTTTACATCATTTTGTTCATGAAAATAAAACTCTCTTTTTACTAAATCTACACTATCTCCTAATATGTCTTTTATTGTAGACACATTCTGATCAATCCGTTCCGAAAATTGACTCTTAAGTTTCTCTTCTATCGATGTATTTTTCATAGGTTTACCCCTTTATCTACAAACAGCTTTAAAACCTTTCACTCTCTAAAAAATAGAGTAGGAAACTGCCCCAAATATTTCGTACTCCAATGTTGGCTTATTTTATCTATTTGGTTTACTTAATCCCTATCAACTTCCTTTCCTAAAGTTTTTGTTTTTATTCAAGTACAACTGTTTTAACTGGATATTTTTTGGCTAGTATAGGGATGATATTTCTTATGCTTCTATGTAGCTTTTTAAAGTTTCAACTTGAGAGAGGTAACCATTACAGATAAAAGGTGAGGAAACATGGATCTATATCACTCATGGATTTATATACACATTTTAAATACAAAATGGTTTATTTGGAGTATTGTTGTTATGGTATTTGGTTTCAACTTTTTAGGTCCTATTTTAGTTTGGTATATAATGAATAGTAAAAAACTGCCAATCATTAAGAAAATTAAACAAAATACGGAAACGAAATAACTGATAGTATGCTAAGCTAGTCTATGAGGGTTAATTAAGAGTTTAATTCGAACTTTTCTAGTTGAGTTAGAATCCTACTAAGTTTCTGACTCGTTTTACGGGTTTGGCTCTTTTTTATGTCAGAATCCTTCCTTGTTTCTGACTCGATTCACGGGTTTGGCTCTTTTTCTGTCAGAATCCTTCCTTGTTTCTGACTCGATTCACGGGTTTGGCTCTTTTTCTGTCAGAATACGGCTATGTTTCTGACTCGTTTTACAGGTTTTGTTCTTTTCCTGTCAGAATACGGCTATGTTTCTGACTCGGTTTACGGGTTTTGTTCTTTTTCTGTCAGAATACGGCTATGTTTCTGACTCGGTTTACGGGTTTTGTTCTTTTTCTGTCAGAATACGGCTATGTTTCTGACTCGGTTTACGGGTTTGGCTCCTTTCCTGTCAGAATCCTTCCTTGTTTCTGACTCGATTTACAAGTTTTGCTCTTTTCCTGTCAGAATCCTTCCTTGTTTCTGACTCGGTTTACGGGTTTTGAACTTTTCCTGTCAGAATCCTTCCCTGTTTCTGACTCGTTTCACGGGGTATGCTCTTTTCCTGTCAGAATCCTTCCTTGTTTCTGACTCGATTCACGCGGGTTGCTCTTTTCCTGTCAGAATCCTTCCTTGTTTCTGACTCGATTCACGGGTTTGGCTCTTTTTCTGTCAGAATCCGACTATGTTTCTGACTCGATCCACGCGGGTTGCTCTTTTCCTGTCAGAATCCTTCCCTTTTCTGACTCAAAATCCACTGCTCTTACCCTGTCAGAATCCGTCCTCCATTCAGAATCAGAGCAGCCCGATCACGTCCCTATTCACCATCTAAATATCGCTCTATTTCAGACTCAATTTGTTCTTGAGTTGGTTCAATACCCTCAAATGGGAATGTAAGCTCATCTTTAAACTGACCATTTTTACTTACATGAATGGCTGCCGTTTTTGCGATTTGACTAAATTCAACTTCGAATAAATAACCTTCTCTATGAATAGCCCCCATATTTCCACCGCCTCATTTTAATATTAATTTATCCATGAACTTAAATAATATTTAAAATTTCTTTTTCATTCCTTGTCAACAATTGCTGTACATTCCACAGGTTAATAAAAGCTTTTTATCATAAACTAAGACTATTCTTCGAAAGGGGAATGATGCGATGAACTCAGTTGACTATGATAAAGCATTGTTTTACATGAATCGAGGAGAATGGGATAATTTGTTAATATTAATGGTTCGAACAAAAGATGATTTTTTATCCAAAAAAATCGAACAATTTCTGCATGCATGTAATTTCAGCAGGGATTATACAGTTGTTGAACAGCAAGCCTATCAGCTGCTGACATATGTAGATCACGCCTTATCAGCAGTCCCATCCTCAATAAGCGTCTCTGGATAGTAAAAGTATGCTAATATATTGGTTTATATATACAAAAGAAGGTACCCCTAATGGTACCTTCTTTTTAGATTGGTCTCCTATCATGGATATGATTGGATTGACGATAATCTTCACATACAAATAATTTTTACAATGTATTTTGGTAATTATATTAATGAGGTGAAATTGATGAATCATAAACCAACTGTTGAAGATATTCAACTACAAGAAACACTAAATCAATGGGCAGGAAAGCTTATTCATATTAGCAAGCATGAAAATCGTGACATCGATGAAACAAGCATGACACTAAGTAGTGCAAAGTTTCATGAAAGACCACCAACTATTGATAATTATGTTGCTCCATATGTTTTACAGTTACATGGAAAAGGAAAAATTGAAACAGACCATCATCAATATGAACAAATACCTAACGAAACATATGAAATTCCATTATCAAACCAACATGAAATGACCATCAATAATGAACAAATAATTATAAAAACTGAAGACAGAAGTTATACGATTAAACACCACTAAATCATATACAACTAGAAAAAGCCCTATACAGTTTGGGCTTTTTCACTTTCTTGATTAAATCTTAAACAAGCTCATTAATTCTATTCATTAGATCATTGCTAATCGTTTCTAAACGAAGTTGGCTATCTTGTAAGGACGTTCCTTTTACACCAAAATAAAATTTAACCTTTGGTTCTGTCCCAGACGGACGTATGCAAAACCAAGATCCATCTTCAAGGAAATACTTCAACACGTTTGAGCTTGGTAATTCAATCTTCTCTGTTATACCTTCTTCTACAATTGTTCTAACTTTCGTTTGATAATCCTCAATACTCACAATGCGCTTACCACCCATATCATTAGGAGGTTCATTGCGGAATGTTGCTAATATTCCTTGTATTTGTTCAGCGCCTTCTTTACCTTTTAATGTTAACGACTTTAAGCCTTCACGATAATAACCATATTGTTCAAACAAATCTAACAGTGCTTGATTTAATGTTTTATCTTGTTTCTTATAAAAAGCAGCTACTTCCACTGCTAACAGTGCAGCTTGAACTGCATCCTTATCTCTCGCAAAATCTCCTATTAAATAACCATAGCTTTCTTCATATCCAAACTGGAATGTATATTGCCCAGATGTCTCATACTCTTTAATTTTTTCACCAATAAATTTAAATCCAGTCAACGTGTCAATGGTGTCCAATCCAAAATCCTTAGCAATTGTCCGGCCAAATTCAGAGGTTACGATCGTTTTAAGAACTACTCCATTTGCTGGCAGGATACCTTGTTTTTTCTTTTCTGATAATAAGTAATGCAGTAATAAACCACCTGTTTGATTCCCTGTTAAAATTTCATAATCCCCTTTTTCGTTCTTTACAGCAATTCCAAGGCGGTCCGCATCAGGGTCAGTACCAATCAATAAATCTGCATTTGTTTTTAATCCCTCTTGAATAGCCAGTTCAAACGCAGCATGTTCCTCGGGATTAGGTGACTTCACAGTTGAAAAATTAGGATCTGGCAACTCCTGTTCTTTTACAACAGTTACGTTTTTAAAACCTAACGCTTCCCAAGCTTTTCTAACTGGTTTATTCGCTGTTCCATGCAGGGGTGTAAAAATCACATTAATATTATTTTCTTTAAACAATTCAGGATTTAGTGAGATTGTCTTCAACTTTTCAATATACGCTGTATCAATTTCCTCTCCGATGCGCTTTAATAACCCTTTTTCGAGTAAAGTTGCCTCTTCTTCAACCTGAATTTCCAATTCGTTTTCTACTTCGTTAACTTTAGCGATGACTTCATTGGCAGGTGCAGGTGGGAGCTGACAACCGTCCTCGCCATATACTTTGAAACCGTTATATTCAGGCGGATTATGACTTGCTGTAATAACAATTCCCGAAAACGCATTCAGATAGCGAACAGCAAATGATAATTCAGGAGTTGGTCTTAACTCTTCAAATACATATGTAACAATTCCATGCTTTCCTAATGTCTTCGCAGATTCAATCGCAAATTCAGGTGATTTATGGCGGCAATCAAAAGCGATAACTACTCCGCGTTTTTTAGCTTCTTCCCCATGTGCCTCAATGTATCTTGCTAATCCTTCAGCAGCTTTACGAATCGTATATGTATTCATTCGATTGGTACCTGGGCCAATTTCGCCACGCATACCGCCAGTACCAAATTCTAAATTTTTATAGAAACTATCTTCTAACCACTTCTCATTATCTTTATTGTCGCTCAAAGTCCGTTTAAGCTCGTCCTCTAATTGATCAAATTTTATCCAACGTTCATAATGGTCTTTCCAACTCATAGTTTCTCCTCCCAGTTCAACTTGTTTGTTTAATTATATTATTGAAACAACATTGTACAACAGCCACTTTTCAGGTTATTAGAAAAATATATGGATTATACATGTTATTTTTTATATTTTACTTCATAAAGATCATGACGACGATCTTTTAACTGACGCACAGTTCCATTTTTGCGCTGCCTTCTTAAAATTTCTAAATCCACGTCACCAACTACTACAGTTTCGATGTTGGCGTTGCATTCCCCCACAATACCATCACGAGCAAATTCAAAATCTGATGGAGTAAAAATTCCAGACTGGGCATATTGGATATCCATATTTTCTACCTCTGATAAATTACCCACTGTACCGGCAATAACTGTATAAACTTGATTTTCAATTGCACGAGCTTGTGCACAATAACGAACACGTAAATATCCTTGTCGATCATCCGTGCAAAACGGTGTAAAAATGATCATTGCACCTTTGTCTGTTGCTATTCTAGCTAATTCTGGGAATTCAATGTCATAACATATTTGGATCGCAATCTTACCGCAGTCTGTATCAAATACTTTTATTTCATCACCGGCAGAAATTCCCCACCATTTGCGCTCATTTGGTGTCGCATGGATTTTATATTGCTTTTCGATTGTGCCATCGCGACGGAACAGGTAAGCAATATTATAAATCTGCCCTTCTTCTTCAACGAAATGAGACCCGCCAATTATGTTGACATTATATTTAACAGCTAAGTTCGTAAAAAGCTTAATGTACTCCTCGGTAAACTCCGTTAATTTCCGGATTGCTTTACTTGGTGTTTTTTCATCAAGAAAAGACATTAATTGGGTTGTGAAAATCTCAGGAAAAACCGCAAAGTCAGAGCCAAAATCTGCTGCAACATCCGTATAATATTCAACTTGTTGTGCAAACTCGTCAAACGAATGAATTTTCTTCATCATGTATTGAATAGCACAAATCCGTACTGGATATGATGTTTTAAAGTGACGTTTAGTTCTTGCACGATAGTCTACATTATTCCATTCCATCAATGTGGCATATGATTGTGACGCTTTATCATCAGGCAAATAATTAGGATTGATCCGCATTAATGTAAATCCATTCATAATTTGAAAAGTGAGAACAGGATCATAAATATTCTGATGTGCAACTTCTTCGACATATTCACGTGGGGATAATTCATTTGCATGTTTATGATAATTTGGAATACGTCCCCCAATAATGATACTTTTTAGGTTTAAAAGTCTTGCCAGCTCTTTACGCGCCTCATATAACCGACGTCCGATTTTCATTCCGCGATAATTTGGGTCTACCATTACTTCGATGCCATACATGTTATATCCTTCTGGATTATGATTTGTAATATAACCTTCATCTGTAATATCATCCCATGTATGCTGATCATCGTATTCATCAAAATTTATTAATAAACTTGAGCACGATCCTATGATGTTTCCATCATACTCAACACAAAATTGACCTTCCGGAAAATGTTCGAGATGGCTTAATAAGTGTTCTCTTTTCCATGGTTCCATATTGGGAAAACATATTTTCTGCAAATTTAATATATCATCAATATCTGTCTCGATAATATTGCGGATTATCATTCGTTTTTCAAATTTAGTTAAATCGATTTTCTCCGACATCCGTAACTTCCTTTCCATAACTGTCTCAACAACTATTTTTGAATTTATTTCCACTCCTTTTTTAGTATGAGAATAATCCACACTTAAATGCAAAAGATTGCTTTTTTAATACAAAAATAAAAATCTTCCACCACTTAAATGATGTATGTCTATTCCTCGTAAAAGTGTTTCTAACCCGCCAGAAATATGTTACAACATAAAGGGAGCATTAAATTTATTATATAAATATATTTAAGAACCGCTGGGAGGAACACAGCATGAACTGGAAATCGCCTTATATACTACTAATAATTGCAACAATGTTTTGGGGAGGAAATTTCGTTATCGGTAAAGGATTTTCTGAAACGATGCCACCTTTCACATTAGCACTTATCCGCTGGATCTTTGCTTTTATATTTTTATATCCATTTGCCCGCAAGGAATTTATACAAAATAAAGAATTATGGAAAAGAGAGTGGAAAATAATATTTTGGATGTCACTCACAGGTGTTGCCGGATTTAATACACTTGTCTATATTGCAGTTCACTATACGACGTCCATAAATGCTATACTTGTCAATTCTTCAACACCTGCCATTATTATATTGCTGTCCTTTTTATTTTTAAAAGAAGGCTTACAAGTAAGGCATTTTATAGGAATTGCTGTCTCTATTATTGGTGTTCTTTGGATCGTAAGCCGTGGTTCACTAGAGACTTTATTATCCTTATCCATTAACAAAGGTGAAATTTGGATGATTATCGCTGTAATTATATGGTCCATTTATTCAATTATTGTAAAAAAACATAATCATAAATTTCCTGCTTCCGGTGTCTTTTTAGTGACAATCCTGATGGCAATTGTAATTCTTTTGCCTTTTTCAGCTTATGAATGGTTAACAAATACCTCAATGTATTTTTCTATTTCCGGATTTGCTGGGTTTATGTACCTTGGCGGTTGTGCATCAGTAATTGCTTTCATCTGTTGGAATAAAGCGGTAGTTGATCTTGGTCCAGGAATCGCCTCTCCATTTTTAAACTTACTTCCAGTATTCGGTTCAGTATTTGCAATTGCTTTTCTTGGTGAAGAGCTTACGTCTGCTCAGCTAATTGGTGGCACAATAGCCATAACAGGGGTATTAATAACCACTGGATTATTTTTTAAAAAGCCTTTAAGTAGTAGGGTGAATCAACATTTGGGTTCTTAATTGAAATGTAGTTTAACTGAACAATGCACCAAGATAATTGCAAATTTACTCCAATTCAAAAAGTTCACCACTACACAGTTGGTTTGTATATTATTCGATTTATCTAAATAAAATCCTTTAAATATATTTTATAAAGGCGCTGGAGCTAGACATAGAAAAGCGTAAGCGCCTTGGTCAGCCCCGACAGGCAAATGTTCTTCCGACGAAGAAGTCGGTAGACTTCACGAGGAGGAAGGTTATTTGACCCCGAGGGGCTAGGCGCTGGAGCTAGACAAATAAGTACAAATTTATCTTTCTTATCCATTAAAATAAGGGGCTCCATATTCCGGAGCCCCTATCTTTTGGGTAGTAATCGTTTCATTTTCGGTGGATAATTGGTAATGATGCCACTAACATCGTTATAAATTAAACTTTTCATGGCTTTTATTGAATTAACTGTCCACGGAAAAACCTCATAGCCAGCAGCTTTGATCTTACTTATATCTCCTTCATTAAGAGTACGATAATCTGGGTGTAATGAATAAACCCTATCCCCAAATAACTTTGCAATTCCTACATGGTCAAATACTTTTTGATAGTACAGTAAGCCAATCTTGACCTTGTCATTTAAGTTTATTAATGTGCGTAAGGATTGGAAATCAAATGAAGATACTACAACATTGTCAATCCTATTATATTGTGTTACTAACTCTAACAGCTTTTTTTCAATGCCTTCATAAGGATGAGGCAAATTTTTTATTTCTATATTAATGAACATAGTTTCTGGAACAAGGTTAAATACTTCTGACAATAAAGGTATTCGTTCTCCCGTATACTTTTTATTAAACCATTTACCCGCATCATATTGCTGTAATTGTGCTGCAGTCAAATCTCTAACCTTACCAGTTCCATTTGTGGTCCGAGTGATTGTTTCATCATGAATGACCATCAATTGGCCGTCCTTCGATAATTGGACATCTAATTCTATTCCATCACTCCCCTGCTCTACAGCTAATTTAAATGCTGCTAATGTGTTCTCCGGGGCATATGCAGATGCTCCACGATGTGCAATTATTAAAGGCTGGTTATTAACCACTTGAATCACTCCGTACTTTATTTTTTATTTCATATATCTCTACATATTTTACGATAAAATATATTACTTATTGCAAACTTTTATAATTGTTTTTTCTTAAATCCCGTGATATAGTGACATTAATAATATTAATTCATAGTATATGCATAGGAATTATAAGTTTTGTTAAGGGAGAGGTAAATATGGGACGTGAATTTATCGGTTTATTTGATGAGTGGGCAGAAAGCTATGACGAAACAGTAGATGGACATAACATTGAATACAAAGAAGTCTTTGACGGGTATGATCAGATACTTGATACTGTTGCTGCTAGTGTAAGTGGCACTATTGTTGAATTTGGAGTTGGGACAGGTAACCTTTCAAAACTATTAATGGAAAAAGGTAATAAAGTGATTGGTGTAGAACCATCTAAAGAGATGCGTGCCATTGCTAAGCAAAAACTACCGAACTTAGATATTCACGATGGTGACTTCCTTAGCTTACCTGTAATTTCCGAACAAGTAGATGGAATTGTTAGCACCTATGCTTTTCATCATTTAACAGATTCAGAAAAAAATATTGCTATTAAAAAATATAGTGACTTACTACAGCCAGGTGGTAAAATAGTTTTTGCAGATACTGCATATGAAAATGAAAATGCAAAACATGCTATAATAGAAGATGCTGAACAAAAAGGATATAATAATTTAGTTCATGATTTAAATACTGAGTATTACACATTCCTAGATGTTCTCGACAAATTATTCACTCAGAACAGATTCTCTGTATCATTCAAACAATTAAATAAGTTTGTTTGGCTTATAGAGGCGACAAAACAATAACGTAGGAGGTTTTTGTCACGATGAATAAAATGAATGTAGAAAGTTTCAACCTAGACCATACAAAAGTAATCGCACCATACGTTCGACTTGTGGGAATTACAGAAGGCGCTAGCGGTGACAAAATATATAAATATGATGTACGTTTTTGCCAACCAAACAAAGAGCATATGGAAATGCCTGCTCTTCACTCACTTGAACACATGATGGCTGAATTTATCCGTAACCACCTTGATTGTGTGATCGATGTTGGCCCAATGGGTTGCCAAACAGGATTCTATATATCTGTTATTAATCACTCTAGTTTTGAAGAAATTCTTGAAGTATTAGAGAAAACACTAAATGATGTGTTAGCAGCAACAGAAGTACCTGCTTGTAACGAAATTCAATGTGGATGGGCTGCTAGCCATAGCTTAGAGGGCGCACAAGCAATTGCAAAGAACATGCTTGCTAAAAAGGCTGGATGGGCTGAAGTATTCGCTGCTGAATAAGGCTTTATTATAGTATAACAGGCGTTGTCCTTGAATAAGGCAACGCCAAATTTGTATTGATGAGGTGGATTTATGAAATATTACAAACATGTTCATGAATTGATTGGCAATACCCCCTTATTAGAGATCACTCAATTTGAGCTGCCAGAAGGTGTACGCATCTTTGCTAAACTAGAATACTTCAACCCTGGCGGAAGTGTAAAGGATCGCCTAGGTAAAAAATTATTACAAACAGCTCTCGATAAGGGATTTATAACTGACGGTGGCACAATTATTGAACCAACAGCAGGAAATACTGGTATTGGACTAGCCCTAGCGGCTATTGGAACTAATATCAATGTAATGTTTGTTGTACCTGAAAAGTTTAGTATGGAAAAGCAGGACTTAATGCGTGCGTTGGGAGCAAAAGTTGTGAATACTCCTACTAAAGACGGTATGAAAGGTGCGATAGCAAAAGCGCAGGAATTGCTTGATGAAATCCCAAATTCATATTGCCCCCAACAATTCGGTAACCCCGCTAATCCAGAAACGTATTTTGAAACTCTTGGCCCTGAAATTTGGGATCAATTAGATCAAAAAGTGGATATTTTTGTTGCTGGAGCCGGCACAGGTGGAACGTTTATGGGAACAGCACAATATTTAAAACAAAGAAATCCTGCCATCAAAACTGTTATCGTAGAGCCTGAAGGATCCATTCTTAATGGTGGAGAATCAGGTCCACATCGTACTGAAGGAATTGGAATGGAATTTTTACCTAAATATATGGATAAATCCTATTTTAAAGCCATTCATACAATTGAAGATGACGAAGCGTTTCGCTATGTAAAAGAATTATCACAAAAATGCGGTTTGTTAGTTGGAAGTTCTTCAGGTGCCGCTTTTGCTGCATGTATGAAAGAAGCAAAAGCGGCAAAGCCTGGCACAAATATTGTGACTATATTTGCAGACAGCAGTGAACGATACTTGAGTCAAGGTATTTATAAAGATTAAATTACCATTAAAGACTGGACTGTGTTACTTTTTAACACGTTACAACCATAACATTAGGAGTGAAGGACTATGCGTAAAAAAACACAGCTTATTCACGGCGGAATTGCTGGAGATAAACATACTGGTGCTGTTTCAGTACCTATTTATCAAGTAAGTACTTACAAGCAAGATGGAGTTGGAAACTTCGTTTATGAATATTCAAGAACAGGAAATCCAACCCGTGCTGCAATCGAAGATTTAATAAAAGATATTGAAGGTGGACACCGTGGATTTGCTTTTGGTTCAGGTATGGCTGCTATTACATCGGTTATTATGCTCCTTTCTGCTGGAGACCACCTTATTTTAACAGATGATGTCTATGGCGGTACGTTTCGCTTAATGTCAAAAGTGTTAACTCGCTTTAATATTGACGTTACTTTTGTTGATACAAGCAATATTGAAGAAATTGAAAAAGCTGTAAAGCCTAACACTAAAGCTATATATGTAGAAACACCTACAAATCCACTTTTAAAGGTAACTGATATTGAAACAACTGCAAAATTTGCAAAAGCACATGACCTGTTATTGATTGTTGATAATACCTTTAGCACGCCTTATTGGCAAAACCCAATTGCACTTGGTGCTGATATCGTATTGCACAGTGCAACCAAATATCTTGGTGGCCATAGTGATGTAGTTGCTGGTTTAGTTGTTGTGAATTCAGAGAAACTAGGCACAGATTTACATTTCATTCAAAACTCTGTTGGCGGAATTCTTGGCCCACAAGATTCATGGCTATTAATTCGCGGTATTAAAACACTGGGCATTCGCATGGAAGAAATCGAACAAAACACGCAGCAAATAGTTGAGTTTTTACAATCTCATAACGCTGTATCTAGCATTTACTATCCCGGCCTTGAAACTCACAAAGGTCATGCAATTCACAAAAAACAAGCAACTGGTTTTGGTGGTATGGTATCATTTGATGTCGGCAGCACTGAAAAAGCAGAAGATTTATTAAAGCGTACCAAGTATTTCACACTTGCCGAAAGCTTAGGAGCAGTAGAAAGCTTAATTTCCTTACCTGCTAAAATGACACATGCATCGATTCCAGCTGAACGTAGAGCAGAATTAGGAATTACTGACGGATTAGTACGCATTTCTGTCGGCCTTGAGGATGCGGCTGACTTAATTGAAGATTTAGAGCAGGCTTTAAGATAAGATTATAGCCACAATAATTAGTATTTGTACGGCATTGCAGAAGCATCCATAAGGTTTATGGATGCTTTTTCTTTTTCAAATTTCATGCTTTCTGATGGCTGATTTCGTATCTAGATATTAATATCAAACTTTTCCAAGTTCCTATAAGTTTAGCTAGCTTTTTTATACTTAATTCCCTCTTCATTAGCCCTATGAAGAGGGTTCTCTCGCTCTTTTGGGCCCTGTTTCCTCTTCATTAGCCTTATGAAGAGGGTTCTCTCGCTCTTTTGACCTCTTTTCCCTCTTCATTAGCCTTATGAAGAGGGTTCTCTCGCTCTTTTGACCTCTTTTCCCTCTTCATTAGCCCTATGAAGAGGGTTCTCTCGCTCTTTTGGACACTATTTCCTCTTCATTAGCCTTATGAAGAGGGTTCTCTCGCTCTTTTGGGCCCTGTTTCCTCTTCATTAGCCTTATGAAGAGGGTTCTCTCGCTCTTTTGACCTCTTTTCCCTCTTCATTAGCCTTATGAAGAGGGTTCTCTCGCTCTTTTGACCTCTTTTCCCTCTTCATTAGCCCTATGAAGAGGGTTCTCTCGCTCTTTTGGACACTATTTCCTCTTCATTAGCCCTATGAAGAGGTTTCTCTCGCTCTTTTGGACACTGTTTCCTCTTCATTAGCCTTATGAAGAGGGTTCTCTGGCTCTTTCCGACCTTGTTCCGTCTTCATCCATTTACCATGAAGCTAACTGAACTATGCTCATCATTTTCACGAACCTAACTTCAAAATATTAAATATTTGTTTATAAAAATCGACAATAGAGTATGTATCAACTAAAATAAGACTAAAACAATAGTAGACTACGTCTTAAGCCCGATGTAAAATATATAAATTGCTATTAAACTTATGTTGTATTTTTATCCTTAAGGAGGCATTATTAATGAAAAAACAGATCATCCTAGGATGGTTCCTTATTTTATTTACACTAACATTACCTTTACATGTGGGATTTGCTGATGCCCAACCCGGAGACACGATCATCATCCTTGGTGAAAACTTAACTGCAGAACAACAAGAAAGTATCAAGCAAGAGTTAGGTGCAACTGAGGATGACATGATTGTAACCGTAAGTAACGAAGAAGAGCATCAGTATCTTGGTAACTATATTAGTAAAGCCCAGATTGGATCTAAAGCAATCTCTTCAGCTAAAATCACCTTGAGAGAACAAGGTGCCGGCCTAAATGTTGAAACAAATAATATAACATGGGTTTCGGAAGATATGTACTCAAACTCGCTTATCACAGCAGGAGTGACTGATGCTGATATTTATGTAACGGCTCCGTTTGAGGTTTCGGGAACTGCTGGGCTAACGGGTATTTTGAAAGCGTACGAAGTATCCGGTGCAATCGACATACCTGAGGAAAAAAAACAAATCGCCAATGAAGAAATGGTTAAATCTGCGCAACTAGGAGAACGGATTGGCTCTGACGAAGCTAGTGCTTTATTTACAAAGATAAAAGAGGAAATTGCCAACAATCCTAATCTTACAGACGAGCAAGTATCTTCACTAATTGACCAAATAGCCTTAGAGCTTGGCATTCAACTAACAGACGCTGAAAAACAAGGTTTAATTGATTTATTCAATAAAATGAAAAACATGAATATTGACTGGAATCAAGTTAAAAATGACCTAACATATATGACTGAACGATTCCAAGAATTTATGCAGGATGAACGTACTCAGACCATATTCAGCTCAATTATTGATGGCTTAATTTCTTTTCTAAATTGGTTAAAAAGCCTCTTTGCATAAAAGTCATTCGTTCCACATATCATTTTCAAGTGCATAATCTATTGACCGACGATAAAAAAACAGGCACTCCGCTACTGGTTGGAGAACCTGTTTTTTTATATTTTGTTCGTATAGTGCAAATTAGCTCTATTCTCACTTTTATATATCTTGACTCGTCAAAATAAGTGGACCGTTTTTAGTGATAGCAATTGTATGTTCATACTGAGCAGATAGTTTGCCATCAATAGTGCGAGCTGTCCATGTATTTTCGTCCATTTTGCTACGCCACTCACCGATATTTACCATTGGCTCAATCGTAATTACCATACCTTCTTTTAATCTAATGCCTTTACCAGCCATACCAAAGTGCGGAATCATCGGCTCTTCGTGAATCGTAGGTCCAATACCATGGCCCGTAAATTCCCTTACCACTGAATAACCTTCATTCTCTACAAAACTTTGGATAGTATGACCTATGTCACCTACCCTATTACCAACAAGAGCTTTTTCAATTCCCACATACAATGACTTCTCCGTAATTTCCAGCAGCCGTTCAGTTTCTTTTGAAACATTTCCAACTTTATAAGTCCAGGCAGAATCCGCTAATGCACCATTCAAATTTACCACCATATCAATGGTCACAATATCTCCTTCATTCAGCGGTTCCTTTCGAGGAAATCCATGACAGATCTCGTCGTTAATGGACGCACAAGTCGCATATTCATAGCCTTTATAACCCTTTTGTTCAGGCGTTGCACCATGTTTTATTAAAAACATTTCTACGAAAGAATCAATATCATGGGTTGATATTCCTGGTTTAATCATGTTTCTAATTTCTTGATGACAACGTGCTAATAATTTCCCTGCTTCATGCATTAATTCTATTTCACGTTGTGATTTTAATGTAATCATGTCAATCTCCTTTTTTAAAAAAAAATCTCTATTAATAAATGTAACAATACCAACGGAATTTTTCAAAGTAAAGTATTTATGTCAGCATTTAGATTGGTTTTTCAACAGCTATACTCTCATTATCATATTCTATGAGACTTTTTTATAATTTCTTATAAAAAAATGCAAATAATAATAATGAAATTCCTTTATTCATGTGGACTCCATTCGGTCTTTTACATATAGTTCTATATTCTATATACATATATAGGTAAAAAAACTTCGGAAATTGAACATTTTTCTTAGAGTTGTAAAACAACTTATTTATGTTACCATTGGAATAAGTAATTTTAGTCAAGGGGGATATCAATGGATATTAACACAGTTAAACAAGCTTTTATCGAATGTGAATACCCTTTTTATAAAGGTCTTGAGATTAATGGAAATACAGCGACATGCACTTTATATAGTATTAAATCCCATTATCATAAAACCATTACCCTTGATATAAGTAACTACGAATCAATAATACATCAATTATCAATCGAACTGATCAAATTACGTTCTCAAGAATATCTCGAAACAGAATCGATCATGAACCAACTAAATTCACCTCAATTATTTATGCTTGAATAAAGTCTTCAAAAAGTTTCAATATTTACAAAATCATTCTTCATTGATATAGTTTATATAGAAACCACATTGGGGAGCTAAGATATGGCTGAGAGGATACTAACAAGTATCGACCCATTAACCTGATCTGGGTAATGCCAGCGTAGGGATGAATAGACATTTTTTATGATGTCACTCATACCATCTATGCTTGCAGGCTGCCCAAAGGCAGCTTTTTTATTTTATAAAGATTGTTTGAAAGATTAACAATAAAATGAATCGCTCTATGGAGCAACAAACAAGGAGAGTTCTCATGAAAAGAAATAAAACGTTATTTTTAGTGGAAGTAGCTTTATTTTCAGCATTAGCTTATGTATTTGATTTGTTAGCTAATATCTTTCAGCTTAAAATTTGGGCTCAAGGCGGCTCAATCTCAATAGCGATGGTTCCTGTGTTTTTAGTCGCGTTTAGATGGGGAGTAAAAGGTGGATTGTTATCAGGTTTATTGCTAGGTGGTCTGCAAGTTATAACAGGACAAGCTTGGATCGCCCATCCTATCCAAGGTATCCTCGAATACGGAATTGCATTTGCTGTTCTTGGTTTAGCAGGGATTTTTGCAACACAAATTCAACAAGGAATTCAAGATCAATCTAAACGTAAAGTAGTAACTTATGTTATTGCTGGTACCTTGTTAGGGTGTGCGTTAAGATTTTTGGCCCACGTTATGGCAGGAATTATTTTCTTTGCAGAATATGCACCTGAAGGCACTCCAGCTGCGTTATATTCCTTCCTTTATAACGGAACTTATATGTTGCCATCGTTTATTTTATCTGCCATATTTGTTTCAATATTAATAAATACCGCTCCAAAGTACTTTACTGTATCCAATGCGAAACTTAATTATTAATTTTAAGACCGTTTTTTCAACGGTCTTTTTTCATTTTTTAATTTATAATGGTAAAATGTAAATATATTTCCATTTATTTCATATAACTTACTTACTCAATAAAAATTAACATGAGCAATATTTTTTGAGGGGGAATGATTTATGTTAGAAGATTCAAGTTTTGCGATCCATCCTAGTACGAATGGTAATAAAAAGGCTACGTCTCTCTATGATATTGGCTCACAACTTTCATTTCAAGAAAATAATAATTCATTTGATATACATTGTGAAGCTGGCTTTGTAAAAGTTATTTTTTATCGTGAAGATATAGTACGCATTGTTATGAATCCAACAGAGAATGTTTCATTGAAAACTAGTGCTGCTGTAATTAAAGGCCCAGAGGACGTAACAATCCATGTTCAAGATTCAGAATGTGAAATAATGCTGTCTTCTAATAAATTAGTATTAAAGCTTAATAAATCACCATTTCGCATTACAGCTATGGATATAGATGGCTCGACACTTGTGAATGAGACAGTGAAGGGTATGGGGCATACAAGTACAAATGAAGTCATTTGTTTTAAAGAAATGCTTGAGCAAGATCACTTCTACGGTTTTGGAGAAAAAACCGGATTCCTTAATAAGCGTGGGGAAAAAATGACGATGTGGAATTCTGATGTATTTGCACCTCATAATCCAGAAACAGATTCTCTATATCAATCAATCCCCTTCTTCATGACAATTCGTGACGGAAATGCACATGGCATCTTCTTTGACAACACCTTTAAAACAACCTTTGACCTAAAATCTGATCCGAACTTTTATTCCTTCAAGGCGGAAGGTGGTCAACTTGATTATTATCTCTTTGCAGGACCTACACCTAAAGATGTTCTAGAACAATACACGACGTTAACTGGCCGTATGCCATTGCCACCAAAATGGGCACTCGGGTATCATCAATCAAAGTATAGCTATCAATCTGAGTCCGAAGTTAAAGCAATAGCTGAAAGTTTTTTAACAAAAGAAATTCCGCTAGATGCTATTTTTCTAGATATTCATTATATGGATGAGTATCGCGTTTTTACTTTTGACAAAAACGCGTTCCCAAATCCACGACAGCTTATTGCTTTTTTAAAAGAAAGCGGTATCCATGTTGTTCCTATAGTTGATCCTGGAGTTAAAAAGGACCCAGCGTATAAAATATATCGAGAAGGAATATTACAAAATCACTTTTGCAAGTATATCGAGGGCGATCTATATTTTGGGGAGGTCTGGCCAGGTATAAGTGCTTTTCCTGATTTCTCTAACTCAGAAACTCAACAATGGTGGGGTAAACAGCATCAATTTTATACAGAACAAGGCATTGAAGGTATTTGGAACGATATGAATGAACCTGCTGTCTTCAATGAATCTAAGACAATGGATTTTGATGTTATGCATGACAATGATGGCGATCCTAAAACCCATCGCGAGTTTCATAATATTTACGGTTTATTAATGGGAAAGGCAACCTATGAGGGATTACAGACTCAATTAAGTGGGAAACGACCATTTCTACTTACTCGAGCAGGTTATGCTGGAATACAGCGATATGCTGCTGTCTGGACAGGAGATAATCGAAGTTTCTGGGAACACCTACAGCTTTCACTTCCGATGTGTATGAACTTAGGTCTATCAGGTGTTGCTTTTTGTGGCCCAGATGTTGGCGGCTTTGCACATGACTGTACTGGCGAATTACTCACAAGGTGGACACAGGTAGGGGCTTTTACCCCTTACTTTCGAAATCATAATGCACTAGATTCGGTGAGACAGGAACCATGGGCATTTGGTGAGAAATATGAAAAAATTATAAAAAAGTATATTCAATTAAGGTATAAATGGCTGCCGCATTTGTATTCCTTATTTGCTGAAACAAGTAAAACAGGTATACCAGTGATGCGCCCGCTAGTATTGGAATATCCAAATGATCAACATGTTATCAACCTATCAGATCAGTTTTTAATTGGCGATAATGTGTTAGTTGCACCAATAATGCAGCCTGATACCTACTATCGAGTTGTATATCTGCCAGACGGCAAGTGGGTTAATTATTGGACAGACGAAGTTGCAACTGGAAATAACCATATACTAGTACACGCAGACCTTGAAACGTTGCCAGTTTATATAAAACGAGGTTCTTGTATTTTACAAGGATCAGTGAAACAATCTACGAAGACAAAAGAAACAGACCTACAACTGCATGTTTATCCCGTTTCATCCGGTGAAACGACATATACGATATACGATGATGACGGTCAATCCTACGATTACCAAAATGGAGAGTTTTGGGAACAGAAAATACACTGTCAGTTTCACGCTGAAGCCATTGATATTACTATTCAAAATGTTTCAGCAATGTATAAGCCGAGCTATCAACAATGGAAATTAATTATTCATCATACAAAGAATGATATGAACATTACTGTAAACGGGGTTCATATATCTACTGAACAAGAGAATGTTGTACTCGAAAATGAATTACTGATTATTACATTAAATATTGATTAATAATTCTTAAACACCCCCTACTTTTCTTCGAGTAGGGGTCTTTTGTTGCCTCTTTTTCCATATAGTTTATTTAAGATATGATAAGTATCACACCCCCTCTACAATAATTTTTCTATAATAAAAGAAAATTGAAATCGTGAGGCACTTGGAAACCATGATGAGTAAATCTATTTATAGAAAAATTAAAAGAAAACCAGTTCAATGGACTAGGAATAGTATCCAACTGCTATTTGCGCTATTTCTCTTATATGTTGGCTGGCAATTTTATCAGTTTTACATGCATTTTGCTAATAATGGAGTAGTTCCATACATTGATAAACCAAGTGCTGTTGAAGGATTTCTCCCTATCAGCTCATTAATGGCACTTCGAGTATGGATTGTAAACTGGAGAGTTTGACTTCATCCATCCCGCTGGACTTGTTTTATTTACAGTGATCATGTCTTCAAGCCTTCTATTTCGTAAAGCTTTTTGCAGTTGGCTATGCCCTGTAGGAACATTAAGTGAATTTTTGGGGAAACTAGGGAAACAAATCTCCAAAAAAAATCTCAAGGTACCTAAACCACTAGTATATATATTACAATCTATCAAATATATACTACTAGTTTTGATCATTAAAGTTATTATTTTTGATATGCCTACTACATCAACTATAGACTTTTTAAATAGTCCTTATAACAAAGTAGCAGATATAAAAATGATGCTATTTTTCTTAAATATCAGTGACTTAGCAATTAAAGTTCTTCTGATTTTAACGCTGTTGTCTTTACTTTTTCAAAATTTTTGGTGTCGTTTTTTATGTCCGTATGGCGCACTTATTGGCTTAGGCTCCTTGTTCCAAATTACTAAAATTAAGCGCAAATGGTAACACTTGCATAGACTGTAATCAATGTACAAGAGCCTGTCCTCAAGGTATAAAAGTTGCTAAACTACAAGCAGTTAATACACCCGAATGTAGTGCTTGTATTTCTTGCATCGAAGCATGTCCTGTAAAAGGTACTTTAAATATGACGATTGCAAATAAAAAAGTAAACAAATGGGTTATACCTACATCTTTTTTACTAGTATTTTTTACTGTTTTCATAGTCGCCAAGATAACTGGATTTTGGAACTCTACTATTCCTTATGAGGAATATAAACAGCTCATACCAATTATTGAATATTTAGGGCACTAAAATTCTATTAAAAAACTGACCTAAAAAGTCGTTAAAACGATCATTAAGTCAGTTTTTTTATGGCTTTAGACTAAATACTTTATTTCAAAATCTGCAACCGGTAAAGGTTTATCGAAAAAATACCCTTGTACTTGTTCACATCCGTAATCTCTTAGAAAGTTTAAAACTTCTTCTGTTTCAACACCTTCAGCAATCACTGATAGTTTAAACGTACGTGCAATATTTATCATTGCTAAAACTAGTTGAGAATCATTTGTGCTACTTAATACGTCCCGAATAAAGGTTTGGTCTATTTTCAATGAGTTTACAGGAAATTTTTTCAGATAACTTAAAGATGAAAACCCGGTTCCAAAATCATCAATCGCTATAGAAATACCCATATTTTGAAGCTCCATCAAGATTCCGATATTTTTATCAGTATCAGACATCATACTGCTTTCGGTTATTTCAACCTCTAAAAGTGATGGATCTAGATTGACGGTTTCGAGCGTCTTTTTTAAATTGGATATAAATAAAGAATGCTGCAATTCAAGCGGTGAGACATTAACAGCAATTTTTAAAGGCTTATAGCCTTTATCTAGCCATTCTTTGGATTGTTTGCAAGCTTGTTTTAGGACCCAATTCCCCAATGATAAAATTAATCCCATCTCTTCTGCAATTGGGATAAACTTCATCGGACTTACAAACCCTAAATCTTTTGAATTCCAGCGGATAAGCGCTTCAGCACCAACTAACCTATTTGTATGGATATCGATCTTAGGTTGATAGTATAATTCTAACTCATTATTGTAAAGCGCTTTTTTTAATGCATCTTCAAGAGTCAGTGTTTCTTTATAGTGCTCGTGAACTTCTCTCGTATAGTATTTATAATTACCCGCTACTTTAAATCTTGAATAACGCATAGCTTTATTTGCATTATTAACCAAATGCTTTGAATCTTTACAGCCATCGCCATCCGGAAAAGCACTAGCTCCAATGCTGCACGTTAATTTAAATTCATGATGATCCACTTCTCTTGGTCTTTCAACTTCCCGTTGTAAGCATTCGGCAAACTTTTCTAGATCTGCTATGGACTGGGCTTGTTTCGTTAATATATAAAAGCGACTACCTTCACTCCGATATAATGCACCAAACTTTTTGACAACCTGCTTAAGATCATCGATAGTTGAGCATAACAACCGTTGACCAACTTCATATCCAAATGACTCGTTTATTCTGCCGAGGCCATTTAATCTTAAACAGAGAATTCCCAGATAATGATGGCCATGTGTCCACTGTTCTACAGCTTGTTCCAACTCTAACTCAAAGAGACGCTGATTGGGGAGATTTGTAATCGTATCATGAAATGCCATATGGTTAATCATATCCTGTGCATGTTCCAGGTCAGTAATATTGGACACATTTCCAACAATCTCGATTACTTGATCGTCTTTAAAAATCGGAGACAATGAAATTAATAATATATGTTCGCCCTTTTTATACTTAAAATTTTGATGTGTTCCCTCTTGAAATACCTTTTTAAAATATTGATTAATATTTTCTGCATCTTCATATTTGAATACATCATATACCGTTTTATTATAAAAATCCGCGTTATTATAGCCCAGCTTTTCCGCCAAATTTCCCGCAAACAGTGAAAAGTATTTATCACCATTTTGATTTCTTTTTATCTTAAATACAACGATGTCTAAAGCATCAACGGTTTGTCGATATTCTTCTTGCAGTGCAATATACAACTGTTCTTGAGCGACTTTTCCTTCTGTAATATCTGTTCGTATTGAAATAAAGCAAGTTGGCTTTCCAGACGCATCAGGAATTGGAATAATTGCTGTCTTTACCCAATATAAGGAACCATCTTTCGCCTTATTTTTAATTTCACCTTCCCACTTTTGCCCTGATGTTATCGTTTCCCACATCTTTTTAAAAAAGTCTTTACTTTGATGGCCTGAATTCAATAAACGATGTGTGTTTCCTAATAGTTCATCTTTATTATATTGACTAATTTTACAAAACATATCATTCACATAAATAATTGTTCCTGTTCGATCAGTTATACCGATTATCACTGATTGGTCAAAAGAAACTATTAAATTAATTAAATCCAGAAGCTGGTCTTTAATATTTGAATCTTGTCCTGTCCCGAGATCGATAGTTTGTATTAAACCATATAGTGTTTCTTCTAATGATGTAATATTAAATTTTTCATAATTATATGATGGTTGTAATGAAAATTTCATAAAAAGACCCCCAACTTGTACACCTCTGCTACTAATATAGCACTACAATATTCTTTTTTATCTACCATTTCTTAATAATTTATAACATTTTTGAAAAATTTATCCTTTAAGACTTTAGTAAGAATCGTTTCGTAATATTAATTTAATATCCTCCGATAAAGTGAAACTTCCTTCAGTGGTTGGTTACCTAAAAGGAAGATCTAGACCTTTGAACCAGTCGGACCATTACGGGCAGTTAATCCTCCACCTATCTTCTTAGCATATTTGCAGAATATTTGGATAGGGGGTTTTCGCTCGTTATGCGTGGGTTAAATTAAACTTTCTTGAAACCTACTTTACTAGTTCGCATACATTGTTGATAGGATATTAATTTGTTTAGAGGATATACGAATTGAATCAAGAGGAGAAACGTAAATGAAACATTTAATAAAACGTGGTGAAACATTAACAAGCATTGCCCTTGATTACAGAATATCTATTAACAGTATAATAGCGGCTAATCCTGGGATAAATCCTAATGTTATTTTTGCAGGCCAAACAATCACGATACCTGGATTTCCTGCTATTGAAACGATACCGTACCGAATTCAAGTTTCAATCTCCAATCGAACACTTACGTTGTTTAATAATAATAATCTAGTAAAAAGATACCCAATTGCAGTTGGGCGCATGCTGCAACAAACTCCAGTTGGGGACTTCATCATTATTAATAAAGCTCCTAATCCAGGTGGACCCTATGGAACAATGTGGATGAGTTTATCAAAACAACATTACGGTATACATGGCACAAATAACCCTAGCTCAATCGGAAAAGCTGTTTCAGCAGGTTGTATTCGTATGTACAACAAGGATGTTGAAGAGCTTGCACGAATTATTCCGATCGGAACACCTGTTTCTATCCGCCCATAAAGCTAAGAATTTTTTAGTGATGGGGCTTTGGCTAGCAAATACCACTTATCCTATCGGACCCGTTTCTGACTGACCTCGTATTAGACTATACATGTCCGAATCATTGTCTGCAGATGGGGCTTTCGCACCTTACTAAGCGCTAGATGCTGTCAAAGTTCCTTGCTAACTCTAACTACATTGGCATGAATGCTTGTCCTGTTCGATTCCCCAGTAGATTCTGACTACTTTACCATGAGATTGCTCCATCCTGTCCGAATCCACTCCTGTTTCTGACTACAATACCATAAAGTTGCTCAACTCTGTCAGTAACACTAGCCCCCCCAACTACATAGTATGCAAACCAGGCTCGCTACAGGTACCCTAATGCGATCCATTAGATAAAGGACCAAATCTGATGACTTGGTCCTTTATAAATACCGTTTAATCCACACCCAAAAGAGCCTTAAACTGCTAATTTTTCTAAGTTAACTTTCTTTTCATAAACCTTATATAAAAGGAATGCTAGAATTGAAATAATAGCACCCGAGATATACGGTAAACCAATTGAAATAGAATATAGCATACCGCCTGTTGGAGGACCTACTATTCTCCCTAAAGAATCAAAGGAGGACAATACCCCTGTGACACCGCCGTGGCCACTTTGAATTTTTTTGGTGATGAGTGACGAAATACTTGGGCGGATAACACCATTCCCTATTCCAAAGATCGTTAAAAATAAAGCTGCAGTTATAAAATCACTTGTTAATAAAATAAGACTAAAGCCTACACTAGATACAAAGATACCTGCTTGAATAACAATGCCTTCACCATACTTCTTAATAAGCCTACCAATTAATCCACCTTGCACTGCAGCACCTGCAAAACCCATAATCATAAAAATATAGCCCAAACTTCTCGCATCTAACCCTGCACGCTCTGCAGCAAAGTAAGCAAACGTTGCTTCAAGACCCGCTAAGGTAAAAGAAATAAAAAACTGTAATATATAAAGAAATCCCATAGATCCCTTGACCGTTCTCCAAGGGCTTTCCTTTCTTTCCGACTTACTAATTCTCTTTTCCGCTGTTAACGACTCTTTCAAAATAAATAGAACAATAATAAAAGTTAAAGTCGAAACACTACCTGCGATCCAGAATGGAGCGCTTAAAGCCATTTGGGAAAACACTCCACCAATAGCCGGACCGAAAATAAATCCCAATCCTACTGCAGCGCCAATAATCCCCATTCCTTTCCCTCGATCTTCAACCGTCGTAATATCGGCAACATAAGCCATAGCCGTTGGCATATTAGCAGAAGATAGAAACCCTCCAATTATTCGAGCGGCAAACAACATCCATAGCTGCGTTGACATTGCAAATAGAAAAAAAGAGATAGCTAACCCAGCAATTCCAATTAACATTACCGGTTTACGACCAATTCTATCCGATATTCTTCCCCACATTGGGGCAAAAATCAATTGCATTAATGAATAAACAGCCATTAGTAAGCCAAGCTGCGTTGGTGTGGCCCCTATTTCTTCAGCGTAGAATGGAAGAACGGGAATTATTATTCCAAACCCAACCATTACGAGAAACATAATTAGAAATAATATAGGTAAAGCTTTTTTGTTCTCCAACCTAAATCCTCCATTCAGACACAATTACACAGTTAACATTAAGCATATATTATTTTTCTATTTATTTCTATTTTTTATTTTCAAAAATCTCTCGTTTCCATATTACAAACAAGATCTTATCCTACACTATTCATCAGATTGCCAATTATCTTTTCCTTGTAAAACCAGCAATATTGTGAAATATGAATAAATTTGTTTGACATTTTTATTACCAGAAAATTCACTTAAAGTGCTATAATTATTAGTACACATAAAAATTATCATACGGAGGGGATTTTTATTTGGTAAGTGAAACAATTGAACATCAAATCAATACACAACTTAAACATAAAAAATTAACAAAGCAAAAAATCGCAAAACGAATTTTATTTATATTTTTAGGTGCCGTATTAATGGCTGTTGGAATAGAGGTTTTTCTAGTTCCCAATACGATTATGGATGGCGGTATCGTTGGAATTTCAATTATTCTTTCGCATTTAACTGGCGTAAAACTTGGATTATTTCTATTTTTTCTAAACGTTCCTTTTTTCTTTATTGGCTACAAACAAATTGGAAAAACCTTTGCCCTCTCTACATTATTCGGTGTAACAATAATGTCCATAACAACAGCGTTTTTACATCATGTTCCAGCTTTCACAGAGGATATGCTACTTGCAACAGTATTTGGTGGGATCATTCTTGGCGTTGGGGTTGGACTTGTTATTCGTTATGGCGGGTCATTGGACGGTACTGAAATACTTGCCATTTTACTTAATAAACAGCTCCCTTTTTCCGTTGGTGAAGTAATTATGTTTTTTAATATTTTTATTTTCAGTTGGGGCGGATTTGTATTTGGTTGGGATCGAGCAATGTACTCAATTTTAGCGTACTTTATCACGTTTAAAACGATTGATGTTGTAATTGAAGGTCTTGATCAATCTAAGTCAGCATGGATCATAAGTGACTTAAATAAAGAAATAGGAGAAGCGGTTTTGGCGCGCCTCGGTCGTGGAGTTACGTATTTAAATGGGGAAGGCGCATACACTGGTGATAATAAGAAGGTTATTTTTTGCGTTATCACTCGATTGGAAGAAGCAAAATTGAAATCAATTGTTGAAGAAATAGATCCTAGTGCTTTTCTAGCAGTAGGAGATATTGCAGAGGTTCGTGGTGGTAGATTTAAAAAGAAAGCTATTCACTAATTTACAGAAATTTACAGACTCTTTTGTCGCATAAATTATGCGTTCGAGAGAGTTTTTAATTTTTGACAAAATATCTAATTTATTGAAATTTTAAATTCATTCTTTATTTTATATGTTATAATCCCTCTGACTGATAATGGAAAACACAAAATCTACTGGATTTAGACATTATTAACTTAAAAAGAGGGTGTATATTATGGTTGACCAACAAAGGAATAAAATGATGCTCCTATTTTCTTTCGGTTTTGTTACCCTATCTATTATTGTTCATGTACTTCATAGAATCCTCAAGATATTGGATCAGTACCTTGCACTAAATAATATGAACTTTGTTCCCCCACATTTAATTTTACTTTTAAATATTTTATTAGTTTTACCCATTGCATTATGTTTGGTCACTTTATTTATTCACCTAAAAAAGACAAAATATAGTAAATACACTCCAACTCTTAATATGCTAACGCTCACCTTTGCTAGTATATCACTTATTGCAGGTGGTAACGGGTTAGTTGAATATCATTTCTCAATTTTTATGGTCATCGCAGTTCTAGCCTACTATGAATCAGTTAATCTAATTGTAATAAGCACAATTATTTTTGCTATCCAGCATTTTCTTGGGTATTTCGTTGCTCCTGAACTCTTATGTGGAACAGAGGAGTACCATTTTGGATTATTGATGATACATGCAGTTTTCCTAATTCTTACTAGTGCTGCAACAATTCTTTTAATCCATACTAAGAAAGCGCAAGTAAACAAGCTTGAACATGAAAAAGAGTTACAACTTCAAGAACTTAGCGAAATCTTAACTAACCTTACCACAACATCTAAGAATGTTGTACTAACAGCTCATACTCTGGCTGTAAACGTGGATGAAACTATGAAGGCAAGTGATCATATTACTGAGAAAATGAAAGAAGTAGCGAACGGAACGGCGCAACAATCTCTAGCTGCTAAAGAGAGTGCAACAGCAATGGATGAAATGGCAATTGGTATACAGCGAGTGGCTGAATCGGCAAATATTGTAGCTGAGCAATCACAAACAACAGTATCTGAAGCCAGACAAGGTGAAAAAGCTATTGAAGCAGCTGTTAACCAAATGGACCTTATTAATATATCTGTAAAAAAACTAGCATCAACCATCTCATTACTTGGCGAAAAATCACAGCAAATTGATGAAATTCTTAAGGTGATTACAACGATATCTGATCAAACAAATCTATTAGCTTTAAATGCAGCAATTGAAGCTGCACGTGCTGGTGAACATGGAAAAGGCTTTGCAGTCGTTGCCGATGAAGTACGTAAACTTGCAGAACAATCACAAGCTTCAGCTAAAAAAATTACAGAATTGATAAGAGAAATTCAAACAGATACGGATCAGACATTAGAGGCAATGAAAGTCGGTACAAAAGATGTGGAAAGTGGACTTACGCTTGTCCATAATACAGGGGCAACATTTAAAAATATACTAGCTGCCTCTGAGAAGGTTGCAGCACAAATTGAAGAGATGTCTTCCGTTGCAGAACAAATTTCCGCAAGCACAGAGCAAGTGACAGCATCCGTTGAAGAAATGGCAATAATTGCAGCAACAAATGCTAATGGTACCCATGTCATTTCAGTTTCTGCTGATGAACAGGTGAAGTCTTTAAAGGAAATTACTTTAGTTTCAGATGCATTAAAAAGTATGGCAGTAGAACTTGAACAATTAATTTCTAAATTTAATCACCATCATTAATAAGCTACTTTTTGAAATCATTACCTACGACAGAACGAAATGGTAACTGCATACACTTCTAGTGATTACTATGATCTTTCTTGTACAACTAGGTACTCCTAACCAATCTTAATCCCGAATAAATCCCTATATTGATATTAAGCTATAAAAATTGATATAATTTACTTTATTTAATAAATTATATGATTTAATTACAGGAGGTGTAGCCTGGTCTAATTTCGAATGAATTGATATTAGCTACCAGGAAGTATGACAAAAATAAAATTCACCAAAATGCATGCCTTAGGTAATAACTATATTTATATAAATCTATTTGAAGAAAATTTACCTGAAGCAATACTGTCTAATTTAGCGATCCGTCTAGCAAATGTCCAAACGGGAATTGGATCGGATGGAATGATCTTAATTTGCCCTTCAGAACAGGCACCTGTCAAAATGAGAATCTTTAACAGCGATGGTTCAGAAGGCAAAAATTGCGGCAACGGCTTACGTTGTGTTGCTAAATACGCCTATGAAAAAGGCATTGTTCAAGATAAACTATTTAAAATAGAAACATTATCCGGCATAGTCGAAGCCGAAGTTATTGAAGAGGATGGCGTTGTTCAGCAAGTAATTGTTGACATGGGGGAACCACGACTATTACGCAAGCAAATCCCAATGATCGGAATTGAAGATGAACAAGTGATTTCGGAGCCTTTCATAGTAAATGAGGAAACATATCACTTAACTGCCGTATCAATGGGTAATCCACATGCCATTTTCTTTGTGGATGAAATAAACTATTCTCCGGTAAGAACTCTTGGACCACTTGTAGAAAAAGATGAGCGTTTTCCGGAATGGATTAATACTGAATTTGTAGAAATAGTTAATGATAGGGAGCTAAACTTCCGCGTTTGGGAGAGAGGATCTGGTGAAACTCAAGCATGCGGAACAGGTGCATGTGCAGCAGCAGTCGCGGCCGTATTAAATAATAAAGCTAACAAAAATACTGAAATTACTGTTCATTTAGCAGGTGGTGATTTATTCATTACCTGGTTAGAAAATGGCCATGTCCTTATGAAAGGTCCAGCAGAATATATATGTGAAGGATCCTTTGAACTTTAATATTAAAACAAGATGTTAATCGCTATCTTGTATAGTATTTACTCCTACTAAATAAAGTTAAGAAAAATTAAATAAAATAAAAGAAAAGCCCGCGCATTTGCTGGCTTTTCTTTATATGGGTTTTTTAAGAATCCCTACTCTTCATTTTTCTTACGTTCATCAAATTCTGCCTTAATTTCTTCTAATAAGCTTGAATCCGTTAATAATTGTAATGCGGTTAAAGCTAAAGCCTTGGCACCTAGAACTAATGCACGATCGCCTTCTAGCGACTTGGCTGCTTCTCTAAATTCAGGTGTATGAACTACTAGCTGATCTGAACCGATTTTTATATAAGGATGAATAGTTGGTACAACCCTGCTAATATTACCTGCATCGGTTGAACCTAATCCTTTACCTTCAGTTGCATCAAATGGCTCACCAAATGATTCGATAACTTCCTGATATACTTTATCAAAACGACGATTCACTTGGAAATGATCGACTTCATTTTGGATTTTAATAATATTTAATTTTGTCCCTGTTGCTAGAGCTGCACCTTCTGCAATTGCTTTTACCTTTTTAGTAACTTGGTCACAAGCAGTTCTTGTTTTAGCTCGTATAAAGAACCGGGCTTTTGCATAATCAGGTACAATATTAGGTGCATCTCCGCCATGTGTGATAATGCCATGTATGCGTACATCATCGGTTACATGCTGACGCAATGCATTAATACTATTAAATAACTGAATCACACCATCTAATGCGTTAATGCCTTCTTCAGGGGATGCTGCTGCATGTGCAGATTTCCCGATAAATTCAAAGTCTAATGGATCAACCGCTAATGTCTCCCCAGTTAGCGTATTCTTATGATAAGGATGTACCATTAAACAAGCATCAATGCCTTCAACTAAACCTTGCTTTACGAAACTGCCTTTTGCACTGCCGTTCGGGCCACCTTCTTCAGCTGGTGTTCCAAGGACAACAACCTCACCGCCAATTTCATCGATCTTCTCTGCGAGCGCAATTGCTGCTGCTGTACTTGTTGTTCCAATAATATTATGACCACAAGCATGACCTAAGCCTGGTAAGGCATCATATTCAGCCAAAAAGCCAATAACTGGACCTGGTTTAGATGATTTTTTTCGAGCCAGGAACGCTGTTTCATGACCTGCAACACCGTTTACTACGGTAAAACCCTGTTCTTTTAACTTTGAACTTAATAAGCCAGATGCAAAATACTCCTCATTGCAGATTTCAGGTTTTGCATGGATTGCATGACTTATAGAGATATAGTCATCTTTTTTGTTTTCTATGGAATTAATAATCTCATTTCTAATCGTTTCAAGAGATAAAGTAGACAAAGCACTCTCTCCCTTCTTATTTTTCAAGCTCACTTAACGGTACAAACACAGGTACTAAAGAATTTTTGAATACTTCTTTAATATGCTCAGCTACATCATCTTGTTGATAAATTTCTACTAACTTCTGAAGTGTTGGATCATCTTTATCTTCAGCGCGTGCAGCGATAATGTTAATGTAAGGTGTTGCAGTTGCATCTTCAATGAAGATAGAATCTTCTACCGGAATAAAACCAGCTTCAATTGCCACACCGTTGTTAATTACAGATGCATCAACGTCAGGAAGTACACGTGGCGTTTGTGCACTAGTAATTGGAACAATTTCAATATTTTTTGGATTTTCAACAATTACTGATTGGTCACCATTACCATCAAAACCATCTACTAACTTAAGAAAACCAGCTTCTTGTAATAATAATAACGCACGTCCCATATTAGTTGCTTCTTCTGGAACTGCAATTTTCGCTCCATCAGGAATTTCATCAACTGATGTATACTTATCAGAATATAACCCCATTGGTGCAATAATAGTGGTACCAATTGGAACTAAATCTAAGTTATGTTCTTCGATAAAAGCGTTAAAATACGAAACTGTTTGGAATGCATTGATTGTTATGTCACCATCAGCTAAAGCCATATTTGGACGAACGTAATCCGCAAATTCTACCATTTCAATTTCAATGCCTTCTTTTGCTGCTTTTTCCTTTACATACTCCCAAATTGGTACACCTGAGCCATTTAATCCAACTGTGATTTTTACAGGTTCTGTGCTTTCTGTTTCAGTTGTTTCCGTTGTTGTTTCTTCAGGTGCAGATGAATTACTTGAGCAACCAGCTAGAGCCACTCCTACTAATAAAACTAAACTTAATAAAAATGTTAAAGTTTTTTTCATTTTCCTATCTCCTTTTTTATCTTCTTCTTATAACCCTTGAAAGTTTATTTCCAAGAGATTGTAACCCTTGAACCATTACAACTAGGATAATTACAGTGATGATCATAACTTCTGTTTCAAAGCGTTGGTAACCGTAAGCAATAGCCAAGTCACCTAAACCACCGCCGCCTACAGCTCCTGCCATTGCAGATGCACCGATTAAACCAATTGTGGCAATCGTAATATTTAATATTAGTGAGCTTAGCGCTTCTGGTATTAAAACTTGAAAAACGATTTGCCAAGGTGTTGCCCCCATCGCTTCCGCAGCTTCGATGATACCAGGATCAATTTCTAGGATCGAACTCTCTACTAATCTAGCAATATATGGTGCAGAGAATATGATCAGCGGAACAATTGCTGCAGCAGTACCTATTGAAGTACCTACTATAAATCTTGTAAACGGTATGATCGCAACCATAAGAATGATGAATGGGATTGAACGAAAGATATTCACAATACCATTTAAAATATTAAATACAACAGTTTGCTCTAGCAAATGGCCTTTTCTTGTTACTACTAACGCAATACCTAATGGCACACCGATAATAGTAGCAAATAGTAGGGAAAAACCAACCATCACAATTGTATCCCATGTTGCCTCAACTATCTTTAGCCAAAACGTATCCCAATTAACCCCCATGATTGATCACCTCCTTAATTGATGCCCTACTTTCTACGTAAGCAACCGCCTTGTTAATTTCTTGTTGGTCACCGATAAATTCTACGATTAAGTTACCAAAGGGTCTTTCTTGTAGCTCAGTAATTTGGCCATATAGCACGTTTACATCGATATTATACTTTTTAGCAACCTCAGAGAGAATTGGACTTCCAGCATTTTCTCCAACAAATGTAATTTTATATACATTTGCGCCTCCCTCTTTATTGTTTAGAAGGCTAAGCACACTAGAAGGAATTGCATCCTGCATTACTGTTTTCACAAAGTTTTGGGCCGTTTGCGTTTTAGGTTGTGAGAAGACATCAAATACACTTCCTTCTTCTACTACATTTCCATATTCCATTACAGCTACACGGTCACAAATTTCGCGAATAACATGCATTTCATGAGTAATCATCATAATAGTAATACCGTATTCACGGTTGATTTGCTTTAAAAGTTTTAAAATTGAATCTGTCGTCTGCGGATCAAGTGCAGATGTTGCTTCATCACAAAGTAAGATATCTGGTGATGTTGCAAGGGCTCTTGCAATACCCACCCTTTGTTTTTGTCCACCTGATAGTTGATCTGGATACATATTTGCTTTATCGGCTAATCCAACAAATTCAAGAAGCTCCGTTACTCGTTCCTGTATTTGTTTTTTAGGAGCTTTTGCTAATTGTAAAGGATAGGCTATATTTCCAAATACAGTTCTTGATTGCAATAAATTAAAGTGTTGGAAAATCATACCAATTTTTTGACGTACCTTTCTTAGCTCGCTTTTCGGAATCGTCGTTATATCTTGATTCTGAATCATTACTTTTCCGTTTGTAGGTCTTTCTAATAAATTCACACAGCGAATTAACGTACTTTTTCCTGCACCACTGAACCCAATTACGCCGTATATTTGACCTTTTTCTACAGTTAAATTTACATTTTTCAAAGCATGAACCTTTTGTCCACCACTATCATATGTCTTTGTAATATTTTCTAAGGTAATCACAAAGCGAACCTCCTAGTTAAAAAAATAACCCTCTTCTATAGTCACAAGAAGAGGGTAGTATTTAATCATACCGCTCAACTTATCTACCAAGTTAAAAAACTTGCAGGAATTAGCACGGTATTCAAACAAAAGAACCCGTTGCCGAGGTTTCAAAGGGCCAGTCCCTCCACCTCTCTCGATAAGGAGATTATATTATAGTTTAACACTTTAGTTTATTAATATAATAATACGGTAAAGCATTAAAAAGATCAACTGGAATTTAATGTTTTAGTACCATATACTAATATAGAAAAAATAAAAAACCACTTCGACAAGAAGAAACTTTAACTTTTCCTCAAAAATTGCTTGCTAGAATTAGAACATTCTATGAAGTTAGTGGTTGTTAGATTTCATCGGGCCAATTTCTTTGCCAGATCTGAAAAAGTAATTTTTAAATTATTTTTAAATAATACTATATTTCTAACAATTTAACAACATATTTCGACATGAAATTTCTAGTAATTCATTCTAAACAACAAATACAAATTCTAATATGTTACGATAGTAATTGTAAGGAGGTAAAATTTATGCTACCTAGACATACACGAGTATTACAAAATGCATTAAATACTAGAAAAAATGAACTTTTGAATAAATCGCGTGAAATGGAAAACCAACTTTTGCGTATGCAAGATAACATAAAAGAAATCGCAAAAAAGGCCGAAATACTGGGTATTGAACAAACAAAAGAAGAAAAATGGGTTATCGTATATAGCTTAATGCAAAAACGCTCATTAAAAATCTTAATTAAAGACTGTGAAACTGCGTATCTCGGAAAATGGGATTTTTGTATGGAAACTATTATTAAAAAAGACCACACCATTTTTATAGCTGATATCAAAGGGCCAGAAAATTATGGGTATGGTACGATATGTATGAAATATCTTAAAGACATTGCAATCCAACAAAATATGGCGCTCATTTATGGTGAGCTTGCCGAAAGAGATTGGGGCCACCTCGGACGATTGATCCGTTTTTATAAAAAAAATCGTTTTAAAATTCAGCTCTATGAAAATGAAAAGTATGGAAAAATCGAATGGAATCCGATATATGGGTAAAGAGACTTTTATTAACAAAAAGGCAGCCCAAAGCT
This sequence comes from Bacillus sp. Marseille-P3661, assembly GCF_900240995.1. Classification (NCBI taxonomy): domain Bacteria; kingdom Bacillati; phylum Bacillota; class Bacilli; order Caryophanales; family Bacillaceae; genus Bacillus; species Bacillus sp. Marseille-P3661. Next base: position 828,245 of record NZ_LT965954.1, read on the forward strand.
GCCTTTTCACAAGATACAAAATACGCTAGCCTGTCACACTAGAGCCCCCAAAAGATTAAATTCGATTATTTCAATAATCCTACCAGTTCAAGGCCATACACAATACCATCTTCACTAACATCCTTGGTAATATGTTTTGCTACTTTTTTAACATCATCATGGGCATTTCCCATTGCAACGCTATTGGCCACATACGTTAGCATCTCGATATCATTTAGGCCATCCCCAAAAGCATAGACATCTTCATTATTAAACCCCAAATGATCGATTATTACTTTTATTCCATTTGCTTTAGAGCCACCTGATGGCAAAACATCAGTAGATACTGGATGCCAACGCACAAAATCAAAGCCTTCAAACTTATCGATATATTCACGCTCTTCATCTTCAGTACAGAATAATAAACTCTGAAATATTTCCCTATCCTCGTAATAAGTCGGATCGTGCTGAGGATGAGCGAACTTAAGTGACTGTATACTTTTTTCTATATGTGGATGAAATTCAATATTGGCTTTCATGTCTTCATGATCCATATAAACAAGCGGATGTCCATTCTCTAAGGCAAACTTCGTTAATGCTCGCAACATATCTTGATTAAGTGGATTCTTGCGGACAACCTGGTTATTAAACACAACATATTGACCATTATAGCTTACATATGTATGTATTCCTAATTCTTCTCGTAGCTCTTTAAACATAAATGGTGAACGTCCAGTAGCAATCGCTACTTCGTGGCCTTGATTTTCAAGAGTTTGTAGTGCTTGTTTGGTTGATGCAGGCAAATTCTTTTCTTCATCTAAAAGTGTGCCATCTATATCAAAAAAGATAAGTTTTCTCTTCATATCAATACCTCACTTCCCTTAATTAAGTATAGCAGAGTTAAATACAGTGCCAAAGGGATATAGCCCCCTTCCTAACTTTAAATTAGTGTTAATTGGTTAATAGGCTCCCTAGTGTAAGATCGTTCATAAACTGTTCAAGATGTTTTTAACAGTTTGTGAACACTGTCACTATTTGATATTTTTTGTTTGTTTTTCTGTTATTCTTTCCTTAGAAACAAAAAACAAATTAATCTTCGAAAGGAAGAGATGAAAAATGATTAACACATGGCTTAGAGAAAATAAAATTGCTGCTTATCTTTTAACCGCATTAAGACTTTATTTTGGATTCGCTTGGTTAACAGCTGGATGGGGCAAGATTACTGGCGGATTTAGTGCTGAAGGATTTTTAAATGGAGCAATTGCCAATCCGGTAGTATCACATGATGTAGCTGTTTATCCTGGATATGTATCATTCTTAGAAACTTTCGCATTACCAAATGTTAGTTTGTTCAACGTGTTAATTCCTTGGGGCGAATTTTTAGTTGGTTTAGGACTTATTCTAGGGTGTCTTACTACTGCTGCTACTTTCTTTGCTGTTGTAATGAATTTCAATTTCATGCTAGCTGGTACGATTTCTCACAATCCTACGGATGTAATTATGGGCGTTATTCTTCTAGCTGCTGGTTATAATGCTGGCCGTATCGGTTTAGACCGTTGGGTGATTCCTTTCTTCCGAAAATTAACTGGAAAGCAAGAAGTTACTGCTCATAAAACAGCTTAATAAGTAATTAGTAAACCTTGTTTTACCTACATTGACTATTATCACGATATAAATTGTAAATTAATTATGAATTCATAATTTGTTCAAGATGTTTTTAACAGTTTGTGAACACTGTCATTATCTTTTATTATTCTTTCAATTATTTGCTACTATAGCCATAGAACAAACTACTTAAAACCAAAATACCGAAGGGAAGCGATGTAAAATGTTAAATACATGGCTTAGAGAAAATAAAATTGCTGCATATCTTTTAACCGCATTAAGACTTTATTTTGGATTTGCTTGGTTAACAGCTGGATGGGGCAAGATCACAGGCGGCTTTAGCGCTGAAGGCTTTTTAAATGGAGCGATTGCCAACCCGGTAGTATCACATGATGTAGCCGTTTATCCTGGATATGTTTCATTCTTAGAAACATTCGCATTACCGAATGTTAGCTTGTTCAACGTTTTAATTCCTTGGGGTGAATTCTTAGTTGGCTTGGGACTTATTCTAGGATGTCTTACTACTGCAGCTGCTTTCTTTGCAATTGTAATGAATTTCAATTTCATGCTAGCTGGTACAATTTCTCACAATCCTACTGATGTAATTATGGGTGTTATACTCTTAGCAGCTGGTTACAATGCTGGACGCTATGGTTTAGATCGTTGGGTTCTTCCATATTTCCGTAAAATATTTACTAAACAAGATGCTACTGCTCATAAAATGGCATAATTCTTTATACTTTCAATTATACTAAAAACAAAAACAGCCGTTGAGTCGGCTGTTTTTTTGTTTTTTTGATCAATTGACTCGATGAACTTTTACCTTGATTTAAGATAAAATGAATATAATTTGCACATTCGTACAAATATAAAAATAGAGAAATTCACGATAATGTAAAAAAGTGTAAACGCATAGAAGGCTAAAAGACTATTACGAAACAAATCAGTGCTTTCTTATAATTATACAAAGGGGATTATTATAATGAACCTAACACATAAGCAAATTGTGGAACTACACGGATTTAATAATCTAACAAAATCATTAAGTTTTAATATGTATGATATTTGTTATACTAGAACAACCAAAGAACGTGAAGCATACTTAAATTACATAGACGAAGTATATAACGCAGATCGACTTACAAAGATCCTAACTCATGTAACAGAAATTATTGGGGCTAACATCCTGAATGTTGCCAAACAGGATTATATCCCTCAAGGGGCTAGTGTTACAATATTAGTTTCGGAAGGTCCTGTTGATGAAACTCCAGTTGAGGCCTTCGAAGAATCACCAGGTCCGATCCCAGGTTCAGTAATAGCACAACTCGACAAAAGCCATATAACCGTTCATACGTATCCAGAATCACATCCTGACGATGGAATTAGTACTTTTCGTGCAGATGTTGACGTTTCAACATGTGGGGAGATTTCTCCGTTAAAAGCGTTAAATTATTTAATTCATTCGTTTGAAACAGATGTTATGACCATTGATTATAAGGTGCGTGGTTTTACTCGAGATGTTACGGGTCATAAATTATTTATTGATCATGATATTAATTCCATTCAAAATTACATACCAGAAGAAATACAGGAACTATATGATATGATTGATGTCAATGTATATCAGGAAAATATATTTCATACTAAATGCAAATTAAAACAATTTGATTTAAACAACTATTTATTTCATCATAAAAAAGAAGAACTTACGGCTGAGGAACAAGCAATTATTACTGATAGACTTAAATTAGAAATGGATGAAATATTCTATGGAAAAAATATTTACGATGGAGTTAATTAATTGATCAATTTTAACAGTCTATTCTAGCTAGTTTTTCCTTCATAGCCTCTATGAAGGACTTTTCTATGATTAAGGCTTTTAAGCCCAAGCGCCTTAATCAGCCCTGACAGGCAAACACCTGCTAAATTCGCGACATCCTGTCGCAACGCAACTCTGCATTAGCACGTCCTAGCACCTTTGACTCCGGGAGCAAGGCGCCTTGAGCTAGACAAGTACGTACAAAATTAAATATTTTCTTATTTTTGAACAAAAAAACTGCTCATCGTTAATTAATGATAAGCAGTTCCTTTATTTGTAATCAATATAATTGGTTAAGACGATTTAGACAAACTTAAATCTGGTTGGCAAAATACTTTTTTGATTCCCTGGTTAGAAACTTGAATAACTTTACCTAAAGTTAATGCGATAATAAGGGTTCCTATTCCTACAGGTCCTCCAAGAAGATAACCTAGGACAACTGCAGCAGCCTCAATTATTGTTCTAGAAACATTTAAACTATAACCAAATCGTTTATGCACAGCAACCATTAAACCATCGATTGGTGTCTTTGGAAATTCTGCCAAAACATATATACCAATCCCTAAACCACTTGCAAGCACCCCAATTGTAAAACTAATCCATTGAAACTCTAGTGACGAAGTAAAATCTACATTGTTAAAAACCAAGTAAATCCAGCCATCCAAAATTAAGCTACGAATTATGATTGCTCCTACTGATTCAAACGGTGGCCTTTTCTTTTCAATAATGCCTGTTAAAAGTACAACACATGTTTGAGCAATAATACTCCATGTTCCAATTGTTAACCCAAAGTGGTTATTCAAACCTACCGCAACAATATCCCAAGGCCCCGCACCTGCCATCGACAGAACTATCAACGCTATACCAAGTGCTGTGATTGATAATCCTAGTAAATAGATAGCAATTCTTTTTCCCACAACTACACCTTCTCATTCTTACTTTTTAATTTTAATTATTAAACATTTTATTAGAAAAAGGAAATAAAAAGTTTTAGAAAAGAAGGGAAATTTTTCGATTATTACCAATAGGCTTACATCTACATGGTGAAATAATAAAAGCCAGCATGTGTAGCTGGCTTCCTTTTATTGATTATATGTAGGAAATCCAAGTTCATGAATATGGCCTGGTTCTTGTCTTTCCATTAGTTGGTCAAGCGCTGCATGTAATACTTTATTCTGAGTTACTTTATCATTTGGCTTTCCTAATGAATGGCCAAATTTAAACCCTGTTGGATGTATAGCTCTTGGTGGTCTCATTAAGCTTGATTGTTCAACATCAAGTGTTATTAAAGTTGTCGGAATCCCTTGAGCTTCAATTCCTCGCTGCACTGTAACTACAGTGCGGTGACATAACGGTCAGCCAGCAGTAAGTAAGACTGCATCTGCTTTTGAGCGGACAACTTCTTTTACAAGAGCTGGAATTGTCTCATTATTAATTTTATTTAACCGCATGGAATAACCCATCATTGTCAGATGCTTTTCGGCTAATCCTCCTAAATCACCATCATCAACCATTTCTCTCAAACGATCTATTGGAAATACACAATTAATGTCCTTTTTAGGTTCATCGGTGTCATAATGTTCTTTTGGGGCCGCGTGTGTAATAGTTAAATCAGCTGAAGATACATCTCCAGGAATCACACGAAAACTTGCATCGCCTTCTGCTGGATCCGTATTATATGGTTCCTGATCTTTCATATGAACACCTGCTGTAGATACAATCATGATCGTCATTTCGTGTAGTGGTTTCTCATTCGGTGTATAAGGAATCGCTTTGCGAGAAAGCTCCATTTTATTTCCTCCTAACTTTAGAAAAACTCGGAAATTGCCATTACATTCCCCGAACTATTTCTATACTCTAGTAGCTAAAGTAAAATCCTTATAGTATAGAGAAATAAGACCTGATGAACAGGTCTTAAGGAAATTTTTATAACTTGCGTAATACATCAAATAACTCTTCGTTATCCGGCTGTTTCGCGATTGGATGGACGTCAATAAAACGAACGATACCTTCCTTATCAATAATAAATAATGCACGTTCTGATGCCCCATATGCAGGTTCATCTGGATTATTCCGAAGAACTCCATAACTTTCAGCAACTTGTCCATGTGGGTAAAAATCGGAGCATAGTGGATATGAAATTCCACCTACTGATTTTTGCCATGCTTCATGACTTGGCACACTATCAACGCTTATACCCAGAACCTGAGTATCATACTCTTCAAAACGAGGAAGATCATCCTCGTATGAAGGCATTTGCGCGCCTCAGACAGGTGTCCAATCTAAAGGATAGAATGAAATAAAAACATTTTTTTGTCCATGGAAATCACTTAGTTTCACAGTACGATCACCATGTGCCTTAAGAGTAAAGTCAGGTGCTTTATCTCCAACTTTTAGGGTATTTGTTTCCGTAGCCCCTTGTGGCATATTAATTCCTCCTCTTTTATAAATTTAAACAACATCTTCCATTATTCCCGATCTCATTTAAAACCATTCATTTAACTTGAAAGATTGTTCATCTATAGAACTATATTTATTTAATCTCTTTTATAGGAATATATCCTGTTTTTTCTACAAGCATCTGCCCCTGCTCAGAAAGAATCCAATTTATCAAATCATCTAAATGAGGATTGGTGCTGCCAGCGGTAATGGCATAAAATTCAGTTGATAAAGGGTATAGACCATTACGTATATTTTCTTTATCCGGGTAAATTCCATCAATTTTCAAATGACGAATGTCCCCATTCTTGACCATTTCAGTTGAGAAAAATCGAAAAGTATATCCTAATGCATTTTTATAGTTTCGGTATTTAGCTGTTTGAGCGATGATTCCTCCCATGCCAGAAACGATATCCTCGGTAGGTGCCTCCATGATTGGGACCTCACCCATTAAACTTTCTAATGCTGTTTGACTTCCACTATCATCAGGACGCTGGAATGCCCTGATTGAATCATTTTTCCCACCAACTTCTCTCCAATTCTCCACCTTACCTGAATAAATACCCTGAATTTGTTTAACTGTAAGTCCTTCAATTGGGTTTCTTGAATTCACAAAAAATACAAAAGCTTCTTTGCCAATTGGAGTTAGTTCTAGTTCTACGCCTAGTTGGTCTGCATAATCGATTTGTCGTTGCGAGGGTCCGAGAGCAAAAATAATATCTACCTCTCCATTCATTAAATTTTTATATGCCACACCAGTTCTATTCGACATAACTTCACTAAAGTATACGTCATATTCCTTTTCAGGATATGTCGCTTGTGCAAATGCTGCATAAAGTGGATAAAGTGCTGTTGCACCATCTATCTTCGGTAAATGATTTTTAATTTTCAGAGCTGAGGGTTCCTCTAAAGAAACTACCTTTGAGTCTTTTGCAAATGGACGGTATTCATATAAATCTACTTCCTGATTTTTCAAAATATCCAGGCTATCATAGTAACTTTGATACATTTCATACCCAATAATAACAACAAAACAAAGCGAGAAAAAACTAACTACCCCAATAGCCAATAGCCTCGATTTTATCAGATTAAATATTTTTAATATTAAAGCAATAATAATGGCGATGGTTACTAATATAACTAGTGGTGTATAGAATTTAACTCCGCCCATAAGAGAAGTAAATATAGCACCAAAAAATCCTAAAAACGATAAACAAGCAATAAGAATAATTGACATCACCAATTTAAACCCTAGGCCTGGTTCCACAAACTCATCTCCTTTTAGTTGTTTCCAATATTTAATAATTCTACTTTATATGGAATATATGGGTTTATTTCCATAAGTTACATTTAGTGTAATTTTACACTCTGATTGATATTTATTCAAGTTAAAATTTAAACAACACAAAAAGATCAGCACTTAAACAGCGCTGACCTTTTAATTATCCAATTATTTATTTGGTTCAATCATCGGTTTTTTTATAGCTTTCACTTCATATCTGCCACTTTCAGAGCTAATAAAATAATCTGGTTTCGGTTGACCAAGCTTCGCTTTATGTCCTGCAATATGCGCATCACTTTTTTCCCACTTTTTCCAATATTCTTCTGATTCCCAACTAATCAATACAACAACTTCTTCATCGCCACGATTTACTTTTTTCACCATAACCGTTGCATCAATAAAACCTTCTTGCTTTTCAATCAATCCTTCTTTACTTAAGCGTTGGACAACTTGTTCTGCATGACCTTCTGTAACGACCGTTTTTTTCATTTGCACAAACATGCTCTCAGCTCCAATCCATTCATTTAACAATATTTTAATTGAAAATGATTTTCAATGTCAATAATTATTAAAAAGATAGATTCAGACTATTCCCATTTTTCCTTGCACAGCTCATCTAGTCTACTAATTGTCTCCTGTAAATCAAAAGAACTATACCAACGATAATTATCTTTATCAAGAATGCGATAATGATTACTTAGTAGATTTTGCTGGACTCGATAAACCCCTTGCCTTTCTATTTCTCGCCACCATACCCGACCACCAAATGTTTTTTCTTTTGTTATCGAGAAGGAATTATGTGCTACTGTTTCGATTACCTCAAGAGGTGAATCTCCAAGCACAGAATGAATAATTGAGCTTTCACGGAATAATGCACATAAAGCCACTACACATGTCCAGTTCGCCTTAACTCGCCCTTTTTCAATTTGAACTAGAGTCTTTTTAGAAATGCCTAGTATTTCTGCCATTCTTTCTTGTGTGTAGTTACTTTCAGTCCGGACTAATTTGATTTTATCTGAGAGTATATTGATTATTTCTTCCTTGTTCACGCAAGTACCCTCCAAAACGAAAAGATATATTAGTGAAATATTACACTGATTGGGCAAATTAGACAACTAAAATAAGTACTATAAGTTTCATAACAACTTATTTATGTTCCCTCAAAATCATCTTCGACCTATGTTCAAACAATTTAATGACAAGAAAAAGCAACGTTATTTGCTTGTTTTTACAAATTCCGTTGCTATCGTAATCATTTTGGATTGAGAAAATATAATGATACATCCAGTTAAAAAGAATAGCTCCCATTACCCATGTATAGTCTTTTCTTTATCCCGAAAAAGTAGCTGGTCAATCGAGAAAAGTTTACTACCATTGATAGCCAGTAAAACAGATACAGCTAATAACAATAAGTTAAATTCATAACCTGTAGCTGTACTATTCCCCATGAAGCCCGCAGATAACTTAACAGTAAAAATAGCACCGATCATCACGAAGGCAAATAATACAGATACAAGTTGTGTTCCAACCCCTAAAATCATTGCGGCTCCGCCAACTAACTCGATGTAGGATACTACATAAGCAAGGATGCCTGGTAAACCTAGACTTTCAAAATAGATAGATGTATTTACCAGGCCGTTTTGAAATTTAGCCAAACCATGAAGTAAAAATGTAATTCCAACTACAAGCCTTATTACTAGTAATCCTACTTCAATTCTTTTCACCGACGATTCCTCCTAATAAAATAAACATCAGAAATTACTCTCATCGTCATTGTATTGCAGAACCTTTACTAAATATACTTATGGTAATTTATTAGCTGGGTTTGACAATTATAGATTATTTATTTAACTAAATGCTCATATACGAAATTGTTCAGAATAAAAATACCGAATCCTATGTCCGGTATTACTCTCTAAACTGCGGTTTTGACGCAAATAAGGTATCCTATGTCCGCTTAATACTTGGCGCCTTGTTTTAGCGGACATCCAGTTCGCTATTCGCCTCAAAACTGGCGGTTTCTGGACTTTACCGGACATCCGCTCCTTTATTTAAGCGAATCTTCACTATTTTTGAGACGTTTACTGGGAATAACGAATCCTATGTCCGGTATTACTCTCTAAACTGCGGTTTTGGCGCAAATAAGGTATCCTATGTCCGCTTAATACTTGGCGCCTTGTTTTAGCGGACATCCAGTTCGCTATTCGCTGCAAAACTGGCGGTTTCTGGACTTTACCGGACATCCATTCCACTGATATGAACCTGAAATTCAACGATTTTATGCCAAATTAACGCGGTGAAATATTAAAGTCAAGTGAATAATAAATAGGCTATCGAAGTTTTGCGATAGCCTCCAAAAGCCTTAAGAGCCAACCCGCTCTTTCTTAGTATTATTTTTCAATTTTTAAATATTGTTCTAAAACTTCTATACCACTCTCAGCCACTATTACATCTTCATCAGCTGTCCCACCTGATACACCTATGCCACCAGCAAGCTGCCCATTTATATAGATGGGTAATCCACCACCAAATATTGTGAGTCTGTTCGTATGAACAATACCATGTAACAAGGCAGGGTTATTTTCAATAGACGGATACCAATCACCTGTAGCTTTACCGAAAGCAGCTGAAGAATATGCTTTATTCCTTGCAATCTCACCGCTGAGTAATGGTGCATTATCCATGCGGAGAAAGCCTTGAAGATTTCCACCATTATCCTTAATCGCAATGTTTACTGCAATATTAAGTTCCTGTGCTTTTTTACTAGCTCCCTCAATCATTTTCAACACAATACCTTGTGTTAGAACTGGTTTTGTTTGATAAACTTCCATTTGAATTCCTCCTAATGCTTGTCGCTTGTATTCTAATAAACTATCACTTCATTAACCAGTGACAAGTTAGATCCGAATTTTCAAATCACTGCGAGGGTAAGTTTTACAAGCTAAAGAATAATTTAATAGTCGTTCTTCATCCGGAAGAACAGCCTTAGAGCTCGCACCTCTCTCGTAGTGACCATCTTCAATTATTATTTTACACATGCCACATCCTCCACCTTTGCATGCATATGGAATATGCAGACCGTGGAGTTTTGCAGCATCTAAAAGTGTTTGGTCATCTTTGCATTGAAATTGCGTTTCATTTTGAGCGTCTCGGCTTGTAACAATAAACACCATCTTCACCACCTAAACATGCTCATTTTAATAACCATAGATTATGTCAGCGCTTTACCGAATGATTCAATTAGCTCTCTACGGTGGTAAAAAATCCCAGTCCCGATCTTGTCCTCAGTCCATGTAATCGTTGGTGAATCATGGTACGCAATATATCCACCGGCAAATGCCTCATTACGGTTTCCAGAAGGATCAAAGAAATAAATCGTTTCACCGCGTGTAATACCATGTCTAGTAGGTGTTACTTCAATTGGTACTTCATACGCACTTAGGCGGTCAGCCGCTCTTAATACGTCATACCAGTTATCTACAAAGAAGGCAGCATGATGAAGTTTTTTATCTGGACCTTTTACAAACGCTAAATCATGCGCTTTCCCATTGCGAGCATGCATGAAACTTCCAACCATATCTTCCCCATCAACTGTCATAATGCGCTCACTTTGGTGAAGGTCCAATGCTTCAGTGAAGAACCTCGTAACCGTTTTCACATCATCGCCAGTTAATAAGCAATGATCGAATCGGTGCGGCGCAATTCCTTTAGTATCAAAAGGCCAAGGTTTAGGATTTAATGTTCCTACCTTCGTACCAAGCTGTACAATATCATGATAAAGTTCCACCTGGTGACCTGTTGGAATTTCAATGCGTACCGCTTCACCTTCCCCAATGCGCGTTCCTTTTGATACTCGCTTAACTGTACAGCCAAACATTTCAGCATTTGTTTCATATTTTGCTAGATCATCGACATTTTCTACTTTGAACGCAAGGTGATCAATACCTGCCGATTCCGCTTCTTGAAGAATTACGCTATGATGATCAAATTCATCCCAAGCCTTTAGATAGACTTTACCTTTTTCTCTAGCAACTTCTTCTAAACCAATAATATTTGTGTAATAATCAACAGACTTCTCTAATTCCAATACACGTAGCTCTACTCTACCAATGCGAATAATACTCATATTTTCCCACTCCCCAAGTAAAAGTATATAGCTTAATAGAAAATGTAAACGTTACCAACTAATATTAAAAGCATGCTAAATAACTGCATCTTCTAAATAATCTCTAATAGCTTTATAATAACTAGATTTCGTTCTCGATACAACATTCTAGTTGCTCTATATGCAACAATATTCGAATTTTTTTCTTTTTTCAGTTAAAAGAGTGCGCATAGCGCAACAAAACACAAAAATTATAATACCTTGGCCATAATAGAAAACACCAAGGTATTACTTTAACGTAGATATTCCATCAGAATACCACTACTATCGGTTTCTTCGATAAACAAGTGTTCCTCCCATATAAGTTTCATCTACTATAACTCGATCTATTTCCTCCATGTTTACATTGAAAATATCACGATCGAGAACTATAAAATCGGCGTGATACCCCTCTTTTAATTGGCCAATCTTAGGAATCCCCGTTATTTCTTGTGCTAAACGAGTATATAGTGTTATCGCGGTATGAACATCTATACGTTGTTCATGGCCGGTATCTGTTCCATCATATGCAGTCCGAGTTACAGCAGATTTAATAGCAATAAATGGATTGGCCGGATCACTCCAAGCTGTAGCAGGAGCATCAGATGAGAAGGCAACCTTAATACCTGCATCTAACATTGAGCGAAATGGATAAGTCTGAATTGTTCTATCTACCCCTAAGTTGTTAATATAACTTTCAATTTCTGCAAATATAAATATCGGTTGTGGAACAAATGCGATATTAGTCTTTGCTGCACGTCTAATTGTTTCTTTTGTCGGCATTGCCGCATGCTCTATTCTGATAGAAGGTAAATCAGTCAACCAGCCTTTTTTGTCATAAAAGGTATCAATAATTAAGTCAATTGCTTTATCTCCCATTGCATGTACAACTAATTGTATGGCATTTTGCTCGGCAGCCTGAGCAGCAGCTACTAGTTCTTCCTTAGATGTAGTTGCAATACCATAACCCTTGTCATTTCCTTTAAAAGACTCGCTAACCCATGCAGTTCTACCTGAAACACTACCGTCAGCAAATAATTTAATACCTCCAATGTGAACCGCTTTTTCTTTACATGTTGTATTTTTATCTAGGTTAGGGTGTTTTTTTATTTCATCCCATATATAGTATAATACTGCTCTTTGTTTAAGCCCTTGGTTACGCGCTTGCTTATATAATTCCAGGTAATCGATAGGTTCCCTTAAGCACATTAGATCAGTAATAGCTGTTATTCCATGCTTTAGTAGATTTGGGCTTAATTCTGCTAGAAGAGCCGCACTATCCTCTATAGACAGCTCCGGCATTATATCTAGTACTAGATACCTTGCACTTTCTCGTAAAATACCTGTTGGTTTGCCATTTAGGTCTTTATCAATTTGCCCTCCTGGTGGGTTTTCTGTGGATTCCGTAATTCCAGCCAAGTTTAAAGCCGCACTATTTACTGAAATTATATGGGTACATGTTCTAGTAACCACAACTGGTGTTTCCTGAGAAACTTTATCTAAGTCCCACCGAGTAGGGGCACGCTGATCAGTCAATTTCCCCTCATCATATCCCCAGCCTTCAATCCAATTATTTGGAGCTTGTCCGATTCGTTGCTTACGAAGCTCTTGAATCATATCTTCAATAGATCTTACAAGGGGTGGGGTACAAGCTACTTGTTTAGTTGCTTTAGCTAACCATAATGGATGAAGATGGGCATCTATTAAACCTGGTAAAACGCGGCGGCCTTGAAGATTTATTCTGTCACCATCATAGTCCATCATCTCTTTTTCATCAGCAACTTTTTCTATCACTCCATCACAAATCAACATTGCACTTGCATAGGGATGGTTTGGATTAGCGGTAAATATTTTTCCATTAAAGAAAATTTGTCTGTCTTTACTAGTCATAGACCTCTCTCCTCACAGATACAGCATTTCTTTATTTATATTTATTGTATTTGTATCGCATTCTATAGAAATTATGTCTTTTTGTAAAAAGAGACCAGACTATAGCTGATCTCTTTTATATCTATCACTATTTAACTTCTTTTTCTAGTATTTCAAACTGTTTGTCAATATTACTAGATTGAATGGGTGTTAATAAACTAACAACAAATACGGCAACTAAGCTTGCTGTAAATCCAGGAATCATCTCATAAAGAACATCAGACAAACCCGCATTTGACCAAATAATTACTGTACTTGCACCAACAAGCATACCAGCAAGCGCACCCCACTTTGTCATTCGTTTCCAGTATAAACTAAGCAAAATTACAGGACCGAAAGAGGAACCAAAGCCAGCCCATGCATAACCAACAAGATCGAGAATGGTATCATTTTTTGTCCAGGCAAGGCATAAAGCAATTATAGATACAATTAAAACTGATAAACGTCCAATTAACACTAATTCTCTATCTGATGCCTTCCTGCGGAAAAATGTTTTATATAAATCCTCTGTTAATGAACTAGACGTTACAAGTAGCTGTGAAGCAATCGTACTCATAACGGCAGCTAATATTGCCGAAATCAGAAACCCCGTAATAATAGGATGAAATAGTATTTCCCCTAGCATTATAAAGATGGTTTCCGGGTCATCTAAAACAAGATTGTTTGCGGAGTAATAAGAAATCCCAAATAGTCCTGTCAGCATTGCTCCACCTGTTGAGAAAATCATCCAGCCCATGCCGATTCGACGTGCCTTTTTTACTTCTTTAACAGATGATATTGCCATAAAACGAACGATAATGTGAGGTTGTCCAAAATAACCGAGTCCCCAAGCAAAAAGAGAGACAATGCCTATGAAATTAGTACCGGTAAAAATATCCAAAAGCGCTGGATCAACGGAGCGAATCTCTGTGAAGGAATTATCAAAACCACCAATATGGAGAATTGTCACAAGTGGTACAAGCACTAACGCCAAAAACATAATTAATCCTTGGACGAAGTCAGTCCAGCTAACTGCAAGAAATCCACCAAATAACGTATAGGCAACAACAACCGCAGTTATTACAAATAAACCAGTACGATATTCTAGACCAAATGTACTTTGAAATAGCACTCCTCCTGAAACCATCCCAGACGATACATAAAATGTAAAAAATACCAAAATAACAAGGCCAGAAATTAAGCGAAGTATCTTTGAGTGATCTTCAAAACGATTCTCTAGGAATCCCGGTATTGTTATTGAATTATTAGCTATTTCTGTATATGTTCGTAACCGTGGAGCAACCCAAAGCCAGTTTGCCCAAGCACCTATTGTCAACCCAATTGCAATCCAGGCTGCACTAAGCCCAGTCGAATACATAGCACCTGGCAGACCAAGCAAAAGCCAACCACTCATATCTGAGGCACCTGCACTTAAAGCTGTTACAGCCGGACCAAGTCCACGACCACCAAGCATATAATCTGATAGATTGTATGTTCGTTTGTAAGCATAGTAACCAATTAAAAGCATACCTATCATATATACGCTAACAGATACAATTAATTGTATATTTCCCATCGTTTCCCCCTATATTCCTATTAAATTCATTTATTGCATATGTTCTATATTATAAAAATTATAGCAGTTTTTAAACTATTTTTTACTACCATTTTCTATAAAATAAAAATCGCCTAAAACGCCTTATTTAAATACTCAAGACGATTTAGGCACATTTAATTAGTAATAGTAGAATAACATTCTAATAGCATATAAGTTATATTAGAAATTCATTTCATCCTTTAAAGCATTTCACTTATAGTTTTAGCTTGCATATGCAGAATTAAATAGTCAGGTCCTCCTGCTTTAGAATCGGTACCAGACATTTTAAATCCGCCAAATGGGTGGTAACCCACAATTGCACCCGTACAATTTCGATTGAAATATAAATTACCAACATGGAATTCACGCTTTGCTCGTTCAATATGTTCACGGTTATTCGTAATCACCGCACCAGTTAGGCCGTATTCAGTATTATTTGCAATTTCTAATGCTTCATCGAATGTCTTAAAAGTTGAAAAGCCTACAACTGGCCCAAAAATTTCATCCTGCATAATTACACTTTTCGGATCTAAATCTGCAATAATGGTCGGCTCAATGAAATACCCCTTTGAATCATCACCTTTACCACCTGTTACAATCCTCCCCTCCTTTTTACCGATCTTTATATATTCACTTATTTTATTAAAGGAAGTTTGATCAATAACCGGTCCCATATATGTTCCGTAATTTTCCGGATTACCTACAACCTGCTGTTCAGTAATTTCAATAACACGTTTTAATACACTTTCATATACATCCTCATGAACGATTGCTCTAGAACCGGCAGAGCATTTTTGACCGGCAAAGCCGAATGCAGATACAAAAATTGATTGAGCTGCCAATTCTAGATCACAATCGTGATCAACAACGATGGTATCCTTGCCACCCATCTCGGCGATAACTCGTTTTAAATGTTGCTGACCAGGTTGAACTTTGGCAGCTCTTTCATATATCCTTGTTCCCACTTCACGTGAACCTGTAAATGTAATTAGAGCCGTCTTGGGATGATCCACTAAATAATCTCCGACATCTGCACCGCTTCCTGGAACAAAGTTAATAACACCTTTCGGCAGACCTGCCTCTTCTAATACATCTACAAACCATGCAGCTGTCACCGGAGTATTACTGGCAGGTTTCAATACAACCGTGTTTCCAGTTACAATTGGTGCAACTGTTGTCCCTACCATAATTGCGAATAAGAAATTCCAAGGCGGAATGACAACAGTTACGCCTGTTGGCGTATAAATATATTGATTCCGTTCACCCTCACGACTTAAAACTGATTTACCATCCTTTAGTTCAATCATTTTCCGTGCATAATATTCCATAAAGTCTATGCCTTCAGCTGTATCCGCATCCGCTTCTTTCCATGGCTTACCCGCTTCTTTTACAAGCAATGCAGAAAATTCATGTTTCCTACGCCGAACAATGGCAGCTGCGCGGAATAAAATTCCTGCTCTAGCTTCCGCATCCCAATACCTCCAGCTTTCAAACGCTTTTGCAGCAGCTTGGATAGCTTTTTCAGCTAGCTCCTTATCAGCTTTTGCTACGATACCAACTACTTCATCTTTATTTGCCGGATTGATCGAGATAATCTTATTCTCTGTATTAATGCGCCCACCATCAATTACAAGATAATAATGTCTCCCCATTTGTGAATGTACTTTTTTTAAAGCTTCCTCAAATAGCAGACGATTCTTTTCAATCGAGAAATCTGTAAACGGTTCATGTTTATATGGTGTGTACATTAGATCTCCCTCCTTTTTATTTTTATGTATATTCATTTCGTACCACTATCATGAGAAAAGCTCAAAAGCTACGTAATTTACCTCCCCACTTCTTGCGGTCTCTGCTCTTTCTGTTGCATCCATTATATCGAGGATATCAACTAAGTTTTGAAGGATACCTGCTACTTTTTAAATTTACCTACCACATTTATGTCTATATCTGCCACTTTTATTCTTTATCAGTAACTGCAAATCATTTTCATTTTATTTTTTGTAGATTCATAAAGTCGAATTACTATGTACTTTCCGTTTAATTAAAAAAGGTGCCTACCCTCTATGATATGCGTTACGTTCAAACACATAGAGAGTCTAGCACCTTATCAAACTACTTATTATATTTCCACTTTGGTTCCAACTCCAGCTTGAATTGCTTTTTCATACACAGCAGCGGCAACCGCCATATCAAAATAAGCAATTCCAACTGATTTAAAAAATGTTATTTCTTCATCCTTTTCCCTACCTTGAATTTTACCTGATGTTAATTCACCTATTTCTCCATGAAGACTATTGAAACTCCATATACCTTTATCTGCAGGAATAATAAAGTCACCCGCTTCATCCTTAACACCCTCTAATGTATCAACAACAATTTTAGAACACTTAAATAATGTTTCTACATCCACCTCTTGCATATATGGCAGGTAGGAGCCTACACCATTAATATGCGTTCCCAGCCGAAGTGCTTCCCCGGAAAAAACTGGTGTGTTTGAACGAGTACTGCAAATAACAATATCTGCTTTCGAAACAGCATCATTTGCATCTTCCATAATTGTTATCAAGCCCTCATATTCTGGCTTTACTTTTAAAATTTGTTTAGCAAACGAAAAAGCTTTTTCAGCTGTTCGATTAAATAACATAATTCCTTTAACAGTGCGCACTTCAAGTACAGCTAAAAGCTGCTCTTCAGCCATTGCACCACAGCCTATAACAGCAACTGTCGATGCTGTATTTTTAGCAAGATATTTTGTAGCAATACCACTAACAGCACCGGTACGAAGTCTAGTTAAATAGGAAGCATTGATACAAGCTAAATGCTCTCCAGTGTTTGTATCGCTTAGGAGAATAACACCTTGTGTCGTCTTTTTGCCAATGGAGGGGTTGTTAGGAAAGATTGTCACAACCTTTACTGCTGATTTTCCAACTGGTTCTAATGCAGAAGGCATGTAAAGTGCAGATGCACTTTTTTCTGGAAAATCAAGCACTGTCCGATGCGGATTCATAACCTTACCTTGAGTATTATAATTTATGGCACTTTCAAGATCTTGAATTGCATCATTCATTGTATAAATTGAGCGAACTTGTTCTTCTGATAGAATAAGCATGATTTTTTCCTTCCTTTCTATACCATTTTATTGTAATACAGACAAATATTGTGGGTCAAATCTGCAAATTCTGACAAATACCTCCTTATATATTTAAGCAATAATACAACTACCCCCAAAACAATACATATTTCGACGAAATATATAAGGGAATTTGTAACCAATACAAATAAAGATGGGATGAATATACATGCTATTAAATACTGAAATCGGAATTGATTTAGGAACAACAAATATTATCATGCACTGTAAAGGCAAGGGAATTATTTTCAATGAGCCCTCTGTCATAGCAATTAACAATGATACAAACGAAGTAGTCGCAGTAGGAAATGAAGCCAAGTGTATGATTGGAAAAGCCCCAGCAAACATTGAGGTGATTCGCCCAATAAAGAATGGAGTTATTTCGGATTATAATAAAACTACACAAATCCTTAAACTATTAATCAAAAAAGCAAAGATTACAAGCAGTATTACTCTGCGAAAACCAAATGTTGTTATTACTGCACCAACCAACTCAACACCTGTTGAACGCAGGGCCATTATAGATGCAATTAAAAGTTGCGGTGCCAAGAATGTCCATATTATTGAGAACACTGTTTCTGCAGCAATCGGGGCAGATTTACCAGTTGAAGAACCTTATGCAAACATGATTATTGACATTGGCGGTGGCACAACTGAGGTTGCAATCATTTCATATGGAGGAGTTGTAGCTTGTCGCTCTTTAAAAATAGGCGGGGACCGTTTCGACGAGGAAATTATTCAATATATACGTAAAAACTATAACCTCTTAATTGGCCAACAAACAGCTGAACAAATAAAGATTGAAATTGGTAATGCATACAAAAATCATGAAGAACAAACTATGAATGTGCGCGGCAGAGATTTAGTTACAAGCTTACCGCATACAATCACATTATCTTCTAAAGAAATACACCTTTCATTCAAGGAATTGTTAGATCAAATTATCGAAATTATTCATACCACCTTAGAAGAATGTCCACCTGAATTAAGTGGTGATATTGTTGATCGTGGAATTATGTTAACAGGTGGCGGAGCACTATTAGATGGTATAAAAGAGTGGTTGAATAATGAGGTTTTTCTCCCTGTTCATATTGCTCCCTTACCATTAGAGTCAGTAGCCTTAGGTACCGGTAAAGCACTTGGTATGATGGGAAAATTACATAAAACAGCAAATTAAGGTTTTATATTTGTAATTATCGGGGTATTAGTTTAGTATTACCATTTAATTATGTGATAGGGTAATAGAAATCAATTTTGGGAGAGGTACTATGAAAAAATATATTGCATTAGGTTTGGCAGGCGGACTTGCACTAACACCCATTGTAAGTAATGCTGCTAATGAAATCCGGGCTTTATTGGCTCCAAACATTAATATTACAAATGAAGGATATCAAATTGACACATCAAAAGCTGTACCAATCATATATAACGATACTACATATGTTCCATTAAGAACTGTAGGTGAAGCATTAGGTTATGATGTAGCTTGGCAAAGCGCCTCATCAACAGTTCAAATAAAAAAACCGGCTGAAGCATATCCACTTTATGGTATGGATGGCATTGAAGTTGTTTCGTTATCAGCATACCCAGATGCATTTGAAGGTGTAACTGGAACCATTTTTGGAAGATACGATGTAAACGTATCATTCAATATTACAGAAGAATTAGATCGGAAACCTATATTTACATTTGAAGTGTTAGATAAAAATAGAAATGTAGTTAGTAGTACGGTATATACACTTCAATATACAAAACCAAACACATGGAGTTTACCTTTAGTATTTGATAATTTTGTCATGACCGAAGCTAAAGATGTAGATTCTGCAAACGAATTACTAAGGAATAGTTATTCATACAGAATTAAAATTCAATAGCTTTAAAGGAGCCACTTTTCCTTTAGTTTCACACTAGAAGAAAAGGGCTCCTTCATAATATTTAAGACTGCTAATGTAATACTAGCACTACTTATTTCTTTATTTTAAATTGCTTAACGACCTTATCCAGATGATTCGACATTTCCTTCAGCTGGTCTGTTGAATAATTAATTTCATGGACCATAGAAATTTGTCCATCAATTAATTTAGCAAAGTCATTCGTTTTTTGATTAGAATTTTCTGCAATTTTGTTTACCTCTTCTATGATACCTACAATCTGAGAACTTCCAGCACTTAATTGTTCAATTGCAGCTGTAACATTCTCAATTTGCCCATTTACAGATTGAACTGCTTCTCTTATTTTATTGAACTCTTCTCCTGATTCAGCAACAACTCTTGTACCTTCTTCAACTTCTCTGCTGCTTTCCTCCATTGTTTTTACAGCACTTTCTGTTTTAACTTGTATGTCTTTAATTAATATGGCAATTTTTTTTGCAGCTTGAGCCGATTGCTCAGCTAGTTTTCGAACCTCTTGTGAAACTACTGCAAAGCCACGCCCATGCTCGCCCGCTCTTGCCGCTTCAATTGCTGCATTCAATGCCAATAGGTTTGTTTGGCTAGCAATATTTGTGATAACATCAACAATTTCATCGATTTCCTTTGATTTAATTCCAAGTTCTTGGATAACGGTTGATGACTGATGCTGTGCGGTTTTTATTTGATTAATCTGCTTTACAGCACGTTCAATTTGCTTTATACCATTATTTGACAGATCATTAGTCATATGTGAAGCTATAGATACTTCTGATAAATGATGCGTGATTGAATCTAATCCTATTGTCATTTGTTTAATAGTTTCTGTAGCATCTTCAATGATTTTTAATTGACGCTTAGACCCTTGGGTAATCTCCCGGATCGTAGATGCCAATACGTCTGCAGTTTTTGCACTTTGTTCTGCAGTACTGGAAATTTCCTGAGATGATGTATTTAATTTACTAGCACTTACATTTACTGTATGGATCATTTCATTTATATCTTGAATCATTTCATTAAAAGCCCGGTTAAGTTCACCTATCTCATCTTTCCTATTCGATTCCATTTTAATGGTGAAATCACCTGTTCGAACAATTCTAGTATGATTGATTAGTTCCTTTAATGGTTGGACAAGATATCTTGATAGTAAATATATAATTATAAACATTACAATAAGCACAATAAGTGTTAAAACAATCATCTTTTGTTTTTCGGTTTTCATTAACTGATAAATATTTTCGGCATCAAAATCTGCACCAAGGACTCCGATCATGTCACCATTATTATTTATAATAGGAACATAGGCCGTAACGGTTGCCCCATATTCTTCACTATAGGATAATTCTCCAATACTTGCTTGTTTTGTCTCAAACGTTTGCTCAAGACTCGGATAATGATTCTCTTCCACATCACCTATTTCAGAGGCTTCATTAGATTCAACTGGGAATCCATCCACAACATAAAAGTATTCATATCCTTCAGCAACACTGCGTCTTCCCATTGTATAAAGGTACTTTAGACCATTCATTTCTCTAATATCATTTAATTGCTGCCTTAATTCCATGTAATACTCTGTGGGGCCACTCTCTGGTGTAATTCCTTCATATTTATTCAAATCCACCTTTTTCACAGCATTTTCTGCTATTAGTTTTGCCTGGGTGCTAATCGAGTTCACCACAAGTTCATTAGATGACCGATAGATCGAAAAGCTAAGTATTACACTTGATACAATAAAGGCAAAAGAGAAAATAATTAACATTCTCGTTTGTATACTTTTCATAAACATTACCTCAATTCATATCTCAAATTAAAATATAGCAATAGTAAATAATGATGACTAAACTTCAATCATATACATTAATAGTCTCTTATATTTTCGGCTTAAACGCCAGAATCGTAATATCATCTCGTTGCGGCTCGTCCCCCATATATTTCTGTAGTTCAGTGAGAAAGATATGTTTCTGATATGCTAATGGTTTAGAATATGCATGCTCAATTAACCGTAGAAATGATTTTTTGCCAAAGGAATAATCACTTTCCCCACCATTTTGATCGATAAATCCATCTGTTGT
Organism: Bacillus sp. Marseille-P3661; assembly: GCF_900240995.1. Lineage (NCBI taxonomy): Bacteria > Bacillati > Bacillota > Bacilli > Caryophanales > Bacillaceae > Bacillus > Bacillus sp. Marseille-P3661. The sequence continues at coordinate 850,127 of NZ_LT965954.1, forward strand.
GAAGTAGAAGGTAGAGGATTGGTCTGCAGTCAATGTATGATTTTTATATTGATAATGACCAGGGGTTCTTCGATAACCAATGCTTTTTGTGTCACCCTTTATGCCAATCACATCATTCCCTGTCTTTTTATAGAGTGTTAACTTTGCGCCTGCATACGTTATTGAAGATCCTTCAATATAACAAAGCCCTATATCAAGTCCATCATCTGTACGTCCCGACTTGGATTCCTGTTGTAACGTTCTCTTTAATATTTGATTTAACTGCTCTAAAATGTAGCCTGGACTAAGTCCTTCATCGTTTTCAACAATGTGATTTAATGCAGAAATAGAGAGTGTTGTCATCAATGCCCCTGGAACTCCGTGTCCAGTACAATCACCCACTGCTAAATATATTCCTTCATTCGTTTGGTACGACCAGTAAAAGTCACCTCCAACAATATCTCTTGGTTTATATATTAAGAAGTAATCTTCAAGTCTTTGAGCTAAAATGTTCTCGTTTGGAATCACCGAATCTTGTATTCTTTTTGCATAGCTAATACTATCATTAATTCGTTCATTTTTCTCTTGTAATTCATCAGCATTTTTTTGAATACGTTCAATCAGTTCCATCAAGTTATCCTTCATAACGTTGAATGAAGTTGTTAGTTGCCCAACCTCATCATTCGAAACATATTCTATTTCTTTAACTGATAAGTTTCCAGCCGCAATTTTCTTCGAATAGGAACTTAGCTGTATAATCGGTTTTACTATTTTTCTTGTCATATTTATGATAAGCGCACTAGAAATAAGGAGTAATAACAAACCGCTAGTAATCGATATTGATAAGATTTGCTGATTATTTTCCTTTGCCATTAAACCATTTTGTTCATGTAACGATAATTTCAAAAGAAAAACATCGTTTAAGATACCTAAAATTTTGGATGAAAGTTTCATAGCTTCAATTGTGTTCTTATGTTTGTCAGTCTCAATAATCCCTATAGTATCTTCAATGTTCATTAACTTCAGTTGGATTAAGTTGATCCGATGTTGCTCTTTTTCATTTACAAACGGAAAATGTTCGAGAATTTTTGACTTTTCAAGGGTGTCATAATGTTTAGATATTACTGTAAGCTGGTTTGCTTCAGTAGGATTTTTCCCAAAGTTCCCTAGAGCTTGTTGGTATGCCACAAGTGAACTGTTAAACTCTTCTACTTTTAATAAGGTATCAGAGAAACTATTGGCAGTTGTTTGCATCCCTATCATTTTTATAATGACAAAAACAATAATAACAATTGATAAAAAAATAAAAGTGATTGAATGAAATAAAAGTTTCGTCTGAAGTCTCATCTATTACCTCCTCTAAACGCTTTCTTTTACTTTTGTATTTTTGAATCTATGTATGTTTGCGTGTACGTTTCAAATAATTGTTGCTCCTGATCGTTTAATTGAGTAATTCTTACTGGAGCAATTCCAACACCATTCTCTAATATTCCTAACTCACGGTGATTTGTCTTAAATGCTCCTTCTTCAGAGAATTCTTTAATAGCAGTATAAATAGCAACATCTATATTCTTTAACATCGAAGTAATCACTGTTTTTTCTGCCACATAAAACTGATCACTATCTGCTCCAATCGCAAATATATCATGATTTGCCGCTTCTTCAATTACACCTAGGCCAGTAAAGCCCGCTGCAGGATAAATAATATCAACGTTTTCATTTTGAATCATTTGTCTAGCTATCTCTTTTCCATACTCAGGGCTGCCAAAATCATTTGCATAATCAACATGAATAATAATCTCTGGATCTACAGCCTTAACCCCTGATATAAAACCATCTTTAAATTTATTTATTACAGGAATATCAATACCGCCAACAAATCCAACACTGTTTGTTTTTGTTTTTAATCCTGCAATTATTCCCACTAGGTAACTTCCTTCATCCTCTTTAAACGTAATCGATAATACATTGGGCAATTCTATTTTTTGATCAATAAAAAGAAATTGCTGTTCAGGATATTCTTCAGCAACAGCAGTAAAATCCACGATCATATTGTGCCCTAGTCCGATAATAAGATCACAATCCTCTTCCTGGATTAGTTCAACCAAACCTTGATAATACGACTTTGAACTAACTAAATCTCGATAATCAAAAAGAATTCCGAGCTCATCTCTCGCCTTAGTTAAGCCTAAAAAAGCTGTATCATTAAATGATTGATCACCCAACCCATAGTCTGCCAGCATCATTCCAACCTTTAGTTTATCTTGTAAGCTTGTCGTAGCTTGGCTTTGTCCGCAACCATTTAACAAAAAAATTAACAATATTACGGTTATCACCAACCGAAATCTTTCCATTTAATTTGGCTCCTTTATTAAACTTTATTTATTACATTAATAATACTTTAGTCCTTTTGGCCTTATGATTCTTTTATACTATAACCTATATTATATAGGTCTCTTCTATTTAGTAATACTATTTTTGAAAGAATTTCAAATTATCGCAATTCTACAACTTAGGTACAATTAATGATGTTATAATAGTACATAATAACTAGTTAAAATGAATGTAAGGTGAGGAAGTATGGAGAAGTTAAAAATTTTTATTGCTGATGACCAAACATTAATGCGAGAAGGTCTACAAATTATTATTAATCTTGAGGAAGACATGGAAGTCATCGGCACAGCAAGTAATGGTCAGGAAACTCTTGAGCAGGTTAGAAAATTACCACCTGATATTGTATTAATGGACGTCAAAATGCCCATAATGGATGGCATTGAGTGTACGAAACGGTTAAAAAAGGAATTTCCACACATGATCATTTTAATTCTGACAACGTTTCCAGATGAAAAGTTTATTATTGAAGGTCTTGGTTCTGGAGCAAATGGATTTTTTATTAAGGGCATCAACTATGAAAACTTGATTACATCGATTAGAAAAGCTGCTCAAGGCCAATTAATGATTCCAGCTGAAGTGGCCTCGAAACTTGCCGCTAAACTTCACGAATACTACAATATAAATTCATTTGAAACAAAATTACAACAGCTAAAAGACATGAATATCCACTTAACTGATCGAGAATACGATATTATCAAACTTTTGTCTGAAGGTCTCAGCAACCGCTTGATTGCAAATCGACTTTATTTAAGTGAGGGAACCGTAAAAAACTACATTAGTGAAATATATCAAAAATTGAATGTAAAGAATAGACAGGAGGCACTGCAATACATTAAAAATCTATAAAAAACACCTCAATCACTTATTCTTTCCGAGGTGTTTTTATTTATGTTCTAAAATAACATTTATTTTTTCGACAAAAGTTTTTGTTAATTCCGGATCAAATTGAGTTCCACTGTTTGCAATTAATTCTGCTAAAACCGCATCCTTGCCTTTTGCCTTTTGGAATACTCTATCATGCATCATTACATCAAACGCAACAACAATGGCCAACAAGCGACTAATGAATGGGATTTCTATTTCTTTTAACCCATGCGGATAGCCACTGCCATCCCAGTTCTCATGCATCGCTACAATGAAGTCTGCGGCATCCATTTCTCCGATTGCAAGCGCTAATCGGTAACCGATCTCGCTATGTGTTTGCATCATTTCCCATTCTTCATTTGTTAAAGCGGTTGGTTTTCTTAATATCGCAGTGGGAATTGCAATCTTACCTAAATCATGTAATAACACAAGTTTTTCAAGAATTCTCATCTCTGTAGATGCTGGTTCTAGCCCTACCAACTCGGCAAACTTACTTGCCATTTTCTGAATTCTATTCTTTTGACCTGGATCCCTCGTAACCTTGGTTTCCATTAAACTGTGCAACTGACAGACAATCCTTTTTCGAAGACTTTTAGATTCTAAGAGTTTGTGTTTATACATGTCCTTTTCAGCTCGTTTAAATATTTCTGAAAACGGTATATTTCCATCCTGTAGCGTTGCTGCACCTAACGCCAAACTCACTTCAATTGGCTGTTTTTTTGAATTCAGACATTCTCTTTTAATATGTTTTATTACCTGCAGACATTGAAGCTCGTTTGTTTTAGGCAGTAGTACTAAAAATTCATCTCCTCCCCATCTCGCAACCATATCTTGTTCGGAACAGCAATTTAATAATATTTGTGCCGAATATTGAATAAACTGATCTCCTTTTTCATGACCAAACACATCATTCATTAACTTTAATCCATTCATATCAGCAACAATCACACTTAATGGTAGTTGATTTCTATTTAAGAGTGTGGGAAGTATTTTTTTTATATATGAACGATTATAAAGAGATGTTAATTCATCATGGAAGCTTAAATAATCCACCTTTTGCTGATTATTAAACCTTTCCGTAACATCAGTTAATATTAACATCACTATAAAATCTTCATAGCGATCTGTGGAATGGATTATTTTAAAGTCTAGTTCCATTTTTCGGTCATTAATCATCGTAAATCTAGGTAATTGATCTAAGTAGGACAAGTGCGCTTGCTCATTTTCAGTGCTAAACAATGATTTTAGTAGGGCTTTGCAACTTAAATTTATTTCAAAATTATCTTCCCACAGCAAGTCGTGTATAGGAGCACCAATAATTTTCTTCTGAAATATTCGCCTACATTCTGCACTGTATTCCTTATGAACAAGTAAGTCTTTCCCAAATGTTAGGAATCCTTGGCCAGCATTGTCCAACAATATCTTTTTTTCAAATTCACGCTGCTTTAATGTTTCTCCTTGAAGATCACTAATGCTAAAAGCCTTTTTAGTTACTCTCAATAGTTTCTCATAGTGCTGCACAAGTTTCTTATATTCATTCAATAACTGTTTATCGTTGTATGTACCTTTTGCAATAAGTTCTTTCCCTTTTTCCACAATGGATATTTCATGTTTAAAGAGGTTGTTTTTATGGCTATTTGACTCCTCCAATCGCTGCTACCTCCTTTCAAGCTAAACTACGCCCTTGCTACATAGTCTTATGAATTGGCAGCGTAAAGAAGAATGTACTGCCCTCATTCAATTTACTAGTCACTCCAATTTGACCATTATGATGCTCTATGATTTCCTTCGCAATCGCCAATCCTAGGCCAGTTCCTACATTAGCGTTATCCTCATCCACTCTAAAAAAGCGTTCAAATATATATGGAATCGACATTTCGTCTATTCCTACACCATTATCAGAAACTTGTATAATGAGCTCATGTATGTCATTTATACCGTTACGAATAAAACTATTAATCTCAATCTCCCCACCTTGAGGCGTATATTTAATAGCATTATAAATTAAATTAGTTAATACTTGTTTAATTCTTATTTCATCTACCTTGACTACATATCGCTCTTCTTCCTTCGTTACAGCTGATTTAATATTAAAATGATAACCTTGATTGTTCACTTCAAATTTATATTCTTGAATCCAGCTACCTAACAGCTCATTAAGTTGTACGTTTTTTTTAATTACCTTTGATTGTTTAGTTTCTAAGATGGATAAATCAAATAAATCTTGAATCAAATGGTTAACCATCAGAATTCGTTCATAAATCATTTTCAAGCTTTTCTCAGATGATTCAACTTTCCCATCTAAGATTGCCTTTAAATAATTTTGAATAGCTATCATCGGGGAACCCATTTCATGTGATATTTCTGAAATTAATTGTTTCCTTGCTTCCTCAAGTCGGTTTAATTCTGCATTTACCTTTTTTATTTCGTCTTCTCTTTTTTGCAACATCGCCGTTAACAAGTCGCTTATACGGTTTGTTTTTTTGGAAACTTTTAATAACTTTTTATAATCCCCTACTAAACTTACATACTCTTGAATTAAATCACCATCTAAGCCCTCATATTTTTTTAATACCTCTTCCGCATGTTTAATAACGGCAGTTTCTTCAAGAAGTACTTGATTCTTCCCATTACTCATAATCTAGGTAAGCCTCCCTATTCGCTCATTTTGCAATAATATTAAAGGGTAAACTTAAATCCTCTTTAAACTCCTCTGCACATTCTAACTCACTTTCATTTTCTTCATTGTAATACCATGTTATGCCTACTTTTTTACCTTCCAAGTACGCTTCATCAAACAATTCTAATAACATCATGAAACACTTTGTACTACTTGTATTTATATAGGGTAAATTTAATTCGATTTCGACTTGGACCTCTTCTTCTATATTTTCAATATATTTCTCTACCCAATTAAAGATTGGTTCATAAAATTTAAACGCATTTTCTGGATAGGATTGACCTTTAAAAGAAATAATATTGTTTTCTGGATCTAATACTACCTCCGGGCTACTCTTTGTGCTCTCAATCAATAATTTCTCCATAATGTCCTCCTTAAATAACTGCCTTCAATGTAAAAAATGAATAGTTTTGATCTACATCTATGATCGAATACTCTAAAGGCTGGCTCGCTTTTCGTGCCATATCTATAAGACCTAGCCCAGCACTAGAGTTATTTGTCAGTGAAATATCCTTTTTTAATGCTTCCTTATATAGCTTTTTAAGTTCGACATTATTCAATGGAATAAGGTGGTCGATTTTATCAACCAATGGTTTTATATCATTCTTTTCAAGCAAATTACCAGATAAAATATAATTTTGACCATCGTCTAGCTTCCCAATCGTAACAATGCATGAGCCGGAAATCGTTTCGTAGCTTTCAGTATTTTCCTTTGTAAAACAATAGTTTTTGATATTCTGAGTTTGTTCAATAAATATAGAAAACACATTAAATATCTCTTTTTGTGGACGATCTTCTGTCTCTAAGTACTTACGAACCGCTTCTCCCAACTCCTCAATTAACCCTTGAGTTAATTTACCAGAAAAGGTGATGAGAATTTGATTTGACTTCAACGTGTTTTGGATATGCAGCAAATTATTATTTTCCATTCATACGCTCCTTTATTTCCCTCAAGATTGATTAGATTGTGAGGGAATGTAACCTTTATTATAGTAAAAATAAATATTTTATATTAGTGAGAAACAGTCATATCTGAATAGGTATTTCGAACTATTTATTGTTAAACCCACTTTTTGGATGACTTAACAATAAAAACGCAGTGCATTGTAGCTAAGCCTTTTTGAAAGTAAGCGAATAAATTAATTTAACAGCCCAATATTTTTCTAAAAGGAATACCGACGCAACCAATACAAAAAAGGCATACCGGTAAGAAGTAGTTTATTTCACGATCATAAAAAAACACGACTTTGTTATCGGCTAAAAAGTCCTATTCGTCTTTACTAAATAAATATAAACTACTAGTATTAATATTCCAATAATTATATAAAGATTATTAATAGGCGGGTTTCATTTTTTAGAATATAAAATTAGCTTTGTAAGACAAATAAAACACATGTATTTTCACGAAGAAAACTACCATGTGCTTTACTTATTGTCATTTCTGCTAAATTATCGACCCAATCGTTTTAACGTCGGATGTTATGATAGCAGTTGTATTTTAACTTGAGTAATCCACTCTTAGCATATTTCTAATTAATCCGTCTTGGTCCGATTTATTAACAATTAACATACTGTTAATAACTCTTCATGATAAACAACTTCAGACAGAACTTTATTTCCTGAAATCGTTTCTAACTTTGCTCTCGCTTCGACTTCTGAATCAAATTCAAACATTTTAATACCTGTGCTTGAATAAACAACTATTATCCACATAAAGCCTCCAATGGGTTCATAATTAATATTCTAAATTTTCCTCTGATACCATAAATAAAGTAGTTTAGCTTTAGTCTCTTCTTTGTTGTCGTTTGTTTCAAATACATGTGATGTAAAGTTTTTAACCTTTAGCCTTTTACAAAAACAGTTTTAATAGCTGTAAAGAATTCAATCGCAGCCGTACCTTGCTCACGAGAGTGAGAGCTTGAATTTTTCATACCGCCGAATGGAGCTTGTAATTCAACACCAGCACTTTCAGCATTAATACGAACAAGACCTGCATCCATTTCATTAATAAATGAAAGCATTTTGCTAATATTAGTTGTGAAAATAGATGCGCTTAGACCAAATTCTGAGTCATTAGCATATTCTAGCGCTTCTTCTAATGTTTCAACTTTCATTAATGCTAGTACTGGACCAAAGATTTCTTCGCGAGCGATTGTCATATCGCGAGTTACATTATCAAATACAGTTGGTTGAACATAGAAACCATTTTCTAGGCCATTTTCAACAACTCTGCTACCTCCAGCTAATAGAGTAGCTCCTTCTTCTTTACCTTTTTCAATATAATGAAGAACAGTATTCAATTGGCTTTCACTTGCACAAGGTCCCATCCAAGTTTCCTCGCGAAGACCGTCACCAACTTTTAATTCTTTAACTTTAGCAACTAATTTCTCTTTAAATGCTTCATAAACTTCGCTTTGTACAATTACACGGCTAGTACAAGTACATTTTTGGCCTGTTGAACGCAGACCACCGCTGATTGTTGCTTCTACTGCTAAATCTAAATCTGCATCATTAGCAACGATAACTGGGTTTTTACCGCCCATTTCTAATTGGTATTTAGCGCCACGAGCTAAAGCACCTGCTCCTACAGCTTTACCAACTTGGTCTGAACCAGTAAATGTAATTCCATTAATATCTTTGTGATCAATAATACCTTGTCCGATTACAGAACCAGATCCAGTTACTAAGTTTACTACACCTGCAGGTAATCCAGCTTCAGCAAAGCATTCGATAACCTTTGCAGCTGTTACTGCTGTTTCACCAGCTGGTTTAAGCACAACCGTGTTACCATAAACCAAAGCAGGCGCTATTTTCCAAATCGGAATCGCTACAGGGAAGTTCCAAGGTGTAATCACACCTACAACACCTAATGGTTTACGTGTTGTAAACATTAATGCTTCACTATCAGTTGATGGGATTACATCCCCAACTCTTCTCAAGCCTTCTCCTGCATAATAGCGTAGAATTGCGATACCACGAGCTGTTTCACCTTTTGCTTCTGGGAATGTTTTTCCCATTTCTTTTGTCATTGTTGCAGCGATTTCATCGATATTTTTTTCGATAACATTAGCAATTTTATAAAGAAAATCGCCTCTAGCTGAACCTGATAATTTTCTCCATGCAACTTGAGCAGTTTTTGCAGCTGCAACTGCTTTATCTAAATCTTCTTTTGTTGACTTTTGAACATATCCAACGATTTCATTTTTATTAGCAGGATTAATGCTAGCTGTCACTTCTTCTGATGTTCCTGCTACCCATTCACCATTAATGTAGTTCAAANCTGCAACTGCTTTATCTAAATCTTCTTTTGTTGACTTTTGAACATATCCAACGATTTCATTTTTATTAGCAGGATTAATGCTAGCTGTCACTTCTTCTGATGTTCCTGCTACCCATTCACCATTAATATAATTAAAATATGTTTTCTCTAAAGTAATTGCTGTCATATTTCACATTCCTTTCAAAAATGTATTCATAAAACCTAAATGGATTTTTCTTAGTGATAATTACTAGTTTAGACAGTTAACACACTTTAGTGAATTAAATTCACTAATCTTAAATACTATTATATGAAGTAGTAGCCATACCTTGTGCTCCCAATTTCAATGAAATTTCTGATGTTACCTTTAATAACTTTTCCTTAAATTGCTGTTCATTCCCCATGATTCTTACCGTTGGGGCGCAGATACTTACAGCAGCACTTATTTTACCATGTCTAGTAAAGATTGGCGCAGCAATGCACGAGATTCCACTTTCAAATGTTTCATAAGACAAATAATAGCCCCTTTGTCTAATTTGTTCTAGTTCGAGACGAATCATATTAGGGTTAACAGTAGTATGAGGTGAGTAGGCTTTAAATTTTTCGGAATCTAGATAATTGTCAACTAATCTCGGATAGCTATATGCCAAAAGAATTTTCCCAAGACCTGTCGAATAAGGTGGTGATGTAATTGATAAATGAAATTGCAACCGTAGTCCTGATGATTCATTTATATAGCGGTCTAGCAAAACAACGATATTAGAATCTAATATTCCTAGGTGTACAAGTTCATTAATATCTGTAGATAATTCAATAAGGTATGGGCGTGCAACCTTCCTTATATCTAGGCGTTTTTCATACGCTGCTCCTAATTCTAAACAACGTAACCCCAATCTATATTTACCACTTTCTGGATCTCTATCTATAAAACCCTTTTCTCGTAAATTATCAAGTAATTTTACTACATAGCTTTTCCTAAGACCTAATGACTCTGTTAAACTATTTAATGTGCACTCTTCATGATCTTTAAAGTGCAATAAAATATCTAACGTATGCGATACATTGCCGTAAGATTTATTCTCTGTCACAAACTCACCTCCTGCCTTAAGAAACACTTAAATATTTAGTGAACAACATTCTCTATTTTTTGAGTTTAAAGGGAATGACATGAAAAATCAACCATTTCGATTCCTTTTTAGCAATATATTTAACAAAATAGTATCATTTAACCTCATAAACATAACCAATTACAATAATCTAGTGAATATTGGTTACTAATACACCATTGAAATTTTAAAGTTTGTGGTAAGTACACTATGTAGGTAGGATGCCCATACAAATATCGTTTGGACATACCAACCTTAATAGCTCTAACATTAATATAATTGTATTGTTTCTTTTTAATTACTCAATCTCACATGCATTTGCTAATAGTTCTACTAAATGCACAACCTCTACTGCATCAGACATTTGTTCCCTCTTTACCCCCAGTTTCATTTGCAAGTGGCAACCAGGGTTGGTTGTGACAATCATATCCGGTTTTACTCTCTTTACATTCACCATTTTTTGATCTAATATCTCCATTGACTCTTGGTAATTTACTAGATTATAGATTCCTGCAGAGCCACAGCACATATTTTCATCCTGCAATTCCACAAAACGAATACCGGGAATCGATCGTAATAAATCCTTTGGTTCCTTTACCGTTTTTTGGACATTGGTCATGTGACAGGATGGTTGATAGGTTACTATTCTATCTACTTTATGCGTAAATGGTAATTGTAATTGAGATAAAATTACACTAATATCAACGGCTTTTTTTGAAAACTCTTTGGCACGTTCAGCCCATTTTGGGTCATTCTTCAAAAGATGGTCGTATTCTACTAGCATTGCACCACAACCGCCAATTGAGTTTACAATATAGTCAAAAGAGTATTTCTCATAGGCTTCAATATTCTTTTTGGCCAATTCTTTGGCATGGTCCATTTCACCGCTATGACTATGCAATGCCCCACAACAGGTTTGTTCTTTAATTACTGTTACATCACAACCGGCTTTTTGTAACAGTTTTATACTTAAGTCATTAATTTTAGAAAATACTGCATCCATCACACAACCGCTAAAAAAGCCAATGCTCAAAACAGGCTTTTTCTCGGACAGGTGTTTAATAGGACGTTTTTTTCTAGCAAACAATGCGGGTTGTTTAGGGACGATTAGATCAAATTCAGCCATGTGCTCTGGCAGTACCTTTTTAATAATTCCTGTTTTGTGGGTAAGTTTCTGCAGCCCACTGGCTTGGTATACCGTCATCCCTGCACCAATACCTTGGAGCATACGTTTATTGGGAAAGGTATAGTTAAACAATGACTTTCTAAACAGTTTTGTTTTTAAGTCCATTGTTTTATTTTTTTCCTGTTGGATGGCTTCCTTTGCAGACTCAAGAATAGAACCATATTGAACATTTGTTGGGCAAGCTGTTTCACACGCTCTACAGCCTAGACAAAGATCAATAGGTTCCTGCAGTTTATCAATGGATAACTTACCCTCTGCCGCCATTTTGACAAGGTTTATTCTTCCCCTTGGTGACTGCGTTTCTTTTTTCATTGTTTTATAGGTTGGACAAGCAGGTAAACAATAACCACATTGGACACAGCTTAACGTCTCTTCGTAAGCTAGTAGTTCTACGGTGCTTTTTGGATTACTCATGATATAACACCAACTTCTGTCCAGGTTCAGGGAATATTTTTCCTGGATTTAAAATGTTATTAGGATCCCAACTCTGCTTAATCCGTTTCATCATATCTACGCCAACCGGTCCTAGCTCCATTTCCATAAATGGCGCTTTCATTGTTCCAATTCCATGTTCTCCGGAGAGTGTGCCACCAAGTTCAACTGCTGCTTTAAATATTTCTGCGACAGCTTGCTCTACTCTTTCCATTTCCTCTTTATCACGTTTATCAGCAATGATGTTTGGATGGAGATTCCCATCACCGGCATGTCCAAAAACAACTAAATGAATGTTATACTTATCTTTGATTTCTTTTAATCTCTTAAACATATCTGGTATTTTACTACGAGGGACCGTAGCATCTTCTGATATTTTCGTTGGTTTAATTCTAACAATTGCCGGTGAAACAAGTTTTCTTGCTTTCCAAAGATCCTGTGATTCCTTCTGATTATTCGCTACTTTAATTTCTTTTGCACCTACGTTTTCACATACAAGTTTTACCTTCTCAATTTCATCAATAATAGCTTGAGTATGACCATCTAGTTCAATTAACAACATCGCTTCAATATCTGTCGGTAGTCCTAGTGGTTCATATTCCTCAACGGCCACAATCGATGCTTGATCCATCAACTCCATTTTAGCTGGCATAATACCAGAACTTAAGATATTAGAAATGGCTCTCCCTGAATCTATTAAATCATCGAACGTTGCCATTAGTGTCCTTGAATCCTGCGGTTTAGGAATCAATCGTAAGATCGCTTCAGTAACGACTCCAAGAGTTCCTTCTGAACCTACGATTAATTTAGTCAAATCATAACCAGTCACATTTTTCACTGTTCTTCCGCCTGTACGGATTATTTCACCTTCAGGAGTCACAACTTCAAGACCTAGAACGTAATCCTTAGTCACCCCATATTTCAATCCTCTTGGCCCACCAGAATTTTCGGCAAGATTCCCGCCAATTGTTGACACGTTTGAACTACTCGGATCCGGCGGATAAATTAAGCCATATTCATTGGCCGCACTATTAATATCAGCTGTCAGCACTCCAGGAGAGACAATAGCAACTAAATCTTCTGGCTCTATCACTAGCGTTTGATTCCATTGTGAAAAATCTAAGACTATGCCTCCTTTTACAGGTAATGGCCCCCCACTTAAGCTTGTTCCTTGTCCTCTTGGATAAACCGGAACTTTATACTGATTCGCAAGTTTTATAATTTCTGCTACTTCAGCAGTTTCTAAAGGCTGGAGTACAACGTCAGGTAAATAATTGCCGAAGGATGCATCATATCCATAACTATATCGGTCAACTTCTTCCAGCAAAATACGACTCTCATCTCTAATAATAGTTCTTAATTTTTCAATGATCTCAGGTGTGCATGCTTTCATTTTTTCCACATCCTATCACGAAGGTCTCTTAGTAAATACGTCTTTGTTTAATACCCTTTAAATGAGCCCACATATTTTGACGGGCTGCCAACGGGTCTTGTTCAATGATTGCTTTGTAGATTCGTCTATGCTCTTCCATTACCTCTTTATTTAACCTAAAGTTTAATATCGATTGCTCACGGTTTTTCGTTAATTCCCGCACTAATTTATCTGATATTATATTCATAACATTTAGCATTAAAGGATTATGAGCGGCTTCAACTATTGCAAGGTGAAATTGAAGGTCTTCTTCAACTGCAAGCTCCCCTTTTCTTTCAGCCTCGACTAACTTATGAAATATCGTAGCTAATTTATCCTTTTGCACTAAGGTTATTCGTTTGGCTGCATAATAGGCAGCATCTCCTTCAATCGCTTGCCGCAATTCAATTAGTTGTATTAAATCAGCGTTCTTTTCATCAATAATAGTTGAAAATTTATTTAACAGCTCTGTTCCATATTGTTCAGCGACAAAAACACCTACACCCGGTCTAATATTTACAACACCAGCAGTTTCTAATGCGCTAATGGCCTCTTTAACCGATGTCCTTGATACGCCTAACATTTCAGCTAGTGCTCTTTCAGATGGTAGCTTATCCCCTGAAGAAAGCTCTCCCGACTCAATCGATTCTTTAATCCGATCAATAATCTCTTGGTATATACGTTTTCTTTTTTTTATTGGTTTTATGTCCATTTTCAATTTATACCACCTTTATCCCGCGGATTAATCGGCTGTAAGACCCCTTACACTGATTGATTTCCATCTCATTGGACAGGTGGACAGTCCACGTTATATAAAAAAAGACAGCGGAAACAACTCGCCTTCTTCTGTCTTTTTATATATTCCTAAATTTAGATACTCTGATAATTCTGCTGTCCAGACCGTATTGACAATCTGTGTGCTAGTTTAAGCACTTCCTCTTTAGCCATTTCACCTTTTTGCTCCCAATGGCTAGTAGTCATTGCAATACTTACACCTGCAATAATTTGATTGTTAAAGTTATATACCGGCGCTGCTACACAATGGAAACCTTCAGCCGATTCTTGGTGTTCTTCAATATATCCTTGTTGAACTGCTTTTTGTAATTCTCTATACAGGATATCAATTGACGTTATAGTATAAAGTGTCTTGGGTTTCAAAGGCTCTACAGGATAAATAGTCTTTAACTCTGCCAATGAATATTTAGATAATTGGATCTTACCTATAGAGGTTGCATACGCAGGAAATCTCATACCCGGCTCAGTGACTAATTGCACTAATGAGTCATCCTTAACTTTCCCTATATAAATAACGTCACCACCATCTAATAATCCAATTTGCAAATGTTCTTTTACTTTTTTTTGAGTTTCAGTTGCTTCTTCATAAAAAGCTTGCAAGATATTAAATTGTTTAAAATAAGCGGCGCCCAATGCTCCGAGCGTTGTCCCGAGGGAATAAACATCACCTTGGTTTTTTGAAATCCAGCCTAGCTTTTCCATTGTATTTAATAGGATGAAAAGCGAACTTTTATTGATCTCTAGCAGTTTAGAAATATCGATCATTCTATATTTATTAGGACTTTCTGATATGAGATTCAATATTTTGTCTGTTCTTTCCAGTGCCGGATTCCAATATTTTTCTTTCATAAAAATCTCCTTTTACAACTCAGGGTATTTTATTTAAGTATCATTTTGAAATCATGAAGCTTGTAATCTCAGGGAACACTGTAAGAATTATTAAATTCAATAACATAATCAAAATAAATGGAACAATACTCCTAACCAGTGT
Source organism: Bacillus sp. Marseille-P3661 (assembly GCF_900240995.1). Lineage (NCBI taxonomy): Bacteria > Bacillati > Bacillota > Bacilli > Caryophanales > Bacillaceae > Bacillus > Bacillus sp. Marseille-P3661. The sequence continues at coordinate 865,224 of NZ_LT965954.1, forward strand.
ACTGAATTGAATATCCGATAACGATTTTGCTACGAAGAGGTTAACACCCAAAGGTGGTGTTAATAAACCTATTGCCAAGTTAAAAATCATTAACACACCGAAGTGAGTAAGATTTATGCCATACATTTGTAGCATAGGCAAAAGTATTGGAACAATTAATATAATCGCAGCATTTATTTCTAGGAATGTTCCTACAAATAATAATATTACATTGATTATCATTAAAAATACAAGTGGACTTTCTGTGACTGATGACAATGCACCCGCTACTTTTGTCGGTATTTGTTCAACAGTAATGAGCCAGCTTAATAAATTCGCTGTTGCAATAATAAATAAGACCATTGCAGACAATACTCCCGCTTCTGCAAAAATCTTTTTTAATTCAGAGAATTTCAGCGATTTATATATAAATAATGAAACTACTAATCCATATACACAGGCTACAGCACCCGATTCAGTCGGTGTAAACCAACCAGCGTAAATGCCTCCCAAGATAATAAGTGGCATCATTAAACCAAGAATTGAACGCTTGAAGTTATGAAAAAACCTTTTTAGATTGGTTTTTTCTCCACCTTTGTAACCATATTTCTTAGAGATAATATAACTATAAATCACTAGTGACAGACCCATGAGAGCTCCAGGGATTATTCCAGCAATAAATAAGTCTCCTACACTTGTGCTAGCGGAAATACCATATGTTATAAATGGAATACTCGGAGGTATGATAATGCCGATTGTTCCACTTGCGGCAATTAGCGCTAGTGCAAATTTCTTATCATAGCCTTCCTTAATCATTGCAGGTACCATAATGCTCCCTATTGCAATTACGGTAGCTGGAGCTGATCCTGAAATAGCTGCAAAAAACATACTCGCCATTACTGCGATAATCGCAAATCCTCCAGTTACAGAGCCGACGATACTAGCGGCTAAATCAACTAACCTTTTGGAGATCCCACCAATCTCCATGATTTTACCCGCCACCATAAACAATGGTATGGCCATAAGGGCAAAACTATCTAAACCAGTAATCATTCTTTGAACCGCTACAATTGAATTCAAGTCCGAAGTTAATAAAACAATGGTTGATCCCAAGCCAACAGCAATTGCCAGCGGAACATTCAGAACTAGTAAAACTAATAATAATAAAGCTAAGATTGTAGTCATCTTTACCCTCCCATCTAAATCTTTATAAAGAAACTAATTAACCTTTTCTAATTGATTAGAATTTGAAAATTCGTTAAATAAAAGGATGACATATCGTAAAAACATTAAAACAGTACCTACTATTATTGAAAGGTAAACAAAATACATCGGAATTTCCATTGCAGGAGATTTTTGTTGGGTTTCTATTAAATTATTAATAAAGGGGATACCTATATAAATAACAAGGACACAATATACTAATGAAAGAATATAGCTAACTGTCCTTAAAATCTTATTACCTTTATCGGAAAGATAAATAACCATAATATCAAGGGTAATATGTGCTCCTGTCTTAACTCCATAACTAGCAGCAATAAATGTTGCCCAAATCATGACATACCTTGAGAACTCTTCAGTCCAGTCTATAGGTGAATTAAAAACATAACGGCTAACGAAACTTGCAAATACAGCTAAAAGCATGGCTAGTAACAAAATAAAAGTTAAATTCTCTTCAATTTTCGTTAGAGTATTATCTAAACTCTTCATTAATTTCTTCAAAAAAATCACCCCTTTAGAAAAAAATAAAGAAGAAAAGTAATTTTTTCTTCTTTATTTTACTTGTTAAAACTTTAAATTTTGTACGTGCTTGTCCGATTCTGTGGCCTTATCTGTGATATAACCTTAGGTTCGAAACACTTACTTTTTTAGTTTTTATTGTTATTAGTTAGCTTCAGCTTCTGCAATTGCAGCCATTAGCTCATCAAATAGTTCTTCACCAATTTGTGATCTGTAGCTCTCTACAACAGGCATTGCTAATTCTTGGAATTCAGCAATTTGCTCATCGCTAAGCTCAATAACTTCTACACCTTGTTCTTTAACTAAATCAATACCTTCTTCTGTTTGTTTTCTATTAAACTCGCGTTCAATCTTGCTCCAGTTCTTACTTTCTTCTACAATGATGTTTTGTAGATCCTCAGGTAATGTTTGGAAGAAGTCATCGTTAGTAATGAAAGCATAAGCACCGTAAACATGAGAGTTCAGTGTAATATACTTAGTAACTTCATAGAAACGCATACCAGTAATTAATGAAATTGGATTTTCATAACCATCAATAACACCTTGTTGTAACGAGCTATATAACTCTGGGAATGCCAACGGAGTTGGACTACCACCGAAAGCTTTAATCATATCCATGTGTGCTTGGTTTTCTTGAGTTCTAATTTTTAATCCTTCAATATCTGCTGGTGATTCAATTGGACGGATGTTATTAGCCATATGGCGAATACCATTTTCTCCCCATGCTAAACCTCTTAGTCCTGTTTCTTCTAACATTAAACTAAATAGTTTATCACCAAATGGACCGTCTAATACTTTATCTGCCACTTCTTCATTTTTAAAGATATAAGGTAAATCTAAAATCATCATTTTTTCGAAAAATCCACCAAAAGGAGCTGTTGATAATACAGCCATTTCAATTGTACCCATTTGAACGCCTTCAAGTGTTTCACGTTCTCCACCTAATTGACTGTTCGGATAAGTTTCGATAATTAGACGACCTTCACTTTTTTCTTCAACTGCTTTTTTAAACTCTTGTAATGAATTTTCAAGTCGATCATTAGTAGCTGCTGATGAATGGGCTACACGTACTGTATATGTTTTGTCATCTGCACCTGAAGAAGATTCATTTTCAGATACTGGTTCACTGCCGCCACCACAAGCGACCAAGAAGATAAAACCAAATAATGGAATTAATACTTTCAAAATATTTTTCATCTACTTACACCTCTTTTTATAGTTTTTTAATTTTATAGAATCCCTGCATGGGAATCTTTAATTAACTTTTCTACATCTTTTGCAGTAGTGAGACGTGGATTTACTAGGACATTTCCACTTCTCATAGAATCTGAAATCAGCTTATCGATTTGAGCTAAATCTACTCCTAAAACCTTCGTGTTGTTTGGAATATCAAATGCTTTATTCCATTCAACAATCGTTTCAACTACCTTATCAGCAATAGCAGCATCGCTTTCATTAGCAGTACTAATTCCCATTGCTTTTGCGATATCCACCATTTTATCTAAACATGCTGGTGCATTAAACTTTAAAATGTAAGGTAGAAGAACCGCGTTAGCAATACCATGAGGAATATCAAATACTCCACCAAAGGATTGAGAGATCGCATGGACATTTCCTAATCTTGTCTGTGAAAATGCTAAACCCGCTAACATTGAAGCTTCTAACATTCTTTCTCTGCTTTCTAAGTCTGTTCCATAGAAGTAAGCTTTTGATAGATTATTAGAAATCAATGTAATCGCATGAAGAGCGATACTTCCACTGATTGGATCACTTTGCTTAGATATGTATGATTCGATCGCATGTGTTAAAGCATCCATACCTGTTGATGATGTAATACCAGGAGGACATTTTAATGTAAGCGAAGCATCTAATATTGCCAGGTTAGGAAATACCTTTGGACTTACAACAGCAGCTTTAAATAATGTATTCTCGTCTGTAATAACAGTCGAAGCTGTTACTTCACTACCAGTTCCTGCTGTTGTAGGGATTGCAACCAAATATAATGGATCATTAACGATTTTGCCTACACCTTCATAATCCAGAATTTCTCCTTCATTTGTTGCCATAACAGCGATTGCTTTTGCTGTATCAATGGAACTTCCTCCGCCAAAACCGACAATAGCATCAAAGTCACTTTCAGAAAACTTTTGGACGCCCTTTCTGATTGTTGATGTTTTTGGATTTGGTTCTACTTCATCAAACATTTCATATTTAATATTGCTATTCTCCAATGAATGCAACATTGGGCTTAGTAGTCCTGCGTTTAAAATCCCTTTGTCTGTAACTACTAAAATATTCTTTTTATTTTCTTTTTCTAATAATTCACCTAATTTACCAGAACTATTTAATTCAAAGATAATTCTAGTAGGCATGTAATAGTTGTACATGATGTCCTCCTTCAATAAACGAAATTGGTTTAATATCTTAAACTAGATTTTATATATTAAACTTGAGATTATAATAGCATAATATTTTGTCGAATGAAACCCCTTCCATAACTAAAAATAAAATTTTTTTTGAATTTATGTAATTGGAGATACAATAAGGAAAACTGAAGGTTTGAAACTACTAATTTAATAATTTATTAACATGTAAGGTGCTTGAGACTATATTTTCCCCTAGATGCAACTTACTTCCTTCAAGAGAAAATCCGCGCATTCTGGGTCTTCTAATGCAGGAAATAACCTTAAACTGCTGTATCCTGTAGCAACTCCTGGACCAGAAAAGCTATGAGTCGTGTTATTTTGACATACATATTCCTATCAAGAACAAAAGGCGCATGCGCCAGCTTAGCCCCTACAGACGAGCATCAGCTAAACCACGACTTCCCTGTCGCAACGCCGATACTAGCACGTCCTATGCGTCGTGTTCTTCCGACGAAGAAGTCGTTAGAAAAGCGGAAGTCGATTGGTAAGCCCTGGACCCGAAAATGTTCTTTCGTCGGATATGAGGTGTTTTTCCTCAATATCCGGCGAAAGGTTATTTTTCCCGAAGGGTTATCGACTGGAGCTAGACAGATAGACTTAATATTTTTAAGGATGACGCCACGTCCTGTGGCAACACCGGCATTAGCACATCCTGTGCGTCTTTGCCCCCGAAGGGCTGGGCGCTGAAGCTGAATTACACTACTGTTATCTAAGTTATCCACATCATTTGCCATTTTATAAATTACTAAGCCACAAAAAAACCAGCATTCAGCTGGTTTCCTATTACGCAAATATCTTATTTTCATTTTCCTTCCGGAAGAAACTCCTCATTGCGGCGTATACATCTGATTTTTGTTTTAAAATGTAATATCTAAATTTCTCATCATTCATATTTTTATAGGCTGACATCAGTGTGGAATGACGGTTATACTGATTGACTTCTCCGTAACCAAACATATTACAAAGACCCATAAGTTCTTTTACTAATTTAACACAGCGAGCGTTATCAGAGGTTAAGTTATCACCGTCTGAGAAATGGAATGGGTAAATATTAAATCTTGAAGGTTGGTATTTTTCATCAATTAGTTCGAGGGCTTTGCGATAAACAGATGAACAAATGGTTCCTCCGCTTTCCCCTTTTGAGAAAAAGTCGTCTTCTGAAACTACTTTAGCTTCAGTATGGTGTGCAATAAACTCGATTTCAACAGTTTCATATTTGGTTCTTAAAAACCGCGTCATCCAAAAGAAAAAACTTCGGGCCATGTACTTTTCCCAAACACCCATCGATCCCGATGTATCCATCATGGCTAGTACAACCGCCTTCGACTCTGGTTTCACAACTTCATTCCAGGTTTTAAAGCGAAGATCTTCAGGAATAATGGGTTGGAATGTTGGTTCTCCACGCATCGCATTTCGAATAAATGCATTCTTAAGTGTTCTCTTTTTATCAATATTACCCATTAAGCCGTTTTTACGAACATCATTAAAATCAATATCCTCAATTACATTTTCATCACGTTCTTTTTGTTGAAGGTTTGGTAACTCCAATTCCTTAAATAATGCCTCTTGAATTTCCATTAATGATACTTCTGCTTCAAAATAATCTTCACCTGCTTGGTCTCCGGCACCGCTACCTTTTCCTGGCCCCTTCTGTGGTGCTCCATCCCGTGCAACAACATCCCCAACTTGACTATCCCCATCGCCTTGGCCAACATGCTTGGATTTATCATAGTTATAACGAATCTTATACTCATCTAACGACCGAATTGGAATTTTCACAACGTCCCTACCGTTTGACATGATAATGTTTTCTTCAGTAATAAGATCTGGTAAGTTGTTTTTTATGGCTTCTTTTACTTTTTCTTGGTGTCGTTGTTGATCATCATGACCTTTACGGTGGAGGGACCAATCTTCTTGTGAAATACTAAAACTCTTGTCATCTAGTGTCATTTTTTACTTTCCCCTCCTATGGTGTTTTTGATTTACTGTAATACCGTAACACTTTTCGCCTACAGACATAATCTAATAAAAGTTACTATTAAAATAGCTTATTTTATCTTATGCAAAATTCTGAAATTATTGCTTACTATTTTTAATAGTTGCCAGAGTACAAGCTCAATAAATGGTAAAAATCATCACTAAAAAGATAAAAAAATTCCCGCCATATATAATAAGTGCCAAGATATCATCACTTGGCACAATTATATTAATATTATTCTGCTGGCGTGTAAAAAATTAAATCCATTTTTTAAGAAATTCATAGCCTATCTCTACATCTTTTAACCATGGTATGATGGCTGCACGATCGGCAAGCTCATTTGTAACCATGTCAATCCATTGTTTTTCAGCGGTCTTTCGTCCACTTAGAACCGGATCAGATGTGTTCGTTTCATAAAAGCTTTGGTTGATTACCCACCATTTAGGAGCAATATCGGCACGCATTAAATCTTCCTGTAATCGTTTTGCTTCAAAAACCGGTGTCGCTTCTGGTAATGTAACAATGATAACCTCTGTTTCTTCTTTATTTCGTAAACGAGGAAGAAATTCTTTCACACTGGCTGAAACTTCATCAGTAGAGCGTTCCAATTCTTTATGATATGAATGCGCTGCATCAAGAAGGAGCAGTGTATGACCTGTTGGAGCCGTATCAATGACAACAACTTCATCCTTTGATTTAGATACAACTTCTGCAAACGCTTGAAAAATGGCAATTTCCTCTGTACAAGGCGATTCAAGATCTTCTTTAATATAAGCGATCGCATCTTCATCTAATTCCTTTGCAGCTTTGTTTAAAACCTCATTGCGATAATTTTCAACCTCTACTTTTGGATCAATCCTGCTTATTGTTAAATTCTCAAACTGATCGGTAACCCCAAAGATATTCTCCAAATGTGCAGCTGGATCAGTTGTTGTTAAATGGACTGTACGGCCGCGTTCTACAAGTCCAACGGCAACAGCTGAGGCAATTGTCGTTTTTCCAACGCCGCCTTTTCCCATTGTGAAAATAACCCGAATTCCACGATTCGCTAAATCATCAACAAGCTCCGTTAACTTCGGCAAATGAAGTGGATCATGCTCTTTTATTAATATATCTGTACGTTCTTCTTGGCTGAACAGCTTACTCAAAGACTGAATACCCGTTAAAGAATATGACACAAGCGGAATTTCAAACAAAGATAACTTCGATAAATGTCCTGGCATCTGTGCAAGGGCATGCTGTTGCTTTTGATAGAAGGCGACTGAAATCTCATCCCCTTGTTTTTCCTGCTGCAGAACCCCATTTATCAAAACCATTTGATTGTTAATGCCTAGATCACCTAATTCAATTGATGCTCGTTCTGCCTCCTTTAACGAGGAATGTTCTGGACGAGATACTAAAATTAAAGTTGTTTTATTTGGATCTGACAGGGCGTTCATTGATTTTGCATATAACTCTTTTTTTTCATTTAGTCCTGATAATGGACCTAAACAGCTTGCTCCATGCGTACTTTCATTTAGAAAATCCGTCCAAGCCGTTGGCAGTTGTAGTAATCTTAGCGTATGCCCAGTTGGTGCAGTGTCAAAAATGATATGATCATATGTATCTGCAATTACTGGATTGGCTAATAAATTAGTAAACTCATCAAACGCAGCGATCTCAACTGTACAAGCTCCAGATAGCTGCTCTTCCATTGTTTCAATTACACTTGCAGGCATTTTGCCACGGTAGGGTCCTACTAATTTTTCACGATATTGTCGAGCAGCCTCTTCAGGATCAAGATTACATGCATACAAACCCTGTACGCTTGTAATAGGAATAATTTCATTTGTTAACTCTACTTCAAATACATCTTGTAGATTCGATGCAGGATCAGTTGATACTATTAAGACCTTTTTCCCTTTACTAGCAAGAGTAATGGCAAGCGCACTGGCTGTAGAGGTTTTTCCAACACCGCCTTTTCCAGTAAAAAATAGAAAAGGTGTAATAGAAAGTTGATCAGGGTTAAATAAGGGGAACATATTGACACCTTCTCCTATTAAATTAGTGTTTTATTTGACTTTTTCGCTGATAGCTCACTTATATCTAACTCAAACCATTGCGCTAATTCCTCATTCGATGGATATTTCTCGTCTTTTACGACTTTTCCGTCTAACAAAACAATCGGAAGCACATCCGGACCTTTCTCATTTAATAAATTACTTACTGCTTCGTTCTCAATAAAAGCGCTTGGCTCACTACCTAAATTATATCTTTTAATCCGCAAACCCTTGCTCTCTAATAAAAAAAGGGCCGAAGCTACACGAGCTAGTTCGGGATCAACGCTTGGACCACACACGCCTGTAGGGCAGCACATCGCAGGATCAAATACTTCTAGACTTTTCATTAGTAATCAGCTCCTTCAAATTTCTTATAATAAAAACAGGGACCATGTGTAAAGTGATCCCTATTTATAAAATATATCTATTATTTATTCACCAGTTTCAGCAAAACGCTTAACTCTTTCACCAATTTCATCACGAACACGTTGGAAAAACTTCCACTTTTCCTCCTCCGTTCCTTCTGCTTTAGCAGGATCATCAAATCCCCAATGCACTCGTTTCACATGTGGGGGTGTTACCGGACAATGGTCTGCTGCATGCCCACAAAGTGTTACAACTAAGTCTGCTTTATTTAAGATTTCCGGATCAATTACATCAGATGTTTGAGTTGAAATATCAATACCAGCTTCGTTCATCGCTTTCACAGCGTTTGGATTTAAACCGTGAGCTTCAATACCAGCGCTTTTCACTTCCCATTCATCACCTAAATATTTCTTACCCCAGCCCTCAGCCATTTGACTGCGACAAGAGTTTCCAGTACATAAGAAATAAATTGTTTTTTTCGCCATCTTACATTCTCCTTTTTTGTATTAAATTTGAAGAAAGGTACTCGGTGTGTTAAAGCTTAATGTTGATTTTCCAACATATCACATATTTCTAAATAACCAACAACCATAAATATAACCCCACAAGTGTAATAAAGAGAGTCGGTACTGTTAATAAAATACCTACTTTAAAATAATATCCCCACGTTATTTTCACACCTTTTGTAGATAAAACATGTAACCAAAGCAATGTTGCTAAAGAGCCAATCGGGGTAATTTTTGGTCCTAAATCTGAACCGATGACATTGGCATAGATTAGTCCTTCACGAATAACCCCCGACGTATTCGTATCAGCAATTGCTAATGCATCGATCATAACAGTCGGCATATTGTTCATAATTGATGATAGAATGGCAGCGATAAAGCCCATCGCAATAGTACCGACGAATAAACCTTGATTTGCTGCTGCTTGTATAACATCACCTAATACATTTGTTAATCCTGCGTTTCGTAATCCGTAAACAACCACATACATTCCAATCGAAAAAAAGACGATAGCCCATGGCGCACCTTTTATCACTTGTTTAGTTTGCACAACAGAACTCTTTTGAGCCATTAGTAGAAAGAATATTGCAACGATACCTGCAATAAAAGATACAGGAATATTGGCAACCTCACTTATAAAATAACCAACAAGTAAAACAGCTAATACAAACCATGATAACTTAAACATTCTTACATCTTTAATTACTTCATGTGGTTTGTTTAATTGTGACAATTCATATGTTTTCGGGATATCTTTTCTAAAGAATAAATAAAGTACAAGAATACTTGCTCCTAGTGAAAAGAAATTCGGTACAATCATTCTTGATGCATACTCAGCAAAGCCTATTCCAAAAAAGTCAGCAGAAACAATATTCACCAGGTTACTAACAACGAGTGGCAATGAAGTGGTATCTGCAATAAACCCACTTGCCATAATAAAAGGAAACACCATCTGTTCTTTGAAATTTAATGCTCTTACCATCGCTAAAACGATTGGCGTTAGAATTAGAGCAGCTCCATCATTTGCAAATAACGCTGCAACCATGGCCCCTAATATCGTAACGAAAACAAACATCCTCATGCCATTTCCTTTAGCGAACCTAGCCATGTGGAGAGCAGACCATTCAAAGAATCCAATTTCGTCTAATATTAAAGAAATAATGATAATGGCAATAAATGCTAACGTTGCATTCCATACTATACCTGTTACTACAATCACGTCATCAAAAGTTACGACGCCTGCAAGTATAGCAAGAAGTGCTCCTCCACAGGCCGACCAGCCAATCGAAAGATTTTTAGGCTGCCAAATCACAAACACTAATGTAACAACAAAAATGAGAATCGCTAATATACTTTCAGTCATACATAAACCTCCAACTAGTCACAAGAAATTCGTAGTCCATTTTGTTCCAATTCTTTAACCTTCTCTTTTTGATCAGGAAGATACTTGATAATATCTTCAATTAGTGGGTAAAATTCGCTATTTATATTGATAGAATAAATCATCCATTGACTTTTCCTTGTTTCTTTTACCACACCACTATCTTTTAATTTCCTTAAGTGTTGACTAATTGCCGGTTGACTTGTTTGAAAAATTTCTACAAATTCACACACACAAAAATCATCATAGTATAACAAACTCACAATTGAGAGCCTTGTTTTGTCTCCTAGTAACTTTAATAATTTGGCTATTTGCTCAACATCAAATGGTTTACTCATAAGAGCCTCCTTTCATCTATGTAAATATATGATTATATTCTAATTCTTTAATTGAAAATATACGGTCATCACAATATAATTATTTACTTATATAATAAAATGTTTATATGTGAATTTCAACTCTTACTTTGTAAAGAATATATAAAGATGCTATAAAATTACCCATATATAAAAGGGATACTAGTCTACAACTAATATCCCTTGCTGTAATTCTTTATTTAGCGGTTAGATTGCAGTTGCATTTTCTTCCACTTTTTTCTCTTCCTGTATTTCAACTTTAACTTTCCGTAACCTGCGATTTTCTACTTCATCTGCACTTACCTTTAAGTTTTCGTATATGAATGAATCACCTGCCGAAGGAATGCCTTCAAATCGCTCAATCACCCATCCGCCAATAGTATGGTAAGAGCTTTCAGGAAGTGAAACGTTCATAAGTTCTGTAAAATCATCTAATTGAAACTGAGCATCAAATTTAAATACATTATCATTTACACGTGTAATTGCACTTATTTTTTCATCTTGCTCATCCCAAATCTCACCGACTATTTCCTCAAGAACATCTTCCAATGTAATTAAGCCAGAAGTTCCACCAAACTCGTCTAAAACAATAGCCATATGGACTTTATTTTTTTGCAATTTGTTTAATAATGAGGAGATTTTTACAGATTCAAAAACAAACAATGGTTCTCTTATTAATTCCCTAATATTTGCATCGTTATATTTTAATAAATGTGCAAAAAATTCTTTTTCATTTAGTATTCCAATTATATTATCAATACTTTCTTCGTAAACTGGAACCCTTGAATAGCGTTCCTCAAAGAAAATTTGTTTAATTTCTTCAATGGATTGGCTTACTTCAACCGCAACCATATCGATACGCGGCGTTAAAATTTCACCAGCTAAAATTTCGTCAAAGTCCATTGAGCGTTGAATTAATTCGCGTTCTTCTTTATCGATAACGCCTTCTTCTTCACTCATGTCGATGATTACTTTAAGCTCTTCTTCTGTTACAGAAGGGGTTTCATCCTTTTTTGAATAAAACCTTGAAACAAACGATTTCAATAAGATAAAAAAGTAGTTAATCGGTGCAAGAATTTTTATTAAGAAATATAGTATACCTGAAATTGTCAAAGAATAACTTTCGGCATTTTCTTTTGCCAATGATTTTGGGAGAATCTCACCAAAAATAAGAATTAAAATTGTCATTACTACGGTACTTATTACAAGCCCTGTATTTCCACCAAACAAATCTGTAGCTAATTTCGCAGATATACTTGCGGCTGCAATGTTCACAATATTGTTTCCCACCAAAATTGTTGACAATGCTTTATCAAAGCTTTCTGCAATATATAGCGCTTTCTTACTTCCCCGTCTACCTTCTTCAAAATAGTGCTTTAAGCGTATTTTATTAACACTAGAGTAAGCTGTTTCTGCTGAAGAGAAAAACGCAGACATTAAGATTAAGGAAACTAATAAAATCAATGAATTCAGTGGTATATCGTCCAAAAAATTTCACACTCCTATAAATTGTGGTAAATATTTAAATAAATAATAATTAATTAGTTAATTAAACCAGTTAATGACTGAAATAATGCCTTAGAATGTGGAATGAGTTTATGAATAACTGCTTTTTTATCAGCTTCATCTAATTTTTCAATACAATTACATATTTCTTTGATTTCTGATTCTAGATGAACCATATCCTTAGTAATACGATCAACTTGCTTTAGTACATGATCTTGATCAAGTCGATTTGCTTTCAAAACTTCTTTTCTTAGTTTAATTTCATCTAAAGTCATATGCACTTTACTTCGTTCGATAAATTTTAGATCATTCACTGCATCCTCGTCGTAAAACCGATAATTTGTTTCCGAGCGTTGACATTCTAATAACCCTAACTTTGTATAATAATCAATTGTACGCTTTGATACATTCGTTAACTTTGCAAGTTCACCTATTCGATATAACTTCCCAATTTTGCTCACCTCTTCCCTAATTATAATTCAATATACTAAAAGTGTACAGTGGAACGTAATGGTTGAATGTATAATGAATTATAAGTGGATAGTCAAGCTCCATTGGATCAAATGTTAGTGCATTTAAATTTTGTGGTTTATATCTAAAGTTTATGATATAATTCACTTTTTATTGATATATTTTTGAAATCACTAATATATTCCAGTGTATTACGAATTAACTAATAAAAGATATAAAAGGTAATGTTTTTTATGGCTATCCACCTCATAACCTGCTAAACAATAAAAAAAGATATTAGCCATCAGCTAATACCTTCTTTAAATTAATTTATCTGTTTAACAATGAGCCAACATATCGTAATAACTCATTTGCTGAAGTTGAATTATAACCATATTCATCAATTAAAGTGCTAACAACTTCATTTATTTTCTTTAACTGTTGTTCATCTGGTGTTTTGCTAGATGTAGTAATTTTTACAATATCTTTTAAGTCAGCAAATAGTTTCTTTTGAATGGCCTCGCGTAATCTTTCATGCGAATTATAATCAAATTTCTTCCCTTTACGTGCATAGGCTGAAATTCGGATAAGTATTTCTTCACGGAATGCTTTTTTCGCATTTTCAGAGATTCCAATTTGTTCCTCGATAGAACGCATTAGCTTTTCATCCGGATTCATTTCCTCACCAGTAAGGGGGTCACGTAGCTTGTTTTTATTACAATATGCTTCTACATTATCTAAATAATTGTCCATTAGTGTTTTTGCAGATTCCTCATATGAATATACAAATGCTTTTTGAACTTCTTTTTTGGCGATATCGTCATACTCGCGTCGAGCCACCGAAATAAAGTTCATAAAACGCTCGCGATCTTCGTTAGAAATTGAAGCATGTTGATTTAAACCTTCTTTTAGTGAACGTAATACATCTAATGCATTTATAGACGGTGTTTCCTTACGAATAATAGCCGATGAAATTCGGTTAATGACATAACGAGGATCAATCCCTTTCATACCCTCATCAGTATGTTCATTTCTCATTTCTTCAACATCCACTTCATTAAACCCTTCTAGAATTTCCCCATCATACAAGCGCATTTTCTTAACTAGGTCGACTCCTGCCTTTTTAGAATCCTTTAAACGCGTCAATATTGTGAACATCGCAGCTACCTTTAAAGTGTGCGGTGCTATATGAACATGGGCCATATCACTTTCACTAATCATTTTTTCATAAATCCGTTCTTCTTCACTAAAGCTTAGATTGTAAGGTACTGGCATAACAATGATTCTGGAATGCAATGCCTCGTTTTTCTTATTTGAGATAAATGAACGATATTCAGCTTCGTTCGTATGAGCAACAATGAGCTCATCCGCACTTATTAACGCGAAACGGCCTGCTTTGAAATTACCTTCCTGTGTTAATGAAAGGAGATGCCAAAGGAACTTTTCATCACACTTCAACATTTCCTGAAACTCCATCATTCCTCGGTTTGCTTTATTAAGTTCACCATCAAAGCGATATGCACGCGGATCAGATTCAGAGCCAAATTGTGCAATTGTCGAAAAATCTATGCTTCCAGTTAAGTCAGCAATATCCTGCGATTTTGGATCTGATGGACTAAAGGTCCCGATCCCAACTCGCCTATTTTCAGATAGAAAAACTCTTTCGACGATTACATCCTCAATCCTTCCTCCGTATTCCTCATCTAAACGCATTTGATTTAATGGTGATAAATTCCCTTCAATTCGTATACCGTACTCTTTATAAAAGTCATCGCGAAGATGGTTGGGAATTAAGTGTAGCGGATCTTCATGCATCGGGCATCCTTTGATCGCATAAACAGCACCGCGGTCTGTACGTGTATATTCCTCTAATCCTCTTTTTAATAATGTAACAAGTGTAGATTTACCACCACTAACAGGACCCATTAATAACAAAATACGTTTTTTTACATCTAACCTTTTTGCGGCAGGATGGAAATACTCCTCCACCAAACGCTCAATAGCATCATCAATCCCAAACATTTGACGGCTAAAAAAGTTATATTTCTTCTGACCGTCCACTTCCTCAACTCCAGCGTCTTTAATCATATTATAAACTCGAGAGTGAGCGGATTGTGCCACATACGGGCGTTCTTTGATAATTTCCAGATAATCAGCGAAGGTACCTTCCCACGCCAGTCTTTCCTCTTGTTCTCGGTGCTCTTGTATTCTTCTTAAAATTTCCATAAGTACCTCCCTCTAAATTTGATAATCAAATTAGTGGTTTATATCACTCTATGCCGTACTCTTAGCTAACATGTCTTAAATATTTTTCTTAATAATTATTTAGAAAAATACATAAGAGATACTACACCGTTGACAAGTTCGTGAAAACACAATAAAATAATGAATTTTATTTCTCATCCCATTCACAGCCCCAATTTCTTGGGCTATAATAGAAATATATTTTGTACTTTTGGAAAGTATACAAAGAATAAAAGTAATAGCGTTAATGTTTGCCTTAAGAGGGCAAAGGCACTTAAGCGCGAGTACAATTGAAGGAGGAAAAAACCATGGGTCTTACTTTAATTTTAGTTGTGATGGTAGCGTTTTTAGCTGCAATCTTTACTGCTGGATATAATGATAAACCAGGTTCTAATTAATATCAGCTTTTCTTATAATATAATTCTTTAATTAAATTTAACCTTTTTAAAGTAAAAAAAGATCTTAAAAGGAGGAAATACTCCAGTTAAGATCTTTTTTATGTTAAACCCGGATAATTTTGTTGCCGCAATGCTTCATATACTAAGATTGCCGCGGTATTTGATAAATTTAATGAACGCACTTTATCTGTCATTGGAACTCGCAGTGTGATTTGTGGGTTTTCTTCAATTAGCTGCTTAGGAAGACCTGTTGTTTCCCTACCAAAGACAAAATAAATTTCTTCTTCTGAGTTACTGAAATCAAAGTCTGTATATTTATTCTTCCCAAACTTTGTTAAATAAAAAAATTTACCATGTTTATTTTGATCCAGAAATATTTCGAGTGAATCGTAATTTCTAATTTCAACAGAATCCCAATAATCTAACCCAGCCCTTTTTAACATTTTATCTTCTGTTGAAAATCCTAAAGGATGAATTAAATGCAGTACTGTATTTGTTGCAGCACATGTCCGTGCAATATTCCCAGTATTAGATGGAATTTCTGGCTGATATAAAACAATATGTATACTCATTGTTTTCACCTCAACGCTATTCATTCAGCTATTAACCTTGTCCATTATACCATTTACTATTAAAAATGAAAAAAAAGTAGATGCTAACCTACATCTACTCACTGTCAAGAATATGGAAGAATTTATATCGGATATTAGGTGTATAGGCCGTTGAGTCCTCGTATGCCCAGTAACGCATCCTGCTGTTATACGTATGGGCATTGACTAACGGTTCATTGTTTTGGTCTTTTGCCACGACGATCGTGTTATGATCCCACCTGCCGTCTCCTTGAAAATCATAACAAATAATATCTCCCGGAATCAAGTCACTCGCAGATGATACTTCCTTCGCTACAATCCCATTTCGTGCACCGCTTAAATACCATCTTAACGAATGTGCAACTGCCCAACTATAACTCCAAGAAGTACCATTATACCACCAGCCCTTATTACGGCTAGAAGCATCTGTCATCGGAATCCTGCCACCCTCATGCAAACATTGTGATACATAATTCGTACAGTCCACTTCAAATTTTTTATATTTTGGATTATAGCTATTCCACCATTTTTCAGCATATTGAACAGCCGCTCTACGTTCATAGCGATATCCTTGGCGAACACCTCGACGAGTTTCCTCAATATCTTCTAATTTGAAGGTTGGTTGTAAATATCGATCCGTATTTTCGGATTCACTGATTGAATCCTTAATGATTATATTTTTATGAATAACAGCTCTACGCGGTTCTAGATTTTCTTCCATATAAAAATTATCGTTCTGCTGTTTCACAAGCAATTGATTGTGTACTATATAATCGATAATCAAAGTGTTATCGACTTTTTTTTGACCAATAATTTGCCCAGAAGCCATTGCTTTTACAAGTTCAGAGCGACGTTTTTTTAAAAGTTCATGTTTTCTCTTTATAATTCCTTCTTCAATTTCATCTATCTTAACGTTTGTAGCAGTTGAGTTTCCAACTAACTTTTGAAGACGAGCATTTACGTTTTCTTTTAGATTGTCGATCCACGTCATCTTACTCACTTCCTCTTTAGGCCATTTACATATTAGTATGCATGAAAAAGCCAAGAAGTGAATAAGCTATATAGATATTCTTACAATCTGTTTATCTAGCTATTTGGAAGATTGCTTTAAGGATTTCTCAATCATTAACAATTTTTCTTTTTTATCTAGGCCCCCATTATAACCAACTAACGAGCCATTACTACCTATAACACGGTGACAAGGTACTAAAATAGGCACAGGATTACGACCGATTGCAGTTCCAATTGCTCTAACTGCTTTAGGCGCATAGATGGATTGAGCAACATCTTTATACGATTTCGTCGTACCATATTTTATCTTACATAATTCGTTCCAAACCTTTTTTTGAAATGAAGTTCCATATAAGTCGATAGGTAGATTAAACTCATTTCGTTCGCCATAAAAATACTGTGACAATTGATTAATAGTTTGTGAAAGTTTTTCAGGATTATGTGAAAGTTCACTTTTCAAGAAATATTTTTTAACCCATGCATCAAGAATCGAACGTATTCCCTCGATTCTCCCAAATTCGATATTACAAATCCCTTTATCAGTGGTAACGATGGTTAATGGCCCTATCGGACTTTCCATTTCATCATAATAAATTAGTGGTCTCATCATTAATCTGACCTTTCTTTCACCGTTTCTTCTATCATTTTGTACTTGCTTTTAATATCGATCTGTAATCTTCACTGATCAGAAAGTAGCTTTAATCCTTTGTCTATTTCTAGAAGAACGTCATGATCAACTTCTTTAGCCTTTGCTTTTTCGAGTAGTGTCTTGGCGTCATTACCACCGATTTTTCCTATAGCCCATGCTGCAGTTCCACGTATAACTGGACGTGGATCCTCATTTAAGACTTTATCAAGATCATGAATTGCAGTTTGATCCTTATAATGAGCTAAGCCAATAATTGCATTCCTTTGAATAGGCTTCTTCCCTCTCCATGATCCTGAAATAGGGCCGAACTTTTCTTTAAACGTACGGTTATTTATAAATAACAACGATTTAAGCTGTGGTTTAACTATCTCTGGATCAGGCTCCATTTCAAGATGATGGTCAAAGTTTTTACCTTTATTATGCGGACATACCATTTGGCAAGTATCACAACCATACAAACGATTACCGATTTTATCCCGATACTCATCTTTTAGAAATCCTTTTGTTTGTGTAAGAAAGGCAATACACTTATTAGAATCTAACTGACCCGGTTGGACAATTGCCCCCGTTGGGCATGCCTCAACACATTTATTACAAGTACCACATAGGTCTTCAATTGGTCGATCCGGAGGAAAAGGAATAGACGTAATCATTTCACCAAGATAAACATATGAACCATACTCTGGAGTAATGATCGAGCAGTTTTTGCCGCTCCAACCAATTCCCGCACGTTCAGCTACGGCACGGTCAGAAAGTTCTCCAGTATCAACCATCGATTTGATTTTAACATCAGGTACTTTTTCCTGAATGAAAGTCTCAAGTTTACTCAAGCGATCTCTTAATATGAAATGATAGTCCTGTCCCCAGGATGCTCTACAAAAAAGGCCCCGACGATCTGATTTTTTACTTTGCGGTGCATTTTGCAATTTTGATGGATACGCAAGAGCAATTGCAATAATCGATCTTGCACTAGAAAGTAATAATTCAGGATTCACTCGTTTTTCGATATCAGATTCCTCAAACCCTGATTGATAGTTTAACTGTTGTTGCATTTTGAGACGTTCTTTCAATGTGATAAATGGGTCTGCACTAGTAAAGCCAATTTTATCAATGCCGATTGATTTACTATATGCAATGACCTCCTCCTTTAACTGGGCAAATGTCATGCCTTTCCCTCCTTTCTATAAAAATTAATACTTCGTTAGGTTTCAAATATTAACAGCTTTTCCATAATGAAAATTTCCAAAAACAAGATTTTTAACTTTTGTTTAAACCGGAATAAATTAAAAAACGCAATGCCCCGTTTATCTAAGAAACGAAACACTGCGTTGATAACAATTTAGCAAGAAAGTAAAACTCGATGTTTCAAATTATATAACGAGCTGTCCATCAATGCAATAGTTTTTTATAAAACTTTTTGTGCCATTTAGTAGCATTTGCTCATTATTTAATAATTTCTACTTTTTCTAATTCTAGGTGATTCTTCTTCAAAGAACGTTTTTGCCAAACGGCCGTGGTTATTATTGTTAATACCAATAATAGTAAGCCCAAAATAAATGGATATATAATATTAACATCATAAAGTAGACCGGCTAGCGTTGGCCCTAACACATTCCCAATACTCATATAAGCATTGTTCATCCCCATCGCAAATCCTTGTTCATTGCCAGCCATTTTAGAAATAAGTGTATTCAGAACTGGACGAAGTATGGAAGTTGATAAAAATATTAAAAGTGTCACACCAAAAAACATGGCATAACTATTCGAAAGTATGGATAGTAAAAAGCCTAACGTTGCAACACTTAAAAATATATTTAATACTTTTCCTTCACCTAGCGAGCTAACCATTCGATCAACAATAAAAAGCTGAACAATTACACTGACGATTCCAGTTGCTGTCACCATAATTGCAATTTCCTGAGGAGTTGCCCCAAACTGATCATCGACAAAAAGACCTAAAACAGACTCATATGCCATAAGACCGAAACTCATTACAAGGGTAATGATAAGAGGAATAAAATATGGCATCTTAATAGAGCGTACCATCTTTCTGGCCATTGATTCTTCACTTTCGCTGATATTATTTGTTGCTAGTTGTGATTGACTTTCTTCAAGTACGACTATTGAAAAAATAACAGCAACAAGTGAAACTAATGCAGAAATTAATAACGGTATTTTAAGACCAAAATCAGCTAAAAATCCTCCAATTCCAGGCCCGATAACGATACCCAATGACATTGCAGCGGAAACTAAGCTATTACCCTTTGCACGTTGATCCATTGTAGTGATATCAGCAACATACGCAAAGATAGCTGGTATAAGCAACGCAGCCCCAACGCCCCCGATTACGCGAGAAGCGTACAGCCACCAAATTGAATCAAATCCGTAAAACACAAACATTGATACCGTTAAACCTGCTAGGCCAAATATAATCATTTTTCTTCGGCCATATTGATCTGTCCATTTACCGGCAATCGGTGAAAAAACAAGCTGTGCTCCCGCAAAAATCGCAATCATTAAACCTGCAGCTGTTCCTCCTTGATTAATTGACTCCAAATAAGCAGGTAAAATTGGAATTATAATACCAAAGCTACCAATTGCTATAAACATATTAATCATCAAGACGCCTAATTTTTTGCGTTGTTCTATAGTCATAAGCTAACCTCACTTTTGATTTTATTCTGTTTAACTACTCACAAGTTAAACAATTCAGGCGCTAAAAAACTCCTACCAAATACAATACAAAGCAGGAGTTATTGTTACGTCAGTTGACTAATTAATTTAGAATAATTGTATATAGTTTAAAAGCGAGAATTATCTTATCACGATTACAGCATACCGTCAACAAAAGTTACTTACGTTTAAAAAATCACAATTTAACGAGTATTTCAATCAAACTAAAAGGATGTCTCCTTCTACAGAGACATCCTTTTATGCTTTTACCACTTGTTTGAAAGTACAACTTTTCCAATTGCTTGATTTGTTTCCAAGAGAGTATGTGCATCCGAAACTTGGTCAAAAGTGAAAGGATGTGGATCAATTAATGGTCGCAGTTTCCCTTCCTCAACAAGCTTAGTGATTTGGCGTAAAATAACGTTATGATCTTTACGCTGTTCTTTATTTAATATTTTTAACAGCATAAACGTAATATGTAAAGATAAACCCTTAGCATGTAACGGTGATAAATCATGAGTTGAACGAGCTGCAATTCCAACAACAGTACCGCCGATAGCCGCAGCTTCGAATGAGCGATCTAAATTTTCTCCCCCAACCGTATCAAACACGACATCAAAGCCTTTGCCACCTGTATACTCCGCTACATATTCCGCAACAGATTGTCTTTTGTAATTGATTCCTACATCTACCCCAAAACCAATACCGATTCCAATCTTTTCGTCTGATGACGCAGTCGTATATACCTTTGCACCCGCTAGCTTGGCCAGCTGAATGGCAATATGACCCACACCACCCGCTGCAGCATGCACTAAAACTGTTTGTCCTTTTTGAACTCTTGCCCGATTATATAGTGCTTCCCATGCTGTAATGGTTACCAAAGGAAGTGCTGCTGCCTCTTCCATCGATAAATTTTTAGGCTTATGGTCTAGTAGGATCGCATCAGCAAGCATATACTCAGCAAGTGCACCGCCTGTTCCTTTAAAGCCACCCGCACATCCATACACCTCATCACCAACTTGGAAAGCAGTTACTCCCTCACCTACCTCGACAACTACACCAGCGACATCACCATGTAATACTGCTGGGAATTCAGGTGCTACAGCTTGTACTGCACCACTGCGAATTTTAGTATCAACAGGATTTACACTTGTTGCTTTTACGTGAATAAGTACATGCCCTGGAATAACAGTAGGTTTAGGGATGTCCGCAAGCTCAAAAACAGTTGGTTCGCCAAATTTCTCTATTACTTGTGCCTTCAAATCAATCACACTCCTTTTTATAATAGTTTACAATATAAACAATAAAACGCGTAAGACTTTGCTTAAAACAATAAATGAGGTCATGCAAAAATTCGGATTTTAACAGTTTTTCTATATTATATAATGTTAAAATTACTTGAAAATACTCTCCCGAGGTGTAATATCATGAAATTGAATTCAGATACACAATATTTAAAAAAAGCCAATTTAAAAGAAGAGTTAATTTCCACGTACACAAGTTTTCCATTTAATCTACCTGTTATAAAGTACTTTCAAGAATTAACTTTTCATCCAAATGTAACTTATATTATAGGTGAAAACGGGATGGGAAAATCCACTTTGCTTGAGGGAATCGCTATTGCATTAGGCTTTAATCCAGAAGGTGGCACATTAAACTTCAACTTTTCAAGTTACAATTCTCACTCTAATCTTGACGACTTCTTGCGATTAGCCAAAGGCGCTACCAAACCAAAAGATAGCTTTTTCTTTCGTGCAGAAACTTTTTATAATGTTGCTACAAATATTGAAGAGTTAGACAGAGAACCGTGTTCAGGCTCCAAGATTATTGACTCCTTTGGGGGGAAATCACTGCATGAACAATCACATGGTGAATCTTTTTTTGCTGCTTTTATAGAACGTTTTCGTGGAAATGGTCTATATATTTTAGATGAGCCTGAAGCAGCATTGTCACCACTAAGACAGATGTCAATGCTAGCTAGAATTAATGACCTTGTCCATCAGGAATCACAATTTATTATATCCACCCATTCACCTATCATCATGGCATACCCAAGCGCAAAGATCCTTCAGCTCTCAGAAAACGGAATGTATGAAACAACATTAGAAAAGACAAACCATTATGTTATCATGAAACAATTTTTTGATAATAAGGAAAGAATGCTACATCATCTTTTTCAACCGTAATATAAAATATTTTATTTGCGACCACGCCCCAATTGGTTGTCAGCAGTAGTTTTAGCAATAAAAGTGTAACTATCTTTCAATTTCTTGCTAATTTTTTAGAAAATTCAAAAACTAAGTATTTTGTCGAAAAAAGTAGGATTTGAGAGTATTTATAGGGAATCGTCCCGAAAAACTAGTTTTTTGAAAATTTACAAAAAACGAAATAAAGAGGTATTATTGCTTTAGGTAATAACTAATTACAACACCCTAGAGTTGAATTCAAACAATAAAGAAGGTGAAAGACATGCAAAAAATGAAATTAACATTTAAACAATTAGTAAATCAAAATCGTGAAACGATTATTAAAGATTCAAAATTACAAGATAAGATTTATGAAAAAGTCGAATCAAGACTGGCGGCAAAAGTTACAACAAACACTGTCGAGCAAAGAGCATAAAATTGAATGTAAAATATTATTACCACTCTAGGTTTAACCCTAAAAAAAATATAAGATATTGGTATCTTAAAGAATAAAAAGTTCTATTCTTGCATTTCAAGAATAGAACTTTTTTATATACATCTCCTTATTACACATGAATTAATTTGCTTGATAAAGTATGTTCTCAAAAAGATTGAATTTGATTGGTTTAATATATTTAGGGATTTTAAAAATAAATCTCATGGAATGAAGGCTAATGATATACCATATATGTACTATGTTGATTTTCCTTTGTGTTGTAAAGTGCTTGATCAGCAAATTTGACTACTTGCTTTTGATCTAATGAATGATCAGGATAAAAAGCAATCCCGATTCCCACTTCTATTCTAATTTCATCATTATTGATGTATAACGGCTTTTCAATGGAGTTTAAAATTCGCTTGGCTATGTCCTCCGCTTCTTGTATCTTATCTAGTTCTGGCAAAATAATTCCCATTTCATCTCCACCAAGTCGTGCAACAGTATCTGCTTGACGTACATTTTCTTGCAGTCGTTTGGCCAATTCCTTTATAACTTGATCACCGCTATCATGACCATAGGTATCATTAAATTGCTTAAATTTATGGCCATCAAGCATCATTACAGCGACTTTCTTTTTTGAAAGGGATGCTTGCTCAACAGCTATGTGTAAACGATCATCAAAGGTTCGACGGTTCGGTAACCCTGTTAGATAATCAAAGAAAGCCATTTTAGATAATTCCTCACGATGTTTCTTACGCTCAGAAATATCACGTGCAATTGTTACTAATTGTTTTATCTCACCATCTTCAATAATTGGAGTTATCGAAATGTCCAACCAAAGATAATTACCATTCTTATGAAGGACACGACATTCTATTGTAAATGACTTTTTTTCCTTGACTAGCATATCTAACTGTTTTTCTAATCTTATTACATCCTCTGGATGGACATATGTAGTAATTTTCTTCCCAACAAATTCAGAATATGAATAGCCTAATAAATTTTGATTCGAGGGTGAAACATAATCTACAGTTCCTGTCGGACTTACTAAGTTGATAGCATCAAAAACATTTTCAGCAATTAACCGAAACTTTTCTTCACTCTTTAGTAGCTTTCGTTCCGTCTTCTTTAATTCAGTGACATTCTTGTAAAACGCAGTTGCGCCAATAATTTCGTTCTCATTATATACAGGTGTATACGATGCGATTATGTCTAATAATTGACCGCTTTTTGTTATTCGCTTTGTTTCATACGAACTGACCGCTTCCCCTTTAAGAATTAACTCTATAATTTGTTTTTTATCATTAAGATATTCTGATGGAACAATAATATTTTTAGTGTTCATCACTTCTTCTTCGCAATATCCAAATACTTCTTTAAAGGCAGGATTTACCCGCTTTATCTTTCCATCCCTCCCCAAAAGAAACACTGGATCGACTGAAAAATTCCAAAATGCCCTTAATTCCTCATTTGTTGCTTTTAACACTGCTTGGATACGGCTTATTTCTGTAATATCCCTTGCAATGACATATACACCAACAACAATATGATCCACAACAATCGGTATGTTTTTAACAGATAGCCGAACCCTTTCACCATTTTTTTTCTGAATCCACGTTTCATGTTGTTCTTCTTGACCACGTAAAGCCAACCTATAAGATGCTAATTCATCCTCTGCAGTTTCAGAACTAAACAAAAAACTAAAAGAATTACCAACCAACTCTTCTTCACTATAACCGGTTAATATTATAGCCATTGAATTTACACTTATTAAAAGACCGTGAACATCTATTTCAAATACTGCATCGCCATTATATCGTACAAGTGAACTTAACCTTTTTTGATTTGTTTCTAACTTTATTTTCATTTCTTGGAGCTCTCGTTCTTTCTGTGTTCGCTCCGTAATATCTCTTACAATAGCTAAAATATATATGCATTTACCATCGTGATTATAGATCGGAGTCAATGAACTTTCTCCTATAAATTCACCCATTGAAGTTTCAATTGTACTAGTAAAATGAAATGCATTCTGTGAAGTCACTACATATTTGTATTGATCTTTTAATACTTTGGAAATTCCACCCGGTACTATGTCCTTAATATCTTTTCCAACGACATTATCTTGAATATTTAAAATGCGTTTTGCGATTGATTTATATAAACATACTGAAAAGAAGGACCCTCTACTTTCATTAAAAAAACTAAATCTTTCATAATGTCAAATATGTTACTGAAAACCTGGGCATCTTTGCCGATTTTATTTAAAAGTCCCTCATGACAACTATGTCTCCCTTTTTCTATATACAAAATTATCTTTTTTGGTATTTTAACTTATATTATGCCTTTTTTTCTTTTATAATTATTTAAGGTAATCAACAGCACTTACACCTCCATGCATAAAGGAAGGAAAAATTACGTAGTAAAAGATATTTATATAAAAAAGGAGCATCAACATTTTCTAGATGATCCTCCTATCTCACTTCTATATCATTTAAAGGTTATTGTATAAGGTCCTTCTAACTCAGGGTGATTTATAAGACGAATAAATTTAGGCTCACATCGAATGACAATGTAATTAGGATCATCCGGGCCTTTTAAATACTTACGAAAGTTGTCATGCCAAAAACGTTCCTTTGTATGATCATCATCCTGTATAGTTGCTATAGCCGTCATGTCAATAAACGGTTTTCCATGACTGCCTTGAAATCCTAATAAAATGTGCACGTTATTGTTGCTAAGAATATCTTGGATTTTTTCTGTTTTCTTACTCGTTACCGTATAAAGACTAAAACCGTCATTTCTAAATATCATATATCTTGCAAACGGTTGATTTCCTTTTATTGTACACAATGTTCCTACTTTGTGC
Organism: Bacillus sp. Marseille-P3661; assembly: GCF_900240995.1. Lineage (NCBI taxonomy): Bacteria > Bacillati > Bacillota > Bacilli > Caryophanales > Bacillaceae > Bacillus > Bacillus sp. Marseille-P3661. The sequence continues at coordinate 891,007 of NZ_LT965954.1, forward strand.
TCTGTTAGAATTCGTAAAATTTCATCCTTAATAGTCTGCTGCTCCATCCGACTGCACCTCTTGTAATGTCCAATTTAAACTCTAAATAGAAAATTTCGCAATTATTATAGCACAAAAATGTACATTCAACGGGGACATAGCGAAACCGTACGAAATTATTCACTCAATGTGAAATGATTTACTGACTGTCTTCAACATTTAATCTGGAATTTCATAGTAATCTTTATACCAACTTACAAACCGCTTGATTCCCTCATCAATCGTGACAACAGGCTGATAAGAAATATCCTTAATCAAACTATCAATATCAGCATACGTTTCTGTCACATCTCCAGGTTGAATCGGAAGAAATTTCTTTTTAGCGGTTATTCCTAATTCTTTTTCAAGTACTTGTATAAAATCCTGTAAACGAACTGGTTTATTATTACCGATATTATAAATTTTATATGGAGCCTGAGGATCTGTTGGAGGGCCTATCTTCATCAACCGATATATAGATTCAACTACATCATCAATATAAGTAAAATCTCGTTTCATAATTCCATGATTATAAACTTCAATAGGCTGATTATTCCTCATGGCATTTGCAAAAGTGAACAATGCCATGTCAGGCCTGCCCCATGGACCGTAAACAGTAAAAAAACGCATGCCGGTAGATGGTAATTTGTAGAGATAACTATACGTATAAGCAAGTAATTCATTTGCCTTCTTTGTTGCGGCATATATGCTTATAGGCTGATCAACCCGGTCTTTAATAGAAAATGGAACTATTTTATTATTTCCGTAGACCGAACTTGAGGACGCATATAAAAGATGTTTAACTCTCCATTTTTGACAACATTCTATTATGTTAGTAAACCCAACTAGGTTCGATTGAATATACTGATGAGGATTTATTAAGCTGTATCTCACTCCCGCTTGAGCTGCTAAATGAATAACAGTACTTATGTTATATTGAGCAAAAAGAGTTTCTAAAAGCTCAAGGTTTTCAATAGATCCTTTTATAAAAGTAAAGTTTCCGTGTTCCTTTATAATAGATAATCTGTCTATTTTTAGTTTAGGATCATAATAGTCATTTATATTATCGATACCGAGTACATAATAGCCTTCGTCAAGTAATCTTTTCGTAAAATGAAACCCTATAAAACCTGCACAACCTGTTACAAAAATATGTCCTTGATTTTTAGGTTGAATCACTTTGATCCCCTTTCCTCACAAAACGCTAACTTTCTATATACCTATGAATAGGTGAGCTAATGTGCATGAGGGTTTTGCTCATTCTTAAGAATATTTATAAAATTGATTTATACGTCTATACTTATCTGACGTAGCTGTGCTTAATTCATAAAAAAAGAACGCTTCTATGATATGGCGTTCTTTTCTCGTATCAATTTGCAGTTATTCTTCAATGTACTCCGCTTTTTCCTTTTTCATTATTCGCTTCGCCCGAATAAAAGAAATAGCCTCCTCAAGTTCTTCCCCACTTACCTCTTCATTGTCAATAATAAATGAATAATTGTTTGTTAAGTCAGTTGTTGGAATCTTTAAATGAATTTCTGTTTTTTCATAGTCTCTATTCAGTAAATAATCAATTGATACCCCAAAATAATCAGCCAATTTATTCAAATGAATTAAATTTGGTTCCCTCTTGTCAATCTCATAACTCCAAATAATACTTTTCGTAAAATGTAGATGGTCTGCTAATTCATCTGGGGTTAAACCTCTTTGTTCTCTAAGATCTTTTATTTTTTTCCCTAAGCTAGCCACTTAAACCGTCCCCATTCCAAATTTCAACTAATACTGAACTAATTCGATAATACTATTAAAAATCCTTTTTATAATTGTTATACTATAAAATTTAATATAGTAGCAATTAGTTTTACAATTTAAATTGTCTTTTTTTAAAACTCGTCAAAGTTTTTATAAACTAGCTTCTTTTATTTTCTATTCTAGGCTCAATTATTAAGGTAAAAGGATAATATTCTTTAGAGTTAATCCCTCTCTCATACATTCTTTTCATATAGTTAACCTCCAACTTTAATCACATTTGCTAACCATTATTAATCCTCCTTCCTTTTTAAACCACTCTACTTTCTTTAAAGTGTTGTTACAACACTATATTTATATTATCATTTAAATAAGATTGTTAATTTCGTAACCTTCTACCAATTGTATATCCTTTTATATACCATATATCAATATACCTAGATTAAAATAAAACTTCGTTACTGAGGAGTACTACAAATGAAAAATAATCGTTTTTATTTCATCACAATATTAACTGTGTCACTGTTAACTTTAATGAGTGGCTGCAGTAATTCAAATAACCCGCCTGAACCTGAACAACTAGAATTAAATATAGCTGCTGCATCCAGTTTAATTTCAGCGTTTAGTGAGGTAGGGAACTTATTTGAGGAAGAGACTAATACAAAGATTACATTTTCATTCGGTTCAACGGGACAATTAACAGAACAAATTGAAAACGGTGCACCTTTTGATCTATTTGCAGCTGCTAATATATCATTTTTAAACTATTTAAAAGAAAAAGACTTAATTATTGCGGATTCACAGACAGCCATTGCATACGGTAGAATTGGAATTGCGACTCTTCCGGATTCAACACCAATTAAGACCTTAGAAGATCTGCTAAAACCTGAAATTAAAAAAGTAGCAATTGCGAACCCTGAACATGCACCATATGGTTTAGCTGCAAAACAAGCTCTTGAAAGTGCTGGAGTATGGGATCAACTTCAAGATAAGTTAGTGTATGGCAGAAACATATCTGATACACTATCTTTTATTGAAACTGGAAATGTGGAAGCTGGAATAGTAGCTCTTTCTCTTCACAAGGAAGATGAAATAAACTTCCATATTATTGATGAAAGCTTACATGCACCACTCGAACAATCGATGGCAATTGTTAGTGACACTGACCAAGAAACATTGGCATATGAATTTATTGAATTCATTAAAGGCCCAATTGGAAAGCCTATTATGGAACGTTATGGTTTTATTGTGCCGGAGGGAAAGTAAATGACCGAAGAAATTAATTTATTTCCATTATTTCTATCACTAAGAGTTGCTATGACGGCAACTCTTTTCGCCCTTATAATAGGGTTACCAATTGCTTACTATCTAAATAGATCCAACGGACGAATAGCAGACATGCTTGATACTTTGATTACTTTACCGATCGTTTTACCACCAACTGTTTTAGGCTATTATTTATTAATTTTATTAGGTAGACAAAGCAGAATCGGCAAATTTTTGGAAGAGACATTTAACATAACTATTGTATTTACGCCAGCAGGCGCAATTATTGCAGCTTTAATTGTATCAATTCCTTTTTTAATTAAATCAGCACGAGCAGCATTTGCGGGAATTGACCCTAGTTTAATTCATGCTGCAAGAGTACTTGGACGAACAGAGTTTAATATCTTCTTTACCGTTATCCTCCCGCTTGCATGGCGTGGAATTGCAACTGGAATTACAATGGCGTTTGCAAGAGCACTAGGTGATTTCGGAGCTACACTTATGGTTGCAGGAAGTATTCCAAATGAAACGATGACAATGCCAATCGCCATATATGATGCCTTACTCGCTGGGAATCGTGAATTGGCTAATTTATTAGTTATAATTATGACTGCTGTATCACTTAGTGTTCTATACATTATAAATCGTCTAGAGAAAAGAGTGACTAAGGGAAATGGGTGGTAAATATGCTCCAAGTAGAAATCAAAAAAACACTTAATAATTTCCAATTAGATGTTTCATTTAAAATAGGAAGTGGAATTACAGGTATTATCGGGCCTTCAGGGTGTGGAAAAAGTATAACACTACAGTGCATAGCAGGTTTGCAAACTCCGGATAAGGGCAATATCGGTTTAAATAACGAATTACTATATCACTCTGAGCAAAAACTTAACACCAAACCTAGAAACCGTAACATAGGGTATGTCTTTCAAAACTACGCACTTTTTCCTCACTTAACTGTTGAAAAAAATATTGAGTACGGATTAAAGGGCAAAACCAAACTCGAGAAAAAAGAAATGGTAGCGAGCATGATTAATAAAGTTCGACTTACAGGATATGAAAATCATTACCCTAGACAGCTTTCAGGAGGTCAACAACAAAGAGTAGCTCTTGCTAGAACATTGGTTACTGACCCTGAGCTGCTGCTTTTGGATGAACCATTTTCTGCATTAGATCACCATGTAAAACACTTATTAGAACAGGAATTATTAAGCATTATAAAAGAAAATTATTCAGGGATTGTCATACTTGTAACGCATAATATGGAGGAAGCCTATCGACTTTGTGATCAACTAGTTCTCCTCAATAACGGACAAATAATTCAAGCTGGTGATAAAGAAACCGTCTTTTCAAAGCCGCTAAATGTAACAGCAGCAAAAGTTATTGGGTGTAAAAATATACTTCCAATCGATTCCTTAATCGATAGCGGTGAGCATATTGAATGTCATATTCAAGGTGTTAACTTAACCGTAAAACAGCAGGTAATACCTAAAACCATTAGTCATATTGGCATATATCAAGACAACATTCATTTTATTGAATTCAACAATGAATCAGATTATGCCTACCCTTATGAAATTCTTGAAATAGTTAAAGGCATCCATCAAGCAAATATAACAATAAAAGTCAAAGATGCATTTATCCTTACCGCTACCTTACCAAATTACCAGATCGAATCACTACTAAAAGGGACATATAAAGTCAAATTATCACCTAAGCACCTATTTTTATTACAAAGCAGTTAATCACGAATTAATAAGATAATCAAATAGGCGACTGTACCTGGTCTGATAATCAAGTTATAACTATCACCGATACTCCTGCTCTTGGATAATCTAGCAGGAGTCATTTGTTTTTCTTGTTGTTTCTATAACGAGTTTTTCTTCAGTGGATAATTAATTTTCACTGGGAATAATAATACAAATCCCGATAATTTCTCATCTGATAATATTTCAAAAAAAGGAGGCGATTTTTCGATGTCTACGGTCATAGCTGAAAACGAAATTACACTTGCTATCATTCAATCCTTAAAAGACGGAAAGAGAAAAGCCTTTCAAGATATTGTGGACGAATTGCAGCCGTATGATTTGGCCCAACAATACCAAAGTATAACCAATAAACATAGAAATAAGTTCTTATTATTTTTATCAATCGAACAATTGACAGAATTCATGCAAGAGCTAGAAAATGAAGATCAAATTGAAGTTCTGCATAAATTAGGGATAGAAAAGTCGACAAAAGTTCTTGATTTAATGGAAAACGATAATTTAGCCTCGTTGTTATCGGACTTAGAACCTGAAAAAATAGAAGAACTACTTTCTGAAATGAAGAAAGAAGAATCCGAAATTGTTCAAAACTTAATGAAATACCCTCCTGAAACAGCTGGTCGTATTATGAACAACCGCTATGTTTGGATTCCAAAACATTATACAATTCGTGAAGCCGTTGATAAGTTAAAACACTTTGCAGAATTAGCAGAATATCTAAACTATCTTTATGTCATTGATGAACAAAAAAAATTAGTAGGTGTTGTTTCATATAAGGACTTATTACTAGGAGATTTACAAGAAAAAATAGAAGAGATTATGTATACCAGGATTGTAAAAGTCGATGTACTTACTGACCAAGAGGAAGCTGCTAAATTAATCAGTCGTTATGACTTTATCTCTTTACCTGTAGTTAAAGAGGATGATACATTGGTTGGAGTCATTACAGTTGATGATATTATTGACGTCGTTATTCAGGAAGCGAACGAGGATATTGAGAAATTATCAGCATCCGGTAAAGCAATAGATTTTAACACAAAACCATTAGTAGCTGCTTATCGTCGACTTCCTTGGCTTATTTTATTATTATTTATCGGTCTTATATCCGGTGGGATTATAAGTGGTTTTGAAGATACATTAGAAACAGTCGTCGCTTTAGCCTTTTTCATGCCAATGATTGCGGGGATGACCGGTAATACAGGTACTCAATCACTTGCGGTTATTGTTAGAGGTCTAGCATCAGAAGATTTGAACTTTAAACAAGTGATAAAGTTAATTTTTCGCGAGCTTTGGGTAGGTGTTATTATCGGTGTTACTTGTGGTGTCCTGATTGCAATTATAGCTTATGTTTGGCGGGACAATTTCACTTTGGGGCTAGTTGTTGGAACTTCATTACTGTTAACATTAATTATTGGTACATTAGCTGGAACGATAATTCCTCTTATTCTATACAAATTTAATGTGGATCCCGCAGTTGCATCTGGGCCACTGATTACAACTATTAACGATATCTTATCCTTACTTATATACTTTGGATTGGCTACAACCTTTATTTCAAAATTGATGTGATAAAATTTAAAAGAAGTAAGAAGCCCTTAAGAATTACTCGTTCTATTCCGTAAACGTTCAACTTGCTGCATATCAAAAAGCACCGAAATCTAAGGTGCTTTTTGTTTACACTTATTAAATCTTGTCCAACTTAGTCTAGGTCTTTGGTGATTCACTGTTTTCAATTTCTGTTCCCACATAAATTCATTTACAAATTCATTCACTAAAATGTTATTATATATACCTTTGTTTCTTTGTTCATGGCATCGCTAACTTTTCACTAACCTCTTTAAATTATTTTCAACCCATGTCTGTACTCCGTATAATATAAACGCCTTATAATGTAGGTACACAAAAAATTGAACATTACTTAACTTCTTCAGACGTATTATTTTGATTTTTTTAAAAAAATTGATTATCGGAAAAGCAAATAATCCATCCGCAATCAAATTAAGTAACCAGAACTTTTTAAAGTTACCGTATGAATATTTTAATATCCACATTGAAAGTGGCATATACGGACCAACGCTAAAAGGTAGTTCATTAGTTATAAAAGATTTTCGTTTATCATAAAAACGCCACCAGTTCAGCTTATGACCAACCCTATGATTTATTATCTCAATTATTACAATAACTGAACCTGCTATCGAAAATCGTTTTACATTATTCCTTCCCAAAAATACCAACGATATCCATGGAACAACTATTATTAGCAAATTAAATAACCTATGCCTTTTAGACAACATAATTGCAATCACCTAAACTTTCTTATTCATTCAAATCTCTTTATTAAAATAACCCAACATAAAATTTGTATTCTCTTTAAATGTTGTATCAGAAAAAACTGAAATAATAGAGCAAGTTTAGAAACTCTTTAATTTATGGAGTGGTATCTATCATTACTTAAGGAGTTATTGGTAGAGGTCTGAATAAGCCCGAGAAAACAAAACCTTTCAGCATTTTAAAAAGGATTCTACTTTTAAATAAAATAACGAGGAGAAAGAAAGCCTTTATTTAAATTGACACATTTGGAAACGGACAATAATTCCGTTAAAAATCAGTCTAAGTATACATTAAATTTGGTGCAGTAACCCATACCTGATCGGAAAGATGGGGTACAATGTTGTTTGCTATATTATTTTAAATTACCATTAATATTTGAATATCATGCAGAAATCAAAAAAGAAACCCAATCAAGATGATTGGGTCTCTAACTAAAGATTGCCTATAGTTGTGTACTAGATTTAATACCGGTGGTCGGGGTCGAACCGACACTCCAGAGGAACACGATTTTGAGTCGTGCGCGTCTGCCAATTCCGCCACACCGGCATGTTAAACAACATAAATATGAATCTAAAAAATGGTGCCGAGGGCCGGACTTGAACCGGCACGGTAGTCACCTACCGCAGGATTTTAAGTCCTGTGTGTCTGCCAATTCCACCACCCCGGCTAGGCAGATAATAAAATAAAAAGGCGACACCCGGATTTGAACCGGGGATAAAGGTTTTGCAGACCTCTGCCTTACCACTTGGCTATGCCGCCATCATTGGAGCGGAAGACGGGATTCGAACCCGCGACCCCCACCTTGGCAAGGTGGTGTTCTACCACTGAACTACTTCCGCATTTAGATTTATTTTAACACAAAAAAACTGGCTGGGCTAGCTGGATTCGAACCAGCGCATGACGGAGTCAAAGTCCGTTGCCTTACCGCTTGGCTATAGCCCAAGAATGGGGCGACCGATGGGAATCGAACCCACGAATGCCGGAGCCACAATCCGGTGCGTTAACCACTTCGCCACGGCCGCCATATTGATTTTGGCAGGGGCAGTAGGAATCGAACCCACACTGGAGGTTTTGGAGACCTCAGTTCTACCTTTAAACTATGCCCCTATAATGGTGGAGGGGGACAGATTCGAACTGCCGAACCCACAGGGAGCGGATTTACAGTCCGCCGCGTTTAGCCACTTCGCTACCCCTCCGTATTTAATTAAGTGGTGCCGGCGAGAGGAATCGAACCCCCAACCTACTGATTACAAGTCAGTTGCTCTGCCAATTGAGCTACACCGGCGTTTAAATGGTGGCTCGAGACAGAATCGAACTGCCGACACGAGGATTTTCAGTCCTCTGCTCTACCGACTGAGCTATCGAGCCAATTATTGTATGGCGGTTCCGACGGGGATCGAACCCGCGATCTCCTGCGTGACAGGCAGGCATGTTAACCACTACACCACGGAACCACTAATCTTATTATTTGGTTGCGGGGACAGGATTTGAACCTGCGACCTTCGGGTTATGAGCCCGACGAGCTACCAGACTGCTCCACCCCGCGATGATAGAATTAGAATAATTTTGTACCTGCTTTAAAAGTGTATAGAATCTGACTGTCCCTTCCTCTACTCGTTAAATCAAAGATGTTTATGCGTCGGGACAACTCGCAGATTATTCACGGATGTTTCGCTTGTTGCTCCACCCCGCGATGATGAATATATCATAATAAATGGTGGAGGATGACGGGATCGAACCGCCGACCCCCTGCTTGTAAGGCAGGTGCTCTCCCAGCTGAGCTAATCCTCCAAAGTGTAATGACCCGTACGGGATTCGAACCCGTGTTACCGCCGTGAAAGGGCGGTGTCTTAACCGCTTGACCAACGGGCCAAATATATTTTATCTAAACGGTGGCGGAGAGCGAGGGATTCGAACCCTCGAGACAGCGTTAACCGCCTACACGATTTCCAATCGTGCTCCTTCGGCCACTCGGACAGCTCTCCATGGCTCCACAGGCAGGATTCGAACCTGCGACCGATCGGTTAACAGCCGATAGCTCTACCACTGAGCTACTGTGGAATGAAGATAATGAATTATACTTTTTATTACAGTATAAGCCTGGCAACGTCCTACTCTCACAGGGGGACAGCCCCCAACTACCATCGGCGCTGAAGAGCTTAACTTCCGTGTTCGGAATGGGAACGGGTGTGGCCTCTTCGCCATAACTACCAGACTATATATCTGTAAGAACAAATACTATTATATAAAATATTTTCAAAATATACAATAGTTGTTCCCTCAAAACTAGATAACAAGTATTCATAAACTGTAGGTAATTGTCCACCTTCCACTCCTAGACTCTCGAGATCAAATGTTCTTCGAGTCTGAACAGTCGTTTCAGGATTTCTACTTGGTTAAGTCCTCGATCGATTAGTATTCGTCAGCTCCACATGTCGCCATGCTTCCACCTCGAACCTATCTACCTCATCATCTCTGAGGGATCTTACTTACTTATAGTAATGGGAAATCTCATCTTGAGGGGGGCTTCATGCTTAGATGCTTTCAGCACTTATCCCGTCCACACATAGCTACCCAGCGATGCTCTTGGCAGAACAACTGGTACACCAGCGGTGTGTCCATCCCGGTCCTCTCGTACTAAGGACAGCTCCTCTCAAATTTCCGACGCCCACGACGGATAGGGACCGAACTGTCTCACGACGTTCTGAACCCAGCTCGCGTACCGCTTTAATGGGCGAACAGCCCAACCCTTGGGACCGACTACAGCCCCAGGATGCGATGAGCCGACATCGAGGTGCCAAACCTCCCCGTCGATGTGGACTCTTGGGGGAGATAAGCCTGTTATCCCCGGGGTAGCTTTTATCCGTTGAGCGATGGCCCTTCCATGCGGAACCACCGGATCACTAAGCCCGACTTTCGTCCCTGCTCGACTTGTAGGTCTCGCAGTCAAGCTCCCTTGTGCCTTTACACTCTACGAATGATTTCCAACCATTCTGAGGGAACCTTTGGGCGCCTCCGTTACTCTTTAGGAGGCGACCGCCCCAGTCAAACTGCCCACCTGACACTGTCTCCCGCCCCGATCAGGGGCGCGGGTTAGAATTTCAATACAGCCAGGGTAGTATCCCACCGATGCCTCCACCGAAGCTGGCGCTCCGGCTTCTCAGGCTCCTACCTATCCTGTACAAGCTGTACCAAAATTCAATATCAGGTTGCAGTAAAGCTCCACGGGGTCTTTCCGTCCTGTCGCGGGTAACCTGCATCTTCACAGGTACTATGATTTCACCGAGTCTCTCGTTGAGACAGTGCCCAAATCGTTACACCTTTCGTGCGGGTCAGAACTTACCTGACAAGGAATTTCGCTACCTTAGGACCGTTATAGTTACGGCCGCCGTTTACTGGGGCTTCGATTCAAAGCTTCTCCGAAAAGGATAACCTCTCCTCTTAACCTTCCAGCACCGGGCAGGTGTCAGCCCCTATACTTCGCCTTGCGGCTTCGCAGAGACCTGTGTTTTTGCTAAACAGTCGCTTGGGCCTATTCACTGCGGCTCTCTCGCGCTTGCACGCTATCAGAGCACCCCTTCTCCCGAAGTTACGGGGTCATTTTGCCGAGTTCCTTAACGAGAGTTCTCTCGCGCATCTTAGGATTCTCTCCTCGCCTACCTGTGTCGGTTTGCGGTACGGGCACCTTCTACCTCGCTAGAAGCTTTTCTTGGCAGTGTGGAATCAGGAACTTCGGTACTATATTTCCCTCGCCATCACAGCTCAGCTTATGTGGTAAGCGGATTTGCCTACTTACCAGCCTAACTGCTTGGACGCGCATATCCAACAGCGCGCTTACCCTATCCTCCTGCGTCCCTCCATTGCTCAAACGGTAAAGAGGTGGTACAGGAATATCAACCTGTTGGCCATCGCCTACGCCTTTCGGCCTCGGCTTAGGTCCCGACTAACCCTGAGCGGACGAGCCTTCCTCAGGAAACCTTAGGCTTTCGATGGACAAGATTCTCACTTGTCTTTTCGCTACTCACACCGGCATTCTCACTTCTAAGCGCTCCACTAGTCCTTCCGGTCTAGCTTCAAAGCCCTTAGAACGCTCCCCTACCACTGACACGTAAGTGTCAATCCACAGCTTCGGTGATACGTTTAGCCCCGTTACATTTTCGGCGCAGAGTCACTCGACCAGTGAGCTATTACGCACTCTTTAAATGGTGGCTGCTTCTAAGCCAACATCCTGGTTGTCTAAGCAACTCCACATCCTTTGCCACTTAACGTATACTTTGGGACCTTAGCTGGTGATCTGGGCTGTTTCCCTCTTGACCACGGACCTTATCACTCGTAGTCTGACTCCTAAGGATAAGTCTTTGGCATTCGGAGTTTGACTGAATTCGGTAACCCGATGGGGGCCCCTAGTCCAATCAGTGCTCTACCTCCAAGACTCTTACCTTAAGGCTAGCCCTAAAGCTATTTCGGGGAGAACCAGCTATCTCCAAGTTCGATTGGAATTTCTCCGCTACCCACACCTCATCCCCGCACTTTTCAACGTGCGTGGGTTCGGGCCTCCATCCAGTGTTACCTGGACTTCACCCTGGACATGGGTAGATCACCTGGTTTCGGGTCTACGACCACGTACTACAATCGCCCTATTCAGACTCGCTTTCGCTGCGGCTCCGTCTCTTCGACTTAACCTTGCACGGGATCGTAACTCGCCGGTTCATTCTACAAAAGGCACGCTGTCACCCATAAATGGGCTCCAACTACTTGTAGGCACACGGTTTCAGGATCTCTTTCACTCCCCTTCCGGGGTGCTTTTCACCTTTCCCTCACGGTACTGGTTCACTATCGGTCACTAGGGAGTATTTAGCCTTGGGAGATGGTCCTCCCAGCTTCCGACGGGATTTCACGTGTCCCGCCGTACTCAGGATCCACTCAAGAGAGAACGAAGTTTCAGCTACAGGGCTGTTACCTTCTTCGGCTGGTCTTTCCAAACCACTTCACCTACTTCGTTCCTTTGTAACTCCGTATAGAGTGTCCTACAACCCCAAGAGGCAAGCCTCTTGGTTTGGGCTTCTTCCGTTTCGCTCGCCGCTACTCAGGAAATCGCGTTTGCTTTCTCTTCCTCCGGGTACTTAGATGTTTCAGTTCCCCGGGTCTGCCTTCAATACCCTATGTATTCAGGTATAGATCCTGTTCCATTACGAACAGTGGGTTTCCCCATTCGGAAATCTCCGGATCAAAGCTTACTTACAGCTCCCCGAAGCATATCGGTGTTAGTCCCGTCCTTCATCGGCTCCTAGTGCCAAGGCATTCACCGTGCGCCCTTATTCACTTAACCTAAGATGATCTTAATCATCAAGATTTTAATAAGAACTTTTCTACAGTAAATATGAATGTTATTGCTATCTAGTTTTCAAAGAACAAAGCTACTGACTTCAATCACATCGTGAATAATCATCAGTGAGCTACTTCATGCTGCCTTGCGCTGAGGAATCCGACTTCTTCGAATCCACTTGTAGACGCAAGCGCAATTATTTTAGCGGTAGCTAAAATATTCATTTGTTGAGAGAATGCTCTCTCAAAACTAAACAAAATGTCTAAGCGCGAGTTGCACCCCATGGTGCTCATGTAAATCTTCCTTAGAAAGGAGGTGATCCAGCCGCACCTTCCGATACGGCTACCTTGTTACGACTTCACCCCAATCATCTGTCCCACCTTAGGCGGCTGGCTCCAAAAGGTTACCCCACCGACTTCGGGTGTTACAAACTCTCGTGGTGTGACGGGCGGTGTGTACAAGGCCCGGGAACGTATTCACCGCGGCATGCTGATCCGCGATTACTAGCGATTCCAGCTTCATGTAGGCGAGTTGCAGCCTACAATCCGAACTGAGAATGGCTTTATGGGATTGGCTCAACCTCGCGGTCTCGCAACCCTTTGTACCATCCATTGTAGCACGTGTGTAGCCCAGGTCATAAGGGGCATGATGATTTGACGTCATCCCCACCTTCCTCCGGTTTGTCACCGGCAGTCTCCTTAGAGTGCCCAACTGAATGCTGGCAACTAAGGACAAGGGTTGCGCTCGTTGCGGGACTTAACCCAACATCTCACGACACGAGCTGACGACAACCATGCACCACCTGTCACTCTGTCCCCCGAAGGGGAACCTTCTATCTCTAGAAGTAGCAGAGGATGTCAAGACCTGGTAAGGTTCTTCGCGTTGCTTCGAATTAAACCACATGCTCCACCGCTTGTGCGGGCCCCCGTCAATTCCTTTGAGTTTCAGTCTTGCGACCGTACTCCCCAGGCGGAGTGCTTAATGCGTTAGCTGCAGCACTGAAGGGCGGAAACCCTCCAACACTTAGCACTCATCGTTTACGGCGTGGACTACCAGGGTATCTAATCCTGTTCGCTCCCCACGCTTTCGCGCCTCAGCGTCAGTTACAGACCAGAGAGTCGCCTTCGCCACTGGTGTTCCTCCACATCTCTACGCATTTCACCGCTACACGTGGAATTCCACTCTCCTCTTCTGCACTCAAGTTTCCCAGTTTCCAATGACCCTCCCCGGTTGAGCCGGGGGCTTTCACATCAGACTTAAGAAACCGCCTGCGCGCGCTTTACGCCCAATAATTCCGGACAACGCTTGCCACCTACGTATTACCGCGGCTGCTGGCACGTAGTTAGCCGTGGCTTTCTGGTTAGGTACCGTCAAGGTACCAGCAGTTAACTGGTACGTGTTCTTCCCTAACAACAGAGCTTTACGACCCGAAGGCCTTCATCGCTCACGCGGCGTTGCTCCGTCAGACTTTCGTCCATTGCGGAAGATTCCCTACTGCTGCCTCCCGTAGGAGTCTGGGCCGTGTCTCAGTCCCAGTGTGGCCGATCACCCTCTCAGGTCGGCTACGCATCGTCGCCTTGGTGAGCCGTTACCTCACCAACTAGCTAATGCGCCGCGGGCCCATCTGTAAGTGATAGCCGAAACCATCTTTTATTCTTAAACCATGTGGTTNAGTGTGGCCGATCACCCTCTCAGGTCGGCTACGCATCGTCGCCTTGGTGAGCCGTTACCTCACCAACTAGCTAATGCGCCGCGGGCCCATCTGTAAGTGATAGCCGAAACCATCTTTTATTCTTAAACCATGTGGTTTAAGAGATTATCCGGTATTAGCTCCGGTTTCCCGAAGTTATCCCAGTCTTACAGGCAGGTTGCCCACGTGTTACTCACCCGTCCGCCGCTGAATCAGAGGAGCAAGCTCCTCATCATCCGCTCGACTTGCATGTATTAGGCACGCCGCCAGCGTTCGTCCTGAGCCAGGATCAAACTCTCCGAAAAGGGTTTGATTGCTCAAACTAATAAACTGACTTGGTTGTTGAACAAAGTTCAACTTGTTTTGCACGCTTGACATTTTGTTTAGTTTTCAAAGATCATTCTATTTTAGTGACAAGTAATATATTATCACAAGTTATTCGTAGAAGTCAACAAGTTCTTTTGTTTTATTATTAAAAATTCCGAAGATAGTTGATTCTATTTGTTGTGATCTGAGGTCGCATTTCATTTTCAGCGACTTTTCAATCATAACATTTCACCGACTTGTTGTCAACACTTTTTCAAACCGTCACTACTGATCTAGCAGCGACGGTTTTTAATATACCATGAATACAAACTAAGTGTCAACATAAAACAATTTATTTTATCGAGCAATGTATTTTCGTTGGTAAACATGATTTCCCTTTGTTTTTTCACTAATAATTTCAATTATATTTTTATTCACTAAGTATTGTAACAATAAAGGTAAATCAAAAACATAATCTTGCAATTGTTCGTCATTTTGTAATTCATCTATTGTCCAATCGCTATTCTTAGCCTTCATAACCTCAATTAAAAAGCTACTTCCTACCTTGGTCCTTGAGCTAATTGCAAATTCACTTGCCAATAATAATAATTCTACTCGTTTCTCAATAGGTTCTTTACTATCAACCAATTCTAAATATAATTTGTAAACTTCCGGTTCAATATGTTTTAACTGATTCCAAACAGTTACCTCGGGATAAAAACCATGTTCTATTACCGATAGTCTAGCTAAAAAATGAAGCGATTTTATCATTTGACTATAAGCATCTAAAAATTGTTTAGAGTCGTAAAGGTCTCGCCCAGCTGAAAAACTAGAAATAAGTTTAGAAAATTCGATTCCAATCTTTTTCTTTCGTATATTAATCGGAAACTCATGAAGCAGCGTTCTTAATTCATCAATATATTCATTTCTCTCAAACAATATTTTACCTTGCAGCACCCATGCTATGAGTCGTTGGTTTGTCCCACTTGTTAACCACGACTGAAATTTTCTTTCATCTATTATATGTAATGCGGCCTTTTTATCATCAAAATTATAATGTTTAACAAAATACGGATTCTCTATTGATTCTGTATTCTTCTTTAAAACAATTAATATGGCATCAAATTGTTCCGTAAGCGAACTATTAACTTTGACTTTTTCCACCAACAAAATCCCTAGTGTATCTTTATGACTAGCTTTTTCCTGATAAATAGGCCTCAATAAATCTTCCATAACGATATCCTCCATTAAATAGGCTAGATAATGATTTCTACAAAAACGCCTTAATACCTTTTTTCGACATAAATGAATTGTTCATTTATTATTTATGTATGCTATAATTTTCTTTTAGGAGGGAAATGATAATGAGTTTAAAATATTCTAGTAAAATAAATAAGATACGTACATTCGCACTAAGTTTAATCTTTATCGGCATAGCCGTAATGTATGTTGGTATTATATTCAAAGCAAACGTATGGGTTATGACAATTTTCATGCTGCTTGGTTTCTTATTTATTATCGCTAGTACCATTGTTTATTTCTGGATTGGGATGCTTTCAACTAAAACGGTCCAGGTAAAGTGTCCGACATGTGGTAAAACAACGAAAATATTAGGCAGAGTAGATTTATGTATGTATTGTCGAGAACCACTAACATTAGATCCGAATCTAGAAGGATTAGAATTTGACGAAAAATATAATTCAAAAACTAACAAAAGCTAATACTAAATTAACCAATTAAAAACATACCTATTAAAAAACACGCAACTTGCCAATAGCAAATTACGTGTTTTTTCATTTATCCTTAATTATACTTTCCTATATTACATTCTTAGAAAATATACTAAAGTTCCTATAAAAAAGCTGAAAGGACATTCCTCTCAGCTCTTAGTGTTTATTCACTTTACACTCCGGACATGTTCCATATACTTCCATTCTGTGATGACTTACTTCAAATCCAGTCACATGTTTCGCAAGTGTTTCAACCTCATCCAATCCGGGATAAAGAAAGTCAACAATTTTACCACACTCTTCACAGATAATATGGTAATGATCAGAAATATCACAGTCAAATCGACTTGAGGAATCTCCATAAGTTAGCTCTCGAACTAACCCTGTTTCTTTGAATACACGCAGATTATTATAGACCGTTGCAACACTCATATTAGGAAACTTACCCTCAAGCGCTTTGTATATTTCATCTGCAGTAGGATGTGACATGGCATTAAGTAAATACTCCAAAATGGCATGACGTTGCGGAGTAATTCGAACCCCTGAATTTTTTAATGTTTCCATCGCCTCTACAATACGTTCCTCTGACATCGCCATGCACCTCACTCCTTAAATATATATTATTACTTTATAATATTTATAATCTTATAACCATTGTATATTGTAAAGTACAAATTGTCAATAAAGTCTAATACACCTTTGTAATAGTGTATATATGCTATTTTATTTAATGCAGATTTCTTATTGGTGAAGTTTTACATCTTCAACATTAAAAATAAAATTCAAATATCTAGCTGCTACGAATAGGAAGTCGGATAAACGATTTAAATAGCTGTTAACTAATGGATTTACAGATCCGCCAATTGATACTGCTTTTCTTTCTGCACGACGCACAACAGTTCTGGCTACATGCAAAGCTGCGGAAGACGGATGTCCGCCGGGTAAGATAAAGTTATCTAGTGAAGGAATTTTTCCATCCCATAAATCAATATATGTTTCCAGTTGTGATATATCATCTTCTGAAACAGTCCACTTTACTTCCTTGTCTGCAGGCGTAGCTAATTCTGCTCCAACATGAAATAAATTTGTTTGAACACGATGGAAGGCTTTCATAAATTCATCTTTACCTTCAAACGTTTCTTGATTAAGATAACTTAAACCCAATCCAATCATTGAATTCGCTTCATCGCAAGTACCATATGCCTCTACACGAGCGTCTGTCTTCGAAACACGTGATCCATAAACTAAAGATGTTGTTCCATTATCCCCAGTTTTTGTATAGATTTTCATCAGTTAATACCCCCTATCTAGATCAATTATATTTTTATATTGTTTGTTTCCTGAAATATACTGTTGTAAATAATATTCAAAAATCTCAAAGCCACGGGGTTGATAATGAGAAGATAAACCTGATATATGAGGCGTAACCGTCACATTTTCCAATTTCCAAAAGGGATGACTTTCTGCTAGTGGTTCCTTTTCGAATACATCAAGTACCGCATGACTTATATTCCCAGTTTGCAGCATTTCTAATAATACACTCTCTTCTACAACGTCTCCTCGACCAATGTTAATAAAGATCGGTTGTTTTTTCATTAACTTAAAGAGGTCTCTTGTGAATAATTGCTGTGTTTCTGATGTGCTAGGAAGGACAGATACAATAAAATCACTATTTTCAAATGCTTTAACCGATTTATCCAATGTAAAAACTTCATCAAAAAACTCAGGCAACTTCCCACTACGATTAATTCCCAAGACATTCATTCTAAATGCTTTTGCTAGCCGTGCAATTTCACTCCCAATTGCACCCGTACCAAGAATAGTTATAGTTTTTTCAGCGAGTTCCACCATTTTTACTGAACGGTCCCAATTTCTATGCTGCTCATTTTCAATAATTTTTTTTGTATTTCGTGCAACCTGTAGCATCATACTGATTGTATATTCAGCCATGGGTGTTTTATGTATACCTTTTGCATTTGTTACTAAAATTCCTTTGCGTTTGATTGCTTCAAACGGCAGCTTTTCAATTCCTGCTGATAATACCATAATCCACTTCAACTTTTGTGCACTATCAATTATTTCATCATTTAGGTCTTCTCCATACGTAATCAATACTTCAGCATTTTTTAAATCCTCTATTGCATCTTTCATAGATGCATGAAAGGTGAACTCTGTATTCTTATAGGTTTTAATTAATTTATCCTTAATAATTGATTTCACTCGAAAAGTTGTCAGTATTTTCAAACAATCCCCTCCTGTTTTCTATTATACTGTTAATCAAAATAATGGAAAAGCGATAACTAACTGTTGAACTTTACTTTTATTCTTTACTAAAGTTAAACGTTCTTAAATTACAAAAAAATGCGGGATAGAAATCCCGCACCATAGTTCACGCTATCATCTGAGGAGGTATGCCCTACACTACAATATACGAATATCTAGCTTTAGATGTATAGGTTATCGCCCTCTATATGTAAAAATAGGCCCCTATTTACTTTTTAACAATCAAACAGAGAATAGGGTTGTCCATTAAAACACATATTTATGACAAGTTTTCTTTTATATATTGTAGCGCCTCTTCGACATGTCCCTTTACTTTCACTTTACGCCACTCTTTAACAAGATTTCCATCTTGATCAATAATGAAAGTAGAACGTTCAATTCCCATATATTCCTTCCCAAAGTTTTTCTTCAGTTTCCAAACCCCATATGCCTCAGCAGCTTCGTTATTTACATCAGCTAAAAGTAAAAATGGCAGTTCATGCTTTTCTATAAATTTTTGATGTCGATTTAGGGGATCGGGGCTAACTCCTAGTATTACTGCATTTATATCTGCAAAATTTGCATGTTGATCACGGAAATCACACGCCTCCGTTGTACAACCTGGTGTCATATCTTTCGGATAAAAATAAAGAACAACAAACTTCCCGCGAAAATCTGCTAACTTAACGATCTCACCATTGCTTGCTTCCAAGGAAAATTCCGGAGCCTTTTGACCAACCTCTATTGTCATAAACTTATCTCCTCCTATTTATAAATCGTTGTAAATCCTTTTTTAAAAGAGAATCTTCAAAATAAATAACAGTTCTCATTACAAAGGCAGCAGGTAATATATAACCAATTAGGGCTTCGAAAATAGCAATCCATCTGCCCATCCCTAACGGAACAATATCACCATAGCCTACAGAAAATAATGTTACCGCACTAAAATATGTTGTTGTTTCTAATAGCTCCAAAAACGGAGCTTGAACCTGCTCTCCATTTTCTATAATTATCCCCATACCGGAATATTGCATTATTGCATATATACAACCGAAACCTGTAACTAAAATAACATATGTAAGAATTAGCAGCAAAAAATTTTCAAACGTTAAATATTGACCACGCTCTCTTTCAAGATGGCTTGACCATACCCACTGCAAGCTTTTGTAAATTATTGTTGTAATACCGGCAATCCCTAAATACAACATCATATTCTTTTCACCACCCTAATATAAAATGTATGACGAGCAGGTGGAGAATAGAAATATGAACATTATTTTTAATACAGCTATAATTTACTAATTACCTGCCCCGCGATACTTTGTAACCCCCTTATTCCATAGCCAAATTGAAAGCATAAAAAATACAATCCCCATAATAGGTGTAAGAAAAGCATAAACATACCATTCAGACCGTCCCAAAAAATACGCCGACGGATATACACCTACAAATGCAAACGGCAAAATCCATGTAAGTACAAATCGAATCACATGATTATAAATATCAACTGGGTATCGGCCGTAGTTACCAATATTATACATCATGGGCATGATTGATGTTCTGGCATCTGACCAAAAACCAATCGTAGCTAACGAAACAAATATTCCAGCGTAAACGAGCGTACCGCCAAGGACCATCAAAACAAAAATTAGTGGATCATACCAATGTAATGATAACCCTAAATTACCGCCAGCATAAAACATAATGATTAAACCAGTAACAATACCAAAAAGCGATTCAAGCTCCATTCGTTCTAATATTATTTGGAACAAACTATGAATGGGTCTCGTTAAAATACGATCCATCTCACCTTTAACGATATACCTCTCATTAAAATCCCATATATTAAAAAAAGCTCCAAACATCGCAAATGGCACAAGAAAAAAGCCATAAATAAAAATGATTTCATCCCGGTTCCATCCACTCAAAAATTGCGTATGCCCAAATACAACTAATATGAATACCAAGTTAACAAATTGAAACAAAAGATCAGACATAATTTCAACTATCATATCAGCTCGGTATTCAAGTCTAGTTTTCATATATTGACCCATATATTGAAAAAACATCGATACATAAAACACCCTCACCTAACCTCCTTGCACAACGAGCTTTTTCCTTGCTACAATCCATATAACTTGTATCGGTAAGAATAACACAATGGCCCAAACTACTTGAAAAAGGATTGCATGTGTAATTTCTCCACCTGTAAAACCTTCTGTAAAAATCATACTTGGAATATAACTAATTGCTTGGAAAGGAAAAAATGCCATTACTTTTTGTGCTACTTCGGGATAAAAGCTAATCGGCAGCAGCAATCCTGAGAATAAGTCAATAACCACCCGTTTCGCTCGAAGTAAACCTGCTATATTAAAGATAAAAAATGTCATTAGTCCAGTTAATAGATTTATTTGAGAATTTATAATAAAGCTTAATAGAATAGAAATTGCAAAATAACCCCAAATATGGAGACTACCTGAAAATTCAAGTGGGAAAATAAAACCTACAATGACCATTCCTGGTAACGAAAAAAACAACAGTCGAAAAATACCTTCACCAAGACCTTGCATCGTTTTCATACCTAAGTAGTTATAGGGCCGGATCATTTCAACTGCTACTTTACCTTCCTTTATTTCGTCTGCAATTTCTCGATCTATATTATTAAAATAAAATGCACGCGCCATCCACGCGATTGCTATATACGTTACCATTTGCACGATTGATAAACCTTCAATTGATTCCTTGCCACCATAGATGGCATTCCATAAGAAATAATAAGCTCCAATATTGATACTATAAATTAAAATACCGCTGTAATAATTCGTTCGATAAGCGAGCATCATTAAGAAACGAATTCGGATCATTTCTATATATTTTGCCACTATACACATTCCTTCCTACATGCTGTTCTAATTACTTTTAAAATAAATTAAGAAGATTTACCCATACCACGCTCATAAATATTACGAATAATTTCCTCAGTTGAAATTTCATTAATTTTAATATCATTTATTTTATGTTGTGATACAACATTACTTATTAACGAAGAAACTATCTCTTTCTCATCACTTACATTCGCAATCCAAAAATTTTCATTTTTTCCTTTTTGCCACTGCACGTTTAAACCGCTTGTTAACTGTAATAACCCTCCCTCATTTGCTATAGGTGAGCTAAATTGAAATTGAATTTGCTTTCCCTCTCCCCAATTTGAACGAAGATCAACTAAACTTCCATCATATATAATTTTACCTTCATCTAGCATAACAACTCGTTCACATAGTGCCTCAATATCCGTTAAGTCATGAGTTGTTAATAGAATTGTTGTTTGATACTTTTCATTAATCTCTTTTAAAAATTCTCTAATTTTCAACTTAACCAATACATCTAAACCAATCGTAGGCTCATCTAAAAAAAGCAATGGTGGATTATGTATTAATGCAGCCGCTAGCTCACAGCGCATCCGTTGACCAAGCGATAATTTTCGTACAGGTTTATCTAATAATGGTCCAATATCTAACGTTGCAATCACATGATTCATATGATCATCGAAAGCTTGGTCAGAAACTCTATATACCTTTTTTAATAGACGAAACGATTCTTGAACAGCAATGTCCCACCATAATTGGGATCTCTGTCCAAAAACAACCCCAATTGTTTGAGTAAATCGTTCTCTCTCTTTATGCGGATTCATACCATTTACAATTACTTTACCTTTAGTTGGTTGAAGAATTCCTGTCAACATTTTTATTGTTGTAGATTTCCCCGCGCCATTTTCCCCAATATAACCTACCATCTCTCCAGGCTTTATCTTTAGTGTAATATCTTCAACTGCAGGTACAATTTTATACTGACGATTAAGTAAATCCCGAAATGCCCCTTTCAGCCCTTCACGACTTGAATATGCTTTGAATTCTTTTCTCAGATTTTCTACATCAATGATGTAATCCATATTTTTTCCCTCCATAGTGCCGGTCTTCACTAGCCTAGTCTACCTAATTATATAGCAGCACACAAATATCATGTATATACTCAAATAAAAGGATTCTATTATCTGACAGAAACTGTACATCGAGGTTTAAACTATACTAGTTAAAAATTTTTAGAAGGTTTTTTTGTTGTATAAGTTTGATAAGATATACAATGAGATTATTTTGGGAGGAAAAAATCATGAACTTCGAAAAATCAGAAGAATTATATACTGAAGCCCAACAGCATATTGTAGGTGGTGTAAACAGCCCGTCACGTGCTTACAAGGCTGTCGGGGGCGGGGCTCCGGTGTTTATGGAACATGCAAAAGGGGCTTATTTCTGGGATGTCGACGGCAACAAATACATAGATTATCTTGCGGCATATGGTCCGATTATAACTGGTCATGCCCACCCACATATAACCAAAGCAATTATGACGGCAGCTGAAAACGGTGTATTATATGGAACGCCAACTGCACTTGAAATTAAGTTTGCAAAAATGCTTAAAGAAGCAATCCCATCAATGGAAAAAATTCGCTTTGTTAATTCAGGTACTGAGGCAGTAATGACAACGATTCGTGTTGCACGCGCTTATACAAAAAAAGATAAAATTATTAAATTTGCAGGCTGCTATCACGGACACTCTGACCTTGTACTTGTTGCCGCTGGATCAGGCCCGTCTACACTAGGAACACCTGATTCTGCTGGTGTACCGAAAAGCATTGCCCAAGAAGTCATTACTGTTCCGTTTAACGAAATCGAACCCTTACAAGAAGCTTTACAAAAATGGGGAAATGAAATTGCAGCAGTATTAGTGGAACCGATTGTTGGAAACTTTGGGATTGTAGAGCCGAAACCTGGATTTTTAGAAAAAGTAAATGAGTTAGCCCATCATCATAATGCACTAGTTATATATGATGAAGTCATAACAGCGTTCCGTTTTATGTATGGAGGCGCACAAAACTTATTAGGCGTGGAACCTGATATTACTGCTTTAGGCAAAATTATTGGTGGCGGACTTCCTATTGGTGCATATGGCGGCAAGAAAGAAATTATGGAGCAAGTTGCACCGTTAGGACCGGCATACCAGGCAGGAACAATGGCCGGAAATCCTGCTTCAATATCAGCAGGAATAGCATGTTTAGAAGTATTACAAAAAGATGGTATTTACGACAAGTTAGCGGAATTAGGCAAAAAACTTGAGGACGGTATTTTAGACCGTGCTAAAGCCTATAACATTCCGATTACAATTAACCGTCTTAAAGGAGCATTAACCATTTATTTCTCTAATGAAAAAATTGAAAATTATCAGCAGGCCGAATCTACAGATGGAGAAATGTTCGCTAAGTTTTTTAAATTAATGTTAAACAAAGGAATTAACCTTGCCCCGTCCAAATATGAAGCATGGTTTTTAACAATCGCACATACAGAAGAAGATATTAACCAAACATTAGCAGCTGTTGAACATGCATTTTTATCAATAAAAAATGAATAAATATACAATATATTCAAAAGCCAGGTATAAAAGTCCATACCTGGCCTTTCTTTTATCTTTTAGTGAAAACGCTTACAGGACAAGGGTTCCGGTGACCACAGATACCATTTTTAGATTACTTTCATCGAATATTTGCATCAATAATAGAATTGATTTTATGTATATCGCGTGCTATGATTAGAACTACGATTCTGGAAATCTGAAGTTTTAGAAAACTCTTAAAGTTTATAATTTCATATTTCAATCCGTACTAAATCTCATTGGAGGTGAAGGCCATAATAGGCCAAATATAATGAAAAAAAATTGGAGTCCTGCTTTATTTAGAGAATTTTACAACTCAGAGCATGATGCCTGCGGGATTGTATCATGTATTGAAAAGCGCCGAATCCCAACAAAAACAAATATTGATTTAGTTATCGACGCTTTATGTACAATGAACCATCGCGCAGGCTTCATCAATGGCGAAGGTGATGGTGTAGGTGTACACATTGATATCCCTCGTGCATTATGGAAGGAAAAATTGGCAAACGCAGATCTTGATTCAACAATTGTAGATCGCCAAGATTTTGTTGTTGGACATGTGTTTATTAGTCGTGACGGAAATGCAAAAGAAATTAAAGATAACATTAAAGCATTATTAGCAAAGGATTCTTTTGATCTAGTATTCGAAACAGATCAAGTCACATCCTCATCCGCCCTAGGTCCCATTGCAATTCAGCAAGAACCCGTTTTTTGGCAATTTGCTCTATTACCACAAAATAACTCTGTTAATCTAGCACAAGCTTTATTTGAGCTAATCATTGAAATGGAAAACAACTACCCTGTTCATGTAGCATCTCTTAGTAATCACCACGCTGTTTACAAAGTATTAGGTGCTGGTGATATCTTACCAAAATTTTATCATGACTTAGCAAACCCACTCGTTTCTTCAACAATGACGTTAGGACATAATCGATATTCAACGAACACATTATCCAACTTCTTTCGTGTTCAACCATTTGCTGTTTTGGGTCATAACGGAGAGATCAATACAATCTCAAAACTCCGCGATGAAGCAGAGATGGTTAATGTACCTTTAACAGATGGCGGAAGTGATTCACAAGACTTGGACCGCACAATTCATACTTTTATTTCAAGAGACGGTTTTAGCTTATTTGAAGCATTAGATATTTTATTCCCGCCAATTATTAATGAAATTAAAGCTTATCCATCTCATTTACAGGATTTATATACTTATATTCGTGAAGCATGGGGACACTTTGCACAGGGTCCAGCAGGTATTATTTCCCGCTATGCAGACGAAGCTGTTTTCAGTCTTGATGCATTAGGCTTACGTCCACTTTGGATGGTACAAACTGAAACATCTTACATCTTCGCTTCAGAACCTGGGATTTTAACTTCAAGCGAATACGTTGCAGAACCAAAACCTTTTTCACCTGGTGAAAAAGTAGGCTTAAAATGGGACGAAAATGGTGATATTCAAGTATTCTATCATCATGAATATCAGGAAGAAGTTTATAAGAGAATGAGTCAACGCTTAAATATAAAAAAAGCGAGCGCTCGGTTAGCATCACCTAAATACGATGCAAGTCTAGTTGCTCCGGTTCTTGCAAAGGTTACAGATGGCCAATATTCAGCGTTTGGTTGGGATCGCGAGCATATTCAATTAATTGAACAAATGGCTGAAAAAGGTGCAGAACCAATTCGTTCTTTAGGTCATGACGCACCGCTTGCCGCAATTCAAACTAATCGAAAAAACATTGCTGACTTTATTAAAGAAAGTGTTGCTGTAGTTACAAACCCTGCTATTGACCGTGACCGTGAAACTGAACATTTCTCAACTCGTACAGTTATTGGAAAACGTCCTTCTTTATTTAAAAATGAAGCGAGTTTCAATGTAGTAGAATTATTTTCTCCTATTTTACTAGAAGGTCAAGTTGCAGTTAGTCTTTCAACTGAATTAGACCATCCTTCCTACAATCAACTGATTGAAAATTTTGGTAAAAAAGGACTTGTAAAAATAATTTCAGCTACATTTACTGAAGAGGAAACTGTATCTCAAGCTTTAGAACGTTTAGGTAATGAGGCAGAGGAAGCAATTAATAATGGAGCAGCATTAATTGTTTTAGATGATGCTAAAGCACATCAAAATGGAGAATTATGGTTAGACCCACACCTTCTTATATCTGCAGTGGATCAAGCATTAGTTGCTAAAAATATCCGCCGTGAAGCTTCATTGGTAATTCGTTCTGGTGCAATACGCTCATTACATGACCTTATTCTTGCATTTGGTTTAGGTGCAGATGCCATTAGTCCATATTTAATGTTCTCTACTGTTGCATCTGAAGATAATACACCTGTTAAAAACCTATTTAGTGCACTAACCAAAGGTCTTGAAAAAGTTATTTCAACAATCGGTATCCATGAGTTACGCGGCTACGACAGACTATTCTCTGCAATAGGTTTACATGAAGATCTTGCTAGCATCTTGAAAGTTGTAAACTTCCTAGGTTCAAATGAAATCAGTTATAATTTTGATTCACTGAAGGCAGACAGCCAAGCTAGGCATAATGATTATATTGACGAAAAGTCAAAACCCGGTAAAACATTCCATGTATTACCACGTATTTGGAAGGCAGTTGGAGAAGTTGCTCGCTCTGGCTCTTATGATGCGTACCGTGAAAAACTAGACGAGTTAGAAACGACTAACCCAACAACTATCCGTCATTTTGCAGATTTAAAAGTGTCTTCTACCCCAGTTGATCCAAGCAAAGTAAAGATCGGAATTAAAGATCATGATTTACCATTTATCATCAGTTCGATGTCATTCGGTTCTCAAAATGAAATTGCGTTCCGCTCTTATGCTGAAGCTGCTGACAGATTAAATATGATTAGCTTAAATGGTGAGGGCGGAGAAATCAAAGACATGCTTGGTAAATATCCAAAGACTCGTGGACAACAAGTTGCATCAGGTCGTTTTGGTGTTAATGCTGAGCTATTAAACTCTTCTAACTTATTAGAAATTAAAATTGGTCAAGGTGCAAAGCCTGGTGAAGGTGGTCACTTACCTGGTTCTAAAGTAACAGCGAAAATTGCTGAAGCACGTAACGCAACAATCGGTTCTGACTTAATTTCACCATCCAATAACCATGACATTTATTCTATTGAAGATTTAGAGCAAATGGTTACTGAGTTAAAAACAGCAAATGATCAAGCAAAGGTTATTGTAAAAGTTCCGATCGTACCTAACATTGGTACAATTGCTGTTGGTATAGCAAAAGCAGGTGCTGACATTATTAACCTTAGTGGATTTGATGGTGGTACAGGTGCTGCTCGTATCCATGCATTACAAAATGTAGGATTACCTGCTGAAATAGGTGTTAAAGCAGCACACAATGCATTAATTGAAGCTGGAATGCGCCATAAGGTTGAACTTTGGGCAGACGGTGGCTTAAAGAGTGCGAAAGATGTAATTAAGGTGATGCTGCTTGGCGCAAACCGCGTTGGTTTCGGTACGCTTTCGATGATTGCAGTTGGTTGTACAACTTGCCGTGGCTGTCACCTAGACACTTGTCACGTTGGTATCGCAACACAAATTGAATCAGAAGTACAAGCGAAAGAGCACGGCCTACGTCGTTTTGTTCCACGTAAATATGAGCCATCTGTAGAAGGCTTAATGAATATGTTCACTGCATTTGGTGAAGAGTTAAAGAGATTAACAGCATCCCTTGGTTTTGAAAATCTACAAGATATCGTAGGACGTTCTGATTTACTTGAACAAACACGTGGTAAAGACCAACTTGACTTATCACCAATGATTAAAACCTTAGAAATCAAAGAAATCGCGTACAAAGAAGTTGCTGCAGCTACTGAGGAAAAACAACTTGCTGCTGCTATCGCTGCAGGTGCAGAATACCTTGATATAAACACACAAGAGCTGCTATCATCTCGTGATTTCCAATCTATAACATCAGAGCAACGTGTACTCGGAGGAAGGGTATCTTGTCATCGCGTTCGAAATCGTTTAGATGGCTCTTATAAGGAATTACCAGAACTATCGTTACGTTACCTAAACGGATCTATTCCAGGTAATGGTCTAGGAGCTTACAATACTAAGGGCATTAGCATCCAAGTAGAAGGCGGTGCCCAAGACGGCATTGGTAAAACTGCATTTGGCGGTGGCATTTATATCTTTAAAGCTAAAGGTAAAAATGGCCAATACTATAATGGATCTGTTGGTAAAGGATTCGGTTATGGTGCACAAAAAGGTTCTCTATTCGTTCAAGGTAATGCCGACGCACGTGCCGGAATTCGCTTATCAGGTGCTGATATGATTATTGGCGGCCGTTTAACGACCCCTATTCCTGAAAAAGAATACGGAAAAATCGGTGTAAATGCTAATATTAAAGGTTTTGCTTTTGAATATATGACAAATGGACGCGGCTTAGTTCTTGGCGATCCAGGTCCATGGATTTGTGCAGGTATGACTGGTGGGGCTGTTTACTTAAGACATCAACCTGAAATGGGCTTAACTAAAGATGCATTACAACGTCGTATTGCTAAAGGTGCAGTTGTTTCAATCCAACCTCTTTCTAAGAAGGGGATTGAAGATGTTAAAGAATTATTAACAAACTATATTGAGCAGCTAAAAGCACACAACCAAGATGAAGAAGCTAAAGAAGTATCTGCATTGCTTGAAAATACTGAAGCTAATTTCTTAGAAATAGTTCCTTCTAAAGAGCAAGCTGACCCTTCAATTGCAACAGAATAATTTTTTTTAATGCAATTATTTCATTCAAAAAACCTCGTTGGTCAAACTAACAGGTATACTTCAGAGGTGCAAACATTGTAAAACACATAGGAAAGCGCACTTGAATTCACTTTATAATTCATAGTGCGTTTTTTATTGATTTATAAACATTTTGGCGAATTTTAATAACTTATCGTCTCCTAATTCACATAGTAAATCACAGGGTATGAAATAAATAATGGAGGGTGCTTGATTTTGAGATTTAGTATGTAGATTATAATTGAGTAACCAGAGTTAGTAATAATAAGCGGAGATTTTTCGGTTAAACAGCAGGATAGAGCTTGGTTTGAGGTATATAAGCGGAGATTTTCCGATTAAGCAAAGCAAAGGTACCCATTTTTACGTTTTTCGAGTAAATAGGCGGAATCTTTCCGTCTATTTAAGCTATTTTCAGTACTATTTCCTAATTAAGCGAAATTTCTCCGCTTATATATCAAACTCTCTTTAGCATCTAATGAAATTAGACAACTTACGGGTGGTTTCGGGGAAAAATGAAAAGTAAAAAGGGATTAGAGATATTGCATCTCTAATCCTTTTTTACTGTGAAGTTTATGTGATTTGCTAATTTGATTCGGGCTGCAATTTACCGTTTTGTACCTCACAAGTAAACCCGTTATGGTCAAACGAGGTTTTTTTGTTTATTATATTTAGCAAAACTTGTAAATGATATTAATGACCTTGGATTTTCTAATTAAATACACATAAAATATTATTAGTGTTTTACATTATTTTTCCTAATTTTTTCTTGAACCTCCAAGCAAATCATTGTATAGTTGCATTTATGACTGTTTAGAAAGCGCAAGCGCATAGCCTTTAGAGAAAGGATTTTGAATCTATATATGAAACTAGGTGCCCGAATACTTAAGACAGGGATTGCAGTCACATTAGCAATCTACGTCGCTAAATTAGTTGGAATCCCTTCCCCTGCATTTGCTGGAATCGCGGCTTTATTTGCAATTCAACCATCTATATATCGTACATACCAATCTATAATTGAACAAGTCCAAGGAAATGTGATTGGTGCAATCATGGCTATATTATTTTCAATCATGTTTGGACATGATCCTTTTGTAATTGGTTTAACTGTTATTATTGTAATCTCAATTATTCTTCGCTTAAAACTTGAGAGTACCATCTCATTAGCCATTGTAACAGTCGTTGCAATAATGGAAAGTCCTAGCGAAACATTTATACAGTTTGCTTTATATCGTTTTTCAGCTATCATGATCGGGGTTTTCGCATCTTTTATTGTAAACTTGCTGTTTATTCCACCAAAATACGAACCAAAGCTTTACCATAAGATTGTTGATATAACAGAAGAAATCTTCAAATATATTCGTGTTAGCTTAACAAATGCATCCGAGTATTCAATATTAAAAGATGATATTGATCGCTTAAAAGAAAGAACCGTAAAAATGGAAAACCTCTATCTTTTTTATAAAGAAGAACGACAATATTTCCGTAAAAAGCATTTTGTAAAAGCACGGAAACTTGTTTTATTTAGACAGATGATGATATCCACATCAATTTCATTAAACTTATTACGGAAACTGCATAAGCTCGAAAACGATTATCATCAATTACCTGTTTCCTTACAACAAATGATTAAAGAAAATATCGATAGTTTAACAACCTATCACGAACAGTTACTTTTTAAGTACATTGGTAAAATTCGTTCCAATCCAACAAATTCGTTAATAGCTGATCTATCGAACCAAAAAGATCAAACTATTAAAGCCTTTATGGAACTTTACTCTCAACAGAACGATTACGAGCAACAAATTTGGCTGCACGTTCTTCCTTTACTAAC
This sequence comes from Bacillus sp. Marseille-P3661, assembly GCF_900240995.1. NCBI lineage: Bacteria > Bacillati > Bacillota > Bacilli > Caryophanales > Bacillaceae > Bacillus > Bacillus sp. Marseille-P3661. The sequence continues at coordinate 921,534 of NZ_LT965954.1, forward strand.
AATCATCACTGAATATCACGATACATTAGAACACCTAGATCAATTAATCGACAGTTTTCAGAATTACCATAAAGAAGATAATGAAGTAAATATCACAGAAAAAGAGGAAGAATGAGGGTAGCGCAAGATTTTATTGCGTTCCCTCATTCTTCACTTTTTGGCACACTTGTGGCTATTCTGTATCCTGTAATCGTAGTAATCAAAGAAAAATAAAAAAGCATCGAAACAAAGTTATCATTTGCTTCAATGCTTGCCACCTAAGATAATTGTTTTATCGATTTCTGGATTAATATCATCAAGTTGCTGAACTTTAAACAAGTTATAGTAACTACCCCTCAATTTCATTAATTCATCATGCCTTCCAACCTCTTTAATTTCACCGTGCTCAATTAATACAATTCGATCGGCATGTGTAATCGTTGCAAGGCGATGTGCAACAATAAAGGTTGTACGGTCTTTTGCCAGTTTATCTAACGCTTCCTGTATTAGGTGTTCACTTTCTAAATCCAGGGCAGAGGTTGCCTCATCTAATACAAGAATCGGCGGGTTCTTTAGAAAGACCCGGGCGATTGCAACACGTTGTTTTTGTCCTCCAGACAGCTTTACACCGCGTTCACCTACTTTTGTATCATAACCATTAGGTAATTCCATAATAAAATCGTGTGCATTCGCTGCTTTAGCTGCTTGAATAACCTCTTCATCAGTTGCATGAGGATTACCCATCAAAATATTCATTTTAACCGATTCACTAAATAATATGTTATCTTGTAACACCATACCAATTTTATCGCGTAGCGATCTTGCTTTTAAATCACGGATATCAATATTATCTAGCAAAATACGCCCTGATGTTACATCGTAGAATCGTGGGATTAAGCTTACAAGCGAAGACTTCCCCCCACCACTCATCCCTACTAATGCAATTGTTTCTCCAGACTCAACACTTAAATTAACATTTTTTAAGACCTCTGACTCATCGTCGTTGTATTTAAAACCTACATGATCAAACTTAATATTACCGCGGACTTCGTTTAGCTCAATTGCATTACTTTTATCTATAATATCGTATTCTTCATCAATAAATTCAAACATCCGATCCATAGAAGCAATTGATTGCGTTAAGGTTGTTGATGAATTAACAAGCCTTCTTAACGGATTGTATAGTTTATCCATATAGGCAACAAATGCCACCATTGTACCTACAGTTAAATTCCCCATAATAACTTCATAACCCGCAAATGCAATTACAATTAACGGAGCAATATCTGTTATTGTGTTTACGACAGCAAATGTTTTTGCATTCCAACTCGTATGCTCTAATGCTTTATCGAGAAAATTTTTATTTTGTTTGTCAAACTCTTTTTGCTCGTAGGCTTCTAATGCAAAACTACGAATAACCGGTACACCTTGGACTCGCTCATGGAGATGCCCTTGGACCTCAGCTAGAGCTTGTGATCGTTTTCTAGTCAACATACGTAATCTTCCATAAAAATATTTAATGGAAAACCCATACAACGGGAATAGAATAATTGCTATGAACGTAAGCTTTATATTCATTGTAAACATAATGGCCATTGCGATAAAAATGGTCATCGTATCTAACCAAACATTCATTAATCCGGTAATAACAAAGGTTTTGGTTTGCTCTACATCGTTAATAACCCTTGAGATAACTTCTCCGGCTTTTGTATTTGAATAATATTTTAAGCTTAATTTTTGAATGTGGGCAAATAACTGATCGCGAATATCATATAAAATCTTACTAGCTGTCCATTGTGCATAATATTGGCGATAATACTCAATTGGAGGTCGCAACACTAGAAAAATGAGAAATGCTATGCCCATCATTGTAAAAAGTTCATGTATTTTTTGATCATGCGCCATTGTATCATTGTAGATAATATCATCTAGAACATACTTTAAAATGAGCGGCATTAACAGAGGGATTCCAAATTTTAAAAGACCAATTAATATGGTTATGAAGATCCTTGACTTATACGGACTTACGAATTTTAAATACCGTTTTATACTGTCCAAAACAAAACTCCACCCTTCAGTTAGAGACCACTAATTCGGCTAAAACGAATCATGAGCACCTAAAGGTTTACTATTTTCTACCACAATCTTTTTAATAAAAAGCTGGCTCCCGCCTATCTTAGCGGAAGCCTCAATACATTCTAGGATCGATATGTTAAAAATCTTTCGTACCAATTATCTACAAAGTCTGGTGCAAACGGACCTTTACGTTGTCTAATCCAATGTATGAGGTCGTTTACATTTTTCTTTAAAATATAATCAATCTCCTCTGGATAATTCATTTCTCTCCTATGTAATTCATATTCATCTTCATCCAAAATATTATAAGTCATATCCGGAAAAACTTTAATATCTAAGTCATAATCAATATATTTCAATACACCGCCATCCCATGCGAATGGAGAACTTAAGTTACAATAGTAATACACGCCATCCTGTCGGATCATTCCAATAATATTAAACCAATGATCTGCATGAAAGTAACAAATTGCTGGTTCCCGTGTAATCCATGTTCGACCATCTGATTCAGTAACTAGCGTCCGATCATTCCCACCTATTCCAACCGTACGTGTCCCTTTTAGCAATGTAGTCTCTTCCCAAACACGGTGAATGTTCCCATTATGCTTATAGCTATGTATTTGTATTTTTGATCCGGCTTTGGGAATGAACATACTTTCTCCTTTCTACTACGTTAACACTAGTTGATTTCACCAACTGAGCAAAATTTATAGTATTTTTTATATTTAACTTTTTAATTTACTTAGTTTGCTAATTATGCCTATTTTTTATTATTATAACGGTTTAAGCTTTAATTTAAAACTATTGTGATTTAAAATTTAGAAAAAGTCCGTTTTTTTATGTATAATTATTAACTATTTATAAATAGACTCAATTGAATTCTTAAAGTAAACAAAAACACTCCCCACCACGAAAAGGTAGGGAGTGTTTTTGTTTACTCATTAAGAGTTTTGTGACTTGTTACGCTCTGCTTGAGCATTTTGTTGTCTTACTTCTTGTGCATTTGTTTCGCTAGCAAATTCTGTTCCGAATTGACCAGCACCTGCTTGACCAGCAGATTGAGCGTTTTGTTGTCTTACTTGTTGAATGTTAGTTCCTGCTTGAGTTTTTCTTGCCATCGTAAACACCTCCGAATAATTTGGCAAGCCTACACATTGCTGTGTGACTTGTACGAAGTTATTTTGTTCGATTGTCATTTTTATATACACCTTTTTTAAATTACATTTTCATCTTAATCCAGAGCATAACTTTCCTATAATTGAAAAAAATAAATAAGAAAAACTTTAATCTCCGATTGAAACATGGGTAAAAATATACCCAATTTTGTTAACAAAGGGGGACAAGACAAGATGTACGTTGGACGCGATATGACAGAATTATCTATGATGTCAAAAGATGATTGGAAAGATAGTGAATTAGCGTTTTTTCACAAATCACTTCAGCAAATGACACCTTATTTAAATTCAGAGGGTGTTGCCATTCATAGAGATATCATTAAGGAAATTGAAAAACGTGGCGGTATAAATAACCATGAGGAAGCAGATTGGACACACGGAACTCGAATCCAATACGATTAGATAAATTGATGAATTTTTCGCGGACATCCATTCCGGTAATTGCCAAATAGAGATAATTGGCGGACAAAGGTAAATTAAAAGCGGAAGAGATGATACCTCTTCCGCTTTTAATTATGATGAGCATTATTCCGATTTAATCCAAGCATCGCCAAACCAAGTATATACACGATACCAATTTCCTAGTTTTTCAAATGCCTTTACTGGTTGGGGCGCTAATGCTCCTAGCACTACTGTACCGTCCGGCCTTTCATAGAGCGTGGTTTCTGCACTTAATAATATTTCTTCTGTCACCTGCTCAAGTACACCCTCAACCGTATCATCCTGTGTAATCCACGCATCCCCATACCATGTTTTTATATGGTACCACCCTGTATCTGTTTCTTCATATGCAGTTACGGTTTGTGGCAGAATAGCGCCATTTTGATATCCTTCATATGCAAATGGCTTTGTATATAGGTTTTTTGTTTCAAACGCTGTTATTTTTTTATCAACTTTGTTAATAACAGGTTGTTTTAATTCATATCCATTTTCAAGAGCTAACGATTCGAAATCTTTATTTGAATCAGTTATAAGCACCTTTGTTCCGGTTCCGATTTGATCAAACAACCAGCGAACATCTGAATTATGCATTCTTACACAACCTGCGCTTACATATTTTCCGATTGAATTTTCATTGTTATTTCCGTGAATTCCATACGTGTGGCCCCATGTTCCTGGTACACTTAACCCCATCCAACGATCACCCAAAGGATTTTTCGGGGAACCCCCAGGTATCTTTTCTTTATAATAAGGCCGGTTTTTAACCATATTGATAATGGAAAATTCCCCTTCAGGTGTTAAGCTCTTTGTTCGGCCGGTTCCGACATCAAAGATTTTTATTAACTGGCCTTTATCAAAATATGCTAATTTATTTATAGCTTTGTTAATAATGATATACGCCTGATTTCCATCACCGTAAGCTATTTGTTGAGGCGTAAAGAACAGAAGTGTTAAACAAATTACTATCGCAGAAAAAAAGCTTTTTCTAATCACTATTTATTCCCCTCTCCTAACTTTCTATAGGAATTCTATGTGGGACATGCTGTATACATTACTATAAATTGACATAATACATACTATATCGCATGAGACTAAAGGGAGTATCTGTGATTAAAGTTATATTCTCTGTTATATCTTCATACGTCCCTCGTTCACGAGGAGGACCTAGGATAACATCATCCTCATGGATCCAAGCCCGGCAAACCATGACTGAAATTGATAGTAATCTTCTGTTTGTTCTAATTAAAACCTTGTTTCATAGTTAATAATTCACCATCCCTTAACTAACAAATAACTCATTAGAAGTTCCTATCACCCGAGAATCAGTCTATGTTAAGAGACATGCAGTATTTACATTTTTTTATAGTTCATTTTTACCCTTTTTATAAAACTAATGTTCACTCTTAATTTCCTCAATAATTTTTTGATAAGGCACAGGAAAAGGATAGCTTTCCATTTCAGCTAGTGTCACAAATTTGGAGTGCTTAACATCGATTGTTTCAGAATTTGTATGTCCTTTATAAACAGCGATTTTCCAAATAAGGTGGGAAAACTCATGTTTAAAATTAAATAAATGCTCCTCTGTTAAAACATCCATTTTATAATCATTCTTCATAAAATGTTTTAGCACATCAATTTGCAGCGCAGTGCTGCTTGTCATTTCTACTGTTGGAAACTCCCAAAGATTTGCAAGTAATCCTTTATTAGGACGTTTATGAATTAAAATTTCCCCACGTGGGTTTTGTAAAACAATAGTCGCAAGTACAACATCTTTTGTTGTCTTTTTTCGAGTTTTTACAGGAAAGTCATTCTGTATCCCCTCACTAAAAGCTATACAATGGTTTTGTACTGGGCACAATAAACAGGATGGCGATTTAGGAGTACACACTATCGCACCTAATTCCATTAATCCTTGGTTAAAGAAAGATGGTTGGTCTTCTGAGATAATTTCTCTTATGATGGTTTCAAACAGTTTTCTCGTTTTGGGTTTTGCGATATCTTCTTCAATTGCCAAGATTCGTGATATCACTCGCATAACATTCCCATCAACCGCGGGTTCAGGAATTCCATAGGCAATGCTTAGAATTGCCCCCTGTGTATATGGGCCAACACCTTTTAACTGTGATATTTCTTCAACTGTATTTGGGACTTTCCCATCATACTCTGTTACTACTTCCCTTACAGCAGATTGCAAGTTTCGTGCTCTGGAATAGTACCCTAAGCCCTCCCATGCTTTTAGAACTTTTTCTTCTTCAGCTTTAGCTAAGGCATGTACAGTTGGAAACTGCTTAATAAAGTTATTAAAGTATGGGATTACGGTATCTACTCTTGTTTGTTGGAGCATAATTTCTGAAACCCATACTTTATAAGGATCTTGATCTTTGCGCCAAGGTAACTTGCGTTGTTCTTTTTTAAACCATGAAATAAGGTCATTTTGAAATTGATTATGATCGAAATTAGTTAATATTTTATCTATATTCTTTTGCACAATTGTTCCTCCAAGATGTAAAATAATAGTAAGTGCAAGTAAGTTATGAAGCTTTTTTAATTACCCAGTAATTAATTTTACCATTAAGAAAAATTTTAAGGGAACTAAACATACTATTAGAATGCATATTATTTCTTAATTTTTTTAAAGCATAATAATGAGATTCACTTGGAACTTCATATATCTCTACATAACGATGGTTATCATCAGAACATGAAAACCATTCTATTTTTTTAAAACCATAGTTAGGCAATATATGGATGATACTTTTCATTAAGTGTTCATATTGATCTACTGATTCTGATTTCACACTATATTCGACAACAACTTTTAGCTTTTTTGACATTAGAATTTCACTTCCTTGAATGATTGTAAAACTAACACTCGATTAGGAGGATCTTACTGATGGATACAGGCACACATGTTGTCATGGGTATCGCACTAGGCGGTCTAGCAACTCTAGACCCTGTAGTTGCTAACCATGAAGTTACAGCAACTAGCGTAATGATTGCTGCGATTATAGGCTCGCAAGCACCCGATTTAGATACCATATTAAAACTTAGAAATAATGCCAAGTATATTCGTAATCATCGCGGTATTACACACTCAATTCCCGCCGTACTTTTATGGCCGCTTCTAATAACAGGAGTCATTTATGCTTTTTTTCCGGCAGCAAATTTGCTCCACCTATGGATTTGGACATTTTTAGCAGTAATCCTGCATGTTTTTGTCGACATTTTTAACGCTTATGGGACACAAGCATTGCGACCTTTGACGAAAAAATGGATTGCACTTGGTGTAATTAATACATTTGATCCATTTATTTTCTTTGCACACATCATTGGAATAGCGATTTGGCGTTATGGTGCAGATCCTGGCTATACCTTCCTTGGTGTATACGTTGTGCTTTTAGGATATTATCTAGTTCGATTTTATTCAAAGCATCTCGTGATTAACAAAGTAAAAGAGAAATTACCACAAGTTACGGAAATTATCATTTCACCTACTTATAGATTTAATCAATGGCATTTAGCCATCTCTTGTAATAAACGTTTTTATGTAGCACGTGCTGTAGATAACGAAATAACAATCCTTGATGAATTTGAAAAAATACCTGTTCCAGACACCCCGGTAATGAGAGCAGCGATGAAAGATGACAACTTATCTGCTTTTCTGTCATTTTCACCAGTCTACCGCTGGGAAATTGATGAGTATAACGATCATTACGAAGTCCGATTTATTGATTTACGCTATCGAAGTAAAGGCTATTATCCATTTGTAGCTGTAGTACAACTTGATCAAAATTTAAATATTGTGAGTTCCTATACAGGCTGGATATTTAGTGAAGCGAAGTTGATGAAAAAACTAGAAATTGCACCTGAATAATATAGAAATGTGCAAGCGCATTGGTTAGCCCCGAGGGGTTTTCAAAAGTTTTTACAAGTGCAGAAAAGCGACGACTAAATTAGTCATCGCTTTTCGTTTATCACTACAATGTTAAACATCTAATGCATTAGGTGATTTTTATGATTCAAAAGATGCTCGTACTTTGGATTATTCGTAACAAATTCATGTAGTCTTGGGCCATAATTTTTAATCCATTGCTTTACAATCTGTTCGGTCATTGCTTTACCTTTATAATCATACCCTGCTTTTGCCCGTGTTGTCTCAAAATCTTCCCACAATACCTCAACCCAAGTTCGAGCCTGTGCATATGATAATGAATCGTTTACCTTTAATAAATCATTACTTAAACGTTCAAACAAATCATTCATCTTTTGTCACTCCTTATCTTTACTTGTATGGAATGATTTCACCATAAAAATAACTTATAAAATCCCGCGCTTTTCTCATACTATTAGAGAATGTATTAACACATTCATTTTAGAACCATTAGGGGGTTAAAAAATGGTCCGAAATAAAGAAAATAACTTTCCTCCAAGAATGAAATTCGATGCTGAACCATTTGCAAAGCCAGAATTCTCTTCGTTACGTGCAAATGGTCAAATTAATACGCATCCACAAGAGCGTATGCGAGAATCAGACAGAGGTGAATAAAGTCATTGAGTGCGGAATACTCTCAATAGTTTTAGGTCGGCACACATTTGAGAACCGCATTGTTCTACGCAGCAGTTTAAGTTCTGTGAGTTTGGCCTAAGCTGGTTTATTTAATGTAGATTAGATTTGTTAAATGCTACTGAAATCCGCAGGAGTGCACAATAAAAAGCTTTCACTCTAGAGGAGGATGACATTTATGAATAAAAAAGCGTTTTATGAAAACCGCCATCAAAATCCTTTTCAGCAAGCATGGGCTAATCCGAAACACGCATGGAACCAAGTAAACGGTGAAACTCGACGTACGCAGAACTTAATTGTTTTAGAACACCAAACTCGAAAACAGTCTTAAATTATTTGCAGCCAGAGAATTATTAATTCTCTGGCTTTATTAACATTGATATCGGCAAGCCTTCTTCCTGATCACTGCCGTTACGATATCCCCAGGCAAATACGCCATTCATATAATCAATCTTAAACTTTTGTCCAGGAGCACCTTCTATTTCATAGGTCTCACCAGCACTAAAATCTTTTGGGTCTAAGAGGTATGCTTTAGCCATTGTAATTTTTCTTTCGTAGACGGCAAATTCATTTACCATTCCTAGCTGTTCTGCCTTTCTTGCTTTTTCATGCAATACACTGATTTCTTGTTTTAATTCAAATTCAGACATTTCACTATATCGCTTATCCATTTCCTCACCCCAATGTTTTTACATTTTACCAAAATAGTATAAAGCATTTTATAAAAAGTGACAAAGGCCTTAACTATTGATGATCACTATTAAGTTGTTCTATAAAAATGTTGATATCTTCTGTTTTAAATCCCCGTTGGAATAAGTATTGCTTAATCTTTTGCTCAAGTTCCCAACCTTCATACTTTTTGCTATATTTGCGCCAAGCTTTATATCCTTGGTTCATCACAGCTTCAAGTCTCTCCTCTTCATCTTTAGCAAAAGAAGTCTTTGCCATTGCTTCAGCGACTATATCTTGGGTAAAGCCTTTACTTAATAAAGCTTGTCCAATCTTTTGTTTAAGTTGAAATTCAGACATTTGCTTTTGTTGTACAGCGGCTTTTTCAACAGCCTTTTGTGCTACAGCCAGCTGATCGTTCTGTGTATATTCCTGTAACCCAATTTCAGCAATTACCTCTGTAATCCCCTTTTGCAGAATTTCTCTCTTTATTAGTAAAGGGCCTTTGGACGAATTGCGCATTCTAGCACGTACAAATGACTTTGCAAATTCAATATCATTTACAAAATTATATTCCTCTAGCTTTTTGATAACTTCTTCTGCAACAGCTTGGGAATATTCTTTACCTAATAAAAAATCATTTATTTCTTTTTTGGATCTCATTCGATATGATAAGTATTTCAACGCAATATTGAAAGCCTTTTTGATATCATCTTTATAGAAAATAGCTGTTAACTCACTTTCAGTAAAGGTTTGACCTTTCTTTAACTGAAATTCAATCAGTACATCCTGATCGACACTAAAGCCAAATTCCTCACCATTACCCCGATCAATAAAAACGTTAAACCGTTCTTTATTGTTTTTTTGAGTTGTGATTTTTACGATTTTCACCATATAAAAACCTCCACCCTTTATTATATCAGTAGATTTAAAGTATGACAGATATTATAGTTAAGTTAAAGCATACATAAATAATTTATTTATATCACAAGCGTATAGGATGGATAATTTCTATAAAGCGATTTGAATTGGGGAGATATTATATGAACATCGTCATATCAGGTGGAACAGGATTTATCGGAAAAATGTTGACCAATTATTTAGTTTCAAAAAACCATTCAGTATATATCCTTACAAGAAACATTGCATCGTTTCAGAATAAACCAAATATTACTTATGTTGAGTGGTTGTCACCTAATAGTAGTGCTGAGCTAAAGCTAGAAAATATCGATGTTTTCATTAATTTGGCAGGAGAATCCATCAACAGTGGACGTTGGACTGATAAACGAAAACAAATAATCCTCAACAGCCGTCTCTATGCGACAGACGAAGTAATTCAGTTAATATCCAAATTGACCCCAAAGCCACGTGTATTAATTAATGCATCTGCAATTGGTTTTTATGGTACTTCCCTTACCAAAACATTCACGGAGAATGATATCGAAAGCGGCCATGATTTTTTAGCAACCACAACAAGACGATGGGAAGATCAAGCAAAAAGGGTTGAAGAATTAGGGATTAGGCTAGTCCTTGCACGTTTAGGGGTTGTTTTAGCAAAAAATGAGGGTGCTCTACCACGAATGGTTTTGCCTTACAAATTTTTCATTGGTGGAAAAGTAGGGATTGGCCAACAATGGTTGTCCTGGATTCATATTGATGACGTTGTCCGTATGTTTGAATTTGTAGCTATAAATGAGAGGATTAAGGGCCCAATAAATTTAACTGCACCAATTCCTGAGAAAATGGATGCATTCGGGAGGACCATTGGAAAGGTTATCAAACGTCCACATTTGATCCCTGCCCCGGAGTTTGCATTGAAATTATTGCTTGGAGAAATGAGCTCTCTTGTCTTAGAAGGTCAAAAGGTAATTCCAGAAAAAGCATTAACAAACCACTTTTCTTTCAAGTATGAACATCTAGAAGATGCACTTCGTGATATTTTGACACAATCCAACAAAAGTCGTCACACAAATGATTTATAAGAATATTTTTATTTTGTAAAAGAAAAAAATTTCCTCTTCTCAAGACTGGCATTACCATTGTATACTTGAGTTCTGAAATCAAAAAAACTAAAAGGTTATGATAAAACTTTATGCTTTAAAAAAATTAAACAGTAGTAAGGGAAGGCAAATGGTGCGCCACCAGTTTGACTGGTTCTAGTGGGTTCGATTCCCACCCCGAATTTTTATTGTTGAGATTTTAATAAAAATTCGAGGGTGGAGTCCACAAGTGTGTTCACGCAGTGGTTAGGACTGCCCTCATGTTCGGAGGGATATGAACATGTTGAAAAACCGTGAACTATCAGAAAGTCAAGTATTGTATGAGTTAATGCGGCACCCTGAGGTCTTCCCTTTTGTGCGTCATAAAGCATATTCATATGAAGAATTCTTATTTTTAACGAAACAAACGATTGATGCCGAGGAACGTGGTGAACTGATTTCGCGAACAATATTAGATGAATGGGGCCAGCCAATTGGTACAATTAATTTATTTGATATTGAAGAAGGCGCGGGGTTTCTTGGAACGTGGATTGGTCAACCTTATTTTGGTAAAGGCTACAATAAGCTTGCGAAAGATGCATTTTTTACTGAACTGTTTTTTAATCAAAATATCCAAACAATTTTCATGCGAATACGCAAGGAAAATATTCGTTCTGCCAAAGCTGCCTTAAAATTACCCTATGTCACTTTTGCGAATGAAACACGTTTTACTTTATATGCAAAAATAAATGAGAATGCCCCAATTTATGATTTATTTGAAATCTCAAAGGATCAATATTTATTATATACAATGAGAACACCAGAAATTTTCGAGCAGGAACACGAACTAAAAGAGGCGTAAAGATCACCTAGTACACTGTGCTAGGTGTTTTTTTATCTCTTTTATGAGCTAATAAACATAATGATTAATCTTATTTTAATCGTATACTCCCATCACTTTAAGTAAATAATGGTAACTAGTACCAATTAGAAAAAAATGAAAGTGAGGAATTTAATATGAAAAGTAAAGCTAGACGTGACAAAGAAAACCGAAGTTCACTATCAAGTACGCAAGAAGTATTATATTCTCGAGAATTCAAAAAAGCAGATCGTGCAGGGGGCTTTGTTCCGCCGAATAGAAATTCCTAACTTTCCCAATCATAACTTCCCCTTTTTAAACCAAACTATGAAATGGAAACACATGTGGTCTTGTGAAATCCACATCCATTTTTTATCCAGGTTGGTGAAAAACTTCAAATTTGAAAGGGGAATGTACGATGACAAGAGGTCAAAGTCGACAACGTAGTAATGGCAATGGAGCTGGTATGCCACAAACTCCAAAATATGCAAAAACAACTTCAGATGGGCGCGATATAGAGTTTTCTCGTGAACTGGCTGACGCAGATGATATGGAAGCATTAGCAAGATCACAAGCTGCGGATAAACGTGCTAAATCTAAATAATTAGAAAAACAACGTAATTGCCATTATTAGCAATTACGTTGTTTTTTTATGCACATTTTTGTTAACGCATACATTTTTGTGGATAAGTATGTTAATTGTTGTGGATAATGTGTATAAGTCTGTTGATTAACTAGAAAACACGCTTTTAATTGTGGACAATAATGTGAGTAAAACAATACTTTTTCCACAGCGCATGTACTAAGGTATATTGTAAACATAAACTTTTATTAAGGTGATTACTTAAATGGTCTATTTAATCATGCAAACGATACTATTACTTTTATTCATTATTTCTATTGGAGCTATCGTATTTTCAACAATCATGAATGGTATTTCTCCAATGCCCACCTCTAGAAAAGCGACAACTAAAATAACATCACTAGTTAAAGACTATGTAAACCAGCACCAATCTCCAACTATTTATGATTTAGGCTCTGGCTGGGGCACCTTACTGTATTCGCTTGCCAAAAGATATCCACATGCTACCATTATTGGGATTGAAAATTCGCTAATACCATTTTATATTTCTAAGCTTTTTGTTTTATTTGGAATCTCCAAAAGCAATATAAAGTTAATATTTAAAAACTTTAACCATGTTAACCTACAAAGTGCAGACATTATCCTATGTTACTTATTCCCGCTAGCAATGGAAAAGTTAAAGCACAAATTTTTAATGGAGCTAAATCCCGGAACAATTATTATTAGTCACACGTTTGAAATAAGAGGATGGACTCCTGTAAAAATTATTGAAATCAATGATTTTTACAAATCAAATATATATGTTTATCAACTTAAATAAACGACTAAAATAAAAGCAAACATGTCTAATTTGCTAAAAATAAATCCTTATAAATGAAAAAGACATCTTACAGCTAAGATGCCTTTTATATACCATAACTATATTTTGAATTTTAGGATCAGTCCATTAAGATCCTCGGCAAGCTCTGATAACTCGTTTGCGCCTTTTGCGATCTCTTCCATTGAACTGCTTGATTGTTGAACAGATGCTGCTGCTTGTTGAATACCTGCAGCAGATTGTTCTGATACAGATGCGATTTGCTCAATTGATTCATTGATTACCATACTTTGATCAACAATTTGCGCTAAATGGTTAGAGATGTTCTTCACTCTCTCAACCATATTTAATACAGAAGTATTTATAGTATTAAATGTTTCACCTGTACTTTTAATTTGCTCAGTTCCCTTTTCTACTTCTCTATAGCCACCTGATAGAGATGCTACAACTTCACTAGATTCATTTTGGATACCTTTAACAATATTGGTGATATCACTAACAGAATAAGATACCTGTTCTGCTAATTTTCGAACTTCATCTGCAACAACCGCGAACCCTCTACCATGTTCACCAGCGCGTGCGGCTTCAATTGCTGCGTTAAGAGCAAGTAAGTTGGTTTGGTCTGCAATAGCTTGAATTACGCCAACAAGATTTGATATCTTTTGGGATTGCTTATCTAGACCTTGCACTTTTGTCACTGCGTTTTTAACTATCTCATCCACTTCACCCATTTGATTAATTGAAAGTTTCATTAACGAAGAACCATGATCTGTTAATTTTAAAACATCGGTTGAAACATGATGAATATGCTCACCGTTTTTGTTTGCTTCTCGAATCTTTTCAATGAAACTATTCATTGAGGACGAAAGCTCCATTACTGAATTAGCCTGTGATTCTGAACCAGCTGATAACTGTTCCATTGTCGAAGAAACTTGAAGACCTCCTTCATTCACTTCATGTGACGAATGGGTTAACTCTTCACTATGTGCCGAAACGGTTTCTGATACTGTTGTGATTTGAGAGATAATTTCTCGTAAATTTCCGTGCATTTTGTTCATGGCTAAACTCAGCTGTCCTATTTCATCCTTACCATTATATTCACTGCTTTCAATATTCAAATTGCCGTTTGATATTTCGGTAGCCATATGAATCACTTTATTTAAGTTTTGTTGAACGATTCTGCTTATAACATATACAACAGCAGAACCTAAGATTGCAGATACAACAATAGAAAGAACTAGTATAAATATGGATTGGTTCAGACTTACTTTTGCTTGTTCAACTGCTGTTTCCCGACTTTTATTAGACATTTTTTTTAAATCGTTTAACGAGAAGATAGTAGCATTTCTTAATGTTTGTGATCTATTGCGACCGACTGACATTTCGGCTTGATCCCCTCGCTTTACAGCTGGAACAATTTCATTGTAAAAAGTATTATTTAACACTTCACTATTTTTTGAGATTTGAAGAAAGTATTTTTCCTCATCCTTTGAAAGTGTGTTCTTCTGAAGTTCATTGAACAACTGGTTGAACTCCTTATTCTTTTGTTCATAATCTTTCATAAACACTTCATTACCAGAGTTTATGAAATCCGCTATCAGAAGATCTTTCATTTGGAACAATGCGGCCATTTCTGTTATTTTAACAGCGCGCTCTCCTCGATTTTCTACAATAGCAATATCATTTTTAACGGCATCAATTTTATTGAAAATAATAAATGCGGATACACAAAACAATACAATCGTGATCAGTAGTGCAATCCCATATTTCCTACCGATTTTAATATTATTAAGCACTGTTAACAAATGCAAATCCCTCCTTATCTAATAATAAAGCGCTATCAATAGTTCTATAATATAAAACTTAATTTTATATAGTTTTTCTATTATTCTTTCATTTTACTTGTTTGTAAGATATTTTCAATATTTTTCTTATCTAAGTTATCATAAAAGAAAGAATCTAAGAATTTCTTCTAACCATTAGCGCGAGCGCTTTAAACAGCCGATAGGCAAGCACCGGCTAAACCGCCACGATCGGCGGCAACGCTGGTATTAGCACGCCTTATGCTTTTGACTCTGAGGAAATAGTAACTGGAACAGGACAGAAACGCAATTTATAAATAAAAGTGGAGTCCCACTCCACTTAAGTTTTATATCTTAATTCTTTATAATCAACACAAATATTTATGTAAAACCTCATGACATCTTTTCTATTATTGCTACTTTAAGGTAGTTACCTTCAGGGAATTTATTACTTGTATTAAAATCCTCCGGCAGACTATATTCCTCAAGAATAGTATACTTGTGACCTGTTGCATTAAAAGCATCTCTTATAAATCCTTTGAACTTGGACATTCCAAATGTACTACAGTTAGTAGAGGCAATAATAATCCCCTTCTTTTCGGTGATAGTAATTACTTGTGTTAGTAAGCCTGTATAATCTTTGGCTGCACTAAAGGTATGCTTCTTTGAACGAGCAAAGCTTGGAGGATCAAGGATAACTAGGTCAAAACTCAACTGTTTCCGTACAGCATATTTAAAATAATTAAAAACATCTTCAACAATAATA
This sequence comes from Bacillus sp. Marseille-P3661, assembly GCF_900240995.1. Taxonomy (NCBI): domain Bacteria; kingdom Bacillati; phylum Bacillota; class Bacilli; order Caryophanales; family Bacillaceae; genus Bacillus; species Bacillus sp. Marseille-P3661. The sequence goes on from NZ_LT965954.1 coordinate 937,244, forward strand.
TCTTGTAATTCATAATCTATACCATTGATACTAAATTGCTCAATTGTTTTACTTTTACTGCGGTTTGCAAGGTCAACACTTGTTGTTTTAATTGCCCCTCCTAAAGCGGCTGCCACAGAAAATGCACCTGTGTAGGAAAATGTATTTAATACGTGTTTACCTTGAGCATATTTATCCCGGATCGCTTTACGGACGTCTCGCTGATCTAGGAAAACGCCTACCATTGCACCCTCATTTAAATAAACTGCAAATTTAATGCCGTTTTCTTTTACGATGAGTGGAAAAACAGCCCGCTCTCCTTCAACGAAATCATCATCTTCTATATACATACCTTTTACATCAAATCGTTTTTTCTCATATAAGCCCTTAAAGTTTGTTAATTTTTTTAATGACCTTATCACATTTTCTTTAAAATAATAAATCCCTTCACTATACCAGTTTATTAAATAATAGCCATCAAAGTTATCTATCGTTAAACCACCGATTCCGTCACCTTCTCCATTGAACACTCTGAAAGCAGTTGTATTAGGCTCGTTAAAAAACGAAGCTCTTTTGTCTAATGCATGCTTTAGTCTACTCTCAAAAAAGTGTTGATCAATTAGTTCACTTATGTCCTGCGTTAGAACCCAGCCACAGCCTTTATTTTGCTTTCCATAATACCCTCTTCCTAGAAAGCTATTTCTATCATCTACTAGTTCAACAATTGTTCCCTCGGCTTTTACATCCTTTATATTTTGGATAGCATCTGCAATGATAAGGGGATTACCCGCTTTAATGTTTTTTAAATATGATGATTTTACCTTTAATCGAACTGGTTTATTCATTGTAAGTTATCTCCTAATATTTCTTATTCATTTTAAATATGTACTTATATACTCGAAATTAATCATATTAATTTCGAGGACTAGAGTTTTTTAACACGAAAAGGTGTAGTAATTATACGTTTATAGTAGAGACTTCGCACGCAACATTTGTTTTTATTTGATTTGTTTCCCTTTTTTTTATTCTGGCTGTTTGTTAAAATTTTGACTCGGAATTCGTGCAAATTGATCCTTGCTGTCAGAATCCCTGCCTCTTTCTGACTCGTTTCCTTCCGAATCCCTTCATGCTGTCAGAACCCTTGCCTATTTCTGACTCGTTTCCTTGAAAATCGCTCCATGCTGTCAGAACTCTTGCCTAATTCTGACTCGTTTCCTTGAAAATCGCTCCATGCTGTCAGAACTCTTGCCTAATTCTGACTCGTTTCCTTGAAAATCGCTCCATGCTGTCAGAACTCTTGCCTAATTCTGACTCGTTTCCTTGCAAATCGCTCCAGGCTGTCAGAACTCTTGCCTAATTCTGACTCGTTTCCTTGAAAATCGCTCCTTGCTGTCAGAATCCTTGCCTGATTCTGACTCGTTTCCTTCCGAATCCCTTCATGCTGTCAGAATCCCTACTTGATTCTGACTCGTTTCCTTCCGAATCCCTTCATGCTGTCAGAATCCTTGCCTAATTCTGACTCGTTTCCTTGAAAATCGCTCCAGGCTGTCAGAACTCTTGCCTAATTCTGACTCGTTTCCTTGAAAATCGCTCCATGCTGTCAGAACTCTTGCCTAATTCTGACTCGTTTCCTTGAAAATCGCTCCATGCTGTCAGAACTCTTGCCTAATTCTGACTCGTTTCCTTGAAAATCGCTCCATGCTGTCAGAATCCCTGCCTAATTCTGACTCGTTTCCTTGAAAATCGCTCCATGCTGTCAGAACTCTTGCCTAATTCTGACTCGTTTCCTTGAAAATCGCTCCTTGCTGTCAGAACTCTTGCCTAATTCTGACTCGTTTCCTTGAAAATCGCTCCATGCTGTCAGAATCCTTGCCTGATTCTGACTCGTTTCCTTGAAAATCGCTCCAAGCTGTCAGAATCCTTGCCTGATTCTGACTCGTTTCCTTGAAAATCGCTCCTTGCTGTCAGAATCCCTGCTTGATTCTGACTCGTTTCCTTGAAAATCGCTCCATGCTGTCAGAACTCTTGCCTAATTCTGACTTGTTTCCTTGAAAATCGCTCCTTGCTGTCAGAATCCCTGCCTCTTTCTGTTCCATCCCCTCCTAAACGCTCCAGGCCATCCCGAATCCGACCATACGATAAAAAACTTTAGACTGTTTCCACCCCCAGCCCCCACCAAATAAACAAAAAAATACAAAAGACCAATTTTAACAAATTGGTCTCTAATAAATTTACTATTCCCAATATCATCAGCTCAAAAAACTCACATTCACATAAATTTAAGTGAATATCATAGTTATTTAAACCAGCCCTTTTCCTTGGATTGTGTAATCGCTTCAATGCGGTTTTTCACTTCTAGTTTATCGAGTATAGTTGATATATAATTTCGAACGGTACCTGTTTTTAAACTAAGTTTATCGGCGATTTCTTTCGTGTTTTTCCCATCTGCCACTAGCTCTAACACTTCTTTTTCACGGTCAGTTAGCGGATTTCCCTCTCCGTAAGCATCTTCAATTAGCTCAGGTGCGTAAATTCGTTTTCCTGCCATAACACTACGGATTGAACTGGCTAGTTCCTCGCTAGGACTATCTTTTAATAAATATCCATTTACACCTGCTTTTAAAGCCCGTTGGAAATAACCGGATCGAGCAAATGTCGTTAGAATAATTAACTTGCAGTTTTTCCCTTTTAACTGTTCTGCAGCCTCAAGGCCACTTTTACCTGGCATTTCTATATCCATAATGCAGACATCAGGTTGAAGTTTCTCGACAAGAGCTACCGCTTCTTCACCATTAGAGGCTTTACCGACCACTTCCATATCATCCTCTAAGTTAAGTAGTGAACCGAAGGCACCTAACAATAGCTGCTGATCTTCAGCAATCACTATTCTAATCATTAAATTTCCTCCTTATCTGTCTGCTTTACGTCATTTGGTACACGTAAATCTAAAATAGTTCCGTTATCAGTCTTAATTTGCATACTACCGTTTACGAACTCTAAACGTTCTCTCATCCCAATCAATCCATGTCCTTTGTCACGCTCGTTTGGATCCTTAAAAACACCATTATCCTTAATAGTCATACTAATTTCTTTCCAGGATTGTTCGATTGATATTGAGCATCTTGTTGCTCCGCTATGTTTTACTATATTCGTTACCGCTTCTTTTAAACACATGCTTAATATATTTTCAGTCAACAATGATACATTCGTAAGCTTGAAGTCTTTTACCTCATTATATTCAATTTCAGCAGCTGCTAGTATTTGTTTAACAGTTATTAGTTCATCCTTTAAACGAATACCGCGCATCGAGGATACTAGTTTACGCACTTCATTAAGTGCGGTTCTGGCAGTTTGCTGAACGTCCTTCATTTCCTGACGTGCTTGCTCAGGGTTTTTATACACTAATTTCCTAGCCAAATCACTTTTCAGTCCAATTAATGACAGCTTTTGTCCTAGTGTATCGTGAAGATCTCGAGCAATTCTATGCCGCTCTTCTAATATAATAAGTTCTGATATTCGCTTGTTAGCATCTTCTAATTTTTCTTCAAGCTGCCCTTTTTCCTTTCTGTTATAAATACTTAAAGGAAGAAGTATAACACTAATCCAAACAATGATAACAAATGGCAGCTGTTTTAAAAATAACTCGTCTAACTGGATAATATTAAAGTTAATCGCAATTGACGTACTAATTAAATGTACGAAATATAAAATAAAAAAAGCAGTCCGATCTTTTATATTACCAATATAATGAGATAAAAAAATAGAAAAATAAACATAACTAAATAGACTACTTGATGTAATAGAGATCCCAATTAAAATGATTGTCCACAAATAAACAAGCCAAACATTCTTTGAATGAAAGGCTAGTCGATAAAATATAAAAAACAAAACCGTTAGCGCAATACCAATAATTTTTTCAATCGTAGATCTGTCCGACTGAAAGATAAAATAAAACGGCAGAATACAAAGTATTGTCCAAATATACGGACTGATTCCATTACTTTTCTTCGGATTTGGTATCAGCTTCTTAATCATGGCAGAACCTCTTTTATGAAGTAAATTCCTTTATCTTCATATTACTATATATTGACAGCAATTTGGAATTTTTAAGACTCGGCATTAACTTTTACATTTTTCACTTTAGAAATTGACTTTATTTCTTTAAAAGTAATAAATTTATTACCTTGCTCATCCCATAATTTATATCTTAAAGATTGCAAACTTGTGGCTAACGTAATAGTCGGCACTTGTTGCAAAGGTTCCGTTTCATTGTGTACTGTTTCAAGGTTATAATTAGGCACCATTGGACTTAGATGATGTACATGATGATAGCCAATGTTTCCCGTGAACCATTGAAGCAATTTAGGTAGTTTATAAAATGAACTTCCTTCAACGGCTGCTTTTACAAAATCCCATTCTTTACTCTCTGCATAATAAGAATCCTCAAACGTGTGTTGGACATAAAATAGCCAAACACCTGCAGTACCTGAAATTAAGAAGATTGGCCCTTGTATTAATAAAAATGCCTCCCAACCAATACTATAGCAAAGCACAGCTATAATAGTTACTATAGATATGTTCGTAAAATACGTATTTAATCGTTCTTTTAAGCGCGCATCTTTCCGATTAAATCGATTTTCTAATAAAAATACATAGGTTGGACCTACTAAAAACATGATAATTGGATTTCGATACAATCTATATGCAAAACGTAACCAAAACGATGCTTCCATATATTCCTCTACTGTAAGTACCCAAATATCCCCAATACCACGTTTATCTAAATTTCCGCTTGTAGCATGATGTACTGAGTGATTATGCTGCCATTGATAATATGGAAATAGTGTTAATATTCCAGTCATTGTCCCGACAATTCTATTTGCTCGACGACTTTTAAAAAACGAGTGATGACAACAGTCATGGAAGATAATAAAAATTCTAACCAATAGACCTGCTCCAATAACTGTTAATGCTAATGTTAACAAATATGATACGGAAAGACTTTTATAAGCAAGTATCCATACCAAAATAAAGGGTAAAAGCGTATTCAAAAGTTGCAGCACACTGTTACGAGTATTTGAGCTTTCATACGGAGCAACTTGTTTCCGTAAACTAATCATTTTTTGATTTGCCATTTGTATCAATTCCTTTTCCGCATTTGTTAATCTAAGTATATACAAAAGCATCTCAGCTTTGCAGACATACATGTCATGTTAAAAAGATGACAAATGTCATACCACTGTGGAATATATTGTTATTTTTCATCAATACTTTTCATTTTATACTTGCGGTAATTCTGGGAACTATATTAAAAAAGTAGATTCGAGGCGACATTTATGACCTTAATCCTCAAGATTTTCACTTTATATTTAATTACGATCGCAATTATGAGATTAATGGGGAAATCAACTATTATTCAAATGACACCATATGATTTAGTTGCAATTATTATCGTTGGAACTATTGCATCAGAGCCATTAATAAGTACTGAATTTATACCGACCGTATATGCATTAGCTATATTAGTTGTGCTGCATATATTGTTTGCTAAATTAACTTTATGGCAATGGGGAAATCGCTTTTTCTTAGGTGAACCAACGATTTTGATTAAAGACGGGGAAATTGTTGAAGATAATATCGAAAAATCCAGGTTATCGATTGCACAACTTCTATCTATTTTAAGAACGAAGGGTTATCCCAAAATATCCGATATTGATTATGCCTTGCTTGAGCCGATCGGAGAAGTAAGTATTATCCCTAAACCTGAAAACACGGCAGTAACAGTTCAACATTTAGAGATATCGATTGAGGATGAGGGTTTACCTATATCAGTTATCATTGATGGAAGAATTCAACATAGAAATCTTAAACTACTTGGAAAAACAAAAGAGTGGCTTTTAGATCACTTAAAAAAGCATAATTTAAAGGCTAAAGACATTATTTATGCTTATGTTAATGAAAAAACACAGAAACTTAACATAAAAAAACGAACAGCTAATTAAATAAATGTTTAATTAAAAAGTGCTTGAGTCCCTCAAGCACTTTTTTTTAATGCAATTATCTGTCTTCTACTCAAACGCCTTATGCACCTTAAGCTGTTTACCTTTTATCTTTGTATTTTTCATCACATCAAGAACGATTGAGCCTTTACCATTCAGAATCTCAACAAAAGTTTCATTTTCTTGAATTGTAATGATGCCAATATCCTCTGCTTTGATACCATCAATCTTGGCTATTGTCCCTACAAAGTCAACAGCTCTAAGCTTTTTCTTCTTACCGCCATTAAAGTATAATTTCATAATATCCTGGTTTAAGTTCACACTTTTATCAACCTTCAGGGTAGGTCGCGCATTTATTTTTTCTTCAAATGCTGCTTTTGCTTTATCAACCGTCTCTTTTGAAGGAACAGGTATTTTAGGAATATTAAAGCCTATATACGCCTCAATCTCTGTTAGAAACTTTACTTCATCGGGAGTCATAAATGTAATTGCCTTGCCCTTTTTACCTGCCCTTCCTGTTCTGCCAGTTCGATGCACATAACTTTCCTTTTCAAGTGGAATATCATAATTAATAACAAGCGAGATATTTTCGACATCAATGCCTCTCGCTGCCACATCTGTCGCTATTAAATAGCGAAATTCACCTTTTTTAAAGTCATTCATTACCTCGAAACGGTCTTCTTGATACATTCCACCATGGATTTTGTCGCATGGATAACCTAACTTGTTCATTCCATCTAAAAGGATGTCAACTCCATCTTTAGTTCGGCAGAAAACAATACAACTAGTAGGATTTTCAACTATTGTAAAAGCTTGAAGAGCGGAAAACTTTTGTTCTTCTTCAACCTCCACCAACTTATGAGTGATCTGTTTAGTCATACTTTCTGTTTCTTCTAGTTTAATATGTATTGGATTTAACATATACGAATGGTATAGTCTTTCAATATCTGCTGGTAGTGTAGCTGAGAATAAACATGTATGCCGTTCAGTTGGCAGTTTCTGTATGATGGCTTCTACTTGATCAATAAAGCCCATATTTAACATCTCATCCGCTTCATCTATTATTAAATACTTTAATTTATCAACAATAAGAGTGCCCTTTTCGAGATGATCTAACACACGACCTGGTGTACCTACAACAACATGCGTTTTTTGCTTTAATTCCAATTTTTGTTTTACAAATGATTGTTTTCCATATATTGCTGTTGCCTTTATTCGTTTAAACCTCCCTATATTCGTTAGATCTTCTTTTACTTGAGCAGCAAGCTCTCGTGTTGGAGTTAGAACTAACGCCTGCGGTTTATTTTCCTCCCACTCAACAAGTTCACATATAGGGATTCCAAAAGCTGCTGTTTTACCGCTCCCAGTTCTTGCCTTAACAACAAGATCTTTTTGGTCTAATGCGACTGGTATTACTTTTTGCTGGACTTCTGTTGGAACTTTATAATGTAAATTCGATAACGCTTTTACAATGTCATCACTAATTTTATAATCTTTAAAGCTGCCGTTATTACCCATAAATGACCTCATATGATTATTTTTTTGATTTTTATTATCCCTTACTCTATTACCAACCTTGCATAATTACCTTTAAGTTAGGTGAAAACATAATAGTAACATTTTCTATTATTGTAAAAGGAGCAACTTCTATGAGAAGAAGTATAAGTGAAATGAAGTACTTGTTGCATTGTATACTTGTTTTAAACCTTATAGCATTGATACCAATTTTCCTGAGAAAACCACCTATCAAAGACTGGGTAATCGTCTATTTATTTAACGCGGTTACAAATATTTATACAGACAAGTTTCTTACATACTTTAAAATAGTGCGATATCCAATCCGATTTTCCCAAGAATATTACACACGCACATTTTATTTGATATATTAATATATCCCACATTTACTATTCTTTATAATCAAATAACATATAATAAAAAACCTTTCGAAACTTTTTATAAGCTCTTTTATTTTACAATCCCATTGTTAGTAATCGAATTGTGGGCAGAAAAAAAGACAAGTTTAATTAGATGGAGTAAAAAGTGGAAATGGTATCATACATTTTTATCAGTTAGTTTCAAGTCACTAATAACAAGAATGTTCATTGAATTGATAAGGAAAATTGATGCAAAGTAATTGAGTGGCATTTATCCTTAACCGACAAATGGTATAGCAAAAGTACCGTTTTTGCTATACACCATAATCATGGATATTTAAATCCGTAAGTACACAAACTGATAATGAATACCATGAAAGAGGGAATGTTATGAAACATCGTTATTTTTGTAGACTTTTACTAGTCTTCATGCTCGTTTATTTCAATCCGATTTGTTCCCTTACTTCAGCACAATATTCTTATCCATTACAAGCCAAATATCCAGATATCATGATTTATAAAGCTCAAACTAACCAAAAAGTAATCGCCCTAACCTTTGATGATGGACCGGACCAACGCTTTACCCCGCAAATATTGGACGTGTTAAATAACTATAATGTAAAGGCAACTTTTTTCCTGCTGGGTACTCGTGCACATACATACCCAGACATAACACAAAGAATTTTTAACGAAGGTCATGTTATCGGAAACCACACGTATTGGCACCCACAACTTACAAAAACTGGTTTAAGCAATATGATATGGGAAATTAATAAAAATGAACAAGAATTGAAATCAATTATTAACATGGAAACTAGCTTATTCCGTGCTCCTTATGGTGCATTAACCGAACAACAAGTCCAACAATTAGGGAAAATGGGTTATCGTGGTATAGGTTGGTCAGTTGACTCGGAAGATTGGAAAAGTTTATCTTCTGAAAAAATAAAAGCTAAAATACTAAACGCTGTCCATCCTGGAGCAATCATTTTAATGCACAGTGCAGGACATTGGACGCAAGATCTTTCTGGAACAGTACAAGCTCTAAATGAACTAATTCCCTATCTTCAAAAAAAAGGCTATGAATTCGTAACTGTTCCTGATCTTTGGGCTATAGAACATGCCGATGAATAAAGATTTAGTCGAGATAAAAAAACTGTAACTAATTGACGTAGCAAACTGAATTCGATTTATACATTATTGACGGGCCATGAAACCATCGTGGCCCGTATAGTGTAAACGAAAAAATGTTAACAAATACATGTTTTCTTTTTTGCACCAATCTTCCCTCTATTTTCTACCTTTTGTATATAGTCTGTAGCTAAAGGAACTTTGCACGCAGTTTGTCCAACATCTACATGAACCTTTCCAATCTGTTCAGCTACTTTCTTCGCTTCTTCATGTAGTGGTGATACAAATGCTCCAACAGCTATAACAAAACTATTCATCACATATCTAACCCGGTTTTTTTCATCATGAATGGAGGTCGCAATCTTATTTAACAATTGTTTGATTTCATTTAAATCGAGCTTTACATCTGGTGTGATCGATAAATAATTAGCATATGTACTCCAGCCGCAAGTAGCCACCATCTCGGTGCTTGAATGCATCCATCTTCTCGCTAACTCAAGAGCAAAGTCACTTTCTGCTGTTACATTAGCAACAGTATATTCTGCGAGCATATACCAATATGCTTTTTCAACCCATTGTTCCAATATGTCCTTTGTCATAGATTTTGGATTTATAGACAATCCAGCCAAATACATCGCATCATGGTTGCCCGAATCGTATAATTGCAGAGCTAACATATGTTCTTTTTTGACATACTTAACCAGCTTTTTCAAGTCACCTACTTTAACACCATACAAAGGTTCTTTAGCACCATGTCGTATAAAGGTTTGTTTCGTTTGATCTGTCCCCAACTCTTCAAGCTTTTTCATTATTTCTTCATAATTCATTTGTAATCCCCCTAAAAGCACACCTTTTTTACTGCTTGCTAACATAATTCCCTTCAGTTTGATAGATCATAACTAACTCTGCTTGATTCATAACAGTTTATTGTATTAATATGGAATAAGCAACTGCAATTTGTATACTTCCCTAATAAAGGAATTAACTTCCTTAGAAGGTAAAAAAATTAAGGAGAACAAATCAAATGGGATCAAATACTGTACAGGATATTAAACATTCTATTATTATCGAAACGTCAATTCAAAAAGTTTGGAATACAACCTCCACCTCCGAAGGCATTACTTCTTGGTTTATGCCGAACAACTTGGAGCCTACTGTTGGACACGAATTTCATTTACAGTCCCCTTTTGGACCATCGCCATGTAAAGTACTAGAAGTTGATGCGCCACATAAGCTTTCTTTTTCATGGGATACTGATGGCTGGGTAGTATCATTTATTTTAAAAGAGCTTGATGATAAAACTGAATTTACACTTATCCATGGCGGTTGGAAAGATGATGAAATTGTACCGAAAGCTGGAGAAAAAAGTTCTGTTATTCGTGAGCGCATGAATCAAGGTTGGGCTGGCATCATCCAAAAGCTAAAGAATGTAGTCGAGGAATAATTTAAATAGGTAGCTTAGTTTATGCTGCGGAATCGAGAGAGCCCTCTCTCTCGATTACCGTTGCTTTAGTTAATATAACTTTTTATAGCAGGTAAACTCCTTTATATACGTTGTTAGCATCGTATTAGTTGTTTATACTCCCCTATGTTTGTCACTATTTCTATCTTGCTGTCTAAAAAAGACCCGAGCGAGTTGCCCGAGCCTTCATTTATTCATTTCCGTATAAAATCTTATTGTCTAACTTTTAACAGCCGCAGACTATTCAATGTCACAAGTAACGTTGCACCCATATCTGCAAAAATAGCCATCCATAATGTTAACCATCCAGGAATAATCAGCAATAACGCTAACACCTTTATACCTAAAGAGAAGGTGATATTTTGCTTTATAATAAGCAGCGAACAACGGCTCAATTTAATTGCAAACGGCAGCTTTTCTAAATCATCTGCCATTAGTGCTATATCTGCAGTTTCCAAGGCTGTATCTGTGCCTGCTCCCCCCATCGCAATCCCGACTGTTGATGCCGCAAGCGCTGGTGCATCATTCACCCCATCTCCAACCATCGCTACATTTCCATATTGTTTCCTCAATGCTTTGATGTTCTCTAATTTATCTTGCGGAAGTAGCTCAGCCTTCACTTCTGTAATACCTAGCTGCGCACCGATTGCATCAGCTGTAATTTTGTTGTCCCCTGTAAGCATTATCGTTTTCTTTACACCAATCCTTTGAAGTTTCTCAATTACCTCTTTACTAGTATTACGAACCTCATCGGCTACTGCAATCATTGCAACTATTTTTTCTTCAGTGCCAATGATCATTACTGTTTTACCTTGTCCTTGTAAACTGTGAATAGTGCTTTTTAAATGATCATCAAAATTGGGAACATTTAAATCGCCAAACAATTTAGGACTTCCAACATAATATAAACGGTCATTCACAACTGCTCTTACACCCTTACCTGTTATTTCCCCGAAGTCATCAACATCTATAGATTTAAAATCAATTCTGTTCTGCTCAGCTTTTCGAACAATGGCCGATGCCAATGGGTGCTGCGAACCTTTTTCAATTGCTGCAGTGATCCCTAAAATTTGCTGTTCATTACTATCAGTAGTAATCATAACGATATCTGTCACCACAGGCATTCCTTTTGTTAAAGTTCCCGTCTTATCAAAAGCAATGGCTGATAAAGCTCCTGTTTGTTCTAAGTAAACGCCACCTTTAATTAAAACACCTTGTTTCGCTGCATTGCCAATAGCGGTTACAATAGCAATTGGAGTTGAGATAACTAATGCACATGGACACCCTACAACCAATACAGTTAGCCCACGATAAATCCACTCACTCCAGTCTGCACCAAGCAACAATGGTGAGAAAACTGCAATAATAAAGGCAATTAATATTATGGCTGGTGTATAATATTTTGCAAATCTATCAACAAATTGTTGAGATGGTGCCCTTTCTGCCTGCGCTTCCTCTACTAAATGAATAATTTTAGCTAGTGTTGTATCTTCAACAGTTTTAGTTACTAGCACCTCTAGTAAGCCCTTTTCATTTATAGTTCCAGCATATACTTCATCACCGCTCGATTTAGAAACTGGTACTGATTCACCCGTAATCGCAGCCTGATTGATAGTAGAAGTTCCTTTAATCACTTCACCATCCATCGCCAACTTTTGGCCAGGCTTAACGATCATAATGTCCCCAATTTCAATTTTATCTACTGGAACAGCCATTTCCACATCGTTTCTTCTGATGAGAGCTTCCTTCGGAGAAATCTCCATTAATGATCGGATTGATCGCCTTGCCTTATCCATTGAATACGTCTCAAGCGCCTCACTTACAGCAAATAAGATAACAACAGTAGCACCCTCACCCCACTCGCCTATGGCTGCAGCACCTATAATAGCAATGGTCATCAATGTGCTCATGTTAAAATTTAAGGAAATTAGGTTCTTTATACCTTTGATAAATAACGAATAACCACCTATCAAAATAGATAGCAAATAAAATCCTGTAGAAAGCAAACTTCCTTCCCCATATTGCTTACCTAACACCCATGCTGCTACTAGTAATAAGAAAGCAAGAATTACTTTTTGGTTTTCTCTTTTATTCCAGAATGGTTCTTTTTTAATTTCGGGCCTTGTCTTTTCAGGAAAAATTCTTAAGTTATCAAAAGCACCCGCTTTTTCTAATTGTTCGATGGTAGTACTTCCATACACAGTGATTTTTGCGGCACCAAAGTTTATATTCGCATCTAAAACACCATCCAGGTGTTTAACGTTCTGTTCGAACTTATTTGCACAGCTTGCTCATGATAATCCTTGAATACGATATACATTTTTGTCCTTCGGCATATCCTGATCTGACACTTAAACCCCCTCCTTTAAATGTTCCAAAGTTATCAGAATGAGCTGTTTAACATGCGTATCATCTAGAGAGTAAAAAGCTAATTTGCCTTCTTTTCTAAATCTTGCTAAGCCCATTTTTTTCATTGTTCGTAAATGATGGGAGGCTGTAGCAACAGATGACTGTATGATGTTTGCAACATCACAAACACATAATTCATCCTCTAGACATAAAGCATATGCAATTTTTGCTCTATTCTCATCTGCTAATACCTTATAGACTTTAGCCAACTTCTCTATATTTTCTATCATAAGAGCATTTTGAATACGGTTAACCTTTTCTTTATCAAAGCAAAAAACATCACAGCTATCTTTTGAACTCAAGCCACTCACCCACTTCATTCAAATATAGATTTGAATATTATAGTATAAATTAACCAATATCATTCAAAAATTAATTAAAATGATATTGGTTAATTTTCACCTTTTCCATATCTAACAAAGGATCTTCCAATATATTATGTACCTTCACATAGGATGTTCCTACATCCATTAATAATATTTTAGCATCTTTATAAAATTAATATCTTTTTTGAGCAAAGAACGATTCTAGATTAAAGAGCCTGTCTCTAGACAGGCTTATGTTCATTCTTTTGAAGAGTTTGACTTTCAATTAATCTTCTCTCCAGTTCCTTTGCTTTTTCTTCTTCCTTCTTTGAATATCTTATTACGAACTGAACTACAAGTATAGTTATTATAATTATTGCTGCTAAAGAAATTAGTGAAGGAATGTATTCTAATTTATTTTCAGGAAAGTACAACAAATTCATTTAACCTAACTCCCTTCAAAACAATTTACTAGGTCTAAAAAAAGAGCAACACTTGCCCCAACTTAACTATAATATCATTCGCCACCTCTTCATACAAATTGTAATTAATAAATTTAACTAACAGTCTTTTTGGGGGCTTTAGGAACTGTAATACCTGATTTTCATAAATGGCACCTATTGCTAATCAAGTCACTAAAAGCGTACCTATTGTCCAGAGGTCAGGACTTAAAAAGTAAAAAATTCCTGTCACACATGAAACGAAAATACATACTATATCGTACACAAATTTTAAATCTTCTAAAAAGTAGCATTTACAAATCATTGATAAGGTGCTAGATTATTTTATATATATGAATAATTGCTCATGTGTATAATACTTCAAAGCAGGAGGATCATAGATATGGAAATGAATGAACATCACTACTTAGATCCCGAAATCGTTGAAACTGTTTCAAGAACATTTAAGGCTTTAGGTGACCCTACTAGAATTAAGGTTTTATATCTATTATCACAGGAAGAATGTTCTGTCGGACATATTGCTGAAGTATTAGGTATGACACAATCTGCTGTATCCCATCAACTATCATTCCTAAAAAACCTGCGTTTAGTAAAATCACGTAGAGAAGGCAAATCTATTTTTTATACGTACGACGACGAACACGTAATTGATATTTTAAAACTAATGATACACCATTCATCGCATCATTAGGAGGGAGGACATAGCATGCATCACCACCATCATGGCCATGGTCATCACGATCATGATCATCATCACGGACATCATCACGGGCCAACTAGAGAAGGCAATAAAAAAGGCCTAACGATGGCATTGCTTATTACGAGTTGTATTATGCTTTTGGAATTTTTCGGTGGATTGATAACAAATAGCTTAGCATTATTATCTGATTCAGGCCATATGCTAAGTGACGCCAGCTCTTTAGCACTAAGTCTAGTAGCAATGTGGTTCGCAACTAAACCTGCATCACCAAATAAAACATATGGTTTTTATCGCTTTGAAATACTTGCTGCTTTGTTTAATGGTGTTACCCTCTTCTTAATTGCCGGGTTTATTGTTTGGGAAGCATATGAGAGATTCCTTGATCCCCCAACAGTTGCGAGTGGTACTATGATGTTAATTGCATCGATAGGCCTGTTTGCAAACTTACTTAGTGCATGGGCATTAATTAGCCAAGGTGATGTGAAAGATAATGTAAACATACGCAGCGCCTATTTGCATGTACTTGGTGATGCATTAGGTTCTGTTGGAGCAATAGTAGCTGGATTGGTTATGTTTTATTTTGAGTGGTATTTAGCTGACCCAATAATTAGTGTGGTAGTTGCCCTGTTAATCTTGAAAAGCGCATGGGGCGTTATTAAACATACTATTCACATTCTTATGGAAGGAACCCCGATGACCATTGACCAACAAGAGGTTGAAAAAACATTAACACAAATTCCAGGAGTAATTAACATCCACGACCTCCACATTTGGACGATCACATCAGGATTAGATTCCCTAAGCTGTCACATCTTAATTGAAGATGACAAAGACAGCCAAGTCATTCTTCAAGAAGCAATCTATAAAATCGAGGATCATTTTAAAATAAAACATACTACAATCCAAGTTGAAAAATCAAACCTTCAGCATGCCGAAACTGAAGTATAATAGTAAAAGCGCAATCTATTTAAAAACAGGAAAATAGCATAACACGCTATTTTCCTGTTTTTTGTTTAATTATTAATCAACTAACATTTCAATGATTGTCTCAGGTACATAAACTTTGCTATCCTTTATTTCTGGTTGAGTCTCAAAAGTGCGAGTACTAGAGTTATATTCAAATTGATTGGTATTTAGTTTAATTACGTACGATTGATTTGTTTTCTCTAACAGTACGCTCGCCGTTTCCTGTTGCCACTTTACTTCATAACCAAGAAATTCTGCTACTGCTCGGATCGGAATCATTTTAATATCGTTATTCATATAGTAATCCCCTTTAATAACTTGCAACACTTCTTTTTGCTTATCTACTTTATCGTTCAATGCTACAACTTTTGATGGTGTTGTTTGAGCTGGAATACTTTTAGTGGATACGGTATAAAATACAATCAATTCTTTATTTGTCAGTTCTTCTTGTTTAATTACATCTCCATCTTCATTCAGCAGTATCGTAGTTTCAGCTAAGTTCAGCTTTAACTCCTTATCTAGGCTTACTAAATCTTCACCAAATTTCCCAACCTTAACCTGCCCCATCTTCTCACGCTCATTAATGATCATAATTTCAGGTGTAATAACTGCTGGGTAAATCATGATCATTGGTTTATTTTTATCATAGTATGCTTCGACACTTAGCCCTTTTTTAAAATCCTCAATCTTAAAACTTTCAGTACTTTCGCCATTGTAAAGTAAAACATCTTTGTTTATTTTAAAAATTGTTTGCAAAGAATGATCTTGATTCTCAACAACTACCGTTGTGTATTCTCCATCTTTACTTACCTCTGATATCACACCAGTGGACTTCATAAACTTAGTTGTATCTTCAGTATTAATAGTTTGTTCCGATACTTTTATCGGTATTGCTTTTTCGGCTAATACTGGATTATGACTAAGAATAGCTCCACTTACAAGAGCTGATAACGCTAACTTAGAAAATTTATTCATGATAATCTCCCCACTTTATTTTGTATTTACTACTTCGACGAAAAAGAAATAAAAAAGTTACATATCTTTTTTCAATAGATTTGTTCGTAAACCCAGTCCGTATTCCATTACTTTTGAAAACTCATTGCCTGTGACTTAAATCATTACGTTCATGATTTGGTAGCTGTAAAATTGTATGTAGAGGTGGTTATATGAGCAAAAACTGGTCCGTATCACTTGAGCACGAGGAATACGAAAATGATCTAAAGTTAGTCATCAAAGATGCAATTGAAGCTGTTGAGGAAACCGAAAAAGGATTTTACGTGAATGTTGTCACACCCGCTACTTTCGGCAATCCTGCAGATTATTTAACAGATGCATTAGCAGCTATTTTTAATGATAAAATTAAAATGAAATTTATAGATCAATGCGGATGCGGAGGGTATGTGCTACGAGTATGGAAAAACAATTGGAAAATTTAGAGATACTTAAAGGTTATCAAAACCGCCAAGTTGTCTTAAATTACTATCAAGATGAAGATTTTTTGTGGAAACGTGAGGGCTTTCACTTTAAGAGTATTAAACTTTCAACGGATAAGCTCGAATTTATTAATGACGAAAGTATCTACATTATCACACTAAAGGATTTTCCTGTTTACTTTATGATTACTGATTTTCAAAACTACTTTAGCCTTCAAAACGGCACCGATCGCGTAGAGATATACTTCCCTTCGTAAAAAACAAACCAAACCAACAAATAAACCGACAAGTGCCAGGAATCAACAAGTGCCAGGCACTTGTCGATTTTGATTTGGTTTTAATCTGTTTAATTAAACGTTTGATTAAAAATGTAAGATTCCTTCTCCTATATGAATTTCAACTTATATAGCAAATAAATCATCAAGGAATATAGGCAATTTCAATATAACGGGTCTCCAGTCGGATTCACAAAAATGAGTGAATTGTGTTACCATTATCTGTAAACCATTTAATTTTAAAAATAAAAACACTATGGAAAATGTCAATACTCCCACAGTGTTATTTATTTTGATTCAATTATTTTTTGGGAATTTCGCAGCCATTATCATCACAAACGACTCCACCTTGGTCTGTCACATTTATAAAGGGGCCATCTTGTTCAATAATTTGATTCAACGACTGCACAAACACTTCTACTGATTGTGCACCGGTAATTGCATATTTTTTATTTATAAGGAAGAATGGAATGCTTCGAATGCCAAGTTGCGCTGCTTCTTGTTCATCGTTACGAACAGCATCACTCATTTGATCACTTGCCAATAAATCAGCCACTTCAATACGATCCAAACCCACTTCCACTGCTAACTTTGTTAACGTATCGTGATCGCCAATATGTTTTGACTCCGTGTAATATGCTTGCAATATACGATTTGTCATTTCATGCATCAGACCTTTTGTTTTCGCAAACATTACCAAACGGTGGGCATCAAATGTATTCGTCAGAATAAGCGTATCCATTTTATAGTCTAAACCTGCATCCTGCGCCATTTGAACCATTTGATTTACATTGGCTTTTGCTTGTTGAATACTCATTCCGTACTTCTGAGCTAATTTTTCATAGATATTATAATTTATCTCACGCTCCGCAGTTGGATCTAATTCATAACATCTATAAACAACATCTACATGCTGGTTAATTTGTTTTAGTGCGTCCTCCAGACGTCTCTTGCCAATATAGCAAAAAGGTCAGGCAAAGTCCGTCCACATTTCAATTAACATTTATATCCCTCCAATCTTTTTCCTTGTATTAGTATATCTATAATGACCTTTTTCAGTCCATTTTCATGCTTGCTTGCCCAGACTTTAATGAATTACAATTACCTGTTAGCATTGAACTACCCCTATATCCCATTAAATAATTACATTTACTACTCATAAGGGAGAGGAAAAAATGCGAATTGTTTTCGGAACGATGATTGGCTTTTACATTGTAAACTTTTGGATTTTGCCGCATATTTACCATATACTTTTCCCTTGGGGTGATGTATCGGAGTCACATTTGCACCCTATATATATGGGAATGATATTACTGAGTGGCCTCATAGTAGCATGCACAAAAGTTATAATAGAAACTATAAAAGCTACGAAAAATAAGACAAATGTAAAAGAATAAGATTGTCTAGGAGGCAGCTAATGGAAGTATGTGATCTTTGCGGTCGTAATGGAGTGGATACAACTATACATCACCTGGTACCAAAAGAATTGGGCGGTACATTTGGCGCAACAGCAAAGCTATGTATTCCTTGTCACAAACAAATCCATGCTCTCTATACAAATGAAGAAATTGCTGCTCGTTTGACAACATTGCCGGAACTTAGAAACGATGAAAAACTTTCTCGATTTATTAAATGGATCCGCAAACAACCTTCCACCAAAATAATGAAAATTCGAAAATCAAACGACCGCAAACAAAGAGGCAAATAAATATATAAATATCGACCAGTTCGACAAGTGCCACTTGTCGAATTGGTCGATTTGGTCGAACTAAATTAAGTTTAAACTCAATCAATCATTCAAAATACATCAATAATTCAAACTATAAATTAAAAACCTTTCATATGGATTTTTTTCATAAAAACCAGGCAGCAGTACTTCTTTCTTCAAAACAAACGAAGTATTGGTTTCTAAAAAATAAATATATTCATCGGAGCTATAATATAAAATTAATTCAATTTCCCGGCTAGCTGTTTCTACCGACAATAATATATTGTTTATGACATTCATAAAGATTTGCACAGAAAAAGGATTAAAGAAATAAAAGCGATTATCCATTTTATCAATCTCATATTCCTCCGCTAAACAGCATCGAAATTGAATTGTACCCTTGCCCTTTTTATTCTTACTAAAATACCGATTTCGATTTTCAACAGACTCATGGTAAAAGGCCTCGTTCATTTCGATCCCCGTAGCAGATACATCATATAAATAATGAACGAAAAAGTTTAAACGGCCTTTCCCACAACCAAAATCCACAATGCGATCTGTACTTTTTATTTTGTATTGTTGAAATAATGTTTCAAGGGCATGGTATGGTGTTGGCTCATAAGGGTGATAATGAAAAGATTTATTAAAACTTTTCTGATCTCCCCTCGTCTTTATGTTTAACAGCTTATCATAATAATGTTCTTTCATTTCTTTATCCCTTCTTAATCAAGTAACCTAGCTCCACAAACTAATTTTCTTTAACGCTTTTTTGGATTAAATGATATTACTACAATCGCGGCAAATATAAGGACTACACCAACCCACGAACGGAAGGATAACGTTTCACCGACTAAAAATGCTCCAAGCATTGCAGCTGTTAACGGCTCAAATAACGAGAGCGTAACTGCAGTTGATGCTTGAATTCGAACTAATCCTTTTATAAAAAATAAATATGCAATACCGGTTGCAAATACCCCTAGATACAAGCTTGCACCGATACCATTTATTTTTAAGAGCCAAGTTAGATCAAACATAAATAAAAACGGCACTAACAGAATTGCACTAAGTGTAAACACTACTGCCACAACCGATTCTGGAGCTTTTGTTCTTAACAACTCCTTGCTAGCCAACGTATATGTAGCAAATGCTAGCCCTGCACCTAGTGCCAAAAAGATTCCGAGCGGCTGTACTTGAACAGAAACATCAGTTGTAAATAAAAGGATACAACCCAAAAGGGCAAAACCAGTTGCCAGCCACCATGACTTTGATGGCAGCCTTTTCTTTGAAAAGCCCTCCATAATACCTGCCAAGATTGGCGCGCTGCCAATTGCAACAACAGTGCCGACGGCAACACCAGTTATTTTTACAGCTAAAAAGAAAAATGGTTGATAACAAGCCATGCTTATAGCTGGAAGAATAACTTCTCTAAATGACCAAGATTTTAAGTTTAAGGTTCCCCGAATATATACAAAAGCTAATAATGTTAAGCCGCCAAACGCCAATCTCATCGCACCAAAAGATATTGGATGCGTATTTTCCGGTGCGAACGTTTGTGCCGTACCGGTTGTTCCCCATAAAACGGCAGCAAATAAAACGAATAAAAATGGTAATTTCCCCTTCAAAATTATCCCCTCACAACTTATCACTTTCTCTATTTCCAATTCCCTATATCTAATTGTTGATATGTATTAAAAAGTCCAGGATATATTAGAACACCTAAAATAATAGCCGTTAAAGATGCAGCCGCTAAAATAAGAAATACAATTAAAAGCTGAAGTCGAACAGCTTGAAGCGGATCTGCACCCGCAATAATTTGACCTGTCATCATTCCAGGTAATTGGACAAGCCCTATTGTTTTTTGACCTTCAACAGTTGGGATTAAGCTAGATCGTATCGACTGCTTTAATATAGGAAATATTGACTGTTTCACACTTCCACCCAAGGATAAAATTAATAAAATTTCATCCTTTCTTAACGTTAAGTCATTTTTTAAGCGATTTAAAAAGAGACTTGAGATTATCATAGAATTTCCAATTATCATCCCACTAATCGGAATAATATATTGCGCTGTTGCCGGGACAATATTAAATAGTAACAAGAAACCTTGGACAATGACCTCAACGATCGTAAGGGTAATAAAAATCTTCCAAAAGATATGCGGTAATCCCTTACCACGTATTGCCGCGTTTTTCGCTGCCACAGCAATCATTACAAATAGCATCAACATCACTACAAAAGGATGCTGAAATCCGAACACAAGTTTTAAAATATAACCAACCACCATCAACTGGATGGTAGCTCGTATACTTGCAATAATCAGTTCTTTCCCTAACCCTAATTTGAATGCAGTCGAAAGAAAAAAGGCAATTATGACAAAGCCAAAACTAAGTAATAGAGTAAATAGGCTCATCGCACAACCCTCTTTATATTTATAAATTCTTTCGTTCTACTATCTTTAGGTGCAGTAAAGAACTGCTTAGTTGGAGCTGATTCGATTAGTCGACCATCAATAACAAGCCATGTTTGATCACCAACTCGCTCAGCTTGTGATTGATCATGTGTAACCCAAAGAATGGTTGTATGCTGCTCCCTATTAATCCTCAAAATAAGTTCTTCTACCTCATGTACTGCTTGAGGATCAAGCGCAGAGGTTATCTCATCTAGTAATAACACGTCTGGCTTATTTACTAGTGTTCTTGCAAGCGATAATCGTTGTTTTTGTCCACCCGAAAGTTCACTGGCGGACCTTGGTAATAAATCATCCTTCAAGCCCACATATTGCAAATACATTTCAGGATCTTTCAGTTCCATACCTTGCAGCCTTGCTGGCAATATTAAATTATCCAATACTGTCCCATCAATCATTGGCGCTGCTTGAAACGCAATTCCTACATGACGCCTTAGCTCTTGAATATCCCATTTTCTAATTTCCTTTTCTTGAATATATACTTCTCCCTCGTCAGGCGTCGCCATTAAATTACATACTGATAAGATTGTACTTTTTCCAGAACCCGAAGGCCCGATAATCGTGACTATCGAACCCCTGGAAATTTTTCCATTTAATGATGATAACACCACAACCGGTTCATTCTTGTTAATAAACGTTTTGCTAATATTTCTAAATTCAATTTCTATTTTACTTTTATCCATACTACTCTCACATCCATTGTTGTTACTTTTGTACATTTGAAACTACCACGATAGAAAATATAAATACTCTGCCACTATTCTAGCATGTTTTTTCCATAGATATACTACTTAACACTTAGCACACTTCCAAGCAAGAAATATCCCCATATAGCATAAAGTTGATATTTTTCGCTTCAAATTATTCTATTAAGATAGAATAAATTTACAGTTAACGCTTACATCTGTAGAATATACTCTATTTTATGATATAAATTATTAGAAAAATCATTTTTTTAGAAAAATATATTTACAATAACGAATATCCGGTGTAGAATAATTTTAAATTTTTAAAAAATACATAATAGATAAGGAGGCGTGAAAAATGATCACGTTTATAGCATCAATTGCATTACTATTTTTCGGATATTTCTTCTATTCTAAGGTGGTCGAGCGAATTTTCGGTATTGACGATAGTCGCCAAACGCCTGCTTATTCAAATAATGATGGCTTAGATTTTACACCTATGAACTGGGTGAAAGGATGTTTAATTCAATTACTAAATATAGCTGGTTTAGGTCCTATTTTTGGAGCCATTATGGGAGCTTTATACGGACCCGTTGCTTTTATATGGATCGTAGTAGGTTGCATTTTCGCTGGTGCAGTGCACGACTATTTTTCAGGTATGCTCTCTTTAAAACATAAAGGAGAACAATTCCCAACACTAGTTGGTCGTTACTTAGGGAAAACTACTAAAATAGTAGTCAATATTATTTCATTAGTATTAATGATACTCGTTGCTGCAGCCTTCACTGCAGGACCTGCACAACTACTATCAAGTATTACACCGTTAAGTTTAACTACATCGTTATTAGTTATCTTTGCATATTTTGCCTTGGCTGCGGTATTACCTATTAACAAGGTAATCGGAAAGATCTATCCTATATTTGGCATTATTTTAATCATAATGGCGGTATCTATTGGCGTAGGCTTATTTTTCCAAGAGCAAGCTATTCCAAACCTTACATTCGAAAACCTTCACCCAGGAGAATTACCGATTTGGCCATTATTAATGGTAACGATATCGTGTGGAGCAATTTCCGGTTTTCATTCAACGCAAAGTCCAATCATTTCACGTACATTGAAGAAAGAAAGTGAAGGCCGTAAAGTATTTTATGGCGCAATGATTGCAGAAGGAATTATTGCTATGATCTGGGCAGCAGCTGGTATGACCTTTTTCGGAGGAACTGAAGGATTACAAGGAGCATTAGCAAATGGCGGCCCTGCCGGAGTCGTCGATGAAATTTCAAAATCAATGCTTGGCACATTTGGCGGCATTTTGGCAATATTAGGTGTTATAATTTTACCGATCACAACAGGTGATACGGCACTACGATCTTCACGAATGATCTTAGTAGAATTATTAGAAAAGTTCTGGAACCTTGAATCAAAATGGAAACAAGCACTACTTGCAATTCCTGTGATTATTCCGACATTCATTTTAACTCAGCTAGATTATTCTGCTTTATGGAGATATGTTGGTTGGACAAACCAGGTCATTGCCGCTGTAATGCTTTGGACTGGCGCAATGTATCTATTAAAATCTGGAAAATTCCATTGGATTTGCTCAATCCCAGCATTATTTATGACAGCTGTATGCGGTGTCTATATCTTCTATGCACCAGAAGGATTTCAATTATCTTACAACTTATCAATGGGCATTGGCACAGTCATCACTATCATAGTTGCAGTATGGTTTGCATTACAGATTAAAAATAATAAAAATGAATTATCAGAAACACCAAAACAAAATGCGGCGTGACAGGCACTTCCCGAAATTTGTCGAGCGGTTTTCCAACAGAAAGAGCACCTACAAACTGGTGCTCTTTTCTATTATTCTTACTAACTTATTACACCCATTAGTGCCCCCAGGAATACAATTTGACATCAAAGATTCCGTTTATCATTGCTACTATTAGTGCAATTCCATAATATATTATTTGGTGGCGCTGTCCCTCTCCTAATAACCAAAAAACTGTCATGAATGGATAATGTATATGCATTCATAACAGTTACTCCAATTAGAAAGTATGTGCTAAATCTTTAGCCCTAGCAATTCCATTCTCTTTAATTTCTTCAGCCTTATCTGGCATTGCATTGTGTCCTTCGATAAATAAACCTTCAAAAGACGGAACACCAAAGAAATTCATGATAATACTTAAGAAACGATGACCCATTTCAACTTCTGAAGCAGGACCTTCAGAATAAATACCACCACGTGCTTGGATATGTAGGGCCTTTTTATCTGTTAATAACCCCACGGAGCCTTGGTCCGTATACTTAAAGGTTTTACCAGCAACAGCAACAGAGTCAATGTATGCTTTCATAACAGGAGGAAAAGAAAAATTCCACAACGGCGTGACAAATACATATTTATCTCCTGATATGAACTGTTCACTTAGTTCATTCATTCGTGCAACCTTTGCTTTTTCCTCATCCGAAAGCTCGTCAAAGCTTTGTCCTGAGCGTAGCTTTCCCCATCCACTGAATACGTCCGTATCGATTTGTGGAATATATTCTTTATATAAATCTATGTGTACAATTTCATCATTCGGGTTTACTTCTTTATAAGTATCAATAAATGCTTTACCTGCAGCCATGCTGAATGATTGTCGATCATCGTGAGGATGTGCTGTAATGTATAATACTTTCGTCATACTGTCTCCACCTTTGATTATTATTTAAAGTCATTGAATTTTATTAAACCAATGGCCTTTATTTATTCCATTCAAAATTATAAGGATTGCCCGAAATACTTTGGCGCATTTCATCTGTGAATTGAAATGGTTCTCCCACTACAGGCTGATCAATTACACCACTACCTATCGGCACACTTCCATCATAATGTATTGGTTTTTGATCCATATTTTCCACCTCCATTTTTTTAGTATTTTATTAATTATCCCTTTTCATTCTTATGTACTCTGCCCACCTTTAAATGAACTAAATAAATTCATTACAAATCAATGTACCAACCCGGGTAGTTATGATTTGTCTTCTCTAACCTTCCATCCTCCATTCGATAAACAGAATCACAATACTCCAACATCCGCCCCTCATGTGTCAACATTACGGCATCTTTGTTTCGCCCATCACTTCCTTTATCCATTTTATTGTAGCAAGCAAAACTAGCTGACATCTATTGTAAATTGCTATCGTTTACAGATATCAGCATCTACTTATCTCTAGGATTTATTCATTCTAGTAAAAGCACTGATGGAAGCTGGTCAGGATTAGCAAGGCGTAATAGCTCATATCCAATACCTGCTAAACCTCGAAATAAACTATAGTCCAAGTCATTATCAGAACTATTTGTTGTCAGGGCAAATTCACCATGTATTTTCTCACGTTCAAGAACTAGTGAAGCTAGTTGCATCGCATAACGCTCCCAGTTTTGTTCTCGAAATTTCATTTTGGCTGTCAACATGACATCCAAAATTCCAAAGTTACCACAACAAAGATGATCTAGCGGCCCTAATCTCCACTGACGAGCATTTTGAAGAACAATGTTTACATCCCTGTTTATCGTTTCACTAGCCCATATAGAAGAAATCCCCATGCGTGAAAGCCCTATTCCCGGCCACCCATAACACCAGGTACTCATAAAATTTGGAGATTTGCCACTCATGAACGCTAGCCGATAATCTGGCCAATTACATTTCTCTTTACAGTAAATACTGCTTTCATAATTCAAAGCCTCTTCTGCAGCCATCTTAAAATCTTCTTCCTTTGTTACCTTGTATAAGCGTGCTAACGCATATGCAATGCCTGCAGCACCATGTGATATACCAGATAAAAGCTTGCCCTCAGCCGTATCGATCAGTTTGTTTTTCCAAGCTCTATGGCCAGTGTCAGTTAAGGTAAGGTGGCTTAACAAATGCTTTCCGCACACAACGGCTCGGTTTAAAACTTCATCATGTCTTGTTGTTTCATAAACAGTTACTAAAGCTATTAAAGCACCCGCCGAACCACTCATTACATCAAGGACATGATCTTTCTCTATTCGCTCAGGTGTAATCATATCTGCAATTCTTTTTGCTTCAGCTAAAATTTCTGATTCATTTAAAAAGTGACTAATCCGTACTAGCGAATAAACAAGCGAACCAAGCCCTGTTGTGCCCCCAATTCCATATTGTTCAGCAAATGTTTCGGCAGCTTTTCCTTGAAATTCTTTGCAAAAATTTTCAACTTCTTTTAATGCTTGTTCTTTATACTTTTTAATGTTTGTTACCTTTGCAGTCGCAGCATAAAAATAGGCAACCCCCAAGCTCCCTACGTATAAATTAAATCCGGACATTTTTGATATAGATGCAGTTGGCGAATATTTTTCTAAAATATAATCAGCAATACTAACAGCTTTAGCATGCAATTCTTTTTTTGAAGTGTTGTAGTTACTTTGTTTGAATGATTGATTTATTGGAGAATTTATAAGAAAAACCGATTCTATAATTGCTAGTTGCTTATGGAGAATAGCTGGAGTAAGATTTCTTAATGTAGTTCTAACAAATTCATAGGGAGTTGTCTTAAATAAGTTTTCAATCCTAACACTACTATTAGATGCGGCTAGATATCGGTCCGTTATATTGAAGGAGAAATAAGGAATGTCTAGTTCTTCAAGTGACAACTGTTCAGCTTTTAAAAGCAGCCATAATTTTGGTTGGTGCTCAAACTGTATAAGCTCTTTAGTTAATTGATCTAGCTCAATGCTACGATCAATGCCATCTTTAAGTAAATGAGGATACAATGTATGCTTTAAATAGAAGGAATACTGCATCGTCGGTCTTATAACAAATCGGCCTGTCACGTTTTTAAATTTTTCAATAGGACCTTGAATTTCAAGTAATCCATTGCGGTAAGAACTTAAGAATCCATACATCAATTTATAACCAATCATTATCTCATCTCTGTAATTTAAGGGAGATACTTGTTGTTCATTTAAATAAATTCTATTTTTCCCGGGCTTTACATCCTGAATCTCTAAAGCATATTTCATCTGATCAGTATTAATATGTTCCCATATCGGAACCTTAAATGGTGTTTTAAGGTTGGCTCCCCCACTCAGCGCACTCATATCTTGAACCCCTTCTAAGCTAGGAAGTATTCCTGTGCGTAATACAGAAGTAGTGTAATCTTGAGCTTTTAATTCAAAACCTTCTACCAGAAATGGATTAAACAACATTTCCATATCCACCGGAATCGGATATTCACCATGTGCAATTACATTTTCATAGTGAAAGTCAGTCCCGCTTAAAACAGAAAGTAAACATAGCAGCATTCCCGACCGCTTATAGTATCGAATGACCTCAGCCTTACTAATACACGGTATTTGTTCAACATACTCGACCCAACCATACTCATTCCTATTAAGTACCTTCAAGCAATGTAAATGCAATTCATTTGTTGTTTGATGTAAATTAATCCATTCCAGGAGATTATAGAAGTTTTCTTCTATGCCTACATCTCTTGGCTTATAAACAAACTTTATCCCCGATGTACATGTAACGATCATGACTGTTCTTCCATGGTGATGGGCATCCGAGAGATGGGAACTTACTTCCACAATTTCACCCATTTCCTTTCCACTATTAAAATAGTTCGCTAGCAGTTCTTGATCTTGAACATACCTTTGGATCAATTCTAAAATAGATTGTGCCCAATTATGCGCGGTAGTTGCTAATAATTTAGCTAGAACAGGATAGTTATATAAAATCGTACTTAATTCATTCTCTAGTACGCTATTTATGAATGCCGTGTAAAAAGAGCTTGTATTTTGCTCGTGTGTGGAGTTTCTAAACAATTCGTTATACTTTTTGAATACTTCAAATTCAAATTGAAATGTAAAAGCGCCAATACTAGAAAGCTTTTTCAACAATATTCTTTCTAACATCCGATGAGCCGCAGGCGATACAACCTCATACTTTTTACCGGCCGAGTTCTTAAGCATTTGAACAGCTGTAATAATAAAAGGTATAAAACATTCTTCAAAAGGGATCTTCTCTTCTTCATCTAAGAAACGATAACTTATACCTGATTGCTGCTTCGAAACCGCTAGAGATTCCGCTAGTAAATGAACCCAATCTGGCAAACGATCCTTATACTTCCATTTTGCGGAATCAATAATATTTCGGACATCTAACATGTCATGCTCTTCCCATAAAAACCGTTTTATAAAAAGGTTCTCATCTCCGCCTGCAACAATTTGCTGCCATCTCGCTAGCCTTTTTTCGTTAATTTCTTTTTTACAGGACGTTTGAGGAATGATATAATCGTTCCCTAAACGTTCATAAAATCCACTACTCTTTTCAACAATCTGTAATAGATATTCCCGTAAGCTATCCATATCTACTATCCCCTTGCTTTTACCCTAAATTTTAAAGTTAGGTTTCGGTAAACTTTCCTGTTGATTTCCGCTCATTCAACATAGCAGCTGTTTCAACCATAAGGTATAGCACAGCATTAATTTAAAAAGGACCGTAACTATAAGTCACCGCCCTCTTAAAGCTCCTTATACCGAACATGCACCTGTCCAAGCATATTTCCCACAGCTCACATTGAAATCGATCTTGTCCATTTGAGTCATTGCGTGCTTTGCTAATTCTTCGTTTTCTAGTAAATGTCTTAGTATATCAATAATTAGTGCGTGTTGTTCGTTGGTCACTGCAATCCCCCCTTATTACTTGATACTATTTAATATATACAAGATGTTTTATGTGGTGTGGGTGATTTTAAAAATGTGTATGTGACCACCTTAGCTGATATAAAAAAGGCAACTAGTTTCTCTAACTTAGCTGCCTTTCTCCTTTGTCAACTCCCATACTTCTCGCAATACAGGCATGTCTTCCATTTCCTCTTTGGTGACAAGTTCCCACTGTATCCCCTCTGGCTTCGGATAAGGTGTATTTGTTTGGATGAGTTCACTTTCTGTAGCAATCCAATCTACTGCCAAATCAAAGGGATCTATCGGTATCTCTTCAGATGTGAGCTGTCCGCTATGAACGGTGCCAATAACGGGTACGTGGGGATTGCCAAGCTCACGGATAATAGCATATTCCCGATCAGCATATCCTGCCCCTTTGCCAATACGTCTGCCATCACGATGAAGTGCAACCGACCCAGCAAAAAACAAATCAATTCTTGGTAATTGTGAAAGAGGAACCTCTTTGCCATATGACTTAAGATGATTCAGGCTCGCTGCTTTCCGCTCCTCCCCTGTTGGTACCCACTCTGGCTTTACCATAATAAAACCTGCCTTTAATTTTGGCGTCGGAACAAGCAGCGTCTTGCCATCGATTAATACTTGCATGCGAATGGGCAATTGCGGTGAATCTGGATTCACTTTAACAATTTTAGCATTTTTGTATTCAGTCATTGTAAAAATGAACTGTGCTGCTTTTTCTGCTCCTTTAAAGTTTGGAATTCTACCTTTGAGCGGGAATGGGAAGCGACCTAGCTTATGTTCCTCTAAATAATTCCAAACATACTGTCTAATGTCTTCTTTAGTTTTCATAAAATCCACCTTCTTTTAACTCCACAAGATTTTCAATCGTTTCTTCTAGTGTAGGACGCTGAATATGCGTAATTGCAATCCCCTCTGTTTTTATTGCTTTTTCGATAGCACGAAGATTATTAGTTAAAATTTGCAAAGATTCTGCATCAATACTTATTACATTAGGGTTGATTCTAAGAGAGTCCGTCACAGTTGATACCCACACTCTTGCCCAATTTTCATAGATTTCATCTTTATTGATATAGTGGACCAACATACCTTCTTCAATGATCGTGATATAATCACAAATTTGTTTTACCTCATCCATTATATGTGTTACCAGTAAGATACTGTTTTCCCCATCCTCCATATAATTCTTTAAATCCTCTTTCATCTTTCGTTGTGAAATAATGTCGACTCCGGCAGATGGTTCATCTAATAAAAGTAACTGTGGATTATGGCAAAGTGAAAAAATAAATTCAACTTTTTTCTTCGTACCTTTCGAGCATTTACTATACTTCATTGTTTCATCGATATTATATCTTCTAAGAAAATCAGCATATCTTGAATGACTCCATGATGGATACCAATATGAAACTAATGATGAGAGTTCCTTAATGCTGAGGTATCCAAACGGTTCAAACAAATCTCCCATATAACCTATCTGTTGTTTGATTGTGGTCTCATTCTCTGCAAATTTTTGGCCAAACACTTGAATATCGCCTTTATCAGGTTTTAATATATTCATAAGCAACCTTAAAAACGTGCTTTTTCCAGAACCATTTGCACCAATTAGGGCAACCGCAGTCCCTTTCTCCATTTGAAAATCTATCGGACCAATTACGGATTTTTTTAACTGCTTTGTTAAGCCTTTTATTTTTAACACAGAGGTTGTCATCATCATCCCTCACTTATTTTTCAAAATTTCGTTTGATTACTTCTGTAAAAATTAGTTGCATTTCATTTGCTGAAACTCCTATCTGTTGTCCTTGTTCAATTGCTTTTTGAAAAGCGTCATATACAACTTTCTGTTTCGTCGCATCAGCTGTGCTTTTTTCAATTTCTATAACAAATGTTCCTTTTCCTTGAATAGTTTTAATAAAGCCATTGTTTTCCAAATCCTGATAAGCTCTCCTTGTTGTAATTACACTGCATGATAATTCACTGGCTAACGCCCGGATAGAAGGGAGTGGAGTTCCTGGTGGAATTTTCCCACCAACAATCAACGCCTTTATTTGCGTTTCAATTTGATGATAGATGGGTTCCCTACTTTCTTCGGAAACACGTATTGGTAACTTCATAACTCCTCCTCCCTTCTTATAAATAATCCCTTGTAGCTAAACGGAACGTAAGGATTTTATTCCAGCAATAACAGCCTAGTATACCTACTAGTAGTGAAATGATTGCTAACGGCCAGCCTATGTTTTTAACAGCTACTAAAATAAACTCTACAACCCCTGAACCAACTAACTTGTAAAAAGATGAAACAACTATGAAAAAGACCACCAGAAAAATAATAGGAGTCATATGCAGTATTTTTCCACTTGTTCCATACTCTATAAACGGAGTAAACCCGCCTAAGGCTAATGAACAGCCAAACCAAAATAAGATAAAAGTCATATATTCTGCTGGTGTTAAATACTGAAAGAATTGATGCGATAAGGCAACTGTGATAGTAGTATAAAAAACTACTGATAATACAACTAACGTTACTACCATTACTATTGTTCGGCTTAAAGATAAGACTGGCAATGGAATAGGTAATGACCGTAATAATGCCATTCTTCTACTATACGGATCTTCTTTTATTGTTTTAAAGCTCAAGTAGGGGCCTGACATATAAATTGCACCTAAAGAAATTGTCATAACTACAAAAACCACATCAAGTAAAATCCAATTGTAGTACATCATTTCCGCCCCAAACATTTTTCTAGTAGATTGTTCAAGTAATACCGCTGCCAATACACCAAAAAACATCGTCGATACTACTGTAAGAAACATAGCAGCCCATTGGTATTTAAGGTCTTTTTTAGCTAACCAAACAGCTTGTTGAAACATATAAATTCGCCTCGCTTACTACTGATTTTTGATTATCTCATTAAATAAATTCATTTCTCCCAAGCCCATGAAATCAATTCCTAAATAACCTAAAATAGTAAAGACAGTTATCCAAACAATAAGGCTAGCAGTCATCCAATATGCTGTTAATTTTTTCGTTCCTCCAAATGAAACACTCATAAAAGCAGTTAAATGACTGCCTACAAACAACGGTCCAATCAACGCTAAACCAGGTAATCCATACTTCTCCCATATTTTTTTTGCTCGCAATGACCGCTTACTTGATTGTTGTGAATTCTCTTCGCCTTTTCGCTTTTTTCTCCATTGCTTAACTTTATCAATAAAAATAATCAGCAATAAAACAGTGAGTATATTCCCAACAAAGCCAAGTATGATGACTAAAACAGGTGATAACCCAGCAATTATAGCAAGCGGTACGACAGCATATCCCTCAAAAAACGGGACTGCTGCAAATATAAAAACAAGTGCGTATGCCCATAATAAATCCAAAAAACCCATTTACAAAACCTCCTAGTGTTATGGTGTATATATCTATATACACACTATAACACTAAGTGTGTTTATTTAAAAGAAAAAAAGGTGGAGAATTATATTTCTCCACCTTTACAATCTATCACCAGCTATTTTACTATTTATTAACAAATTCATCCTCTGATAACACTTTATAACCATGTCTTTTTAGTAAAGCGGCTGTTACGCCATTTCCCGCAACTTTCTTACCGGAAAATTCACCATTATAAATCATTGAACTTCCGCAGGATGGGCTATTTTCTTTTAGAACAACAGTTGTAACTTTTAGCTTTTTCGCGGTTTCAAGTGTAATATAAGCCCCTTTTAGAAAGTGCTGTGTTACATCTTTACCTAAGTTGTTTACTACTATGGCTTTTCCATCCAGTACATGATCACCATCACCACCAACAATTTCTGCTGGCTCTCTCGGAGTTGAAAGTCCACCAAGTAGTTCGGGACATACAGTTACCGCTTTACCTTGTTCCACTAAAGCACGTATTTTGTTGCTTAAGCAATGGGTAGCGTTATACCTTACCTCTAATCCGGCGAGACAAGAACTCACTAGTATCATTCGATTCACCCTTTCTTAATGCATCAAACAGGTATTAAAATAGCGTCCCTAAAAAGGACGCTGTTTATAGAAATCAATATATTATTTTTCTAGTTCATTATATTCCTTCTTAATTTCTTCAACTGTATTATCGATTTCTTCGCCCCAGTGGTCATTTATAGTATTAAACACCACGTTGCCTTCAGTGTCTAATAATCCATAGCCACGAAAGGCTGCATCGCCATTTTTCATGTTAAACTTCTCTGCTAGTTTAAGATCAGGATCAGAAACAAATGGCAAGCTTTCGCCAAATTCCTTTTTGATCGCATTATATAGCTCTAATTGCTCCTCTGGCTTGTCATTGCTAAGTATGTACATCGGTACATCAAGATCTTCT
Organism: Bacillus sp. Marseille-P3661; assembly: GCF_900240995.1. Taxonomy (NCBI): domain Bacteria; kingdom Bacillati; phylum Bacillota; class Bacilli; order Caryophanales; family Bacillaceae; genus Bacillus; species Bacillus sp. Marseille-P3661. The sequence continues at coordinate 970,151 of NZ_LT965954.1, forward strand.
AACTTATTTAAGTTTTCATGCAACTCAACTAGTTGCTGTTGGCAGATTCCTCAAGTATACGTTGTTATAAAGAAGAAAATCGTTGGTTTATCTTGAGGAAAAGTGACTTCATTATTATTTTGATCTAATAAAGTCATAGGCTCTTCTACTTTATTTTGTCCACATGCTGTAAGTACAAGTAGAACGATTACGGTTAATAAAACTAGTTTCCTTTTCAAACAATCATCACCTTACTTCTTTTCAATTTTAGGTAAGTACTTCGTACAATACCTCTACCAATAAATAAAAGTATAATTCTTTTTCGAACTATTTCACAACAAAATTGCCTAGATTGCAAACAAAGTCTTACATTTCCAATCCTTCACCTATCATTTTTAATCGTAATTAAGCTAAACTGACTTTGATTCAAAAAACGAATGGGCAAATTACTTGTTCCAAGACCACTATCAATATATAGATATTTATTTCCCTCAAGCTTATATGTTCCTTTAGCTAACTTTGGAAAAAATCCTTGGTCAGGCACCACAATCGCACCGATAAAGGGGAATCTTACTTGTCCTCCGTGGGTATGACCGCTTAATATCAGGTCTGCTGATATTGACTTGAATGTTTCTATTATAGTAGGAGAATGAGACAACAAAACGGTATATTGCTTATCAACAATACCATACATTGCCTTATCAAGATCGTGGTGCTGTGTAGAGTAATTTGCAATTCCAACAAGATTAACCGTTACTTTTTTTTCGTTAAATTGAACGTTATTATTATCTAGAACAGTAACATTTCTTTTCTTTAAGCCGGTCATAAAATCTTCTTTACGAGCATTTCCCCACTCATGGTTACCAGAAACAAAGTAAACATGTTTATTAATCATTGTTAACTTTTCAATTAAATGAAAGACCTCTTCAAAGCTTTTTGTACGTCTATCAATAAGATCACCTGTAAGCACAATAATATCTGCTTTTGCTCTTTCAACAGCATGGATTAAACGTTCGTTGCGTAATCCAAATACTTTGTTATGAAGGTCACTAAGCTGCAAAATAGTAAAGCTTTCACCCTTTGGAAGTTTGTTACTCTTAAAGATAACTTTATTAAGCTTAAAATAATTTGTATCGAAATAAAATTTGGAAAAAATAGCCACTAAACTAATAACTAATATAACATTGGCAATCAACAAAGCACAACACCACCTACACACATGTCGAGCAATCAGAACTTTAAAAACTACAACTAATATTAAACTATTTTTATACTAAATTACATAATAATATGTAACAAACATATACATTATTTATATATTGTTATAGGAATACATGCGAAAGGGCGTGATTTATGAAAAAATATGTAGCCCTTTTTTTAGCAGTTACTGTACTAATTTATTACAGTATTTTATTTATCGATCAAACACACCACAACAGACTACGTGCTTTTCAAGAAAGTGAGCTACAAAACCGTGCCCTGTCAGAAGTTTCCTTTTCCGTTGACGATAATGGCAAAAAAAAGATTGCTAACAGTATCCCTCTAACCATCTTCTTTAATGTAGTTATACTAACCTACTTGCTTTATCGTCTCGACTCATCTAATCGAAGGCATATTGTACTTACACCTGTCTTTTATCAATCCAATTACGTGATTTCTCCCCTATTTGTCTAAGTAAAATTCAACCTACAAAGGGGGAGCTAAAATGATGTGGATGCGCTTTATTTTGATGGGTATGTTTTCATTAACTGCGATTACACTTCTTTCATATCAAGGAGTCGAGATTTATAACGCGTTCATGGATTACTTTAATAAACAGGATAACATTTAATCATACTACAATCCCCTCATATTGCCGCCCATATGATCTGCAGCTGGGGGGGTTTGTTAGTTTCCAATAAAGATATCCCATCCAAAATCCCTTTTTATTATTCTAAGAATTACATATCCATTAAATTTATGGATAATTACTATGTGTAGATAACTTTAAATAAACGTTTAAAATAAGAATATCCCCTGAACAATTAGGAAACATTAAGCATAGTGTTTTCGAACACTAAACTTCAATGTGGAGGGATATACGATGAATATTCTCTTTCGCTTATTTCCAAACTTATTTTACAGACTGTTAAGATTAGCATTCAAAATTAGTGATTCGACCTCTAGAGTTGTAAACTTGTTTAGAATGCCATCTTTAACTTAAGCGGTAATATTCTAAGTACTATCTCTATTTTCATTGATGTAGAATGGGTGAGCATACCTTGCTCATCCTTTTTATTTATTAAGAAAAGTACGTCATTTCCCTAACAATGGTGACCTGAAGACGCTCCAAGGGCTCCAGATTAGTTGGCCACTCTTAAAGTACAAAAAGCTCCGGTTACGTAAGAATTACGTAATCGAAGCACTCGCATTATCATTCATGATTATGATTAGCTAACTTATTTCGATCATCAAATGTCGGCGGCTGTTCCATCCAACCGTTGTTGATTAATATGTTCACACCATCCTCGGCATATTTAGTAACATCGGCAATTAAAGTAATATACTTTGTGGCTAAATCACGGCGTTGTGATAAGGAAAAAGCTGCACCATAGTAGCCAGATGCCGTTGAAATCAACGATACAATCTGGAAGAGCATAAGTTTATCAGAAAAAGGCGCAACTGTAGAACTTGTAACTTCAGAATCAAGTTTCTTAGGCGAGGGTAAGTTGCTTTCTGATAAAAGAGCACTAAATGTATCGAAGTGTTTATCGCAAATTTTTTCTCCTCTCTTAATATACTCTCGTATTTCCTTTGATCTAGCAACTTGACTGAATCCAATCTCCAAAACAATTTTCACTATATTTTTTTGCATATTAAAAAATATACCACTTACCTCAACTGCGTTTAATGGTCTCCGCTCTCCAAACCAGCCTGTAAGGAAACTTTGTTTTTTTACAAAGTCTACTTTTTCAGGGGCATTAATACTTGGCGGCCTGCTAACAATACCTTTTTTAAGTAATACATCCACTGTCCTTTTATAAAGTTCTAATGTTTCGGTATTGCATTGGATAAAGTAGTTCACCTGATCATGACGTATAGACGTGCTAACCGCTCCTGCATATCCGGTTAATCCATGGATTGTCATAATGTGCATATATGAGATTATAAAAACATCTGAAAATAATGGTGGCGCGTCAAGGTTTACATCATCGCTGGTAAATCCTTGGGGAATTGGGTAATTTTCATCATTCAAAAAGCCTGTAACTTTCTCCTGATGGGTTTGTGATAGCTTTAATGCAAATTCTAGTATGGAGCGAATATCTGGATCCTGCACATTTTTTATATAATAACGTATTATCCACATGGACATACTGTCATTGATATACTGAGACCACAGATTTGCAATTTCAGCTGAGGTTAACCGGACGTTATGGCTTATTTCAGTCATAAGTGCCTCCCACTATTTTATGTAATTAATTCATTGATTAGTTTAGAACGAGCATTGTAAAAATATACAAAAAGGTACATATAATTAGTATTTAAGATGATCAAATATTTTCAGAAAAGTAATCTTTAATCTTTGTCTAAATCCTCTTCTAAAAATGTTGGCTTTCGTACTTTTACACCATATTTTGTTTCTAAAAACTGACCGATTATTGAGCGATTAATGCCATTTTTCACAGCATTTTCAATAACCTTATACAGAATTAGCAGTGAAATTATATATAATAAAATCGTTATAATAGCCAATACGATATTCCTCCCTTTTAATCATCTTTCACGTCAATGCTAATTTCTTCTTCATTTTGCTTAATTGTGACATTCCAAACATCCAATTTAGCATCGTACATTACAGCTTTAATTATTGGTAATGAAATGCCGTTCTGATTCATGTTAACTGTTCCTAGTGCTTGTCGAATAACTTCAGAATGAGTTAAATTTGCATATTCGGGTTTCGGGGTCGTCAGAATTTCTATTTTTTCAACACGAGATTGCCCCGGATATGATTCAGCCACAGCATCAAACCACACTTGAACCTTATCACCTACATTTACATTATTAGGCGCATCTGAGAAATAAATTGCATTATAAAATTCAGGTAACCCACCTGATGAACTAAAGTCTTTTGGGACGCTTTCAACAACAAGAATCCTGCCATTTTCTTTGTTAACAATATAACCTTCCATCCCTGGTTCTTCATTTGAAGTACACCCCACAAGCATTAAACTAATCAATGCTAAGGTAAAGAATAGTTTCCACATATACATCCCTCCTGTAAATTAGACGAACGTAGAACTAATTTGTTTCATTCCCCTTATATTTAAAAACAGGAAACAGTTCATACTAAACAAGAGGTGAACTTTTATGTTAAAAACAAACCATCTAATAGATGACATAAAGAAATATGCCGTTAAGTTTACTAATACTTCAGAACTGCAGCCGGTAATCAAGGCCGCCAGCAATGCAAGGTTTGTTTTACTTGGTGAAGCAAGCCATGGCACGAGTGAATTCTATACTGTCCGTGCTGAACTGACAAAACAGCTTATTAAAGAGCACCAATTCTCCTTTATTGCTGTTGAAGGCGACTGGCCAGCTTGTTTTGAAGTAAATCGTTATATTAAGGGATTGGCTCCTGAATATATCAGTGCTGCAGATGTTTTAAAACAATCCTTTAATCGCTGGCCAAGTTGGATGTGGGCTAATCATGAAATGGTTGACCTTATTGAATGGTTATACTCTTACAATCAAAAGCAAGCAACTAAGAAAATTGGTTTCTATGGGCTTGATGTATATAGTCTATGGGAATCCATGACGGCTATCGTAAATTACTTAAAGAAAATAGAGTCACCTGACCTCCAAATAGCATTAAATGCAATTGAATGTTTCGATCCATACAATCGTAAGCCAGAAATGTATGGAATTTCCTCAGCATTTTATGGCGAGGATTGTATGAGTGAAATTCTCGATTTATTAAACAGTATCAATAAAAATAAATATAGTGATGATCTCGAAGCAGCTTTAAATATGAATATTAATGCGATTGTTGCTAACAACGCTGAGCATTATTATCATACGATGGTAACGAATGATAGTGAATCATGGAACATTCGTGACCGTCATATGGTTGAAGCACTTGACCACATTGGAAATTTTTATGGCCAATCCGCCAAAGGAATCGTGTGGGAGCATAATACACATATCGGCGATGCTCGGGCTACCGATATGGCTGATGAAGGGATGGTTAACGTCGGTCAATTAACACGTGAAAAGTACGGACCAACCAATGTATATTCAATTGGTTTTGGTACCTATCAAGGGACGGTTATAGCAGCGAATAAGTGGGACGACCCAGCTAAAATCATGACGGTTCCAGAAGGCAGTAAAGGCAGTTGGGAAGAAGCGATGCACAACGCTGGTGGTGCCACTAATCAATACCTTCTGTTTACAAAAGAAAATAAAGCACTTTTCCATCATGTAATTGAACATCGTGCTATTGGTGTCGTTTATAATCCCGCCTATGAACATTATGGGAATTATGTACCATCGCGTCTATCTGAACGATATGATGCATTCATTCACATCGACGAGACAAAAGCATTGACACTGCTGTAAGTACTTAATTGCACAAAAACACCTGCTCCATTGAACGACAATTAATCTTTATTGGTTCAGGAGCAGGATTGCTAAAGCCTATGTTTGGTTTTCTTCGTTCTTTCAAAAGAATCAGGTTTCAGACCTTCTGTGCCTTTTGTGCCTTTTGGCTTTATATTCTGTCAGAATCACACCGGTATTCTGACTGCTTTTCCACTTCGAGCTCCTTTTCTGTCAGAATCAGAACGGTATTCTGACTACTTCGACCCTTCAAGCGCTTTTTCTGTCAGAATCACACCGATATTCTGACTGCTTTTCCACTTCGAGCTCCTTTTCTGTCAGAATCACACCGGTATTCTGACTGCTTTTCCACTTCGAGCGCTTTTTCTGTCAGAATCACACCGGTATTCTGACTGTTTCGACCCTTCAAGCGCTTTTTCTGTCAGAATCACACCGGTATTCTGACTGCTTTTCCACTCCGAGCGCCTTTTCTGTCAGAATCAACCCAGGTTTCTGACTGTTTCTGCCTTTTAACCGACAAACACTGGCCGAATCCTTATAAGCTTTGCTCACCTTTAAACCCATTAATCGAATAGCTTGCTACAATCGTTGCACTTAACGAATGAGAAACCGAGCAATATTTATCTTTTGACAGCTTGATTGCCCTTACAACCTTTTCTTCAGGTAATTCACCTTCGACGGCATAATGAATATGAATCTTTGTAAACTTCTTTGGATGATCATCCGCCCGTTCACTTTTTAGTTCCATCTTAAAAGATGTAGGCTCAATCCTCATCTTTTTCAAAATTGATATCATATCAATGCCCGTACAGCCTGCTACGGCGCTTAACAGTAATTCTGTAGGTCTTGGGCCGGAATTTTCACCACCAATATCTTCAGAAGCATCCATCTTAAGAATATGCCCTGATGGTGTGTTTCCTGAAAACGCCATTTTCCCATCCCAGTTTATTGTCAATTCCATAGTATCATCACTCCTTTACTACTTATTCTTTCTCAACTTAGTCAACTATATTTAAAATGCTATTTCTTAGTTGAATTTTTTTAACTCATCGTTTCTTCTAAAAGTAAAGACTAGATGCTGCAAACCCATTAACAAAATTCGAATTAGAAAAAAATCCCCTCCAGATTAACAGTTAAGAAACTTCTCCTGTCACCCTGTAGGGGATCAAAACAATCATAGGCTAAAAATCACTTTTATTGAATACCTTCCTCAACTTGCTTAACCATTTCTGGAACCGAAATTAATCCTCCACCTGACAAATACCAGAATTCAGGGTTTAGATAAACAATATTACCATTTTTATATGCTTTAGTATTTTTCACTAAGTCATTTTCAATTGTTTGAGCTGCTGATGCATCGCCACCAACAACGGCATCACGGTCAACTACAAATAAATAATCAGGATCTTTTTCAACAATATATTCAAAGGAAATATTTTGACCATGTGTTGATACTTCAAGGTTCTCATCAACAGCTTCCAAGCCAAATACATCATGAATCAGACCAAAACGTGATCCAGGTCCATATGCACTAATGTTTCCTGCGTTTGCTAAAACTACTAGAGCATTTTTACCTGTTGCAGTTGCTTTTTCATTTAATGCAGCAATGGTTTTCTCAACCTTAGCAAGCTCAGTTTCTACTTCTGTCTTTTTGTCAAAGATTTGGCCAAGAATTGTTGCATTTTCTTTATATGATTCCATATATCTTGCTGTATCAACTCCCATAAAAATCGTTGGAGCAATTTTGCTTAATTCTTCATATGCATCTTGCTGTCTGCCTGAAATAATAATTAACCCAGGTTCTAATGCACTTATCGCCTCGAAATCCGGTTCTTTTAAACTACCAGCATTTACATATTTTGAATCTTCATATTTTGATAGATATGTAGGAATACTGCTTCCTTGTGCTACAGCTGCTACTTCAACACCAAGTAAATCTAATGAATCTAAAACACCATAATCAAACACAACTACGTTTTCTGGATTTACTGGAACTACAGTTTCCCCTAATTGATGTTTGATTGTTAACTCGGTTGGTTCTTCAGCTGCTGGTTCTTGTGTTTCCTCACTGTCACTTGCTACTTCTTCTGTTTCTGTTGCTGCTGGTTCACTTGAGTTACCAGCACCGCATGCTGCCATTACCATTGCTAAAGCTAAAACAAGTAAAATCATGAAAATGTTCTTCTTCATTTTCCTTCACCTCAAATAGTTATTTGCTCGAATGATATTCATTATCATTGCAAATGAAATTCATTATCAATGATAATATGACTGATAATTATTGTCAATTAGTTTCTGGAAAATTTTAAAAAATATAAATACCTTCAATTAACATCATTTAATAACTTCCTTTTTATCTCACCTCAAAAAAAAATCCCTATTATACAGGGACGTAATTCCATAGTATTTGATTAATTCAAACGGCAAAATTGAAGGATATACCCGCTAAAAAAGGTTACTTTCTACAAGCTTTGACAAATTCACTAAATAGGTTCAAGCTATGATCATCTACTCGATAATTATATTCTGGATGCCATTGAACTGCGTGAACAAACTTCTTTCCAGGCATATAAACAGCCTCAATTAAACCATCCTCAGCTCTTGCTGAACACTCTAATTGCTCAGACAGCACTTTAATTCCTTGATGATGTAGACTGTTCACCATTATTGAATCATCTTTTAAAATTTCATAAAGTGGACTTTCCTTTTCAATAAATACTTTATGTATTGGTTTATCATAAGGGCACATTTGCTTATGCACAATTGACTGCTCCGATTTATATTGTGTTGGTAGATCTTGATAAAGTGTGCCTCCCGATAATACATTAAACAATTGAATTCCACGGCAAATTCCTAATACAGGCTTGTCTAGCAACAGAACTTGACTGAATAAAGTGTCTTCCATAATATCTCTTTGATCGCACAATGGCCCACAAAAGTCTTCTTTAATTTCCCCGTAAAGTTCTGGATTTACATCTTGTCCACCTGTAAAAAGAAAGCCATCAAACGTGTCAGAAATTGTCATTAAGACTTCAAGGTCTGTTGTTAACGGTAAGATGACTGGTATTCCACCTGCATCCTCAATACCTTTCATATAGCCAGGCAACATCCAATAACTATCCTTTTTCTCATCATACAATGGCACTACGGCAATCATAGGCTTTTTCATCTCCATCTCCCTTTCTATCATCATATTTAAGTTATTTATATAGTGAATGTTCCTTTTTATAACGATAGTATCACGAAAAGTATCCTTTTTACATTTCTGAAACCAAATAACTTAATTTCGGTTTATTATTACAATAATCATATAAATTATTGACAAAGCCCAAACATTCATAACCTAGCAACGTATGATAATTACAAACTACAAAGCAGCATCTTCAATTTTTGGGTGAAGGAGAATTATTATGTCAAAGGATCAGAAAAAGAAGTCTAAAAAACCTAAGTTTCCCAAGAAACACCCTAATTTTCTGTTTATTTGTGTAGATGAACAACGATTTCAAACTGCCTACGAAAATGAAGACCTAAAAGAGTGGTGTAAACATAACTTAAAGACGCAAGAATTGTTGCGGGAGAATGGCTTAACTTTTTTAAACCATTATATTGGAAGTACGGCATGTTCACCTAGCAGAGCCACACTTTTCACTGGCCAATATCCCTCTTTGCACGGTGTAACCCAAACAACCGGAGTAGCAAAAGGTGCATTTGATCCAGATGTATACTGGTTAGATCCTAATACTGTCCCAACACTTGGTGACTATTTCCGAGCTGCTGGTTATCGTACCTTTTGGAAAGGAAAATGGCATATTTCCGATGAAGACATATTAATTCCTGGAACACATGACGCCTTATCTAGCTACAACACGTCAACCGGTGTGCCTGTTCATGAAAAAGAACAAGAGTACTTAAATTCAAACCGTCTTGAACCATTCGGCTTTTCAAGCTGGGTTGGTCCTGAACCACATGGTACAAATCCTCGTAATTCAGGTTCTGTGGCAGCTACGGGAATAAGTGGTCGCGATGTCATTTATTCAGAGGAAGTCGTGCAATTAATTCGATCACTTGAGGAAGATACAATAAAAATTCAAGAACCATGGCTGATTGTCTCATCATTCGTTAATCCCCATGATATAACATTATTTGGGTTATTAACGCAGTTTTCTCCAATGTTTAATTTTGAAGTAGATCCAACTATACCCCACATTCCACCAGCTCCAACAGCAAACGAATCATTGCAAACAAAACCCACAGCACAGAAAAGTTATCAAGAAACATATCAAATAGCCTTTCAACCAACATTTGATACTCTTTTTTATCGACAACTCTATTACACACTTCAAAAACAGGTAGATCAGGAAATTTCCAAGGTTTTTCAAGCACTTAAAACCTCTAGTTTCTATGAAAATACAATCGTTGTGTTCACCTCAGATCATGGAGATTTGCTAGGTGCTCATGGTGGACTGTTTCAAAAATGGCATAATGCATACGAGGAAGCGCTTCATGTTCCTTTTATTATTCATAGTCCAAAGTTATTCAAAGGCCGCCAAACAAGCAACATGTTAACAAGCCATGTAGATATAATTCCTACATTACTAGGACTTGCCAACATTAATGTAAACGAAGTTCAGGAAAAATTACGTACAGACCATACAGAGGTGCATCCTTTTGTTGGAAGGAATCTAACATCGTTCATTACTGGTGATTCTAACCTTACACAAGCTAATGAACCACTTTACTTTATGACAGATGATGAAGTAACGAAAGGGCTAAACCAACAAAGTTTTACCGGCCAACCATACGAATCTGTAAAACAACCGAATCATCTTGAGACTGTTATTACTACATTAAAAACAGGCGAAAATAATCAAGAAGAAAAATGGAAACTATCCCGATATTATGATAATCCTCAATTTTGGAGTAACCCAGGGGTTGAAGATGTTAGGACGGTACAACAAGGGAATATTCCCCTTCCTGATGACTCTGTGGCTTCAGTTTGTATTACCTATACTAAAACTCAGCCAGTGCCTGAACAATTTGAATTATATAATGTCACACGCGATCCTTTTGAGGAAATAAATCTAGCACATTCTGATAACGAAACACCTGAATCAAGAATTGTACAACAAATTTTAATGGGCGTTCTTGCAGAACAACGTCAACTTAAAAGACTATCTCCCAATAATGGATAATTCTCTACCTTAGTCTGAAACAAAAGCATTGAATCTGATTGCACTCTTTATTAAAGTGGTCATTCCATCAAAGCCATTTTTATATCTAAAAAAAGGCCTATTCCCTTGATGCTTAAATGAGACTTTAAGTACCTAGTGAATAGACCTTATTTATTTCATTAACATCATAGCACATTAGTTTGAGCGGTATGCTTTCTCACTAGCAATAATAGTAGGATGAAGAGATGAATATCGACGAGTGGAGATGATTTGTTCTATAATAATAGGTAGTTTTCTACCTAATTTCGACTGGACTTTCTTCGGATTCCAACACTTTTGTCAGATTATCCTTTAGTATTTTGCAGTCGCGTGGTAATGTCTTTGATAATAAAACATTTACTACTTTAGCCGCCAATCCCTGTCCTGACATATCAAGATTAAATTCTACATCGGTAGCATCATCCCCAACAGCTACTGCTTTATAAGAACCAACACCTTTAATGCCTTCGGTTTTTGCCTCTAGGGTAAAAGCAATTCGATCAGGAGCTACTCGCTCAGTTACAGTAACTGTAAAGTCTACTTTTCTCTTAAAAATTCCTACATCACCTTTAAGGCACCAAATTGAAACGTTCTTATCAACTTCCTTAAAAGAGACATAGCCTGGCATACACGGAGCCCAATTTTCCATATCCTTAATAAAATCCCACATTGTATGGATATTTTGATTAACACGGCCATGCTCTTTAGCTATTGGCATAACCCTATCCCCTTTCAACCATAGTTTTAGTTATCTTTCTAATTGTATGTTACAAACAATTTGTCCTTGAACTTTTGAATTAAACACACTATTCCAATTTTAATACTTAGTTTAACGACTGCCAGAACCTAAGTTTTACAAATCTTTAACAGTATTTGCATCATGACGCCAGCAATGTAATTTTCCCAAAATTACTCATTTAAAACATTACTACATTAATCTATGGTGTTTTAATTACATAAAAAAGTAGCCAATGAGTACTATACCATTGGCTTTTCACTTATATTTAATTTTTTAGAATAGAATTATTATTCTATCCTGTGATCTACAAATATTAGCTAACTACTTCTTCATAGCTTTTATTACAAATACGTGGCAATAAGATTGTAAAAGTGGTGCCTTTCCCTACTTTGCTATTTACTTTTATTTCTCCATTTAATTCCTGTATCACTCGATAAGCTACCATCATACCGAGTCCGGTTCCTTTTTGGCCTTTCGTAGTGAAGTACGGTTTTCCTAGTCTCTCAATTTGTTCAGGAGACATTCCTACTCCTGTATCTTTAAAAGAGACCTTAAATGTCTGTTCATCAATATGCACACTTATCAACAAATCCCCACCATCCGGCATAGCTTCAACAGCATTTTTAAGTATATTTAAGAAAGCCTGTTGAATAATTCTTCTGTCACCTTGAATCCAAAATATTGAAAGTTCTCTTTGAATTATAATCGAGTGCATATTGGCAAGCGGTTTGATTAATTCAATTGTATAGCTTATTAGCTCTTCCATATTGATATTCTCCACTTTTTCAGGGGCAGGTTTTGCAAAAGTTAAAAAGTCACGAATAATTCCTTCTGACCTTTCTAATTCCTCCATTGCAATCCCAATATATCTTTTCTTTTGTGAATCATGTTCGCCTTCCTTTAAAAGCTGCATGAACCCTTTTGCCCCTGTTAAACCATTTCTAATCTCATGTGATATAGATGCACTTAGGTGGCTGATTATTTCCATCTTTTCAATATCTAATAGTCTATTACGAATTTCGAAATTCAACCTAATTCTCTCGATAGTTAAAATAATGAGGACAATACACCAAACCTTAATAAAAGCGCCTAACATTAATATATTTACAGGCGTATTTGATACAATTAGATGTGAGTAAATAAAATGACTTGTGAGTATATGGAAAAAGACAAATCCAAGTGACATCAAGATTTTATTTTTTATTCCAGATTTCAAATAATGTTTATGAATAAAATAAATAAAAATTGGAATTAGCGCATAATTAAGAACTACCCCATATAAAACTAGGTCTACGCCGAGGATGAATCGATAAAAGACGATAAATATATACAACCCAAAGCTTGTGAGTGGACCACCGTACAAGCTTGCTATGATAAACGGTACGATCCGTATATCTATATTAAAACCATGACTTACATGAAAGGGAAAAGTCATACAAAAAAAGATTGAAATTAAACCAGCAAAAAATGCGTATATCATAACTACTTTTTTTGTTAATCTTTTAGTATATACTTCAAGAATATGCTGTGTAACTAATAATACTACCAGTAGAAATAAAACATTGATTAGTATCTCTTTCATTATTAAACTCCTAATAAATAATTAGTAGTATTGTATCATAATTTTTCGAAAAACTTATGTAATTTTTAAAATAATGCAAATTAATAAACAATTATTTGGAACTTCAGTAAAAAAAGGCTTGGAGAACATGACCTTTCCGCTCTATTTAAACACTTTACTTTCATAATTACTGCAATATCCGGGAATATTATCGGCATCAAGTACAGGAGGTCGTCTAATGGATAGCCATCACGATCCAATTAAGCTAACCGCGGCGGAATTGTCTTATTTATGGACTAGCTATATTACCGATAGTATGTCAGTGTGGATTTTACGATACTTTCGTCAAAATGTTGATGATCAAGATATAAAAACGCTTTTAGAGCATGCTATCGACTTATCACAGCAGCATATTGAAATTATTAAAGGAATTTTTATTGGAGAAGTAATTCAGGTTCCACAAGGTTTTACTGAAAATGATGTTAATCTAAGAGCCAAACGCTTATTTTCAGACGTATTCTATTTAAAATACATACGCAATATGGCTAAAGGCGGATTAGTGACCTACGGGAGGATATTACAAAATGTATATCGCCAAGACATACGATCATTTTATTCAAAGTGCCTTACATCTACGTTGGAGTTGGATAATGAAGCGACTAATATGCTATTAGAAAAAGGCCTTGATCTCCGCCCACCAACTATTCCTTATCCGAAAAAACTGGAATTTATTCATAAGCAATCCTTTATTTTAGAAGCACTAGGACGAAGGGAATCCTTAACCGGGACAGAGATTACCAATCTCCATGCTAATATCGAAACGAATCAATTTGGAACTTGTATTGCGATTGCTTTTAGTCAAGTGGCCCAGTCAGACAAAGTCCGCCAATATTTATTACGAGGTAAAAATATTGCTTTAAAACATATAGAGGTTTTTCGGAGTTATATGGAGATGAATTCCTTACCTGTTCCAATGTCCATTGATCAGGAAGTTACCGATTCGACCGAATCTCCCTTCTCAGATAAATTAATGATGTTTCACTTTAGCTTAATGATTTATGCTGGAATCGGCAACTATGGAATAGCAATATCTGAAAGTCAGCGAACAGATTTGGTTGTCGATTATTCTAGACTAACAATGGAAATTTTGAAGTACTCTGAAGATGGCAGTAATCTTATGATCGCCAACGAATGGCTCGAACAACCACCTTTATCTGCTGACCGGAAAAGCTTAGCAAAGAAAAATAAGTCTATGTAATCAAACTGAAGATTGCAAACAAACAAAATGGCCGCTCACCACTCAGCATACAGTTGGAGACAGGCCATTTTATTACCTTAATTTAAATTCAAACGGTATGAATAATCATTCGCCATTTTTTCCTCATATAAACCTAAATTACTTGTTTCAGGTTTATATGGAAGGTGGAAATATTCTGTATAAAACTTTTGGCTATACGTACCCGGTGCTGTTTCTTTTAATATGATCGTTTCATAGGTTGCAATTTTGTTATTTTGATTTAGCACTAGGAAGGTAGCAGTAGCTTGTGTATCAAGTTTCTCTGAAATGGTATAAATAATCTCACCCTCTTGCTGCCCGCTTATAATATCAAATGTCTTCATGACATTCGGTTTCGCGACATAATCAACCACTTTCACACCATTTTTCTCAATTACTGCATGATCATCTTGTGGCTCCATTAGGTCAATTCGATTATTTGTACCATCCCACTCAACGTTAACCCCTATCGCTTCACTTACCGCTCGCAATGGGACATAGGTGCGATTATTATACATAATAGCTGGGTTATCCGTTACATCAATGTTTTTACCTGAGTTGACAATTTGAATATGCGGAGCTAATAACGCACTAATTTTTGTGCCTGCTCCAAATGCTACAAAAGGCACTGCTAAAAAAACAACTGTAAAGAGAATAATAAACTTCTTTTTAATCAAATTCTTTACCTCCCTTAAAATTTCTCACCGTTTAATACTCTTACAATATTACCCAACAAACAAGATAAACATTTCCTGATTTTGTAAAGTTTATTGCAGTAAAAAAGACACAAAGGTCCCATGAAATCTACTATTTATCAGCATCCCCTTAAGACCTTAGAACGGTTCGCTTTCTTCACTAATAATGACCTTTGTTCTATATATTTAGATTTAAACACACAACTCCAGTTTCTTAGTACTTAGATTTATTTTTTGAAAAATCTGTATATTCTAGCAATATTATTATATAATAACAGGTAAATTTACCTAATGGAGGAACAGAGATGAGGTTAACGGTAGGAAAAAAATTAGTTGGCGGAGTTTCAATTATGATATTTTTAATTATCATAATTGGAGTTCTTGCTAGTAATCGTATAAGTTTTATAAATGATAATTTAACAAACATAGCAGATTCCTGGTTACCTGGAGTCGAACTTATAAATAGATTTACTTATTTGAGTGAACATGTGCTTACCTTAACCATGCAGCACATTAATACGGATAGCCTTCAAGATAAACAAAAATTTGAAGAAGAAATTCAAGCTACTATTGAACAGGCTACCACAACATTGAATGACTATTCTGCAACTATTTACTTGACAGAAAATCGAAAAAACTTCAATGAGTTATTAACAAAATGGGATAGTTATCTCACAAGTAACACCGTGACATTAAATAATAGTAGAAATATAGATAAAGTAGCCGCAAATTATAATTTGGAGAAAACTATTAAAACTTTTAAAAGTATGCAAACTAACCTAAATGCTCTTGTTGAAATTAATAAAAATGGCGCAGTACAGGCAAGTCTAGAATCCAATACAGCGATGAAAACTTCACAAGTTATTATTATAATCGGCATGATTGCCGGAATAATCCTCGGTGGAGCTCTAGTTTACCTTTTAAATAGGGCTATCAGCAAGCCATTGGTTAGAGTAACAAATACTATAAAAGAAGTAGCAAATGGTAACTTAAAAGTTGATGATATTGAAATAAAAAGTCATGATGAAATTGGCGAGCTTGCAACCTCAGTAAACACTATGAAAACAGAACTTTCAAAAATGATAACCAATATGATTGTTGCATCGCAAAGTGTTAAAAGTCAGAGCGATGACTTAACTAATGCTGCAAATGAACTAAAACTAGGTGCAGAACAAGTGGCATCAGCCATTCAACAAATTACTTCCGATGCCGAGGAGCAGGCAACATCATCAACGAATGCTGCTGTAACAGTTAGTAACTTTAATAATCGCATTATTGAAACAAGTGAAAACGGATTAGTACTAAAGCAGAAAGCAGAAACTGTTTATAATGAATCACTTAATGGAAAGCAATTGATGGATCAGTCTGTTGACCAAATGAAGAAAATTAATGAGATTATGCTATTATCGATGGAGAAAGTGCTAGAACTTGATAAAAGTAATCAAAATATAAATCAATTAGTAAAAGTAATTCGAGATATTGCTGAACAAACAAATCTACTTGCCTTAAACGCAGCAATCGAAGCCGCCCGAGCAGGTGAACACGGAAGAGGATTCGCGGTAGTCGCAAACGAAGTAAAAAAACTAGCAGAACAAGTTGCCAACTCAATTAAAGAGATTACAACTATCACTGAAACAATAAAAATGGAATCAAGGTCTGTTGTTGAATCACTAGAGCTTGGAACTGTAACCACTAAAGCAGGCAATGAATTTATTGTTAATACGGGCTCAACTTTTGATAGTATCATTGAAGAAGTAAACGCTATGGTCTCACTCGTATACAGCGTATCAGATCATTTAGAGCAAACTAAAATTGATAGTGATGAAATAAATCAATTTACTCAAGAAATGTCATCTATATCTGAAGAAACGGCAGCTAGCACTGAACAGACTTCAGCTTCTATACAACAGCAAGCAAGTACAACAGAGTCTATTGCTGACAGTAGTAAAGCTCTCTCTGAGCTATCTGGTGAATTGTTTAATACGGTTAAGAAATTTAAAGTATAAGTTAATCGCCTGGTAAAATAACAATCTCTAAATTAACCTACTAGCGGGCTCTGAAATTGAAAAATCATAGCATAAAGCAAAGTAATAAGGCCAAATCACATATGATTTGGCCTTTAATAGCATTCGTACTCTATTCAACCTTCTCTTACTGCAATTGTCCGACTGGACTGCCTATTTGGACGTATCTTATCTTACTCTAGATAATAGTTAAACCCTCCCTACTATCTTTTGCAAAGTTCGAATTCCTATTAAGATGGCAACACCAGCAGCTAGTAAAGTATTTAACTTTAAAAAATTAAAGTTAATTCTTGCATTTATAAAATCCCTTCCTTTTTCAAGCTGTAGGACAATGTTTCGCTTTACAGGAACTTTAAACTTAATTAAGAAAAATAGCGTTGAAAAAATTGATAATATCATAGTAAGTATAGCATTCTTTTTTAAAAGCAAGCTATACAGGTACATTTTTACATAAATTAATAAAGACCAACCTATATTCCAGCCATGATCAAAATATAATACCTGCAGTTTCTTATGTGCAACCCACTCAACGAGTGTCGACATTATAACCCATTTTGTAAAATATAAAATTTGTTTGTATAATCTTTTTGGGAATTTAGCTAAAAATAACAGCATTATAAGCGGATCCATCGCCAATATATGTAAACATCTAAGCTGCTTAGTGGTAAACACCTTTGATCTTAAATCCCACATTAGGTAATCTTTACATAATAAATAATAAAGACAATTGAAAATGCTCACATAAAATATACATGGAAAGTACTCTAACATATCCCGCCAAGTTTTATGCCTTGTGTTTTGGATTATGAGCCATATGACTAATAATACATGCAATTATAACCAACTCATTTCGATAATATTTTCTTTCAATTGCTCATAAAAATAGTTCCTTTTGTGCATAGTATGGCCATAATTTTAAAAAATAAATAACATAAGCCCATAGTCATACAAATCAGCTTTGGTCTTTACAATATGGTATTGAATACTAAACTAAAGGGTAAAATATTTGCTTAAATGATCATCTACTGTCACACTAAGAAGAAATAGGGCTTGTTTTTTTCCGACGCTTAAAGAGTACTTAGGTCGCAAAGAAATGGTTAGCACAGTTACACAATACAGGACAGAATGAGTAGGAGACTAAAATGATTGAAATAAAGACTTCAACAATTAGTGAAGGAGAGTTCAACAGAGGAGTATTTGCAACACGCGATATAGAAAAAGGAGAGCTTATACACGCTGCACCGGTTATCTCTTATCCAAATGCTGAGCATGCTTTCATAGAAAAAACCACTCTTGCTGATTATGCGTTTGAATATGGTATTAACCATACAGCTATCTTATTAGGCTATGGGATGTTATTTAATCATTCATATAGTCCTAATGCTACTTACGAAATAAACTTCGATAATCACACATTTGACTTTTATGCATACAAAAATATAAAAGCCGGTGAAGAGATTTTAATTAACTATAATGGTGATGTCGATGATAATGAACCGCTATGGTTTAATAAAGAGAACTCTGAAGAGTAGTAAACCATAGAGCCTTGCTCGATGCGAAGCAGTATTACGCATTGAGCCAAGGCTCTATTTACTTTCTTTAATTTCATCCCCTCTTACATTGTCATTTAATAATTTAACCATCTTCTCTTTCACCTGATCTGAGGTAACGATACAACTAAACGAACGGACTTTAGTTTTTATTATTACTTCATAGCCTTCGTTAACTTCAATTGAATAGCCATAGTATTTATGATTAATATTAATAGGTACAATTTGATAAGATCTTATCTTGTTCCATGGAATAAATCGACTTCCACATAATATACCATCTTCTACAAATGCGAATAAATTTAATAGATCATGTGAATAGGACAAAGGGAGCAAAAATAACAAGTAGAAAGTCCAATCCATTTCTCCTGACTTATATCCTGCAATAAACATTACGATTATGAATAAAAGCATAAATGAATATAGGATGATACCTACTTTTTGTTTTGAATAAACCGGTGGGTCCACTACTTTCTGAGGATATTTTCTAATAACACCAAGTTCAGCGATATTCATAGGTAACAGGACAGCTTGTTTCATTTTTATCAGGACTTGAATAAAACTATACATGTAGTATCCAATAATAATAAAAAATAATAATTCTATAATTAAATTCAATACATTCACCACTTTTCAGATTAAACAATGCAATCGGTTATTATTCCTACGATATTTCAAAAATAAAACTTACTGGTACCTCTAAATACGATTTCCTAAGCAAAAGGTTTCAATCTCCCTGAATAGCTCTGCCTAGCGCTCTATCTTAAACATAAAGAATTAAACAAACGTTTAATTAAACTTTTTGTATGCTATTAAGTGTAACTAAATTACATTAGACACGACAATTATAGTAGTAAGTTAATGTGTCTTATGTATACCAAAATTAAGAATTGTATGCTAAACTTCTACACTTTAAGGAAAGGATGGGATCCATGAATAAATTCATACTCAGCATTTTACTATGTTTTACTTTAGTTAGTTTGACTGCTTGTACCAACAATGAACCGGAGACTAAAACCACCGCTCAAAACAAGCAAATACAAGCCGAAGTGAATAAAGAGACGGTGCCCCCTGAATTTAATAAACAAACAGCTTTGAACTTAATGAACGAATATTCCTCATTGATGAACTCTCTTTTAAAAGATGCACGCGATGACTTAAAAATCACCTCATACCAATCTAAAGAAGAGATCACTATTCATTTAAATGAAATTATGTCGAAGAATCTTGCTTCAACAATGACTGACTCATTTTTTACCGAAAAAGCAGAAGGGTTATACGTGATTCCGAGAGACGCCCCTACCTTCTTAAACGAATCACAGCCTTTTGATATCGAGAAGGTTACGGATACACATTATAAAATTATTCAAGAACAAAGTAATGAGTTAATTGGTCATGTAACAATGGTTTACCATGCAATATTAGAGAATAATAATTGGCTCATTAGCGATATAGAATCACTCGAAATGAATTCACTCACTAAAGAGGAGCCCCTAACTGATTCGGAGCCAACTGAAGATTTGTCAGAAGTAGCACAAACTGTTGTAAGCTTAATTGCCGATAAAGACTTTCATTCACTTTCATCCATGATAAATCCAGAAAAGGGCGTTTTATTTTCTCCATATGTATATATTGAAAAGGATGCAATAGTCTTTCCACCGAAAGATATTAAAACTTTCTTTGAAAACAGCTCTGTATATACATGGGGAACCTTTGATGGCAGTGGTGAGCCAATAACACTTACACCAAGTGACTATTATGAAAAGTTTATCTATGAAAAACCCTATATTGAAGCAGAGGAGATACTTGTCAATGAGTTCAAACAACGTGGCAATACAATCAACAATATAAAGGACCGATTTCCAAATTCGGCTATTGTCGAGTTTCATATAACCGGAACTAGCGAATTTGCTGGAATGGACTGGGCAAGTCTCAATCTTGTCTTTGAAAAAGAGCCTAATGGTGTGTGGACACTAGTTGCTATCATAAATGATCGCTGGACCATATAACCCCCCGATTGTCACTTACATCGGCCTGATGAAGAGGGTTCTACGCGTTTTTCTACCCTGTTTCCCTCTTCATCGGTCTAGTTTTAGCTCTACAAAGCCAACAACTCCGCAAACCTAATATCAGACTGTGAAAATTCACGTACGTCTTTGTTTAATCTTTCTTCAGCCCATTCCCGAGTAAATTGGAAAGGCGTTCCCGATACCTCATCTTCAACAAAAAACTCAACTATATCTGCATTACCAATTAGCGAAAACATTAAGATAGCATTTTCCTCAAGCTGCCTTTGTAGTGAAGATATCTCATATTCATATCTTAACTCGGGATTATTCTTTAAATAGACAATCACCTTGTAAGGCCGGTTGGCAGTAATAAGCTCAAAAGATTCATTAACTAGCGGTTCGGGATATTTAAGCAATGAAAGGATATTACCAACCTTTGACGCATCACCTATATAATCCGTTTTGTATGACAGATACTGCTGAGCGTTTCGAATTGATTTGTCTTTACTCCCAAGTGGAAACTGAAACCACAGAGCAGCTATTATACCTAGCAATAAAAATGCCAGCCCACCGCATATTACAGCCTTCTTTAAATTTAACATCTTATTAAACCTCGTTTCCGTAGCCTATCTATACCTCCAATAGACGTTAAGTTTTAAGTATAGTTGCAGATTTAGTAGAACTTTTTATATCCTATGGACCCATTTGTCCGCAAACAATCCTGCAATAGAGTTTTAAAAACTTAAAAATGCCAGTATTCATTATTTAAAATACTGGCATTTTGTATGCGAAATCAAAATAATCGACATATGGACTAGTTTCACTGTATAAAACAGCCCACTGCTGAGTTGGCTTTAGGATATGTTGCCTAATACACTCGTCAATTTTCTTTAAGTTTTTAGTCTCTATCTTCTCAATTATTTCTCTATGCTGTTGGATAGCCGTTTTAAAGCTATGTTCCATTTCATCTAAAAGTCTAATACGATTATAATGAGTGCTCAATCGCATAATGGCTTCCCACACATTTTCCTTTTGATTTCCTTGATATATAGTTTTATGAAATTGCTTATCTAATTCATGGAATTCTAATGCACTTCCACCTTTTTCACTTAATCTTTCTTGCAGAGATACGATTTTTTTCAACTCATATAATCCTTCTTCAGGAAACTCTTCACAAGACAATTTTAAAACCTCTCGCTCTAAAGCGTAGCGCATAAAAGCCGCTTCCTCGATTAATAGAGGATTAATCTTTGAAACATACGTACCCACTTGTGGACGAACTTCAACTAAATGCTCTTCCCTAAGTTTAGCCATTACTTCTCGAATTGGCGTCCTAGAAATTTGTAATTTTATCGCCAATTCAGCCTCACTGATTGCTTGACCAGGCTTTAATTCTAATGACATAATGGCATCTTTCAATATCCGATAAGAATATTCCTTATTATTTTCACCCGCTACCTTCTTTTTTACAGTAAACATATGTCCTACACCTCTAAAGTTTATTAAAGCGCCTTCACTTGTATACTAGCATGCTTAATTTATAATTTCTAGTGCAAAAAAAATGCCTAACTTCGAAAGCGTTACGCAAACGCAGGAAGTTAAACACTGAAATCTTAATATATGTTATTACTCACGCTTGTCCTAAAACTTTTTCTGTACCTTCATTTGTTTTATTAATATAAACTTGATGTGGAAAAGGAATCTCAATACCATTTGCATCAAACGCTTCTTTGATTGTTTTACGCAGCTCGCGCTCAACTCCCCATTGTTCTCCATTTTGAGTCTTAGCAATAACACGTAAAACAACATCCGATGATCCTAGAGCTTGAACTCCAATTACACTTGGACCTTCTGCAATAACAGAACTCTCAGCGGCCACTCGGTCACAGGCAGCTTGCATTACTTCTATTGCTTGATCGATGTTTACATCATATGCTATACCAATATCAACAAGAGCACGCATATTTCCTCGTGAATGGTTTCTCACACTAGTTATATCACGATTCGGAATAAAATTAAGTGTGCCATCAAAGCTGCGAATTTGTGTAGTCCGCAAGCCGACTACTTCAACAACTCCATCAATACTGCCAACTGTTACATAATCATTAACATCAATTTGCTTTTCTAATAACAAGAAAAAGCCAGTCACAACATCGCTAACAAGTCCTTGAGCTCCAAAACCAACTGCTAGTCCAACAATCCCTGCGCCAGCAATTAAACTTGCAACCGATAATCCAAAAATACTGAATAACGTTGCCACAAGAATAAAGATTAACACATATGAGAAAATATTCTCCGCTAGCCTTTGTAATGTCAACGCGCGACCTTCCGAAATATCCTTTCTATTACTAAGTTTGTTAAATGTACGCTCTAACAATTTCTTGCCAATTGCCTTAACTATAATAAAAGCCAGGAAAATACCAATTACCTTTAATGCCACTAAGCCAGCATTAATTAGTAGTGCTTCCCAATTAAAGTTTCCTAAGTTAAACAAATAATCATCTCCTCAATTCTCTTGATGTTTTCAGCAAAATATAACTTGTATATCAGCGGTTAATTTATTCTCTTATTTGTTATAACATAATCATCAATAAACGTCACGGACGTTGTCTGACTGCTACTGATTATTCCTAATACAAGCTTTATTTATTTTAGTTTAATAAGATAGGATAATAGGAATTTTCACATAGATGATTTAGAATATTTATAGAAAGGCTGAAAACTTTAAAGCTAACATTCAACCTCACAAAAAAGCTATGATTGCCATAAAATCTGCTACGTATAAATTTTTAATAAAAAGAACTATTAAAGTACCACTTTAGGTACATATAAGAGGAGTTTGAAGTGAATATGTCACATAGCCCAAATGAACTTTTAGCTAAAAAAAACAATCTAATCATTTTAGCTGTCGCATTGGGAGCCATATTAAATCCATTAAATACAACGATGATTACAGTTGCATTGCCAGACATACAGAAGGAATTTGCATTAACATCTAACCAAGTATCTTGGTTAATTTCCTCCTATTTTATTGTAAGTGCGATCTGTCTGCCGCTGATTGGTAAATTAAGTGACTTTTACGGTAGAAAACAAATATTCTTAATTGGATTATTACTGGTAGCTATATCATCCTTGACAGCTCCCCTATCCAATAACATGTTATTTTTATTAGGGATGCGCTCGATTCAAGCCATTGGTACATCCGCTTTATATCCAGCTGGTATTGGCATTGTACGATCCTTTATATCTAAAAATCAAAATCGAGTGATTGGTACACTAGCGGTCTTTGCCAGTACTTCTGCAGCTTTCGGACCAACGATTAGCGGCATACTAATTCAATATGGTGGCTGGCCGATTATTTTTTATGTGAATTTTCCCGTAATTATTTTATCCGCAATTTTGGCTTATAAGTATATACCTAATGATACTAAAGTGGCTAAAGCATCTTTTAAATGGGATTCACCTGGAATATTTTTATTTAGTCTATTAATATTCTTCTGGATGTATTTTTTCCAAGATTTCAAAAATGGCTTGAATGTGTGGGCCCTTGTTATTTCTGTAATGGTAAGCTATTTATTTTATCAGCATGAAAAAAAGAGTTCAGAGCCATTTATTAATGTTAATTTTTTATTAAAAAATTTAAATATATCATTAGTTTTCATTCAATATATTTTTACAACACTGGTCTTTTTCGCAATGCTACTGTCAATGCCTACTTATCTACAAAGTGTGCTTATGTTAAACTCCAAATCAACTGGTATTACAATGCTTTCTATTTCTGTATTTGCAATGATAATGACTCCACTTGCAACAAGGTGGATGGAAAAGTCAGGTTTCAGAGTCCCTTTAATGTTTGGGGTGGCAGTAGGAATAGTTGGGGTTATCCTACTTTTCACTACAAACCATACCATTTATTGGATATTAATTATATTATCGATTATTGGCATAAGTAATGGAATTTTAAATGTCGGCTTACAAACTGTTTTGTATAGCTTTGTTTCTAAGTCCGAAAGTGGCATAGCATCAGGATTGTTAATGACTTCTAGGTTTATTGGTAATATTCTTGCCTCAAGCTTATTTGGAGTTATGTTTGCTACAGGCATAAGCGATCAAAATTTAACCTCCATGTCGATTGTTTTATTGATAATTTCTGTTGTTTTAATACCGGGAATGCTTTTAATAACCAATGCAAAATATCTTCTTAAGAAACAAGCATAGATAGTTTGATCTATAGATATCGACAAAAAACCAGCTCTCGTAACTAGAGCTGGTTTCTATATTATTATAACTTGATAACTTGATTACACACATACTACTTCTCAAAAACCGTTCGATTTCTCCCTGCTCCAAGCCCAGCTGCAACCATCAGAAACACAGTTAGTAGTAACACAACTAAGGCTGGTGCCCAAGAGTGGGTTACGTCGTATAGAACTCCAACTACAAACGGACCTAGTGCAGCCAGTATGTAACCCCCTGATTGAGACATACCTGATAACTCTGCAGCTTGTTTCGCATTTTCTGTTCTCAACCCAAGTAATGTAAGCGCCAAACTAATATTTGCTCCTTGACCAATTCCAATTAATATTGAGGATATGATCAATATAGTATTGTTAACACTGCTTAACAATCCGCTTAGTCCAATTATCCATAAAATCCCTATAGCTACAACAATCCCTCTTTGATTTTTAAAGCGCTCTGCATACACTGGCGTTAAAAATGTTGCTGGAAGACCACAAAGTTGCATAATTGATAGCAGCCATCCTGCCGTTGCCAAGCTCATTCCTTTAGCAATAAGGATCTCTGGCAACCACGCGATCACACAATAGTATAAAAGCGATTGCAAACCCATAAAAGCAGTTACCTGCCATGCAATAGCTGAGCGCCATAATCGATTTTCTTTTAACTGAACGGATGTCGTCACGGTAGGATTATTGCTTTTCTTGAGCTGCGGGATCCAAATAATTGCTGCTATTACTGCAAATAAGCCCCACGTCAGCAATGAACCTCTCCACCCTAACTGTAAATCTTCCGCTAGAATGACACTAAAGCCTGATCCTAACGCAGCAATCACAGCCATTGACGTTGTATAGATACTTGTCATTAGTCCTACTTTTTCAGGAAATTTATTTTTAATAATACCTGGTAATAAAACATTAGAAATAGCTATGCCTATCCCAATCAATGCAGTTCCCACGAATAATAATGAAATAAACCCACTTGAACGTATCAGAATGCCACCTACGAGTACCATTAAACCAACAAATATCATTCGTTCATTACCATAACGATGACCAAATTTTGGTGCTAAAATGGATAGAATCCCAAATGAAAGTAACGGAAGTGTCGTGATAAAACCAGCTAAACCAGCTGTGATCCCCGTATCTGCACGAATTAAACTAACTAACGGCCCAACCGATGTCAACGCTGGTCGTAAATTAAACGCAACCAAAATAATTCCTACTAACAATAGTGTTTTCCCTACTGTTCTTGTTTCGGTATTTACTAAAGTTTGACTTTTAGTCTGACTTTGCATTATGAAAACTCCTTTTATTGAAATACCTCTTCTATCCACTTTTTTGTCATTTGATAGGTAACAGGATGAGATAATATCCCATCATGATTTGCTTCACTAATCATATGTACCTTCGCATTATTATACTTTGTAAATAGTGGGTGATATTGGTCAGCTACAAATTCCTCATCTTTATCTCCTACAAGTACTAATGTAGGTTTATGCAATGCTTTTAGACTATCTTTGTAAAGATGTGGAAAACGAGAGAAAAATAGTCGGTAACTCAGTTGAAGGGTTTCCCTGCCATGTTGAATATGCTCGGGCTTATTATTTGTATATACCATCCAATTGTTAAATTTAGTAATCCTAAGACGATTAAGGAGCATTAATGAAAGTAATTTAATGAAACTTACACTCGAGCTGCTATTTTCGTTTTTTTTCGGTGTTGTTGGAGCAAATGGATGAATAAAGGGTGCCAGCAATAAATATCCATGGATATGCTCGCTATATGAGCTTACTGCAAAGCGCAGTGTCGTACCTCCGCCAGCAGAGTGGCCGGCTAGAATGATCGTTGGGTTGTTATGTTTACGATTGATCCAATTTATGAAGTCCATTAAATCATCCTCATGCTGGCCAATATAATCCAAGTCCCCTCTCCGTATTGACTGCTTTCCATAACCACGTAAATCTGGTGTATATACATGCGCAAGATTTTCATTTGCAATAAAATCGGCGATCGGACTTAAATATTTATGATCTTCACTTATTCCATGGAGCAAGATCATCACGTTATCTGATTCTGCTGGATAATAGTGAAAAAACAGGTCACTTTTATCCCTTGCCTGAAAAGAGTCCATTGTTAAAATCCTCCAAATAATGAGTCTGTTAATATTATACTATGTTTTTTTAATATTACAATAATTCAGGCTACTAGAACAAAAACCAAAAACTACACTAACATACTTACCTATTTCTAAGACATGCCAGGGTTAATTTCTCTAAGGACACTAAAAAGTCCGCAACGTCTTCTTCTTTATCCTGCGAATATATTGCACTCGTACTATTTTTAACTCAAATAAAAAGCGCCTTAACCCAGAACAAAAAGTTCGTGAAGTAAGGCGTTTTTTTATATGCTAATATACTACCTAAAATCTAAACCATAATGAATTATTCCATTGATTTTAATGCTAATTTCCATTGGATATACGATAGTCCTCCAATTAACACCATTGTTGCTGCGATGGACAACCACATAGTAAAAACTCCCTTCCTTGAAATGTACCTTAATCGCACCTCGTAGGAAGTATCGTTATTCGGTAGCTGGCGAACATGGTCGTTTGACTTTAGCCCCTCTAGCTTTGCGTCACTGACTTTCGTCAGGTTTGCCACTTCGTACGATTTCGGTTGTGTTACTTATACCCATATTAGCAAAAAATCAAACTTGGAAATATAGATCAATAGTAACAAATTTTGTTGAAAAATTGGTGAAAAGGTATTTTTTTATTTCCTTGCATCTAAACTATTAGGTTTAAAGTCTCGATCATTCGCAGAATTTTAATAAATAATTATGTTATCCATTTATAGTCAAACTGTTTCAATATTTTTTTAAAATTAATCAAAAAGTCTCGCAATTAACCCTGCAACAATCACAACAATAATGGCCCCAATAAGTGCAGGGCCTAACCAAATACCCGCTACTACCGGGCCCCAAGACCCAAATAAATCTGGCCCTAGCCAAGCCCCAATAAACCCAGCGACAATAGCTCCGGCCCAACCTCCAGGCATCCCAAAAGGTGACAACTTATCCGCTACGATTCCTATAACCAACGCCATAACTGCAGTCAAAATAAAAGTAATTAGATCCATTTATTTTACTCCTTTTTGCTATCTTATGCAGTCTTGTATGGTTTGTTCGAATTATCTTTAATACTGTCCATGAGGAACAGCATGTTGGGAAATTCATATATATAACATTAGCATAGCATAGCAATACCAATTAAGCAGCTATATACATGCCCTTAGCGATATACACCTTCGTTATTACTTATTATTTTTCCTAACGAAGGTACTGCACTATTACCTTATAAATGGGGGGTTAGAATGAAAACAGCTTTAGTAACAGGTATTACCGGTCAAGATGGTGCCTATCTCGCAAAATTTTTATTAGAAAAAGGCTACAAAGTAGTTGGGCTTAAAGCCCGCAGAAGTTCAGAGACACATTGGAGATTATCCTTCTTAGGAATACAAGAAGATGTAGATCTAATTGAAGGTGATATTACAGATCCTTCCTCCCTTATTCGCGTATTAAAACAGACAATGCCTGATGAAGTTTATAACCTTGCAGCACAAAGCTTTGTTGGAACTTCATGGGAGCAACCTATCCTCACAGCAAATGTAACAGGGGTTGGCGTTCTCAACATGTTAGAGGCGATCCGATTAGTAAACCCGAGCATAAAATTCTATCAAGCTTCAACCAGTGAGATGTTCGGTTTAATTCAAGAACAAATGCAATCGGAAAAAACGCCATTTTACCCTAGAAGTCCTTACGGCGTCTCTAAATTATTTGGTCATTGGATGACAGTAAACTATCGTGAAAGCTTTCAAATGTTTACATGCAGCGGGATTTTATTTAACCATGAGTCACCATTAAGAGGGATTGAGTTTGTTACCAGGAAGGTTACAGACGGAGTTGCTAGAATCAAATTAGGAAAACAAAATGAATTAAAACTTGGAAACCTAGATGCAAAACGCGATTGGGGATTTGCTGGGGATTACGTAACAGCTATGTGGTTGATGTTACAGCAAGCAGAACCAGAAGATTATGTCATTGCAACTGGAAAAACAACTTCTGTAAGAGAATTCTGCAAGATTGCATTTGAATATGTAGGTTTAAATTATGAGGATCATGTAATTGTTGATCCTAAATTTTATCGTCCTGCTGAAGTGGATATTCTTTTAGGTAACCCTGATAAAGCTAGAAAAAACTTAGGCTGGCAAGCAACCACAACGACACGACAATTAATTGAACAAATGGTCGATGCTGATTTGGAAAGGGTAAAAAATGAATAAAAAGATGAGAGTTTTCATAACAGGATCAAATGGTTTTGTTGGAAGACACTTAATCAACTTATTATCACAAAGGGGCCACACCGTTTTTGCCGGTGTTCACGAAAATATTGAAAAATTTCCTTCTGCAGTTAAAGTACATCATATAAATATTCTTGACCAAAATCGTCTATACGAGCTTCTGAAAGAAATTAAACCTGATGCAATCATCCACCTTGCTGCTTTAAGTAAGGTTCCTGACTCATGGGAAGACCCTGTGAAAACCTTTAACATTAACACAATTGGATCCATTCATTTAATTCAAGCTGCTCAAAAGATAAGTCCCGATGTGAAAATCCTTACAGTTGGCTCGAGTGAAGAATATGGATTAACCGGTACTATTGGAACACCTTTGACAGAAGAACACCCATGTTTCCCACAAAATCCCTACGCATCTAGTAAATTATCCATGGGGCAAGTAGTTTTGCAGTTAGCAAAGAAAAATCAGCAAACAATCATTCATGTCCGACCATTTAATCATTTTGGCCCACAGCAACCAAGAGGATTTGTAATCAGTGATTTCGCTTCTCAAATTGCCCAAATTGAAAAAGGTTTATCACAGCCATTTATTAAAGTAGGAGACCTTAGCGCCATAAGAGACTTTACAGATGTACGAGATGTTGTAAACGCCTATATACTTCTGCTAGAAAATAATGTTGAAACAGGTATTTATAATATTTGTTCAGGAGTTTCAAGAAGTATAAAAGATTGCTTGGATGAATTAATAAAACTTGCATCCTGCCCTGTACAGGTCATAGTTGATAAACACAAGTTTAGACCTTTGCAAGTCCCTGTATTCTTAGGGTCATATAAAAAAATAAACGAGAAAGTAAATTGGAAACCTGATATTTCTTTTGAACAAAGTCTACAAGATACTTTAGATTATTGGCGATCACATATATAAAAAGGTATATCCTGAAAAAAAGCATAGATTTTTTAAAAATAAAGAGCCTTAATAAAGGCTCACTTACATAAAACATTATTCTGTCTTTCATTATAGTAACAACAATTCCATTCATGTTTTTGCTGCCAACAACATTCTGTTTAGCTATTATCACTAGAATCCGAAAACTCAGACTCAAGTCTTTGCATAAAATCTTCAGCAGCACTGTACCCTTGCTGACGTAGATACCAGTTATTTGCAGCTGCCTCAATTAACCCCGCAACATCACGCCCAGGTTGTAGCTGAATTTCAATGGATGGTATTTTGACGCCCATGTATTCTGTAAACTGCATTTCCTGTTCTAATTCATTGTATAAGGCATCCTTCTGCCATTTCGTTAAATGAATATCAAGCGAAATTCGCGTTTCTTCTTGAAATGCTTTACGTCCATATAAGCGGACAACATTTAACAAGCCAATACTTCGGAGCGCCAAAAATTCCTTTGTTCTTTCATCATGTGTACCTAAGAGTGTTTGCGGACTTAACTTTTTTAATACAACTACGTCATCAGCCACTAACCGGTGTCCACGGCCAATTAATGTATGTGCTGTTTCGCTTTTACCTACCCCTGAATTACCGCGCAGTAAAATACCGATTCCAAAAATATTTAAACACACACCATGCACTGCAATTTCTGGCGCTAATTCTTTAACCATATAAGCATCAAGTTTGGTTATGAATTCTGAAGTAGTTTCAGGTATGTTGGTGACTAACAAGGGGATCTCCTCTTCGATACAATGATGTGTTAAATAAGTTAGTCCTTCTTCACCCGTCGTAACAATGAAACATGGTGGATGATATTTTACGATATTCCCAATTCGAAACGCTCTTTCCTCTTTACTTAATTTATGTAAATAAGTTATTTCTTTTCTTCCTAAAATTTGAACTCGCTCAGTCGGAAAAAATTCAAAATGACCAACGAACTCCAAGCCAGGACGATGCACCCGGGACTGTGTAATCGGTTTCTGAAGTTGGTCCTCTCCAACTAATACTTTTAATGAAAACTTACGAACTAAGTCTTCAACTGTTAATGTTTTCACGCTTATTCTCACCGCCTATTGCCTTCTAAATTTGAATTATACTTTAAAATTGTGAAAACGTCATCTATACGTATCAGATATCCATAAAAGTATAGAACAAGCGAGGTGGCCCAAACACTTTCTTGCGAATTATACTGTAATCCTTAAGGACAAAAAAGGTTTGAATCTATATGTTGAGATTCAAACCTTTGATAAGCTTTTAGCACGCACTTTTTAAGCACCTGTTACACGCTATGGTTAATTTATGTAGAAAACTCGAATTGAATAACTAAAAAATTGCATTTAAAATATAAAATGAAATTCCGGCTATCAAAGCAGAAATTGGAAGTGTTATTATCCAAGTAATAAGCATCCTTTGAGCCGTTCCCCATTTTACTCCTTTTATACGGTGTGCAGATCCTACGCCCAAAATAGATGACGAAATAACATGCGTGGTACTCACTGGTAAATGAATAAATGTAGCACCAAAAATAACTGCCGCACCTGTTAAATCAGCAGCAACACCATTTACAGGCTTTATCTTCATTATTTTCCCACCAACGGTTTTAATGATGCGCCATCCACCAACAGAAGTACCTAACCCCATAGCTAGTGCGCAGGAAAATTGTACCCAAGTTGGAATTTCACTAGACGTTGTATAGTTATTGGCGATAAGAGCCATCGTTATGATCCCCATAGCTTTTTGGGCATCATTGGTACCATGGGTAAATGATTGTAGTGCGGCTGTAAAAATTTGGAACAAACGGAAATTTCGATTTGTTCTTGTTAGATTATTATTTCTAAATACTACCTTAATAATGCTATAAACAATATAACCGACAACGAAGGCTATAATTGGTGAAAAAATTAAGGCTTGGATAATTTTAAGAAATCCATTGTAATTCAATGCATTAAAACCAGCCGCCGCAATCGCTGCCCCGGCAATTGAACCAATAATAGCATGTGATGAGCTTGAAGGAATTCCATAATACCACGTAATTAAATTCCAAGAAATCGCTGCAATAAGTGCTGCCAAGATAACGAGGGAACCGTTTTGGAGCGTAAAAGGATCCACAATATCCTTCGTAATTGTTTTAGCAACACCAGTAAAGGTCATAGCTCCAACAAAGTTCATAATAGCTGCTAGAAGTATTGCATGCCTTGGTTTAAGTGCCTTAGTGGAAACAGAGGTTGCGATTGCATTTGCCGTATCATGAAAACCATTAATAAAGTCAAAAGCTAAGGCACCAATTACTATTAATACTGTAATTATAAAAATAACATCCATTATAAAAGCCCCTTACGCATTTTTCATAATAATACTCTCTAATGTATTTGCTACTGCCTGACAATCATCAGCAATGTTTTCTAGACTTTCATAGATTTCTTTATATTGAATAATACGAATTGGGTCCTTCTCAACTGCAAATAGATTTTTTATAGATTGACGTAATATTCCATCGCATTTGGACTCATAATCCTTAATCTTAATTGCATGCTCTCTTATATCAAGAAGTTTCTTCGTAGATAAAAGTTCAACTGCTAATTCAATTTCAATTGCGCAATTCCGAATAGCATCGACAAATTTCACCATATACTCGTCTGCATTAGTAATTGAATACATTTCTAATAATGCGGCACAATGCTCAAAACCGTCTAACACATCATCTAAACTCATCGCTAAGCTAAGAATGTCCTCACGTTCAATTGGTGTAATAAATGCTTTATTAAGCTCAACAATCACCTCATGAACATAATCATCACCTTTATTTTCATACTTCTTCATCGTATCGAAAAAAATTTTCAGATCACTCGTATTCGATAACTTGTAGTCAGCAAAATAAATTGCACTTTCCTTTATATTTGTCGAAATTCGCATCAATAAATCCATGAATTTGTCAGCCTTTTTAAAGCCCATCTTTTAACCTCCACTAGTTTTAACTGATTAATAAAATCCTTCAAACGTAAATATTGTATACGAAAAATGTCGAATTAGGAATTATTTTTTTACAAATAATTAACAATCTCTTAACAAACTCTTAAAATCCACTAATATGTAAGTATATAGCTTCAGGTAACATCATTTCTTATACTAACCTATCTCACCTTTAGATATTACTGATATTGATCCAAGAGAAACAAACTTTATAGTGCGCCATACACACTTGAATTGTATTCTAACTAGACGAGCAACTTCATGGTTTAGTAGTCGGAAAATCTGATGCGGATTCTGACTACATTGAGCAATTTCATCCTTTTGGAGTCAGAATCAGATGGGTATTCTGACTCGATTGATCAATTTCATCCTTTCGTAGTCAGAATCTGATGCGGATTCTGACTACATTGAGCGATTTCATCCTTTTGGAGTCAGAATCTGATGGGTATTCTGACTCGATTGAGCAATTTCATCCTTTTGGAGTCAGAATCTGATGGGTATTCTGACTCGATTGAGCAATTTCACACTTTTGTAGTCAGAATCGGTGGCAGATTCTGACTGGATTGAGCAATTTCATCCTTTTGGAGTCAGAATTTGATGCGGATTCTGACTAGTTTGAGCAATTTCATCCTTTTGGAGTCAGAATTTGATGCGGATTCTGACTCGATTGAGCAATTTCATCCTTTTGGAGTCAGAATTTGATGCGGATTCTGACTCGATTGTACAATTTCAACCGAATGTAGTCAGAATCAGATGGGTATTCTGACTCGATTGAGCAATTTCATCCTTTTGGAGTCAGAATTTGATGCGGATTCTGACTCGATTGAGCAATTTCATCCTTTTGTAGTCAGAATCTGAAGCGGATTCTGACTCGATTGTACAATTTCAACCGAATGTAGTCAGAATCAGATGGGTATTCTGACTCAATTGAGCAATTTCATCCTTTTGGAGTCAGAATTTGATGCGGATTTTGACTCGATTGAGCAATTTCATCCTTTTGGAGTCAGAATTTGATGCGGACTCTGACTCGATTGAGCAACTTCAACCGAATGTAGTCAGAATCGGTGGCAGATTCTGACTAGTTTAAGCAACTTCATCCTTTTGGAGTCAGAATTTGATGCGGATTCTGACTCGATTAAGCAACTTCACCCTTTTGTAGTCAGAATCAGATGGGTATTCTGACTCGATTGAGCAATTTCATCCTTTTGGAGTCAGAATTTGATGCGGATTCTGACTCGATTGAGCAATTTCATCCTTTTGGAGTCAGAATTTGATGCGGATTCTGACTCGATTGAGCAATTTTATTCTGACTCGATTGAGCAATTTCATCCTTTTGGAGTCAGAATTTGATGCGGATTCTGACTCGATTGAGCAATTTCATCCTTTTGGAGTCAGAATTTGATGCGGATTCTGACTCGATTGAGCAATTTCATCCTTTTGGAGTCAGAATTTGATGCGGATTCTGACTCGATTGTGCAATTTCAACCTAATGTAGTCAGAATCAGATGGGTATTCTGACTCGATTGAGCAATTTCATCCTTTTGGAGTCAGAATCGGTTGCAGATTCTGACTAGTTTAAGCAACTTCATCCTTTTGGAGTCAGAATTTGATGCGGACTCTGACTCGATTGAGCAACTTCAACCGAATGCAGTCAGAATCGGTGGCAGATTCTGACTAGTTTAAGCAACTTCATCCTTTTGGAGTCAGAATTTGATGCGGATTCTGACTCGATTAAGCAACTTCACCCTTTTGTAGTCAGAATCAGATACGGATTCTGACTGGACCAGCAAAGTCCACCAGTTTATTAGCGAACATACCTTGGTCCGGAGGATGTAAACGTCAACCCTCTACAATCCCAGTTCCCACAAACTTTATAAAACAGTGGAAAAATTTCTTAACCCCAAAGTTACCCATACCAATCTAATAAGCCTTTCATATCCTATCAAGACGGTAATATTTTTTAGTACGAAACTTAGACCGTCATAATAAATATTTGGTGGTGAATTTGGATGAAAATCCAATGGATATCTGAACTTAGTACAGATCAAGTCAGGATTTCTCCAAAAAGTCTTCGCGAAAATCAAATAATACCAAGTAAGATGAAATTTCATTTTGGTGCTTGGGATTGTGAGATAAATATCGATATTGATCCACGCTTTTCAGACGATGTTATCGGACTACCGCAAGCATGGAGAGAAAAGTTCACATTTCCAGATGCTTTAACATACCAACTTCTAGTGGAGGATAACAATCTTCATTTAGGTCCTTTAATCGCACTAATTTCTTTTTCCAAGCATGATAAAATAACTGCAGACAACCTTAATCATCACCTTGATTACTTTCTGCAATTTGGTACAGGCATGTTAATTATTTGTGCTGTTGATGGAATAGATACAAAGAAAAAGTTAATAAAGGGCTACTATTACTATACAGATGGAACAGTGAATAATTGGAAAACTGGAGTATTTCCCTATCCAGATGCAGTTTACAATCGTACTAAGGTGAGTAAAGAAATTTTTGATGACCTTTCGCAGATGACAAATAATCGCATATTTAATAGTTTTTCGAATGGTTCCTTTAACAAGTGGGAATTGTGGCAACGTCTTACTCCTGTTCCGGAGCTTCAAAACCATCTCCCCCACACGATTCCTTTAACAAATATCCAGTCATTAAATGGGATGATTGACCTTCATGGTTTTGTTTATTTAAAACCTTCAGGTAGTACACTCTCAAAAGGAATTATTAAAGTATGTAGAACAAAAAACAAAAATGGATACGTTCTACTTTATCCCAATCGTAAAAAAGGTGGAAAAGGTACCATTCAACATATTCTTGTCGATCGTAAAAAGATAAGAAGGTGGATCCAAAGACTGAATCGTAAAAAGTATATAGTTCAGCAAGCAATCTCAATGAAAAAATATGAACAAATGCCAATCGATTTTAGGGTTATTATGCAAAAAAACAAAAACAATAAGTGGGGTTGCACAGGAATATTCAGTAAATATGGAAAAAAGGGTAGTATTATTACTAATTTTAGTACCTCCGGAAGACTGCTATCTGGCGCTGAATCTCTTCAGCTAGCTTTTCAAATGAATGAGCAGCAAGCCCAAAACAAACTAAATAAACTCGCTTATTTATCACACCTAATCTGTCGAACCTTCGATAAATATGGACTATATGGAGATTTGGGAATCGACCTTGTTGTTGACGAGTTCGAAAGAGTTTGGATTTTAGAAGTTAACACGCTTGATACGTATCATCGTTTCCCATTGCATTTGAATAATAAACAACTTTATGAACAAGTAATAAAAAATCCACTCGAATACGCAAAATTTTTAAGCGGCTTTAGAAGGAGTACACAGATTCTATGACCCAGTATGGTAAACAAGTAATTTCCCCTAGTATTACGTTAAAAGAAATATACGGCCCCAATCATGTATTAAATCCAAGGCCTTCTTATTCCGGTTATGGGTGGTTATCCAAAAATCAAATATCTTTGAATTCATCCACCGGTTCTCCTTTTGCAATAGCAGGAAGTATGCCGGTTGTTTACAGCAATTTTATTTCCACAAAGGAATGCTTTGAATTATATCGATTAGCAAATCTAACAATTCCTTCGAGTATCTATGAATACGGTTCAGCTGAACAATATCAGCAACTATTGAACACCTTCATTAAAAACAACCAAAAATTAATCATCAATTACGTTCATCCACCAGAAGAAATTCCAGATTATGCTTATTGGATCAATCCGCAGCTGTTGGCTTATTTAAATAACAAGATGAATTTACAACAACTCGTTCCAATTGCTCATATTCCGAAGAGGGAGACTGTCCACCCTAGTGATCTAACATCCTTTCAACATTCCACTTTTCCATTTGTCATTAAAGCGGGTACAGAACAACCTACAGGCGGCGGTCATGATGTAATAATTTGTACGAGTTCCGAAGATCTTACCATTGCTCACAAATTATTTTCCGCCAGTGAGTTTGTAATAGTAGAAGAATATCTGCCAATTTTAAAAAATTATTGTATTCAATTTGCAAAGACTTTTGATGGTGAAATAATTTATCTAGGGGTTACCGAGCAAATTACAAATTCTAACGGACTTTATATGGGCAATTGGATTGAAAAAGATCTTGAACCTCCAAACCGCGTTCTTGCACTTGGCCGTGAAATTATGGAACAAGCGTGCGCGATGGGATATAGGGGGATAGCTGGATTTGATATTGTTGAAACAGAGGATAACCGCGTATTAGCTATTGACCTTAACTTTCGATTCAATGGTTCAACAGCACCTTTACTGCTTAGCAATAACATCTTTAAACACTCTAAGTCTTCTATTCTACTTTTCCGTTCCTGGGCAACAAATTTACCATATAGCAAAGTTATGAATATATACCGGCGTGCAATAAATAATGGCTGGCTAATCCCCCTTTATATTTCCAAGCCATATTATCATCATCATAATAAACCGGTTACTCGCCTCTCAGGAATTATTGCTGGAACCTCAAAGAAAGCTATTAGAAAAAAGATACTTCCAAAACTGCCTAGGCGATATAGATATAAAAAGAAATAAATAAAAAAGTGACAGTTTACTTTACTTGTAATCTGTCACTTCATTATGCAAGTTTTCACATGAGATAAAGCGAATATCTTTCCTCATTTAAAACTGGTCGAAACTTATTCTTAAAATTGCGCAATCCACTGCCAACCCCAATGTCCGTTCCAAGATTTATCGTTTCTACGCTAGGATTGATTCGGTGAATTTCTTTTGCGAATTCTACGTATAGATATTCTGATAATCCATCAAATTCTTCCCTTTTCTTATGCAAACCTGCCCATGCCTGACCGTGCGGCAAAATCCCCCCGGTGTACATTCCTATGATTTGCCCGTCTAATTCTGCAACAAGTACGATATGATTTAATTTCTTCTGATATTTTAAGATTCTGCGGTAGCGACTATCATCACGGATTTTGGGATATTTTTTACCTAAAGTTTGATTCCAATCCTGTTTTAATTTTACAAGAGAAGCGAAATCATTTATAGTACCTCTTCTTATCCTTACATTCGGGTAATCTCTTTTAAAACGGTTAATTGCATACCTGACTTTTTCAAATTCAGAGCCTTTTAATTCAAGCAACTTTTGAACACTTAAATGACGCTCAACGCCCATTCGTTGTACACACCTAAATTTTTGTTTAAATGAATTTAGTTCATTTAAACAAGTAAGTTGGGAATGGTTGACTCCTAGAACAACAGACTTACTTTTATCACCGCCATTCCATTCATGGCAAAATAGAGCACATTTATATAAAACCTCAGTTACATGTTCAATCTTACCTTCTCCTAAGGGTAAAAAAGCAATTTTAAGCGTTCGATTTTGATAAAGACGAAAAACAACCAACATCCCATCGACAATTCTCCAAAGAACATTCCCATACATTGGACCTGAGGAGGACCACAAAAGGTCAAAATTGGATGAGAATAGATTTTGATTGTATTGTGTTTTCATGACATACTTTGTATAAATTTCCTTATCTTTTAGTCTCAGACTAAAAAATTGCCAATCTCCTAATTTCACATTACGTGCTAAACGAAATCTTCCCCTCAATAAAAACGCTCCTTTTAAGCATTTTAGGCCTCTAATTACTACTTCCCCATTCGCCTATAGCTGATTCTCTTACTATGTTTCGTCCTGTTGATTTTATGATGATTTTTTGGAAAATAATCAACCTTATTTCAAAAAAGTAATATATGTATATTCTATGTCCATTGTTTTTCAATGTATCGACTATCACCTATGATAAAGCCCGTTTTATCTAATAGGCACAGTTTGTCGCTCAGGAACCTATAATTGACTAGACTAATAGCATCTTTTTGCGGCAATAAGGTACCCTATGTCCGCTTAGACATCCGAAGACTTTCGCGGACATCCATTGCGTTATTTACATAATAAACCTCTATCTAAGCCGATAGACAAAAAATAAGGCAGCAATTTCGCTACCTTAAAAATGGTACTATTAGGTTTATTGAACAACTAAACATATCGTCGTGATGTCGAAGACCTTACCCTTTTAACAATTGATACTGCCGTAGAACCTCTTTTGTAATCTCGCTATTCTCTTCAAGACCACTTACTTCCTTCAATACTTTTGCTATACCTTGTTCTTTAATCATACCTTGCAGTTTAACAGCCTCTTCGTCTTCCTGATAATCAAATAACAAAGCAGCTGCAATTGCTTTTGCTAAGTTGGAATAAGCTAATCCAGCTTTTTGTGCTTCGGTCGCAGGTCGTACTAAACGATCCTCTGGTCCAAGTTTTCTTATCGGTGAACGCCCTACTCTTGTTACCCCATCATTTAAATATGGATTTCTAAATCGATCAATAATTTTTTGAATATAATTAACATGCTCTTCTCTATCCAATCCATATTGCTTAACTAAATAATCACCAGTCTCCAACAATGTCGCTTCAACTTGAGCAGCAATGTTATCATCCGCTAACGTTTTATCTATTGTCGATTTTCCATCAAGATAACCCAAGTAGGCGATTACAGCATGCCCGGTATTGACTGTGAATAATTTCCTCTCAATAAATGGAGCTAATTCATCAACAATTTTCATCCCTTCAATTGGAGGAATCTCTTCCGTTGTCTCTACAACCCATTCATAATAAGGCTCGACCAGTACATCCAATGATACTTGATTATCTTGAATAGGAACAATCCGGTCTACAGCAGAATTAAAAAAGTAAACCCTACCATCTAACTTTACTTTAGCATCTTCTTCTAAATGCTCTAAAATATGTCTCTTTAGTATATCTGTTGCACCTATTTGATTTTCACAAGCGATTACATATAGTTTTTCATCCGTTTCACTAACCCGTACCGATATGCCGCGAGCAATAAGAGGTGCAATTCTCGGTAAAATGTTAGGTCCAATCGCAGTCGTTAAATAAGTTGCTTTTGTAATTGCATCAACCACTTCATTTTCCTGTTTCAAATTATTTAAACCCGAAACATTATGAATAGTCGTTGTCTCTTTCTTATCAGTAGCTAATTTTACTTGATAGCATTTTTTTTCGTTTAATTTATTAATAATTTCATCAGCTATATCAACAAAAGTTACATGATAGCCTGTGGCAGAAAATAATGCCCCAATAAAACCCCTACCAATATTTCCTGCTCCAAAATGAACGTTTTGTTTCAAAAATTATCATTCCTTTAGCAATTTATTTAAATGTTAACCGATAAATAAGAGTAGGACTACTATGTTTTATCTTATTTACTATTAATGATATCGAGTAATTCTTTTGTTGTTTTAGCTTGGACCATTTGATCAATATTTTCCATTTCAGAACAAATCACCGCTATTCCAGATAGGATTTCCAAATGAGTATTGTCTTTACCCGCAATACCGAAAATCAGCTTCGCTTCTTGACCATCAAAATCTACACCCTTTGGCACTTGAATAACAGTAAACCCTGAACGTATTACAGCCTTTTTGGCTTGTTCTGTTCCATGTGGTATCGCTACATTATTCCCCATATAAGTAGATGTCATATTATCACGTTCAATCATTGCATCTACATAACTTTCTTCAACATACCCTGCTCTAACTAATACTTCCCCAGCAAAGCGTATCGCTTCTTCTTTAGTTGCAAATTCTTTGTTAAGGAAAATATTTTCTTCCAGTAACAAATCGTCGTCATCATGACCATGATCTGCACCTGTAGCTTCTTGTTGTGATTCTTCAACCACTTCAGTTAATTCTTCAGTTACACCACTTTGTATACTATCGATGAGCTTATCGTATTCCGGGCTTGATAAGAAGTTCTCCACCGAAATATGATAGACATTAGGCAATTTAGCTTTCGCACGTGGTGTTAACTCTGCTTGCGTAATAACCACCTGTGCATCACTCGGTAAATTACTAATCGATGTATTTGTTACTGAAACATCTAGGCCTGCTTCCTTCACTTTTTTACGAAGAAGAGATGCTCCCATTGCGCTGGAGCCCATTCCTGCATCACAAGCAAATACAATTTTATTCACATTTTCAAGTAATGTACCAGAATTAGCTGTAAAAGATCCTGCAACAGAACTTTTCTTTCCTTTCATTTCTTGCATCTTCCGCGCAGCTTCTTCAATATTTTCATCTTCTTGCTTACTTGTTTTTAATACGATAGAAGAAACAGCAAAGGACACGCCCGCTGCCACTAAAACTGCCGCAAAGTTAGCAATATATGCCCCTGCCTGTGGCGGTGTAACAGCTGTAATCGCCAATATACTACCTGGTGATGCGGGCGCTACTAAGCCCCCACCTAATAGTACTAGTGTAAACACACCGCTTATACCGCCCAAAATAACTGCTAAAAATAACGCAGGACGCATTAAAACATAAGGGAAGTAAATTTCATGAATCCCCCCTAGGAAATGGATAATTCCTGCACCTGGTGCAGATTGCTTAGCAGTACCTTTCCCAAACAGCATAAATGCTAACAAGACACCTAGTCCAGGACCTGGATTTGCTTCCAAAAGAAATAGAATCGATTTCCCCTCATTTTGAACCTGCTCTAGCCCAATTGGAGAAAGTACGCCATGGTTTATTGCATTATTTAAAAATAAAATTTTAGCAGGCTCAATAAGAATGCTTGTCAATGGTAATAAACCCGCAGCAATTAACCAATCCACACCTGACACCAATATTTGTGTAAAGCTGTCTACAGCTGGTCCGATAGCTAAAAAAGCAACAATTGCCAAAATTGCACCAAGAATGCCTGCCGAAAAGTTATTAACAAGCATCTCAAAGCCCGTCCTAATCTTCCCTTCAATCGCTTGGTCAAACTTTTTAATCACATAACCAGCAAGCGGGCCCATAATCATTGCACCTAGGAACATCGGTGTATCTGGTGCACCAACAATTACCCCTGCTGTGACAATCGCCCCAACAACACCACCACGATGATCATGTACAAGTTTTCCTCCCGTATAACCAATTAATAAAGGCAATAAGTATGTAACCATTGGCCCAACTAACTGGGCAAGGTTTTCATTTGGGAAAAATCCTGTTGGTATAAATAATGCCGTTATAAGTCCCCACGCAATAAATGCACCGATGTTTGGTAATACCATTGAGCTTAGAAAGTTTCCAAACTTCTGTACCCTCACTTTTAAAGTTGTCATGCCTAACTTCCTTTCTATTAAGTATTGGAAAATAAAAACGTAACAATAAAATACACGTATAATAACATCCATTTGTGCTATGTAAGACAAACCTATTTTTCCACAATGAATTACTATTATTCTTAGTAGCAGATTTAAAATGCCAATGTATTATAGAAATTTTAATCAAACGTTTGTTTGAATTTATTGCTGTACCTTGATATAACAAAGGTATTAATTAGAAAAAAGTAATCAAGAGTTTGTTTGTTTTAGAAGTTTACTTGTAAAAACCCAAACTGTGGCAATAATTCAATGGAAGGATTTTATAACGCTGATGAAGAGGTTTTACCGTAAAATTCATTAACAAAACCCCTTCATCCTACCGATGAAGAGGATATTCCTCTTAAAATTACACGTGAAACCTCTTCATCAGCTTAATGAAGAGGTTTTATCCGCAAAATTTATTAATAAAACCCCTTCATCCTACCGATGAAGAGGATATTCCTCTTAAAAATACATGCAAAGCCTCTTCATCAGCTTAATGAAGAGGTTTTAACCGTAAAATTCATTAACAAAACCCCTTCATCCTACCGATGAAGAGGATATTCCTCTTAAAATTACATGCGAAACCTCTTCATCAGCTTAATGAAGAGGTTTTAACCGCATAATTCATTAATAAAACCCCTTCATCCTACCAATGAAGAGGATATACCGCTTAAATATTCATACGAAATCTCTTCATCAGCTTAATGAAGAGGTTTTAACCGTAAAATTCATTAACTGAACCCCTTCATCCTACCGATCAAGAGGATATCCCTCTTAAATATACATGCGAAACCTCTTCATCAGCTTAATGAAGAGGTTTTAACCGTAAAATTCATTAACTGAACCCCTTCATCCTACCGATGAAGAGGATATCCCTCTTAAATATACATGCGAAACCTCTTCATCAGCTTAATGAAGAGGTTTTAACCGTAAAATTCATTATTAAAACCCCTTTATCACGTACCGCAAAAGGTTCGGTATGGTCGTGTAGATTCTGGGGGCAGTGTGGCAAACTCTGCCTGTTCAGGAGAGTGCGCATAAGGCGATGATAGAACATTGAGCAGTCTATTCATAACGCTGTAATCACCGTTCTCCACTGCAGCTTTAAGGGCTTCTTCTACTCTGTGGTTACGAGGGATTACAGCAGGGTTATTGTTTTTCATTAACTTTACTGAATCATCTTTACATTCCTGCTGTCTCTCTAATCTTGCTTGCCACCGCTCATGCCATTGCGTAAATTCTCCTTTTCCAAACAATACGGTACCTTCAAGTTTGTCAAAAGTTAAAGCAGTAAATGTATTTGTATAATCAGCACGATGTGTTTCCATCAAACCAAGGAGAGCTTCAATAAGCGATTTATCCTCAGGTTC
Organism: Bacillus sp. Marseille-P3661; assembly: GCF_900240995.1. Lineage (NCBI taxonomy): Bacteria > Bacillati > Bacillota > Bacilli > Caryophanales > Bacillaceae > Bacillus > Bacillus sp. Marseille-P3661. The sequence goes on from NZ_LT965954.1 coordinate 1,013,887, forward strand.
TTCATTAAATATTCCAAGCTTTGCTCGCATTCCTGTGAACCAATATTTACTGAAGAGCTCTGGAAATTCTGAAATAGTATCCTGTGCTATTTTAACAGCTTCATCATCATCATCATGAAATAACGGCAAAAGTGTTTCAGCAAATCGCGCAAGATTCCATCCAGCAATCGGTGGCTGATTTCCGTAAGCATAGCGTCCTTGTGTATCAATTGAGCTAAAAACAGTTGATGGACTATAGGTATCCATGAAAGCACAAGGACCATAATCTATCGTTTCACCACTAACGGTCATGTTATCAGTATTCATTACCCCATGGATAAATCCAACAAGCTGCCATTTGGCTACTAGCGATGCTTGACGCTTCATCACTTCCTGAAGCAGTGAAAGATATGGATTATCATCAGTTTGAACGTCCGGATAATGGCGTCTTAAGGTATAATCGGCTAGAGCCCGAAGATCGTCAATTGTTCTCATGTTGGCTGCATATTGAAAAGTACCAACGCGAATATGACTTGCCGCAACCCTAGTCAAAATGGCACCCGGAAGATAAGATTCTCGAACTATTGATTCACCAGTTGTCACCACCGCTAAACTTCGAGTGGTAGGTATACCAAGCGCATGCATGGCCTCACTTATAATGTATTCTCGCAACATCGGTCCAAGCGCTGCCCGTCCATCACCACCACGGGAATATGGGGTTCGACCTGATCCCTTAAGCTGAATATCAACTAGATTACCTTGTGGCGTAATCTGCTCACCAAATAATAAAGCTCTTCCATCTCCTAACATTGTAAAATGCCCAAATTGATGTCCTGCATAAGCCTGCGCAAGTGGCGCAGCGCCTTCAGGTATCTCGTTTCCTGCAAGCACCGCTACACTTTCATCACTTTGGAGTGCTTGCTCATTTAACCCTAAGTTTTTTGCCAGCGGCATATTAAGAATAACCAACTCGGGTGAGCTAACCGGGTTAAGTTCAACGTTCGAATAAAATGCTTTTGGCAATTGGGCATAACTATTATCTAAGTTCCATCCTGTTTCTATTGCATCTTTCCCCTTTGTCATTGTATCTCCTTTACATCATCTGTTTTATTAGAAATTTCTTGTAGAGACAAATTATAGAATATTACTAATTTAGTTAGCTGTTATTGTCTACATCTGCCTGAGTATTATACGCTACATCGCAAACCCAGTGGACTTACGTTTTAAGAAAACTTAATGGTCACGGTTCACGATATAATTCAACAAATGATTTAGAAAAGCTGTATTGCGCGGTACCTCTTGTAATGTTTCTATGGCCGCACAATAATGGTCCCACATTACTTTTCTCGCGTCATCCCTACCTAAAATGGAAACAAAGGTCGAATTATTATTTTCTGCATCTTTTCCAACATGCTTTCCCAGTACATTTAGATCACCTTCAACATCAAGTAAATCATCTTTTATTTGAAACGCAACACCAGCATGATATGCATATTTTTTTAAAGCTCGTATTTCAAATTCCTCAGCCTGAGCAAGAATGGCTGGCATTATAAGTGATGCTTCAAATGCTAAACTTGTTTTATAAAACGAAAGCACATTCAATTGCTCTAGTGTCAATTGTTTCCCTTTAGATCCCAAGTCCATCCCCTGTCCCTTACACATTTCTGCTGTCACCTTTGTCGAATACTGAACTAGCTTAAGTACTGTGTTTGGGTCGAAATGCTCAAGTGATACTTGTTCCTCAATAGCTTTTTGAGTTAAAAAAAGACCAGTCAACTCGGCTGTAGCTATGTTATAAACCTGATGCAGGGTTGGGCGACCTCTTCGAATAGGTGCATCATCTTGGGACGGCAAATCATCAAAAATGAGCGATGCAGTGTGCATATACTCCAATGACTTTAGTAATGGGATTATTTCTCGCTCATTTAATCCATATTCGTTAACACCCATAACCCAAGTAATAATTGGTCTTAAACGTTTTCCATCACCCGCAAGACTATAATTTGCAGCATCAATTATAGTGTCATTTATCAAAGGGACTTGCTCTACTTTTTGGATAGGTAAGATACTATTAATCTGAGTTCGAACTGTTTCAATTGTCTCTAAGAAGGCTTCCTGCTCTTGCCGTTGATTTTTTAATATGGAAATAATATGGTCCCTTAACAATTTATCGAAGAAATCCACATCATCCGCTTTTCGAACCATCTTTTGAATAAGTGTATTGAAATTTATATGACCAGATGAGAATAGCTGCATGACCTCATCGTATTTTTTTGTTCCAATACGCTCTTTAAAACGTTTCAGACCGTTTATTGCACGATCTAAAATAACCTCACACGTTTTAGAATCTGAACCATAGACGTTATGAATTAAATTCGAGATGACCATCCAGTATAATTCAAAAGGATTGATAAGATCCGATCGCTCTTCATGATATTTCAAATAATAGGTATAAGGTGTGACCGCACCATCCTGCAAATCATCAAACATATCTGCAAAATCATCGGCAAGTTGATTGTATATACCATAGTAAAATGTTCGATTATCTATATCCTCATCTTCAGGAGCACTAATGACGGTACGAACAATTAATCGGGAATAAGCGGATTTCAATATGATTGGTAAGTATAACTCTTCATTGCTGTAGTTGGCATACGATAACTTTTTAACACGATCAACTTCCTGGGAGTGAAAAAACACATAAGCTTGCTCGAAAAATGATTGCAGTGTCTCTTGCCGCTGATTCTTCTTAATATACTCAAAAGCATCTCGAAGTTCGGAATGAATATACTCTATTAAATCTTTATTAGGTCCATTCCATTCGCCCAATTCAGGGACAGATCTAGTTATCAGAGTTGTCCGTATCAAATCTGAATACCGTTGTTGCTCTAAATTTGATAATATTCCTGAGTCGAGAAGGTCATCAATGAAAGGATAAGTCAAACCATAGGAATAGCCAAGCCTAAGTGCCTTAACAAGTCTTTGTTTACGTTCTTCAGGGTCTGTATTCTCATCCATTTCTTCAAGCACGTTCATGATTATCCCAGCTATAATTTTTATCAGCTTCCGCTGAGCATGATCTGCATCCATACCTTTTGGAATGCGGGTGGACACAGTCTTAAGTTTTTCTATTAACCAGATGACAGAAGACTCGATGCCTTCCTTCTGAGCAATTCGATAAAGTCCAGCCATGCTAAAAGTCTCTACTTTATTAGTTTGTTCTGTTGCCGTAGATTGAAGCAGGTATTCTTTTAATTGATCTACTACACGCCGAATCCTAGTTTGAGTATTAGGAGAATATAGTGCTTTGCCTAAGTCACGCATGAAAATATATGAAATACTCCGATCCAAATAAGAATCTAATTTACCTGAATAATTCAACCATTGAATATATTGATGATATGAATTAGAATCTTTCATGCCCTTACCTCGGCAAAAAAAGGATAAAAATGAATACCCATGAATATGGTTTTGTTTCCATGACTTTATGTCCTTTGTTAATAACGGAACATAGGTCTTTTGCATAACTTGGACATTAAGTAATTTAAAATAATGAGCGGCCTTCTGCTCAGCTATACGGTAACATTCATCAGCGCTTTTCACTAACTCCTCATTCATAATACACATACCTCTACTTACTATCTGTTTTGCCATGCCATCAGACCTTAATATTAAAAAAGCCGTTCTTTAAACCCTATTTTAAATATAATCCAAAAATAACATATTAATTCCCAGATTGCTTAATATATACATTCTAATATCGCAAAAAAGGTAACCTGTAACTTTTAGTGTAAAAATAAAAATCCCCTCAATGCCATGTTGAGGGGACCCTTCATTAGATATTACATATTGGTTTTATTAAGTATTTCCTTTCGATTTGGTGCCTGTGGTGGCTCTTCTAACCACCCATTTTGAATCATTATATGGGCCCCATCCTGTGCATATAAAGCAATTTCAATAGATAACCGCTGATAGTTTAATGCGATGTCATATCGTAAACTTGCTGTTGATGCAGTTGAATAATTTCCTTGTCCAGTTGCAGACAGAACTGACATTAGGAAAGTTATTAACCGATCTGAAAAAACTGGAATTGTCGAATTAGTAACATAGTATTCTGACCCCATCGGAGGTATAATATCTGAATCTTCCAATGTTTTAGCGAAGATTTTTATATGCTTGTGAGATATTTGTCTACCTCGCTCCATATAATTTTGAATATCCTTTGATCTCGTTGTTTGCGCAAAGCTTTTACATACCATTTCTCCAATAGTATTCGTTTTTATATTTTCAAAAAGATGGGTAACTTCTATCATATTTAAAATTCTTTTTTGAAAAGCACTTAAATATTTCTTGGATTCAACATACTCCACATCGTCTTGCACATCAATATGTGGCGGGCGTATATAAATCCCTTTTGATAAAGCAGTATCAACAGCCATATTAAACAATTGCATCGTAGCCTTCGTACTTTCATCAAAAAATTCCCTTAAATCCTTTCTTGTCGACACAGCTAAAGATGCCCCGTGTGCAACGATTCCTGCTTTACCCAAGTTTTCAATAAACGCAAGCATAAAAGTATCTGAATATAATCTAGGTGCCGTTAAATCTACATCCGCTTCGGAAAATCCATTAGGGTGTGGCAACTTTTCAGTTTTAAAAAGCAAGCTTGTATCTTCCATCACTTTTTTTGCAATATCTAAAGCATATTGGACGACAAGCTTTATATCCTCGTCCTCTACGATATGTAAAAAATAACTTAATATTTGTACTGACATACTATTTTGTATATATTGAGTCCAAAGAGCCCCGATTTCATTAGCGGTCACATCAATTTTTTTCAAATTATCCCCCCTAATATATGATAATGGTATTATTCCAACAATTTACTCTTTTATGATTAAGTAAAAGAGATTTAGATAGACAACCTATTCCTTATGGATTGCCTAAGAAATCCGCTCTTTATACACCTGTTGTTGTGATACCAACGTAACCTTGTACAACTAATCGCTTTCGCATATTAATAAGGGGACTCTACAAAAAAATACATAGAAAAACCCTTCAATACAAATATGAAGGGTTATGTGCTTTGATTAGACACGTGAATCAATCAAGATTGCGAACCATCTGCTCAATAGTTTGTTTAATACCTTCTTTATAAGGGGTTCTTGGTATACTATTAATGGCCTGTTCCAGTTTCTTTCCATCTAATACAACGGGATCTTCCGTTAAATAGGACAATTCCACAACTTCACGCATCATTTTATCAAATAAACCGATGAACATGATCATCGCCTTTGAAACCGTTCCTACCTTTTTTTTATAACCTGTATGTTCCCGCAAGTATGCTATAATCTCATCACCTGTAATTACACCGCTCCCAGGTATATTCCAGTTTTGTCCGTATGCGGAATCGCTTAACGCCAATTGAACTAATGCTTTTGCTCCATCGGGTGTAAAAATGTACTCTCTTGCAATCTTACGATCCCCCACAAACATAGATCTTTTATTTTTTACTACGTTCTCAAAAGTATAGTTTAATATTGTATTAGTTGCATTTGGGCCATAAAAGTCAGGAAAGTGTGCAATAAGAACAGGAAGATTTGATTGTTTAGCCATTTCTTCCAATTCTAAACGAATTTTACCCTTTTTCGTATGAGGTTTTTTAGGGATTTGCTCTGATACTAAATGACCAGGATTACGTCCATAAGCATAAATATTGTCAACTATTACAAGTTTAGCATTCACGTGTTTTACTGTTTCCAGAATATTACTCATTACCACTGGGAGGTTCTTTTCCCACTCCGGATAAGGAATATTCATTGCATGAAAGACGGTATCCACACCAGCTGCAGTTTCTTTTAGACTTTCTAAATCAAAGACATTTCCAGATACAATCGTAACCTTCTCCTCATTTTTAAAAAGCTTATGAAGCTTTTCTTCACTGCGAGCAAGAGCAACGACGTCAATTTCTCTTTGAACCAATTCCTTTACGATTGAATAGCCCATTCCACCGGATGCTCCTAATACTAATACCTTTTTCATCTTAACCCCTCCATTATTTAACCATCGGTCAATTAATCACAAAAAAAATCACTTTCCTATCAATGCTTTTAATATAAAATTAACATGTATATCAGCTAATGTCCTCACATCCTCAAATGTTTGACCACTTCTGCAATAATGAGAAACAAGTCCATGCAGGGAAAGGAAGGCTGACCAAATTTCTGTTACGCCAACTTGATTGTCACATAGTGAGTAAACTGCTTTCGCAAACTTTTCATAGCTTAGATTCGGCTCCTGTTGCTGAAAGCTTTTCAAATCCTCATCTTTAATAAGAAACATAATTTCATAATGACTTTGATTGGTAAGGCCAAACTCAATAAATCCCAATAACAGCTCCCTAAGCTTACTATAGTTATCTAAGGGTTTACTCATGACATCTTCTAATTCCTGATCTAGTAAGTAAAAGTCTTCTTTCACTAAGGCATAAAACAAATCTGCTTTGTTTTTGAAATGATAGTAGATCGCCCCGTGACTATAATTCAACTTTTTAGAAATTTGCCTCATTGAAACATGATCGTAACCATTTTTGAGAAACAATTCTCGTGCTGTTTCCATTATTACTTTTCGTGATAGTTCTTGTTCCACTGCTTTTCTTGGTGACATTTTAATCCCTCATCAAATTTTATTAACCACTGTTCAATAATAGTATATAAAAATTGGCTATTTTTGTAAATGTCATTTTATTAATTTACAGGTGCAAAACATTAGTATTTAAATAAGGAATACAGTATCCGATTTAAATTTTCATATTTATCAGTGTTGCAATGTGCACATTTTGTTACTTTAATTGGTATCTCGATATAGAAATATATGTAAATTTATGTGTTCACAACTTTTGACCCCGATTGCTGTTTTTTTCTTGAGAAACGATTTATTTACAAGAATATAGAAATACCCATAAGCAAAGTTCAATTTTAAGGTGCAGGTATAATGAAAACGTATTCTGTTCAAAAAATTTTCAGTCATAATCAGCAGAATTATCACAACATTATTTTGCAACAAGCTAATACCATAGTATATAATATTAAAAGAATAATAGTTTTGAAATGTCGTTTAAAATTATTATCGAATATTAAATGCAGTAATTCATGCTATTAAAATTCTGAAAAGTGTAAAAACGAGAGGAGGTAGTTAAGGATTTTCCTTAACACACAGCAAGATGAATATTTTGGATTCAATTGTAAACTCAGTACAGGAAGCAAGTGGCTTTTATTTCCTTTTTGAATTAGCTGTAATTATCTTCGCAGTAAAATTGTTTGGACATCTTAGCACAAAAATTGGACAACCTTCTGTTTTCGGAAAGTTACTTGTTGGTATTATTCTAGGGCCCTCACTTTTAAACATTATTCATCCGAATGCATTAATTTCTGAATTGGCTGAAGTTGGGGTTATTCTATTAATGTTCTTAGCAGGTTTGGAGACAGATTTAAAAGAATTCAAGAAAAATGCATTTGCGTCGACAACAGTTGCTATTGGTGGCGTTATCCTTCCATTCCTTGGTGGTATGGGGTTATCAATGATTTTCGGATTTGAGACAAACGTAGCGATTTACGTTGGGGTATTATTAGTAGCTACAAGCGTTAGTATCTCTGTTCAAACATTACGCGAACTAGGAAAGTTAAAAACTAGAGAAGGAGTCACTATTCTTGGTGCTGCTGTTCTAGATGACGTTTTAGGTATTATTATTTTATCAGCAGTATTAGGATTATCTGCAGGTAGTGCAGCTGGTGCTGGCGGAATCGGTGCTTTAGCGTTCCTAATCGTAAAAATTGCTCTATTCTTTGTAATCGCTATCGCAATCGGTTATTATGTTTTACCTATGGCATTAAAAGTATTTCAACGTTTTCAAGTTACTGAAACATTGTTAGCGTTTTCTGTTATCGTTGCCATGCTATTTGCATACATGGGCGAAATTTTTGGCGTAGCTGGGATTGTCGGCTCTTACGTGTGTGGTCTGATGTTAAGCTTAACTCCACATAGAGAAGAAATGACACATAAGGTTGAATCTTTTAGTTTTCCATTTTTCGTTCCGCTTTTCTTTGTAAATATCGGACTTGTAGCTAACTTTAAAGAAATTAATCCATCTATTATCTGGTTTGGAGTATTGCTAGTTATTGTTGCTATTCTTGGAAAAATATTCGGTTGTGCTTTAGGCGCTAAAGTTGCAAAATTTAGTAATGCAAGTTCATTTGGTATAGGTGCAGGAATGGTTGCACGTGGTGAAGTAGGTTTAATTATTGCAATGATTGGAATCGAGCGTGGCATTATTACAAATGATCTTTTCAGTGCTGCAATTATTGTCGTTATTGCAACTACCCTTGCAACGCCACCACTTATTAAGCTACTAATGAAAGATGACAATAACAGCAAAACAAATATCGAATCGTCGTCTACTGCAGTAAATTCTTAAATTAATTGGCCATAATTGCAAACTAAGATGCAGCTAAGGCTTTTGATACTATAGATTTAAACCTTTTTAAGGAATAAATAGTCCACACCGATTTGGTGTGGACTTATTTTATCTAATTCAATTAATCAACCGCTTGGCAGCATCTTAAAAACTCCGTAATCTTCTCCGCATCCTTCTTACCTGGTATTACTTCAACCCCTGTTAAAACATCAACTGCATAGGGTTGTACATCATCAATGAGAGCTTGAATGTTCATTGGATTAAGGCCACCGGCAAGTATTACAGGCAAGGAACTTTCCCGCTGAATCGTTTGAAAAGCCGATAAATTGACCATTACACCTGTTCCGCCTGGCATTGACTCTGTATAGGAATCTACTATTATAGCCGAAATACCTGACGTCGAAAGTGCTTTTGCTGCCTGAACTGGATCTCTTATTTCAAAGTCACAGTTGCCATTACTGTCAATACGCAACGCTTTAGTTGTCTGAATTCCCTTTGACCGTAACTGACTTGCAATCTCTTCAACATCAGCTAACGTTTCTTTATAATGTAATTGAACAATATTGGGATTAGTTTTATTCGCTATATCTATGACCTTTTCAACTGTCCCCCCCGTTACTATGCAAGTATCAACAAGTGGTGGAACGCATTGAATTAGGTTTCTTGCTTCTTCATGAGTTAAGTTCCACGGAACAGGTAATGGGTATTCTACAACCAAACCAACCATATGAACTCCCGCTTGTACACATAAATTTACATCTTCCTCATTCATTAAACCGCATATTTTAACTCTTGTCATGGCAACCTTTGCTCCCTAGGAACACTCAATTCCTTGTACATTTTTACAGGATCCTTTGCTCTTAGAATCGCTGTTCCCACTAAAACAGCGTGAGCACCGGCCGATGTTGCCCTCACCACATCCGCAGCTGAAGCAATTGAACTTTCGCTCAAGATTAAAGCATTTTGAGATATAAAACGTGCTAATTTTTCGGTTGTATTAACGTTTCCATCATCAGTTTCCCATTCGAGTATATTTCGATTATTAATACCTAAGAATGTCACTTGTAAATCTTTAACGGCCATAATCTCTTCTTCATTGTGTGTTTCAACTAAAGGTTCTAATCCTAGAGATAATGCATCATCAATCAGTTTATTAAGCTGGTTTGTCTCTAAAATAGAGGAAATCAGCAGTACCCCTTTTGCTCCATTAGCTGCACTTTCCTGCAATTGTTCCTTTGTTTTAATAAAATCCTTGCGTAAAACAGGAACGGATACAGATTCAGCAATTTGCCTCAGCAATTCCAAAGAACCACCGTAATGCTCCGATTCCGTTACAACAGATATAACAGGAGCTCCTGCTGCTGCCATGCTTTTCGCATATGCAACAGGATCCCTCCCTAACATCAAATCTCCTTCACCGGGTGACTTGCACTTAATATCGGGAATCACTGGTGTAATACCTGAATGATATATTTCCCAAATAGCTCTCGTACATATAGCACTTCGCATAGCAGGGCTCCCTGTTTTATCCAGAACCATATTAATTCACCACTTTAAGGTCATTTGAGGCTGTAATAAGTTCGTTCAGTTTTCGCTCAGCTGCACCGCTATCAATAATTTCATTTGCAAGCTGAATACCTTCAGCAAAAGAACCTGCTTTTTCACCTATCATTAATGCACCAGCTGCATTCATTACCACAGCCTGACGTCGCGCTCCTTTATCTTTTCCAGAGAATACATTTCTGATCATATTAGCATTCTCTTCTGGTGTTCCTGTTGAAATATCTTCGAGCGTACAACGTGACATGCCAAAATCTTCCGGTGCAATTTCATAGCTTGTAATACTTCCATTCTTTAATTCATTAATTCTAGTTTTACCAAGGAGAGAGATTTCGTCCAAACCATCTAGTCCATGCACAAATAATGCATGTTTATATCCTAATGACAGCGCTACTTGAGAGACTGTATCTAGCAACTCTGGTTTATATACACCTAGTACATGTTTCGTAGCTTTTGCAGGGTTAATAAGCGGACCAATAATAGTATAAAATATAGTCTTTATACCCAAATCCTTTTCGGGTGGCAGCACTTTTCCCATAACCGGGTGATATAGTGGTGCGTAAAGGAATGAGATGCCGATGTCTTCAATAAGCTTTTCAACAGCTTTAGGACTTAGATTAATTTCTACATTTAATGCTTCAAGCACATCAGCACTTCCAGATAAACTGGATATAGAGCGGCTGCCATGCTTAGCGATTGGAATTCCAGCTGCTGCTGCTACGAATGCTACCGAAGTAGAAATATTAAACGTGCTTAATCCGCCACCAGTACCACATGTGTCCATACATTCTTCTGCTACATTTGGCGTTATCGGGATGCAATTATCACGCATCGCTTGTGCGATTGCAGATATTTCTGTTAACGTTGGTCCCTTCATTAATAATGCAACCTGAAAGCCGGCAATTTGCACTTCGCTTAACTCATCATTTTTAATCGCAACAATTAAACTATAGGCTTCTTCTGCCGTTAAATCTTTTCTTTCCGTTAATTTCTGTAACACGTTCTTAATCATTGTCATCTCTCCCTATTAGGTATTTTTTTGACTAGCTTTTTTCTAGAGCTCAGTTAATCCTTAGGTGCTTGGGTGACAAACATGCTTCGATACTTTTCCGGACATTTATGAGCTATTTTGATAAAAATGCATAGTTTGAAAATTCATCCGGACATACAGTAGGTTATTTAATAAAAATCATCTAAAATGACTACCATTTCTATTGAATAGCGTACTGTATTTCCGCCGAACTTTTAAAGCCTTTTTAGCACATATAACGGAATAAATGCCCTGTTTTACTTTTAAAGACTGCTATTACTTTAAAGCTAAGCCAATGGTTCCCTGCTTTTACTTATAGCCTTTTTCATTTCTCGCACATATTCCACGACATGCGGTACGCAGTCGAGTCCATATTGGGCTACGATTCTAACGATTGCACTTCCGACAATCACTCCATCAGAAAATTGAGCCATTCGCTCGGCTTGTTCAGGTGTAGAAATACCAAAGCCAATCGCACATGGAATTCCCTTCACGTCTTTTACAATTTTGATCATTTCCTCAACTTCATTGCCAATCTCTTTACGCACACCCGTTACTCCCATTGAAGATACGCAGTAAATGAATCCTTCAGCTTCACTAGCAATCATGCGAATTCGGTCATTCGAAGTTGGTGCGATCATGGAAATTAAGGTAACATCATGTTGAGAACAATACGGCAGCAATTCATCTTTTTCTTCATAAGGCAGATCCGGAACAATGACCGCATGAACGCCTACCTCTTCACAATTTTTCATAAATCTCTCGGCACCATAAGTAAAGATCGGATTGACATATGTCATAAATGCGATCGGAACTGTACAAGTTTTGCGGATTCGCTTCACCATTGCAAATATTTTATCTGTTGTTGTACCAGCAGCAAGCGCACGAATATCAGCTTCCTGAATAACTGGACCTTCTGCGATTGGATCTGAAAAAGGAATACCAAGTTCAATTAAATCCGCGCCTGCCTCTGCCATTTGCAAAACCAATTGCTCAGTAATTTCTAAAGATGGATCACCCGCAGTAATAAACGGGATAAACGCCTTGCCATTTGAAAACACTTGTTGAATTTTATTCATATATTTGCACTCCCTTATAACGTGCTATTGATGCAACATCCTTATCACCTCTACCAGACAGGCAGATCACCATGATTTGAGCCTCGCTCATTGTCGGCGCTAGCTTTTTCGCGTGAGCAACTGCATGTGCACTTTCGATTGCAGGAATAATTCCTTCTAAACGTGACAGGTATTCAAATGCCTCAACCGCCTCATCATCAGTAACCGGAACATATTCAGCTCTGCCTTGATCATGTAAATTCGCATGCTCTGGGCCAATCCCTGGATAATCAAGCCCTGCGGAAATGGAATGTACAGGTGCAATCTGGCCATATTCATCCTGACAGAAGTAAGACTTCATGCCATGGAAAATTCCTAGCGAACCCGTTGCGATCGTTGCCGCTGTTTTTTCAGTTTCAACACCATGCCCAGCCGCTTCACAACCGATTAGACGGACACCTTCATCCTCAATAAACTCATAAAATGTACCGATGGCATTGCTACCCCCACCTACACAAGCAAGCACGGCATCTGGCAATCTGCCCTCTTCCTCAATAATTTGCTGTTTGATTTCGCGACTAATAACACTTTGAAAGTCACGAACAATTGTTGGAAACGGATGCGGCCCCATCACCGAACCAAGTACATAGTGTGTATCATCAACCCGCTGTGTCCATTCGCGCATGGTTTCATTTACTGCATCCTTAAGTGTTTGTGTACCGCTTGTTACTGCGTGCACCTTTGCACCGAGCAGTTCCATTCGATACACATTAAGTGCCTGACGGTCCGTGTCCTCCTTACCCATGAAAATCTCACATTCTAACCCCATAAGGGCAGCAGCAGTTGCTGTGGCAACACCATGCTGCCCTGCACCAGTCTCAGCGATAACACGCGTTTTTCCCATTCGTTTGGCAAGAAGAACCTGTCCAAGCACATTATTGATTTTATGTGAGCCTGTATGATTTAAATCCTCTCGTTTTAAATAAATCCTTGCCCCACCAAGGTCCTTCGTCATTTTTTCTGCAAAATAAAGCAGCGACGGCCGACCCGCATATTTAGTAAGCAAACTATCAAACTCTTCTAAAAATTCCGGATCAGTTTTATAATGATTATATGCATTCTCTAGCTCTTTAACGGCATTCATTAGTGTTTCAGGTATATACTGACCGCCGTGAACTCCAAATCTTCCTTTTGTCATTTTCCTCATACTCCTTATTAGTAAAGACACAAATTTTTGTACACAACAATTTTTGTTCAAAAAATAAAAAAAGCCTTTATCCCTCTTGAAAAGGGACAAAAGCTTTTAACTTCTGCGGTACCACCCAAATTGACGTAAAACGCCCACTCATTATTGTATACAATCATATACAACCTACTGATAACGGACAGATCCCGTAAGCGCCTACTTTCATAAGAGTTCAGCCTTCCCTCACAAGTCCATTCAGAATATTCTTTGTAACTGCCTTTCACCAACCGGCAGCTCTCTTTATACAAGTCATTATTCCTACTTCTCTTGATCATCGGTTTAATAATTGTATGAATATTTTAATATTTATAAAATTGTAACATTAACAGCTTAACTTGTCCATCCTAAATTTTTATTAGGACGTTCACCTGGAGAACTATGACTCTGTATGTTTTTTTTAGTAGTTTAATTGTTTATAACAAGCTTACTTTTTTATATTATTTTTACTCCAATAATCATAAATAGCTTCTTTCAAAATTCCTGTTAATTCTTTATTCTTATACTGCTTAAGCCATTCCGTTTGAGCGATTGGTAAGTTTAATTTTAAAGTGATTTTTTCATCCGGCATTTCATATTGCCTTATTTCTTCAATGGTTATTCCTTCCTCAATAGACGGAAACGAAAGATCATTTTCGTGAACTCTATAAAAATCCTGATAGTCATCCGAATCTTCTAATTCAGAAAACAAATTTAGCTGTGGCAATCCACCTGTCAGACTTTTTACATGCATATATGTATTTATGACTCTGCCATCTTGTAATTCTATCTCTACAATCAAATTTTCCTCATTTCGATATTTATTAACAACTACTTCACTAACAATCATATCCAATTCAAGGGTATTTCCTGTACTAGATTGAAAAATATAGATCGCACTGTTAAATAAATGGACATTTTCTCCATCAATTTTTACAGACTTAACCTCTATCATACGAAAAGTCTCCTTCCATCCTATTTTCCGCCAATTTTTATTTTATCTACTTCTTCTTTTTCCACTGAATTCCCTAAAAAGTTGTATAAACACAGTACCTATTAAAGTTGATATTATAATAGAGAATACTATGTATATTGGTCTTCCTGCATAACCAAATACTATTTCATTTTGAAGGTAGGTAACATTCTCATAGGATCTTGAACTATCAGGTATATAGCTTCTAGTTAAAAGCCGGCTGTATCCTACTATCCCTCCAATATAGATAATATGAACAACGGATGAAAAAATCAGAGATTGCATCAGGATTTTCATAACGGCCTCCACTAATCTTTCTTATATTATAATATTTCCCACCTTACAGCGTAACCTCTAATTTATGGCTTTTCTCTACTTTGATACATGCTAGTTCACTACTTCAGGTATAGTTTAACTCTTCCAGTTATGGCTAGTATAGTCTTTGAGCCTTTAACTGGATCTCCCTTATAACAATGACAGCGGTGGGTAATATTTCCTGTAATTTGCGTTTACTTTTCAACCATCCTAAAATATGGAGGTGAAAATTATGCCAAACCAAGAACCTGTTGAATATAGCGGAAGGGTACTAGATCAACGAAATGATCTAACAGGCCCTGATAATCCTGGAGAATTATCAAAATTAGATCGACCTAAACATGTACCGGTCCAAAAGCCGAACAAACAAAACGTTAAGTAAAGAAAGACCCCGTGTATTACGAAAAAGGGTGGCTGCCAGTTGGCGGCCTTCTACCAAACATAATAGCTTAAAAATCCTCGTGTTCTAACCTAACTTTCTTCAAACAAAAGCTAAATTTTCCTTACTACTTTCCAATCAACCAATACCCTGCCACAAGAGCCTCGAAAGCTCTCACTGAAATCCATTTCTTGATAAATTATAAGAGCGTTCCTTATACATTTCCTGTCAACGCTATCCATTTAATCGGCTAATTTAATAGCTAATGTTATACTTTCTACAAGGAGGATAGTCATGATAAATAAAAAACTAATAATTGTTGTTACAACCTTATCAATTTTGCTACACGGCTGCGGGATTAATACTAAAACCGAAACTGCTGTTGAAGAAGCAGTAACTCCTTTACCAGTTAACGAAGTCCAGAGTTTATCGATTCAGTCTAAAACCTTGGCAAAAGAAAAGAAGAGTGTGGTTTTAGACATTGTTGTGCCACAGGTACAAGGACTTAGTAACATAAATAAACAAGAAGAAATCAACAATTATTTTATAGAATTGGGTACAGCTGTTGAAAAAGAAACAAGAAAAGCTGAAGAAGAATTGAAGGACTTAAATCACGAAGGATCAGCGCTCCATGCTGAGGGTATTGTAGAGTATGATGTCAAGTTACAGAATGAAAACATCTAAGTATCTTGATAAATGAATATGTTTATAGCGGCGGCGCACATGGGACCCCTATCAAAATCGACTTTACCTATGATATTAAGGAAGAAAAAGAAAATTCATTAATGGATTTATTCAAAACTGATGATTTTGTACACGTTTTAACTGAACTGGCTAAGGAAAACATACAAAATAGTGACATAAAAGATCTGTTATTTAATGATTTTGAACAAATTAGGAAAGAGCAAGACTTTTATTTAACTGACGATGCGCTTGTCCTTATATTTGGTCAGTATGAGTATACAGCTGGAGCAGCAGGTTCCCCAGAATTTTTTATTGAAAAAGAACATCTTGAAATATTAAAGGATAAGTTTAAATAGAACACATACTAGATCTATACTTTATGAAATAAGAAAAGAACAATGCTAAAATCAGGTCACTCTGAATACACATTGTTCTTTTACTTTTTTAAAAAATTTGAACCTAATGGTAATGGCTACATTCATTAGTACTGGTTTTCAGAATCATTTTCTAATGCTAACAATTCTGAAACAGTTTTAAACGTATATCCTTCTTCTCTTAATGACGTAATTATGTTTTTAACTGCTTCCAAAGACTCTCTACGGCTTTCATACATAACATGCATTAAAACAATCGAACCCGGTTTTGTATTTTTTACGACATGATCTACAATTTTAGTTGAATCGGCAGCAATTTCAGGATACGTTTCAGGCTCAATGTTCCATAGAATGGTCTTCCGTTCATGTTTCGCTAAGTAATACGGTAGCACGATCAGTCTCTTTCCATAAGGTGGTCGGAAATGAATTTCTCCTTTATAACCTGCTTCTCGGATTAATGTATCTGTTAGTTCGATTTCATTTCTAATAAAGTCTGGCAACTTTAACACCATGCGTTGATGTGAGTAGGAATGGTTTCCAACTTCATGTCCTTCGTGAACAATTTTCTTAGCGGCATCTAAATTTCCTTTAATCTCCCGCCCGGTAAGAAAAAAGGTCGCTTTGATATCTTCTTCATCCAGTACCGAAAGAATCTCATCCGTATAGATACTAGGTCCATCATCAAATGTTAATGCTAAAACCTTTTCGGAAGTTTCTACTTGAGTTACGAGACCACCAAATAATTGTGTACTTCTAGATTTAGATAGATTAAACAAACCATAGCTAGTAACAAGAATACCAAAAACCACAAAACTTATAACGATAATTAGTTTCTTCATATATTCCTCCAATAAACCCATTTACTGCTTATTATATTACGCTATTTAATATAATGGTCTGTACTAGGTATGATTTGAATAGTTACGGAGCATACCGTTAATCGTTCTCGTTATATAACATACTAAGGCTCTTTAATGTGTAAAGCCTAGCAGTAAAAATGAATAAATCATTGTAGTTATTTTCAACAAATTCATCAATAACATTTAGCCCTTTTTTAAATCTACCAACTAATAGATAAGTGTACTTTTCATCCCAGGCAAATTGATTTATTCGTAAAAGTTCATCGGCTAGTACTTGAAACTTAAATTCTTCAACAAAAAGTTTTAATTGATATAATTTATCCCGATTTAAGACTAAGCTATTCTGCTCCTTTTCATAATTTTTATAAACAAATTTTATAAAATGATCTATATTTTCCGCCAATAGCCTTGCTTTTTGCATCTTTGTGTTCATTTGTTCATCTCCTCAATGTCCCTTACTACTATAAAAATTGTATGATTTAAGAAGATCATTTAACACATTAATATAATTAATCCTGAAGTTCCTGAACAATAGAAAAAAGACGAATTCCTCTACGAATTCGCCTAAATATGTTTGTTACTATCTTGTAACTCTAAATCTTTGCTGTAGGGCAGTTAAATAGCAAATACATGATTACCGATTTTCTTAATTACTTCACGTTCAAATATCCAATCACTAGTTGCCGTTTCAGGGTTATAGAAGTATACCACTTCTTTATTTCTCTCCTGTTTTGTCAGTGCGTCCTGTACTGCTTCCAAAGCTTCTTGATCAGCAGGTTCATTAATAGAGCCATTTTTTACAGGTGCAAAAGCATTTTTTTCATAAATTACTTCTTTTATTGTATCAGGGAATTGTTTATGTTCAACACGATTTAGTACAACTGTAGCAACTGCCACCTTACCCGCATATGGCTCACCTTCTGCTTCAGCGTGAACAAGTCGGGCAAGTAACTTCTTTTCTTCGCTTGAAATTGTTGGAGCATTATCTTTCTCTACCACTTTAGGTTCAGGAAAAACAGGATTCACCTTTTCATTTTGACTTGCCACAAGTGAATTTTTTTCAGCATTAACTTGAGTTGATGGAAAAATAGTATATGAACCCACTGATAGGGTAATTGTAAGTAGTAAATTCATTAGTTTTTTCATATTAAATATACCTCCTGTTAGTTTTTTAGACTAATCCAGGCCCACTTGTTAGGCTAACAGGTATATAAAAGTATTGCATTAGTGGACTATTAACATTTCTTCCAATAACAGGATTTTTTATTTATCGCCTTGGATAATATTTCAAACAATGTTGTCGTAAAAATATCACCATTTTTAGATTTAACTTATACAAAATCAACATACATTTAATTATTTCGATAAAACATTATTTCTCTTAAACAATATAATAATCGTTCTTATAGAGCATTCTAGTTTTTATCTTCATCAAGTTAACTTTTAGTTTTCATCGCCTAAAAAAAAGCTTTTGTATACAATTTTTAGACATTCAACAACCGTAACTACATTAGCTTTAGTGATAACCGGAAATTAGACTTTTCAATCATAAATCGCCCTTATTATTATTTACTAGCAAATATTTCAATATAATAATTTGTTTCACAATTGACAATATTCGTGTTAAAATGACACTTGTACACGTCACACGTACAAAATCGACTTCTTAACATAGCGCAATAGTTATTCTTTCTTCTATAATATTAAGCGGAGGTTAATACATGAAAAACTTAATTCTCAAGTGGAATCAAGTGAGCCTAGTCAAACGAATTATTATTGGTATTATTATTGGTATTATTTTGGCGGTAGCGGCTCCAGAGTCTGCAAAGTGGGTCACTATTTTCGGTTCTTTATTTGTAGGGGCTTTAAAGGCAGTTGCACCTGTATTGGTACTGTTCCTTGTAATCCATGCGATCTCTAAGCATAGAAGCGGTCATCAAACAAATATGAAATCGATTATTGGCCTTTATATTATAAGTACATTCCTAGCTGCATTAGTTGCAGTTATCGCAAGCTTTCTCTTCCCGGTTAAGCTATCACTTGTTACAGGCGCAGAAGGATTGACTCCTCCTGGCGGTATTGTTGAAGTACTTCAGACATTATTGTTTAACATTGTAGACAATCCGGTTAATGCATTATTAAATGCCAATTATATCGGCATCTTAACTTGGGCAGTCCTTCTTGGCATTGCGTTAAGAAATTCAAATGATAGTACTAAAAATATGATTGGAAATGTTTCAGAAGCCATCTCCCAACTAGTAAAATGGGTTATTAATTTGGCTCCAATCGGAATCCTGGGCCTTGTTTATGAAGCTATTGTAACAAATGGACTCTCAGCCTTACTTGATTACGGAAAATTACTACTAGTTTTACTTGGATGTATGTTCTTTGTAGCGCTTGTAGTGAATCCGATTATCGTTTTCCTGAATATCCGTAAAAATCCTTATCCACTTGTGTTTAGGACAA
The DNA here is from genome assembly GCF_900240995.1 of Bacillus sp. Marseille-P3661. Lineage (NCBI taxonomy): Bacteria > Bacillati > Bacillota > Bacilli > Caryophanales > Bacillaceae > Bacillus > Bacillus sp. Marseille-P3661. The sequence continues at coordinate 1,033,260 of NZ_LT965954.1, forward strand.
TTAGAGAAAGTGGAATCACAGCATTCTTTACTCGCAGTTCTGCTGCCAATATTCCTGTTAATATGAACCTATGTGAAAAGTTAGAATTAGATGAAGATACGTATTCAGTATCTATCCCATTAGGCGCTACGATTAACATGGCTGGTGCCGCTATTACTATTTCAGTCTTAACTCTTGCTACTGTTCACACGCTAGATATTCAAGTTGATATCATTACAGCCCTAATCCTTAGCGTTTTAGCTGCTGTGTCAGCGTGTGGTGCTTCAGGTGTTGCGGGTGGCTCACTTTTACTCATTCCTTTAGCATGTAGTCTATTCGGAATTCCAAACGAAATTGCCATGCAGGTTGTTGGTGTTGGATTCATCATCGGTGTTTTACAAGACTCATGTGAAACGGCACTTAATTCATCTTCAGATGTACTTTTTACTGCAACAGCTGAATATGCAAAAATGCGTAAAGAAGGTAAAGAAGTTATTATTAATTCTTAATAGTACCTTTAAATCTCAAAAACCCCTCTATTCACAAATCATGAATGGAGGGGTTTTTCTTCATAATCAAAATGTTTGGTTTATTTTATGTAATAGTCATCTCCTCTCCCACCGTTGCCTTACTATTACCGCCTACCGATAACCACGTAACAAAGACAAGCATAATGACAACACCTAATAATTGGACAATATCTAAACTTGTCCCAAACCAAATAACTGAAATAACCATTGCTGTTAAAGGCTCAAAAGTTGATAAAACGCTCGTCTCAACAGCACTGATATATTTCATACTGCATAGAAAGAAAACAAACGCCATCGTTCCAAATAGCAATAAAGCACTCAGCATAAATGCAACATTAGGCTGAGCTAAAATAGACCACTCTTCCGCTTTCCACACCTGACTGACCATACCTAGTACGATGCCGCCGATGAGCATACTCCAACCAACAATAATAAGAATATCCCATTCCTTCATTAATCGTGCAGGATATAAGGTATAAAAGGCAAATGTCAAACCTAATCCAACGCCCCAAAGGATTGCTTCTTTACTGACTACTAAGCTTGAGACAGAACCTTTTGTTAGTAACATAATTAGCCCAATCAACGTTCCAACTATGCCAATAATTTGATATCGTGGTGGAAAATTTTTATGTACTAAAGAAACATAAATAACTATAAAAATAGGCGCTGAAAATTGTAATAACGTTGCTAAAACAGCGTTACTCGCCTCAATTGCTGAAACGAATGTATATTGCATACCCAACATCCCAAAAATACTAAAAAGAATTAACTGATTTCTCCACAAAGGCTTTTTCCATACAGCCAAAATATCTTTTTTTCTAATAGCTAAAATTAATAATAACAATATTCCTGCTACTATTAATCTAATAACAAGCAAAAAAGTTACGGTCAGTTTCATATTTTCAAGCAACCATTCCATTAAAGGCCCTGTTGCTCCCCATAGCATTGACCCAATGATAATCATAAGTATTCCATTTAACCGTAGCATGTTTTTAAAGTCCCTCATTTATAAATATATTTTCCTTAGTCCCCTGTTCACTTTTGGCGATTTTGTTCAGTCATATAAAAAAAGCTTATGCCTTATCTATTATACCTCGGATTACGAACAATTAAGCTTATTGATCCTCGAATATATTCAGAGATAATCTGATTATATTTTCTAGAACAAGCAATTCTAATGCTTGAAGTACCTCATCATCCTCTACTGTTGAATGACCACTTACAAGTTTTCTAGCTTGCATATTAATGAAATTATAAATTATATTAATCAGCTTTATTAAAAGCATCCACCTTCAATCAGAATCGAGACCGGATTCTGACTCAAAATCAAGCTTAACCCTATTTCCTGTCCGAATCACACACGGATTCTGACTCAAAATAGAGCTTGACCAGGTTTTCTGTCAGAATCGAGACCGGATTCTGACTCAAAATCAAGCTTAACCCGATTTTCTGTCAGAACTACACACGGATTCTGACTCAGAATAGAGCTTGACCAGGTTTTCTGTCAGAATCGAGATCGGATTCCGACTCGAAATGGTGCTTAACCCGATTTCCTGTCCGAATCACGCACGGGTTCTGACTCAGAATAGAGCTTGACCAGGTTTTCTGTCAGAATCACGCACCAATTCTGACTCAGAATAGAGCTTGACCAGGTTTTCTGTCAGAATCGAGACCGGATTCTGACTCAAAATAGAGCTTGACTAGGTTTCCTGTCAGAATCACGCACCAATTCTGACTCAAAATCGTGCTTAACCCGATTTCCTGTCCGAATCACACACGAATTCTGACTCAAAATCAAGCTTAACCCGATTTCCTGTCCGAATCACACACGGATTCTGACTCAAAATAGAGCTTGACTAGGTTTCCTGTCAGAATCACGCACCAATTCTGACTCAGAATAGAGCTTGACCAGGTTTTCTGTCAGAATCGAGACCGGATTCTGACTCAAAATGGCGCTTACATGGGTTTCCTGTCAGAATCACGCACCAATTCTGACTCAAAATCGTGCTTAACCCGATTTCCTGTCAGAATCACACACGAATTCTGACTCAAAATCAAGCTTAACCCGATTTCCTGTCCGAATCACACACGGATTCTGACTCAAAATAGAGCTTGACCAGGTTTTCTGTCAGAATCGAGACCGGATTCTGACTCAAAATCAAGCTTAACTTGATTTCCTGTCCGAATCACGCACGAATTCTGACTCAGAATAGAGCTTGACCAGGTTTTCTGTCAGAATCGAGGTCGGATTCTGACTCAAAATCAAGCTTAACCCGATTTACTGTCAGAATCACGCACGGATTCTGACTCAAAATCGTGCTTTTCCAGGATTCCTGTCCGAATCACACACCCATTCTGACTCAAAATCGTGCTTTTCCAGGTTTCCTGTCAGAATCACGCACCGATTCTGACTCAAAATCGTGCTTTTCCAGGTTTCCTGTCAGAATCACGCACCAATTCTGACTCAGAATAGAGCTTGACCAGGTTTTCTGTCAGAATCGAGACCGGATTCTGACTCAAAATGGCGCTTACATGGGTTTCCTGTCCGAATCACGCACGCATTCTGACTCAAAATCGTGCTTTTCTAGGTTTCCTGTCAGAATCACGCACCAATTCTGACTCAAAATAGAGCTTGACCAGGTTTTCTGTCAGAATCGAGACCGGATTCTGACTCAAAATGGCGCTTACCTAGGTTTCCTGTCAGAATCACGCACCAATTCTGACTCAGAATAGAGCTTGACCAGGTTTTCTGTCAGAATCGAGACCGGATTCTGACTCAAAATGGCGCTTACATGGGTTTCCTGTCAGAATCACGCACCAATTCTGACTAAAATCGTGCTTAACCCGATTTCCTGTCCGAATCACACACGAATTCTGACTCAAAATCAAGCTTAACCCGATTTCCTGTCCGAATCACACACGGATTCTGACTCAAAATAGAGCTTGACCAGGTTTTCTGTCAGAATCGAGACCGGATTCTGACTCAAAATCGTGCTTTTCCAGGATTCCTGTCCGAATCACACACCCATTCTGACTCAAAATCGTGCTTTTCCAGGTTTCCTGTCAGAATCACGCACCAATTCTGACTCAAAATAGAGCTTGACCAGGTTTTCTGTCAGAATCGAGACCGGATTCTGACTCAAAATGGCGCTTACATGGGTTTCCTGTCAGAATCACGCACCAATTCTGACTAAAATCGTGCTTAACCCGATTTCCTGTCCGAATCACACACGAATTCTGACTCAAAATCAAGCTTAACCCGATTTCCTGTCCGAATCACACACGGATTCTGACTCAAAATAGAGCTTGACCAGGTTTTCTGTCAGAATCGAGACCGGATTCTGACTCAAAATCGTGCTTTTCCAGGATTCCTGTCCGAATCACACACCCATTCTGACTCAAAATCGTGCTTTTCCAGGTTTCCTGTCAGAATCACGCACCAATTCTGACTCAAAATAGAGCTTGACCAGGTTTTCTGTCAGAATCGAGACCGGATTCTGACTCGAAATGGCGCTTAACCCGATTTCCTGTCAGAATCACACACGGATTCTGACTCAAAATCAAGCTTAACCCGATTTCCTGTCAGAATCGAGACCGGATTCTGACTCAAAATCAAGCTTAACCCGATTTCCTGTCAGAATCTCACACGAATTCAAAACAAATAATTTCCTTTAATTAACAATGTACCTCTAACACTTTATTACGAGACCTTTTTCGGACATACGATACTCTATTCTCTCAAGTATCAATGATTTGAGAAGATTTTCGATCATTTAATTCGTTATTTAACAAAAATTCACCACCACCATTTATGCCCGATAACTGAATGTATGTCCAGAAAATTTTTGCGATGAATAGGTTAATTGACTTAATGCCATTTGTTCCTCAGGCAAATAAATAGTATTTCTTTTTCCTGCATTAAGCTGAAATATACGGGATTAAAAAACAGTGTATTTGATGAAAAAAGGACCCCACGTCCGGAAAAGCTCGATGTTTTAATAGTAACCTAAACTAAAAACCTTTCTGAACGATAGCAGTTTACCTCCTAAAGTTTTTATTGTTTTGGACTAGTTCAATCTCGGGTAAATGGTTTGTGTTGAAGTAATAAAGGTGCATCCACTCTAACACATTCTATTGTTGTATGGACTTTAGCATCAAGAAGAAATTTCAACAAAAAGATTATTAAACGGGAGGATATAACGATGAAAAAGAAAATTGTTCAATTAGCTACAATGTTTGGAATGTTATTAATAGGCGGATTGGAAGTCTCTGCTGCACAAAAAGATAATGAGTCATTTATCACGAATGGACACTCGCTTGTTCCAATCGATGAGGTTTTATATGTATTTGATGTCAGCTATAGTTGGGACGAATCTACCCAAACAGTTGTGATGACAAGAGGGGAACAAACCGTTGACTTAAAAGTCGGTGCAAATGAGATGACTGTCAATGGAGTAAAACAACCATTACCAACGGCCGCTAGAGTTGTCAATAGCCGCACGTATATACCGATACGGGCAGTTGGAGAATCTCTTGGTTTACTTGTAAGTTGGGATGCGGATCAGCAATTAACGATTATTCAAACACCAACTCTACGTACCGGTATGACTATCTATGCGCCTGATGCTCTTGTGAAATCATGGCAAGGTATTGGCAAGTAAACAGTTATAAGAAGAGAAGGCCAGCCCCAGTCCAAAAATCAGTGTACCAGGGGCTGGCATTAAATCAAACTCACCCTTACTTTTAACAATTGAGTGATGTGCATCTCAATTTTCAACCTGAAATTCAATGAAACAACTTCCTTGAGTGTTATTGCCATCTATTTGGATAGAGTACGATTTTTCCTCTGCAGCGAACTGGTATTTTCCACCCTCATCCGACGAAAAAGTCTTCTTGAATAGTTCTCCTTTTCTGTTTCGAAGAGTGATTGTAAGAGTCCCTTTTTCCACTTTTGCAGAATAACTTACAATAACTACAGATCCTTTTTTAAATCGAAAATAAAAATATTTGAATCCATGGAACAGTTTATACGTTGCACGGCAGGAACGTTTTGTATAAGAATCTGTGTAATCCAAATATTTACCGCTGCTAAAACGCAATATTCTTTTTTTCCATAAGAACCAGCCTATAAGCAGCAATATGGTGATTGGAATAAGTTCTAACAACTCATCTGTAAGTTGATTATCCAACATTTTTTTCCCCTTTCACCAAAAAGTGCTTTTGAAATGCTAACTTAAAAGTGTAACAATTTCAATAAATATATTACAACAATGCCAGCAAAGAATGTTGTAAGAATATAAGCTCCATTCCAAATAAATCCCACTTTGATACTGCTTGCTTTTACAGCATTTCTAATTAGCATATTAATTCCATTGAACGGACTAAGAATTGATGAAAGACACCATGCTAATATTAGGATAAAAGCTATTACAATCGGACTTGATCCTATTGAAACTGGATCAATTTGCATAATTAAAATCGGAACAATAATAATTTGATGAATTCCAATGAAAGCTAAAAGTACAACTATTAAAATAGTTAGACTGGCGAATAACAGGAATGATATAGAGGATACACTTGTAAGTACTTGACCGAACCACTTTGAAATCCCTGTATGGCTTAAAGCATTTCCAAATAAGCCTGCACTTAAGAATAACACAATTTCATTGCTTGTATTCGGAAGATTGTTTACAAAACGCTTGATTTCTATAAGCAGTTCCTTCCATTTCCCTTGAAATCCTCCAAGAACAAACGGACTAGCAATTGCAAATAAGCTAACTAGCAACAACATCGGCCTACCGGTCAATTGTTCTAGAAACAATAATAATACAGTCATAATAGTAATGGAAATAAAGAGTTTTAAGAGATTACTACTGTGGGCCTTCCTTTCTTCTTTTTCTATATTTTCATTCTGATCCTGCACAAGGGTAGATTTTTCCCTTTGAAAAATGTTATTAATCCTAAACAATCGATTTCCAATTATAAATTGAATAAATGCAAACGATACACCAATGAAAACATACTGACTAACCTTTATATTCATTAAAAAAAGAACTAACGTCGCCGAGGCAAAATATGGAGACCAGACCATTGCAGTTGAATATCCCAAAAAATAGGCCCTAGCAAGTAATTCAGGCTTTAATTCCAAATCTTTTACAATGTCATGAGTAACCCGTACCGAACCAAGATTTAAAATAGGGGCTATCATCGACATAAAAAAGGATAACCCAAAATACACCTTTTTGGGTGACCTCTCCGAATTATTCAAGAAATAATAAGCAGCGTTTAGGTATCCACTTAACTTCAAAGGTATTGAAAATAACGGAACCATTAGAATTAAAACTAGGATTGCCATATTTTCATGGAGACCCTCTATACTTGTAAATATATCTACCCCATTGAAACAATTAATAATTAGACCTAATAAAACTAAAGTTAACCCCATGATTTTCGGTGATTTACTAGCAGACCAAAGGCTGAAAATTAGAACAACTGTTATAAAAATTGAAAGAAAGTAATGTAGTAGAGAAGTTTGAACGAAATAATTAATTAAATACAAAATGCACATCCCTAAAATAAACAGACTCCTAATTGTAATTCCTCCTTTCTATCAACATGAAATAAGATTAACTGCTATAGATGTCAGTTAATCTTATTTCATAAAAATTTTTAAATTTATTACCTAACTAGGCAAGGACGCTTATTATCAAATTTCCACCCTGGAATTAAGTATTGCATAGCAATCGAGTCATCTCTCGCACCTAACCCCATTTTCTTATAAACCTCATGAGCTTGTTGAATTTTGTCCATATCTACTTCAATCCCTAGACCTGGCTTTTCAGGAACTTTAATTTTTCCATCGACAATTTGTAAAGGATCCTTTGTCAACTGTTGGCCATCCTGCCAGATCCAATGTGTATCGATTGCTGTGATTTCCCCTGGAGCAGCCGCTGCCACATGTGTAAACATCGCTAAAGAAATATCAAAGTGATTATTAGAATGCGAACCCCATGTTAAGCCCCAATCGGCACACATTTGAGCAACACGTACAGAACCTTGCATTGTCCAGAAATGTGGATCTGCAAGCGGAATATCTACAGCATGCAGCTGAACAGCGTGGCCCATCTGACGCCAATCAGTCGCAATCATATTTGTTGCAGTTGGTAAGCCGGTTGCTTTCCTAAACTCGGACATGACCTCACGGGCTGAAAATCCTCCCTCTGCTCCACAAGGATCCTCGGCATATGCTAAAACATGATGTTGATCCTTACAAAGTCGGATTGCTTCTTCTAGCGACCATGCACCGTTTGGATCTAATGTAATACGGGCATCAGGGAAACGTTTGGCCAACGCTGTCACTGCCTCAATTTCCTCTTCACCACGTAAAACGCCACCTTTTAATTTGAAATCATGAAACCCATAACGCTCATAAGCTGCTTCCGCAAGGCGAACGACTGCCTCAGGTGTTAAAGCCTCTTCATGACGTAAACGGAACCAATCATTTTCTGCATCCTGATCACTTAAATAGGCAAGATCTGTTTTGCGGCGATCGCCTATATAGAATAAATATCCAAGCATTTCAACTTCTGTTCGTTGTTGACCTTCACCTAATAGAGCAGCAACAGGCACCTGAAGATATTTCCCCAATAAATCTAGTAATGCAGCTTCTAATGCTGTAACCGCATGAATCGTAATGCGTAGATCAAAGGTTTGTAAGCCTCGCCCAGCTGCATCTCGGCCAGCAAATAGTTTCCTAACCTGATTCAAAATATTATTATAATTTCCAATTGATGCACCTATTAATAATGACTTCGCATCTTCTAATGTTTTTCTGATTCCTTCACCACCAGGAACCTCGCCAACCCCAACGTTCCCGCTGTTATCTTTTAAGATAACTACATTTCTTGTAAAATACGGTCCATGTGCCCCACTTAAATTTAATAGCATGCTATCATTACCCGCAACGGGTATAACTGACATCTCCACAATTGTAGGTGTATCGTGTTTTATTTTCATAGCTGATTCCATTAAAATCCTCTCCCAATCTTTTGGTATATACTTGTAGTAAGTTTTAATTGAGCAATTTTACCTTATATAGCATTATTTACAGGTTGATCGTCTATCTTTTTCGTTTTGCGATAATCAAGAAAGGCATAGATTAGTGATCCAGCAATTAATGCCCAAATCACAAGGGCAATTGGCCCTTTTGTAAAGAAAATCGTTAGATCACCGCTACTGCTTTTTAAACTATCGATAAAATACTTTTCAAGGTCTGCTCCTAAAATAAAGCCAATTAAAAACGGGATTACCTGAATGCCAATTTTCACAAATAGATAACCAGCAAAACCAAATAGTATTAGTGTCCAAACATCGAATAATACCCCATTATTAATAGCGTATGAACCAACTACACACATCACAATAATAATTGGATAAATAACAGACTTCGGTATATAAATAATTTTTGCAAAGTACTTAATCGAGAAGAACATCATTATAAACATAAAGATATTAGCGATAATTAAAGAGTAAATGATTCCATCCCATAATTCTGGGTTAGAACTAATGAATAAAGGTCCCACTTGAATTCCTTGTAACAAAAACGCTCCGACTAAGACAGCTGTTGTACTGTCTCCAGGAATACCTAAAGATAATAATGGAACTAATGCACCGCCAGTTAAGCCATTGTTAGATGCTTCACTCGCAATAAGTCCTTCAGGTTCCCCAGTCCCTAACTTTTCTGGATGTTTCGAGAAATTTTTTGTTGTAGAGTAAGCTGTAATCGAAGCGGCACTCCCACCAAGTCCAGGGAGAACACCTATAAATGTCCCAATTATTGAAGAACGAATGGTATTAATGGTTTGTCCCTTAAATATTTTGAAAGAAAACCTATTTTTCTTATTTTTTTCGAATTTAATAGATTGATGTGCTGAAACCTTCATCCCATCTTCTGCTTCTTCTAATATTTGTGTGATTGCAAATAGCCCAATTAAAACTGGCAGAAGTGAAAAACCATAAATTAATTCTTCTTCCAAGAATGAAGGAACAAGTCTCATTTCGTGATTATCGGCAAACGTTCCAATTAAGCTTAGATAGACACCGAATAAACCACTAAAAATGCCTCCAAGTAAACTTCCTTTTGATATTGAAGCAATAACTGTCAATGCAAATACAATAATTAAAAACTTTTCAACTGATGAGAATTTAATTGCCACAGATGCAAGAATAGGAGTGAAAAGATATAAAACAACTAAACTAATTACACCACCTATTAATGAAGCGGTTATTCCAATTTTCAGTGCCTTTTCGCCTTCACCTTTTTGTGTCATAGGATATCCATCAAATGTCGTACACAGTGAAGAAGGAGTTCCAGGAATATTTATTAAGGTAGCCGGTACTAATCCACCACTAATTCCTCCAACGTATAAACCTAGTAATAAAGCGATAGAATCAATAATGTCTAACGAATACGTAATTGGTAGAAAAATAGCGATCGCCATCGTAGCTGTCATCCCTGGAATAGCTCCAAAAATGATTCCTACAAGAACACCTAGAAAACAAAACAGGATTGTCATTGGTGATAAAAACTCAAGTAAATCCATTGCATGTCACCTGCCTTACGGTAAAGTAATATTAAATACTGTTCCAAATAAATACCAAATAACAACAGAAGTAGTAACTGAATTTGCTATAGAGACAATGATTGTTTTTCTTTTGAAGTTTCCGATAAATAAAAGCATGATTAAAAACATAAAAAGAATACTAGCAGCTAAAAACCCAATTATCTCAAGTGAAGAAACATAAACAATCAGTAATACAATCGTTCCAAAAAATTTTAACTTATCGTAGTCTTCCTTAAAGAACCTTGGTTGGAATTTAAACTTTCCTTGCTTTATTCTTTTTCTTACATTCGTTAAAACTATTAGTATTAATAAAAAGATAAGGATGGTTGAAATTATTTTAGGAAAGATTAGATGGTATTCACTATAGGTCATTTCAATTGTTAAGAGGTCTTTCAATTATGCCACCTTCCTTCTTGGGTTGTAATCAATTGGAAAAACATGATTTTGGCGTTAATGCCAATTTTAATGTTGTTCTTTAACTATAGTCCTTTAATGAAGTGAACCTTAATAAAGTTAAAGTCAGGCTGTCTGAACTCATGTACAGACAGCCATACGGTAATGCGGAGATTATTTTGCTATATCATCTAATTTCGGTGCATTTTGGATGATATATCGTAATGTATCTCTCTTTTCTAGTAGATAATCGACTGATTCAGCTTGTGGTTTATAATTAGCCATATACGCATTTTTCAATAAGTCATTTTGATAGCCGTCAGTTTCTGCAGCTTTGGCAACAGCTTGGTCTAAAGCTGTTAAGAAGGTTTGATCAATATCCTTCGGAAGGATAAAGAAGAATTCCTTATCAAAAACAAACTCTTTCCCATTTACTGTAATCCCTTGTTCAGCAAAAGTTGGAATATCGTAGCCTTCAACTCTATCTCCAGCTGTAAGTCCTAAAAACTTCATTTTAATCTTGGAGTCTACTTCATCTTTTGTATACTCGTTATTGGCACCAATGGAACCATGAATAATATCAACATTTCCATCCCATAGTGCTTGGTCTTTATCTTTTTGTGAACCAGTCACGTAAACTTTAATACGATCTGATACTTCGGTGCCATATTGCTCTTTAACCCATAAATAGAAACCATCAAAACCAATTTGTGACACGCCACCAGCTTCAATTGCTACCGAAAGTTCTTCTGATGGATTATTTTTTAACCATTCAGCAGCTTCTGCCATTGTGTTATATGGTGCATCTGCTGACGTTAAAAATGCATTCCCTGGATTTGTTGCAAAAACAGGACCAATTGTCCAATTTTCTAGGGCATTTTTTTCATCAAAGCTTCCATATTCAACTCCTAAGTATGCCATATCATGGAATACCATAACTTCGCTGCCGTCATTTTTAGCTTTTGCTAATTCGTTAAAAGCTCGTTCGCTGCCGACTGCATCTACTTTTATGTTCGTATCTAATGTTTCTGCTATATTTCTACTTATTAGATCCGCGATTTGGTATGTGTCGCCACCCGTTGAAGTCGAACCAATTAGTACCCTTATTCTAGAAAGATCAACTGCTGCTGTTCCCTCATCACTTGATTCTGATGTTTCTGATGTCTGCTCTTTTGTTTGTTCTTCTGTTCCAGTACTTTCACTACCACACGCTACTAAAAACAGTCCTAACAAAGCCACCATTAAAAAAGATAATAATTTCTTCATGCATACACCTCTTAGTAAGTTTTTTTGATGTAACCGATTACAACTATATCTAAATAAGCCGAACCGACTCGTGGTTACCAATAAAACAAGATTGCTATTATTATAGAAAAAGGGGATGGGAACTCCCCTTTTCTGTTACTTCACAAAAACAGTTTTAATAGAAGTAAAGAATTCTTTGGCTGCCTGTCCTTGTTCACGTGAATGTGAGCTTGATTGTTTCATACCACCAAATGGTGCTTGTAATTCAACTCCAGCACTTTCGGCATTAATTCTAATTAACCCTGCATCCATTTCATTTATAAATGAGAGCATTTTTTGGATATTAGTAGTGAAGATTGACGCACTTAATCCAAATGGAACATCATTCGCAAGTTCTAAAGCGCCTTCAAGTGATTCCGCTTTCATTAGTGCTAGAACTGGTCCGAAGATTTCTTCTTGGGCAAGCGTCATATCCTTTGTGACATTTTCAAATACAGTTGGTTCAATAAAATAGCCTTTATCATACTCTTCACCTGATAGTCTATTACCACCTGTAAGAAGGGCTGCACCTTCCTCTTTTCCTTTTTGAATATAATAAAGCACTGTATTTAATTGACTTTCACTAGCACTTGGTCCCATCCAAACTCCATCCTGAGTACCATTACCAACTTTAATTTCCTTTACCTTTTCAATCAGCTTTTCCTTAAATTCGTCATATACGTCCTCTTCAACAATGACACGGCTTGTTGCTGTACATTTTTGACCAGTTGAACGTAAGCCTCCGCTGATTGTCGCTTCAACTGCAAGATCAATATCAGCATCTGCAGCTACAATAACAGGATTCTTTCCGCCCATTTCAAGCTGATATTTTCCACCTCGAGCAAGCACAGTTTGTCCGATTTGCTTACCAACGCCACTTGATCCAGTAAATGTAATTCCGTTTACATCTGGATGGTCTGCCAATCCCTGACCAATAATTGAACCCGCACCAGTTACCATATTAATAACACCTGCTGGTAAACCTGCATCCGCAAAGCATTCGAGAACCTTTGCACATGTAATCGCTGTTTCTGTAGCTGGCTTAATGACAACGGAATTCCCATATATTAAAGCTGGCGCTATTTTCCAAATAGGAATTGCAACTGGAAAGTTCCAAGGCGTAATTACACCAACAACCCCTAATGGTGCTCTTGTTGTAAACATTAAGGCACTAGGATCTGTCGAAGGTATCACATCGCCAACACTTCTTAAGCCCTCACCAGCATAATAACGAAGAATTGCTATTCCACGAGCAGTTTCACCTTTCGCCTCAGGCAGGGTTTTACCCATTTCTCTTGTCATTGTTTCTGCAACTTCATCTAATCTACTTTCAAGGATATCTGCTACCTTATAAAGGTACTTTCCTCGGGAGTCACCAGATAATTTCCCCCAAGACTTTTGTGCATTTTTAGCTGCAGAGACTGCACAATTTAAATCTTCTTTTGTGGATTGCTGGACAAAACCAACGACGTCATCGATATTTGCAGGATTACTATTTTTAACTACCTCGTTTGTACTTGAAGCAACCCAGTTACCATTTATATAGTTCAAGTACGATTTTTTTTCAGTTTGTAACGCCATTTTTAACCTCCGATTTTTTCACATCATTTTATAGGAAAACCTAGGAGATGTTGCTTTGAGTTTCTAAATATTTACTAAGTATTAAATAACTGCTTTATTATTCGCAGGGTACTTTTCAAATGCTTTCTTTAGTATTTGTTCTAATTGTTGGTAATGGTCCTTTTCAACTGGTGTTACAGGCGGTCTTACTGATGTTGAAACTGGTAAACCTACAATTTCCATTCCCGCTTTTATAAGTGCAACTGCATATCCTTTTCTTTGTTTTCTAATTCGATTGATTGGTAGAATCACATCTTGATAGAGATCTCGTACTAGTTGCTTGTTATCATCAAGAAGTGCGTTATAGAACATTCTTGAAATATGCGGAATATAATTAGAGATTGCAGATGAATAAGAATCAAATCCTAATGGTAAATATGCTGGATGGGTTACTTCAGCCATTGGCATTCCATTTAACCAACTTAAACGATTACCAATTGCTGTCGTTAACTCAATATTCAAATCCATATTTCCAATACCATCTTTTAATCCAACAACTTGTGGAAGCTCTACTAATTTCTTGACAGCATCTAATTGCAGAACAGCATTTGCTCGGTTATAGACAATAGCATTTAGATCTGTGCTGTTAATGATTGTTTTATAATAATCTAAAACACCTTGTTGTTCCCCTTCTATTAAATATGGAGGTAAAATTAAATATCCTTCTGCTCCATACTTTGCAGAAATCTCTGCTCTTTCGATCGCTTCAGTTATATTACCACCGACACCTGTATAAACAGGAACCTTACCATCAACTACTGACATTGCTAATTCAACAGTAGATTCAAATTCTTTAGTGCTAAGCGCATGATACTCCCCTGCTCCGCAAGATACAAAGATTGCCTCTAATCCTTCTTCAAGTAAAAAAGTAATATTACGAGTTAAGCCCTTTTCATCAATATTTCCGCTTTCGTTAAAAGGTGTAACAGGAAATCCTAATATCCCTGTTGGTGCTTTTCTATTATTTGTCATATCTATTCCCTCACTTTTCTTTTATATTTTATTTAAATTACTAATACTAGCTAAGACTTTATTTCTTACATAATCTAGGTGTCGATACATGCTAGTAAAAGATTTAATTGGATCCCTTTTTTCTAATGCAATATAAATGTCCTTATGCTGTTGAATCGTTATACTTTTATTTCTATTTTCTAATGCGATATTTTCCAATGTTTTATCGTACATATTTAGCAAAGGGTCAATAATCCCTTCTGTGATAGAATTACTGGCGCTATGTGCGATGATTCTATGAAACTCACGATCTACAGCAGAATAATCACTTTCAGCAATCTCCATCTTTTCGATTGTTTCTTGTAAACGTTTTAGGTCAAACTCTGAAATTTTTTCAGCCGCTAAGGTTACTAATCCTAATTCTTGAGAAAGACGTGATTCCAGAATGGACTCAATATTCCCAGCCGAGAGCGCTAACATAATGCGATATGGATTACTACCAATTTTATCTGAAAAGTAGGTTCCATCTCTTGTTTTGCGGTGTATAAGACCAATCGTTTCTAATGAACTTAAGGCTTCACGTAAAACAGGTCGACTTACAAACAGCATCTCCATTAATTCCATTTCTGAAGGAAGTTTATCACCTGGATTGAGCTGCCCGCTCATAAGCAAATCAATAATCTGATCAATGACTTGATTTGATAGCGTTTTCCTTTTTACGGATTTCATCTTGACTTGAGCCAATTTTCCATCCAAGTTGCATCCGCCTCTCTTTTTCAATTGCTTGAAAATTTATTCTCTTGTTTGATGATTTTATTGTAAGACAAATAAAATAATCTGTCAATTCAAAATCGTAACTTTATTTATTTGTAAGACAAATTAAATTCATTATGCTATCAAAAAAAAAGCAAAAAGTACCACACAGGTACCCAGAGTGTAGAGAAAGGGGTATTTTTTCTCTACACTCTTTTTTGTTTAATGAAAATTAACCTAATATAAATATGAGATAGAATAAGAAAATATCACTCCCAACCACCTAGCCAAGTTTCGCTAGATGGTTGGCAATCTTTTTCATATTCTGGCAAGCTGCTGTAAGTAGCACTTGCTCACTTGCATTTTTAATTCCTCGTAACCGGCAGTAGCGAAGCCCATGCAGTTCTTTTGAATCTGCAAAGCTTCGCTCTACGGTTTCTTTTCTATATTTATAAAGAATTTTTCCTCCTGAAGATAATCGGTTAAGTCTCACCTTCTCTTTATGTTCTTCCCAAACATGTCGTGTGACCACTTTTTGCTTATTTTTTGACCGTGTACATTGTTGTAGGAGAGGGCAATTTGTACATTTTTTAGAGTCGGATTTATATTCACGATATCCTTCCCTTGTTGTGGTACGATAATTTAATTGTTCACCATTGGGACAGACATATACATCTGTATCCGCATCATATGTAAATTTCCACTTTTGAAAAAGTCCTCTTGTCGGTTGATATCTTCTGTGGGCAATTACACCAAAGATCTCACGATCAAATAATCCCTTACATATTGGATTTGTTAAGTATCCAGAATCTAGTGCCACCGCTTCTACGTTAAAATCAAATCGTGAGATTTGACGATCTAATCGCTTGAGATAAGGAACTGAATCATGGACATTACCGGGAGTTACAAAGGCATCTGTTATAATATTGTATTTAATATCGGTTGTACGGTGGTCTAGATAACAGAACATTTCTTGCTTATTATCACGTGACATAAATCCACAATCCGGATCAGTTGTACTCTTCCGGATTTCTTTCGTTTCATTCACCTCCTCTTTTTCCTTTAGAGGCTTTTTTCCATGTTTTACTCGATCTTCCTCAATGGCTTTATTTAATTCCTCTACATATTCACGTGTCTCCACTTCAACTTCTTCTTTTATAAATTTATGCTTATTTGCATTTGCCTTTAAATGAGTTGAATCAGTAAACAAGACTCTCCCACCAACCATTTTGTGATTAATGGCTTGCATAACACTTTCATCAAAGATCTCTTGAAAAATGTCAGTATCTTTAAAACGCATTCGACGGTTCCAACTAATAGTGGAGTGGTGTGGCACTGGATCAGTTAATTTAAGACCAAGAAACCAGCGGTAAGCAATGTTCATTTGTATTTCACGTTCAAGTTGTCTTTCTGAACGGATACCGTAAATATAACCAATAAACATCATCTTAAATAAAATAAGTGGATCCAACGAAGGACGTCCATTATCTTCGCAATAGTACGGTCGAACTCTTTCTGGAATAAATGAAAAGTCTATGTACTTATCGATTTTTCTTAATAGATGATCTTCAGGGACAAGGTCTTCGATAGATACAAATTCAACTTCGTTTTGAGTATTTTTTCTAGTGTTAAACATACTAATCACCATCCTATCTATATTACTTATATTATACCAAATTAACGCGGTGAATTGTTAAAGTTAATGTGAAAAAAATAGACTGTCGAGGGTTTCTCGACAGCCTGAGTACCACACAGGTACCTTTTGCTGCTTTTCAATGCATATAAAAGAAATAAAAGAGACAAAACTTTTGTCTAGCTTCCATCATAAAAGTAATTATTTCTTGGAATATATGTAGTCTTTTAGCTAGTTTTAATAATTCGTTTTCTTACAAAATCTAAGTGCTGAAACATGGCAGCCATTGCGGCTTCAGGGTCTCTATTTTTTAATGCATCATAAATAGCTACATGCTGCTTATATGTCTCATTACGATCCCGGTCCTCTAACGATACCAGCTTAATTGTTTTATCAAACATTTCTAATAGAGGGTCAATAAACCCCAATAAGATCGGATTGCTTGCGCTTGAAGCTATTATAAGATGAAATTGACGATCCGCTTCCGTGGTATCGTCTGCATTTTTAAATTGCTTTAATACCTCTTCAAGCTTTAACAAATCGTCATCAGAAATTTTCTCAGCAGCTAATGCAACCATACCTGTTTCTATCGATATCCTCGTTTCCATGATTGCATTTGCATTACCAGCTGAAAGTGCTAGCATTAACGAGAACGGCTCACTTCCTATTTGCTTTGCAAAATGACTTCCTTCTCTAGTTTTGCGGGTTATAATCCCCAGTGTTTCTAGGGAACTTAGCGCTTCTCGAATAACTGGTCTACTTACGCCTAGCATTTTCATTAGTTCCATTTCTGAAGGCAAACTATCACCTGGATTAAATCTTCTTTTTAATAATAAATCAATAATTTCGTCAATTACCTGTTTTGATAAGGTCTGCCGTTTTACAGAATTTATTTTAATATCGGAATTATTTCCCATACAAATAACCTACTTTCTATACTTTTCCGATGAGTTTATCTAACTTTATACCATTATAACAGGTTTAATTAACTCTTGTGAGGTATGATGGCCATTTCACCTTGCTTTATGCAATAAAAGTGCCTAATGTTAACTCTTTTCATAATTAAGAACAGGCTTCAAAATCTAAACCTTCTCATACCAATCTAAATCTTCCTTCTATAACATGAAAAAAGACTAACTACTTAAAGAAGCTAGTTAATCTTATTTCATACTAAATTCATATATAGTATACGTTAAATATGCCTACAACTTAGTAAGGGCGGCAGTTATCAAGAAGGTTCTAGTACCTCCAGCACATGTTCAATTTTATCTATACTTAACTTAATGTTAAATGACTGCCTTATTGTTTCGAGGATATTTTTCAAATGCCGTTTTTAAAATTTCTTCAAGTTGTGTGTAGTGATACTTTTCTACAGCAATAATAGGTGGCCTAGCTGTATTATTTACTGGTAATCCGATAATATCCATGCCCGCTTTAATTAAAGATACCGCATAGCCTTTTCTTGATTTACGAATACGATTGATTGGTAGAATGACATCTTGATAGATTTCATTCACTCGCTGTTGGTCCCCTTTAAGTAGGGCATTATAAAATGCTCTTGAAATATGAGGAATATAGTTAGATATAGCAGATGAATATGAATCAAACCCTAATGGCACATAGGCTGGCTGCGTTACTTCCGCCATTGGCATTCCGTTTAACCAGCCTAAACGACTACCAATCGTTTGTGTTAATTCAATATTTAAATCCATATTACCGAGTCCATCTTTTAAGCCAACTAACTGCGGAAAATCTGTTAATCTTTGGACTGCCTCTAATTGCAAGACTGCATTTGCTCTTTGATAGATGATTGCGTTTAAATCCGTACTTGTTATGATAGCTTTATAGTATTGATAAATTCCTTCCTGTTCACCTTCGATTAGGTAAGGAGGTAAAATCAGGTATCCATCAGCTCCAAGTTTTTCTGAAGTTTCTGCCTTCTCAGTAGCTTCTGATAAATTCCCACCTACCCCTGTATAAACTGGAACCCTTCCATCTACAACTGAAACTGCTATCTCTATCATCAACTCATATTCTTTACGACTAATAGCATTAAACTCACCTGAACCGCAAGCAATAAAAATAGCCTCTAGTCCTTCATCAAGTAAGAATTCAATATTACGAGTTAAAGACTTTTCATCAATACATCCATTCTCATTATAAGGAGCTACTGGAAACCCTAATATTCCTGTTGGCGCTTTCCTAATATTTGACATTTTTTTCCCTCACTTTTCTCTTTCAATTATTGGTAACAATATATGGGACTTATATGATTCATTGTGATGAACTTGATTAACAGCAGTAATGAAAGATTCCTCACTTTCACTACTAATACTTCCTCCCGAATTACTGTTCCGATCATACTTTGGAAAATTACTGCTTGATACTTCTAAGCGAATACGGTGACCTACTTTAAAAACATTTGAGGTAGCAGCCATTTCAATTTTGATTTTATAAATAGTCCCTTGTTCCATTAATTCAGGTGAGTCAAATGAATGACGGTAACGCACGCGCAGGAT
This sequence comes from Bacillus sp. Marseille-P3661, assembly GCF_900240995.1. Lineage (NCBI taxonomy): Bacteria > Bacillati > Bacillota > Bacilli > Caryophanales > Bacillaceae > Bacillus > Bacillus sp. Marseille-P3661. The sequence continues at coordinate 1,052,545 of NZ_LT965954.1, forward strand.
TCCTTCTGTAAGAATTTCTGCACGGCCATCTGGATGAACATCAACAAGTTTCCCTGTAAAATCAGTATCTTTCGCACTGGAGGAAATATAAAGTATTAACTCAATAGGACCCGTCACCTCCGTTGCTTCAAGTAAAGGTTCAGAAGTATAACAAAGTACATCATCGCGATCCTCAACACTACTCTGATCTAATGGCCCTGATATATGTTCATTGGCAAAATGTATATTGCCTCCTCTAGTTGGCACAGGTCTTTTTGGATTGTAAAGATAAACATCTGAAGGTTCATTTTTAGGTTCCGCTGCAGAAAGTACACCATCACCGTTTGCTCTGTTAGCATTACCATTACTATGTAAATAATAAGGACGATATTTTGTATCAGGTAACGGCCAATCTTCTTCATCACGCCATTCATTAATACCCATAACAAATAGCTTGACTGGTTTTTCCTCCTTAGTTTGGTTATCAATACCTTTAAGCCATTTATTAAACCACTCAATTAATAAACCCGTATGGTCGATCCCATCTAAGCCCGCCTTCATTCCGTATTCGTGCTCGGCAAATGTCCCCGTATTATTGGTATGTGTCCATGGTCCAATAATTAAGCGTTGATTTTTCTTTGCGATTTCACTGGAACTTCTCTGCTTAATTCCCTGAAAGTTTTTTAATGTTCCTCGAAGGAAAATATCATACCATCCAGCAGTGTGCAGAGCTGGTACGGAAATATCATGATAGAACTCTCTAAAAGAACTACTCTTCCAGTAATCATCTTTAACCGAATGTGTTAGCCATTCTTTGTATACTGGCCAATACTCGTTAAATTCTGCGGATTCCAATAGTGGTAGTTTCTCTACATTAAACGGATAAGACTTTCCACTTTGAAGAAACTCTATAAACTCTTTAGGCATCTCTTTTCCCTGCTCTAAAGCTCGTTTTACAATGACCGTAAAAAACATTCGAGTTGTCCAACTTAGTGTCCCTCCAAGTTCAAGTGCACCACCCCTATAGGCAAGATCTTCATAAAAATCAGATGGAGTAAGATGAGGGGCAATTGCTTTTAAAGCAGCAGGTTTTCTCTTTGCAGCAAGGATTTGTGTCATCCCATGATATGAACCGCCAATCATCCCAATATTCCCATCGCACCATGACTGAGCTGCAATCCAATTGATTGTATCTTCTCCATCTTCCGCCTCTTGATTAATAGGCAGAAACTCTCCTTCAGAAGCACCCGTACCACGTACATCTTGAACAACAACGATAAACCCTGCTTGCACAAGTCTTAGTATGTCTGGTCTGTCAAAAAACTTAGGTCTCTCTTTGTCATACGGCAACCTTCTAAGTAAGACTGGTAAAGCCTTTTCCACACAAGGTCGGTATACATCAGCCGCTAGTTTCACGTGATCCTTCATGGGTATCATTATATTTTTTTCTATTTTTATTTCCATTTAACCTAATCTCCTTTGAACGGAAAAAGTGTATGATAAAAATTACGGATACTTGGGGTAGATGAGTGATTTATGGGCTCAATTGAGATGTTTTGATTACCATAAATCCATTTCTTCCTTTTTTTACGGTCACCTAGCTCATACTTTAGTTATCGCTAGACCTCGTTTTTGAATTACGGTAACCAGACCAACAATTTTTTTCCTTTTGCGGCATTTTAACGGTGGTATGATTACCGTAATTAGCTATTTAAAATTAACTTTCTACACTAACAATATACGGTATTAGGTATTTAAACCGACAGAAACTATCAATATAACAATAGCAAGTTAGCAGAATATATTAACAATTGATCTTACTTTCCTTGATACATAACTCTACTTTTTTTTAAATACCTCTTGTAAGCAGGAAATGATCATTTCCTCTGCTTCCTTATAATCACCTGTATTTTTAACAGTAAACCCATGCTCACAGCCTAAAAACCTTTTAGCTGTAACCTTCACACCTGCTTCAATTAATTGCATAGCGAATTTTTCTGCCTCTTCACAAAGATTATCAAGTTCTGCCGATAAGATAACTGTTGGCGGCAAACCCTTTAACATTTCTACTGATGCATATACCGGAGATGCTAATGGTTTTTTTCGGTCGGCTGGGTCTATATAAAGGTCATTGTATGCTCTTGCCTTTTCTACAGGTATGGTTATATCTGTATTCTTCTTAAGAGCAGGATCTGTATATAAATCAAGAGGTGGATAATCTAAAATTTGTAATTTTACATCAAATTCCTTGCTTTCCTTAGCCATTAGCATTAATCCTGCAGTCAATGTCCCTCCAGCGCTATGACCGCCGACCACTATCCTATTGCGATCGATTGATAACAGCTCCGGATTATCGTATACCCATTTCACAATGTCATAACATTCATATAGTGCGTATGGGAACATTTTTTCAGGTGCAACTTTATAATCTATATCAACCACTACACAATCTAGTGCATATGCAATTTTTCTACAAAATAATGTATCTTGTTCTTGATGCCCCTTGATAAACCCTCCGCCATGGATATTGACATACACAGGATAAGCGGTACTTCCACCTAGAGGATAATGGATAATGACCCTTGTCTCACCATTCCTTGTCCTAACATACATCTCCCTTGATTCTTTCACAGGAAATTTTTCAAGAATGCTAGAAAGGTCACGATTTACTGTGTCGCTTTCTCTAATCTTATTGGCAATCTTAAGTTTTTCATCTAAATTCAGATGATTACCTGATGATATATGCATCATAAATAACACCCCGATTTGTTTTCGACATCACGCTCCCAATCGCAACTACATTATTAATCCAACTATATCTTTCGTCCCCACATTCAAAAAATAAATGTTGTCTAAAATAATAAGTATCTGGATCTACTGGATGACCTGATCTCTTTTCTAACATGATTTCTTCGCTCTGCTGAACATACCCTTTAGTAGACAAGCTGATATTAACACCATCGTCCGTTTGCAAAATATAACGAGTATCAATACCCTTGGTTGTGGATTGGTAATGATTTTCAGTATTCCAATCAGCCCCTATCGGAAGAACAATCCCTTTTAATTTAGGGCCTTCGAATTGACCGCCAATGATTGGGATAACTTTTAAAAACCCCTTTTCAACGTTACCGATCTCAATCGGCGGGCCACAATCAGCTATGAGTCTATATAAAAATTCAAACTTCGGTTTGGATGGTATAAAACCACCGTTCAAAGATAATACCTTTTTTTCGAATTCGACTGACATAAATAAACCTCCATATCTTTTAAACTAGATTTACGAATTATTAAACTTTATTGGTTAACTTTTCGTTCAATATTTCAGTTCTTTACAGATTAATTGAATCTTTAAGTTCGTTTTTTCTTGACTTTTTAATTTGTGAAATAAAGGTCATACCTACGAATATTATCGTGATTAATATAAATATTCCTGAAATAGGCTGAGTGATAAACGGAATGAACGATCCTTGACTTAGTTGAAGTCCTCGTCTAAGATTTGTTTCAACAATAGGACCTAAAATAAAACCTAGAACCATTGGAGGGAGAGGGAACTTTAAAAGCACCAATAAATAACCAATCACACCAAATAACACTAAAGTCCATACATCGAACATCCTACTATTCACACCGAAGGAACCAATTCCACATAAAACTAGAATAATTGGAAGAAGAATATGTTTTGGAACATCTAATAATTTAATAAAAATTCTTAAACCATAAAACTCAATGACTAGCATAATAATACTCGCAATGATAAGTGCGGCGAAAATCGTATATACAAGATCTGCATTGTTTACAAACAATAATGGCCCTGGATTGAGACCGTGTATTAAAAATCCACCTAACAGCATAGTCGTTACTCCGTCACCAGGAATCCCAAGACATAGCAATGGAATCATTGCTCCACCAATAGATGCATTATTGGCAGACTCAGATGCAACTACACCATCGTTAATACCTGTACCAAACTTTTCTGGATGTTTGGACATCCTCTTAGCTGCTGAATATGCCAAGATATTCGAAGTTCCTCCTCCAATACCAGGCAGGATCCCAATAGCAGAACCGATTACTGAAGAACGAAAGAAATTAACAATTTGACTTTTGAATTCCTGCAAACTAAAGCCATAGCCTTTTATCTTGCCCTTTTTATACGGTAGCTTTTTAATAACACCAGATTCTCGTGCAGATGACATGATTTCTGAAATCGCAAAGAGACCAATAATAGCTGGTAATGGATGAAATCCATTGTCTAATTCATGGAAACCAAATGTAAATCTCGGTAGTCCATCGATCGGTGCAATTCCGACAGTTGCAAACGCTACACCCATCATTCCACTAATAAGTCCTTTTGTGAGATTATTTCCGGAAAGTCCACAGATTAAAGAAAGCGAAAACAGAGCAATCGCAAAATATTCAAATGGACCAAACTTTAAAGCAACTTTTGCTAATGGAGGAGCAACAAACACTAATACAGCAATACTAAAAATGGTTCCGAGAAATGAGAACACCACACCTAATCCAATTGCTTTTGCTGCTTCGCCATTTCTAGCCATCGGCGCACCATCAAAAGTTGTTGCTAAAGATGCTGGCGTACCGGGCATGTTTAATAAGATAGCAGAAATTAAACCTCCGGAAACACCACCAATGTATAGTGCAATTAAAAGTGCAAAACCGGATGTAGGGCTAAGTCCAAATGTAATGGGTAGACATAGAGCAACTGCCATCGTGGCAGTAAGTCCGGGAATGGAACCAAATAGTATACCAACTGCGACACCCGCAATCATTAATAGCATGTTTGGTATAGTAAAAAGTGATAAAAATCCTTGAGCAAATAGATCTAACACTGTATCCCTCCTAACCCAATATCCCTATTGGAAGTAACAAATATAAAACATATCTAAAAATAAGATAGACTGATACAGATACAACTACGGAAACAATTCCAAATAACACATATCTTCTTTGGCTATTTTTTGATAACAATACCATTTGGGAAAATAGATAAAGAATGGATGATAACACAAAACCTAATGGGTTTAATAATAAAAAGTAAATAATAATACTAAGTAGCGTTAACAAAACACGGACATTATCATTTTTAGTGGAGGGAGTTTCTTCATTTTGTTCTATTACTTCTTTGGAACTCGTTGCATTCAATGCCTTCCGTACTCCTCCAGCAATAAGAATAACACTTAAAATGATCAAACAAACACTTGTAATTTTCGGCATAAAAGCTGGACCAATACTAGCGAAAGTAAGGGTTTTTATATTTGAAGATTCAATGTACATCCCAGTGAAAAAAAGTAATAAAAATGTCCCTACAATCACATCCTCAAATCTACGGAAATATCCCCCTAAATTAGTCATAGAATTTACCTTATTCACATTCTCACCTCACATATAGGATAAACTATCATTCACAGAATTTCTGTGAATGATAGTTATATAACTGCATAGTGGTTCCTACTATTTTGCTTCCACTTTAGATTTAAACATCATGAAAATATCTTTATTTTCTTGTAAGTACTTTAGTGCCTCATCAGGAGTTAATGCATATATTCTCGAAGCATATTTGTCCATTTGTGCTTTATACTCAGCATTATTGTTCAGTATGTTTAGTAAAGCCTCATTTACCTTAACTACAATTTCTTGATCTGTTCCCTTTGGATAGTATAATGCTCCCATTTGACCAGGGAATGTAAAGTCTATTCCTTGTTCCTTAAAGGTTGGAACTTCTGGAAGATGCTCACTTCTCTCTTCCGTCATTATTCCAATGTACTTTATGTCACCTGATTCAAGATAGCCTCTGTTATTCGCGTATTGGCTAGGCATTATATCGATCTGCCCCCCCATTAGCGCAGCTACTTTCTGAGCGTCTGGTCCTAAATCAACCACATTAAATTCAACACCGGCTGCTTCTTGGAATGCAGTAATCATCATGTGACTATGCCCCCCAATTTCAACGGCGATAGACAAAGATTTCGGCTCTTTCTTTAATTGCTCAACAACTTCTGTAACTGACTTGAAAGGAGAATCTTTACCTACAAAGAATCCATACGTATTATCAGCTGTAACTGTACCAATCACTTCAAAATCATTAATACCGAAGTCTGCTAATCCAATAACTTCGTTCATGATAATATTGTTAGTACCAAATAGCATTGTATAGCCATCTGGCTTAGCATCCTTTACTTGCCTGCTGCCGATTGTCCCTCCAGCACCTGCAACATTTTGCACAACCACCTGCTGTCCTAACTCAGCTTCAAAATACTCTGCAATACTTCTACCCATAATATCACTACCACCACCTGGGGCGGATGGCACAACTAGAGTTATAGGTTTCTTAGGCCAATCGCTTTCCTTTTTTTCAGTAGATTGATTGTCAGACTCAGATGCGCCTTCTTCTGCTGTTGGTTGGGATGACGTTGGCGCATTTTCTTGACTACCACAACCCGCGAGAAATGCTAGTGTCATAAACATTGAAATCATCAAAAATAAAGATAATCTAAATCTTTTCATTTTCTACCTCCTATAAACTTTTTTCATTGTAAGTTAAAAAATAAATCATCAATCCTTCTGTAAATACATTCTCAATCTCTTAGCGTCTCAAAACAGTACTCTCTTATCACTGATTATGAATTTCTGTTTCTAATAAAGACCCCCTTCCATTTAAAACGCTTTCAATTACCTTTTAAACATATTCTTCTGAAGGAGCAACAACTTTTCTGAATGTTTAAATAAAGTATAAGTCATTCTTAAATATAAATAAAATACAAAATTCTTTAAAAATTCTAAAAAATATTTTATAATTAAAATGTAAACTAACCAATTTTTAATAATTTATAAGGAGTTATTATGAAATGGATGAAAAGGATTGGGATATACTAACCACTATTTATGAAGAAAAAAACATCACAAAGGCAGCACAAAGACTTTATACTTCTCAACCTGCCTTGACCTATCGTATCAACCAATTGGAAAAAGAATTTAAAATTAAAATCTTTGTTCGTGGGAAAAGATTCATTAAATTTACAGCTGAAGGTGAGCATCTCGCAAAATATGCTCAAAAAATGAATAGTGAATTGATGAAACTAAAAAACCGGATTCAAGATATTAAAGGCAGTATAAGTGGGGAGCTTAGAATTGGGGCATCAAGTAATTTTGCGCTATACGAGCTTCCAGAAATTCTAAAGCGCTTTCATACAGAATATCCAAAAGTTCAATTCAAAATCCACACAGGACTAAATACATCCATTATAAAAAGTTTAGAAGAAGAAAAGGATCATATTAGTATTATTGGCGGAGATATTGATTGGAAGGACTCCAAACTATTTTTAAAGGAAAACCGTATATGTATAATCTCAAAAGAACCCATTAACTTAAATGACCTTCCAGACCTACCAAGAATAACATTCAGTTTAGATCCCACTGCCAAAAATACAGATAAAAGCTGGTGGGAGGAAAACTATTCACGTCCTCCATTAATTAGAATGGAAGTCGATAAGGTAGAAACTTGTAAAGAAATGGTTTTAAAAGGGTTAGGCTATGGTATTGTACCAAAGTATGCAATTGAGAGAGAGGAGGATATTAATAATTTGTACATTCTCCCGTTAACTCACAAAGATGGGACATATATTAGTCGAAATATTTGTGCTTACTATTATAAGGATGATCTTGAATTATCCACTGTAAAAGCATTTATAAACTTCCTAAAAGATTACTATTCTACAACTCAATAGCATAATTTTAAAGGTTAACCTAATCTTCCTTAGTGATTACATTTTCGAACATAAATTTTTTATAACGGAAAAAGCACCTACACATGTAGGTGCCTTTTTCCACTTCGATCATGAATCTTCCTACGAAATCTGAATTAGGTGATTGGCGCAGGATTAAATAAACTTAAATCATTATGAATTTCCCACTGGTCTGCGCAAGTCTTTTTCGTGCCGCTAGCAACCTCTAAAATAAAGTGAAAAATCTCCCAACCTACATCTTCAATAGTAGCTTCCCCAGTTGCAATCGTTCCTGCATTCACATCAATCAAATCATTCCATTGTTCTTTCAGTGAATTTCTAGTCGATACTTTTATAACAGGTGCCATTGCTAGTCCATATGGTGTTCCTCTTCCAGTAGTAAAAACTTGCATATGCATACCAGATGCAAACTGTAGTGTTCCACAAACAAAGTCACTTGCGGGTGTTGCAGCAAAAATCAACCCTTTTTCATTTACCTTTTCACCAGGAGCTAAAACACCAGAAATCGGACTAGTCCCTGATTTTACAATTGAACCAAGTGATTTTTCAATTACATTAGATAAACCTCCTTTTTTATTACCTGGCGAAGGATTCGCACTTCGATCTGCAGAGCCTTTTTCCAAGTAGTTGTCATACCACGCCATCTCACGTTTTAGGGCTTCCCCCACTTCCTTATTAATTACACGCGGTGTTAAAAGGTGAACAGCATCTCGTACTTCTGTGACTTCCGAAAACATGACAGTGGCTCCAGCTCGAACTAATAAATCTGCAGCATATCCAACAGCAGGATTTGCTGTTACACCAGAAAATGCATCGCTTCCCCCGCATTGCAAACCAACAACTAAATCAGAAACAGGACACGTCTCCCTCTTTCTTTCATTTAATATCTTTAATTTTTCATCGGCTGCTTTCACAATTGTAGAAACCATTTTAGAGAACCCATTTTGCTCTTGCAGCCTAATAATATTCGTTTCATGTTCTTCTGGAGCAATACTCTCTGGCACTAGCTTTTCACATCCTAAACCTACGACAAGCACTTCACCTCCGAAGTTCGGATGTGTCGTCATGCTTTGAATCGTCCTAATCGGAATAGTAGCGTCTGGGGCATTGATCGCAACACCGCATCCATACACGTGATTTAAGGCAATAACATTATCTACATTTGGATATTTAGGAAGTAGTTTTGCTTGTATACGATTTACTGCATAGTTAAGGACACCAGTAACACATTGCACACTCGTTGTAATTCCCAAAATATTTTTTATTCCTGCACTTCCATCTTTGTTCCGATAACCTTCAAATGTATACCCTTCAAGCGGTGGCAATGGTACCGGGATATTCGTTGCAATTGGTAATTCTTCTAACTTTGGAGGTGAAGGCAAGGTTATTGTAGATTCATTGATCCAACTTCCCCTTTTCTTCTCTTTAACGGTGTAGCCAATCGTCACACCATACCTAATTACAGCCTCACCCTGCTGAAAATCTTTTAAAGCTACCTTATGACCTTGAGGAACAAATTCCACTAGTTCCAAACCATTTTCAAAAACTGTTCCCTTTTGTAATCCTACCGTGTTTACAATAATTGCAACATTATCTTCGGGATGTACCTTTATATAAAGTGGTTTATCTTTGCTTAATGCATCCACTAGTTTCATCCTTTCATTTTAAATTCTTTCTGCAGTGCAATACCAGAAAGGAACGCCGCTTAAAACACTAGTTTTTCTCAATAACTTAATTACTTTCTCTTTTACTTATTAACATCTACCTTCAAATTCTGTTAAAGCTGTGAGCATAGCTTTGATATAGCCAATTGAATAAGCAAAACCAACACTAGAATAACTCCAACCCACATTTGAATTCGCAAAATTTTTATGCAAATCGGGACTGTCACCTTCCATAAGAGGGACATGGTCAGGATTAAGACAGCCGTTAAAGCCAACCTTCCTTAACTCTAATAAAATCTTGAACATGTTCATATCCCCATCGTCTAATAAGGCCTCCTCAAATGCTCCAGCTGTTGGAAGGCTTCCTCTTACATTTCTAAAATGAACGAGAAATATTCGATCTTTTCTTCCATATTGATTAATTTCATCAATAACGAGTGAGCTACCGCCTTCCTCTGCCCTCGTTCCAATACAATAAATATAACCTACATTTGAATTTGGAAATTCATCTATAATCCTTCGATAGCCTAATCCACTAAATGGCGAATCTGGAAAAGGTGGGTCGGATGGGTGCATCCCTATTTTTACACCTAAATCCTGAGCAGCAGGAACCAACTGTTGATATGCTTCTCTAAATCTTTTTCTCCATCTTTCAGTTTCTTCTAAAGTAGGCGTAGCTTCTTTCACCTTTTTATAGCTATAGCTTTCTCCTCGGGATATAGCACCGCCCCTATGTAACGCTTGATAACTTTCTGTTTGGCCAGGAAATACATCTCCAGCAAAGCGTTGTCTAACAAGTGAAATACCAGCTTCTGCAAATACCTTAATCGCATTCACACTATTTTCTACTTGTTGTTCACTACCGGGGGTACCATTCACATAATCCTCTGTCATATTCGGCAGAGTAACACGGTTAATATCCATACCCCAAGATCGTATTCTTCTTTTTATCTTTATTAAAGCATCTAGGTCAGGGAAACCTTGTTCCTTAACGCCAGGAAATGCAGAACCATTTCCAAAATCAATACAATCAACACCTAATTGGCTTAACTGCTTTAACTCACGGTCTTGTAAATCAAAGCTATTCGTAGTAATTGATACTTTCATTTTGCTCTCTCCTTTAAACTTGCTCTTAATGGAAAGGGGGAACATTTGTGCAACTGAGCATTATTCCTCAAGTAAAGTTCTCTTTAGGTATTCTTGTTGAACAATTTTCTTCCCCTTATAAACCGAATTACCATAATAATTATTTAAGAAAAATTATAAATTACATCCAAATATAAAGAAAATATAAAATTATTTGATAACTACAAAAAAACTTTTATAATCTAGGAGCCACAAAGGTTTGATAACTTATTATTTATAATTAATAATTAAAAAAGCACATGAACCAATGTTTGGTATTGTACCTACCTTTGGTTCATGCGCCTATTATTTTAGTTATGTAAATCACTTATAGACAAGAAATCCCTCTAATTTAAATATTGAACAATATAATGAACCACGATTGAAATTAGAAGTGATTGTCCGATGCCAAATAAAATTCCAGTTATAAAGCGGACAAGATTGGAACTATTCCTCCACTTCCATCTTTGTGTAAATCCGTCAATCAAAAGTGGCATCGCCATAATGATTGGTACCCACAAAGGTACAACCATGTTAAAAGCTAAAGCAATTGGTGTAAAAAAATAGCCAAGTAGCATAGCAAAGCATCTTGCACATACTAGCATTGGTTTCCCTTTAAAATGAAGACATCTTTCAGGCATACGATGACAAGGGATAGTCATTAGAATTTCCCTCATAATTCTTCCCCCCTATGGTGTTGAGCAATTCGGGCTACAGTCACAACCCAATCCTTTATCCCCATCACAATCCATCTTTTTCTTCGATGAAAAATCAGGACAATTAAGTGCACCAGCATTACAGTCGAGACAATCCAAACCGTCCTCTTCTTTTTTACGATTTCTTCGTCGATAATATCGAACTAATAAAATCAATAAAACAATACCCACTCCCAAAAGAATACTACCTATTAGATAAGAAGATTCTATAAGTAAGGCAACTCCAGACAAGAGCAATATAAGCGTAAAAGTTAATCCAACAAAGAACATAATATCCTCCCCCTTTTATTGTATATTCTACATTTCCACCAGAACTATATTTCTATTTTAATACTTTTGCTACTTATTCATGAACTGTTAGTGTCTGAGGAAAATCTCTAAAAAAAAATAAGGACCGTTCCTCTAGCTGTTTTATTAAAAGCAGACAGAGAAATGGTCTTTATTTTTTCTATAGCACAGTAATTTTTCTAGCTAAGGACTACAATATAAAATTAACTTTCATAAAGCGCTGGTCTTAAATCATCATTGCTGTGGCAGCCATATTTCAAATGTTGTTCCTTCACCGATTTTACTTTCAACAGTAATTTTACCTTCATGAAGTTCAACTAGTTCCTTCACTATAGCAAGACCAAGACCCGTACCTTTATTCTTTTTGGAACGTCCTCGATCGACTTTGAAAAAGCGCTCAAAGATAAATTCTTGATCAGCATCTGATATACCAATTCCAGTATCCACAATGCTAAAGCGAATATAACCCGCGTCCTCTTCAGCTTCTAGATAAATAGTACCCTGCTCTGTAAATTTCACGGCATTTTTCACAATATTGCCCAGTATTTGTTCTAGCCGATCCGGGTCAGCAATGACCGTCGGCATGTTATCTTCAACAGAAACATGAATCTCAGTCCCTTTCTCACTAGCTTCCTGCTGAAACTTAAAAGCAACTTTATTTAATAGATTTTCAACATGAATCGGTTGTTTTAGCAATTGTATTTCTTTATTTTCGATGCGAATCAGATCCATTAAATCATCTACTAATAGATTCATATGTAATGTTTCACTATACATCACACCATAATATTTTTGTCTTGCTTCTTCTTCCGTAATTAAACCGTCAATAAGCGCTTCTAAAAAACCTCGCATTGCAGTTAAAGGCGTTCTTAACTCATGCGATACATTAGCAAAAAATTCATTTTTGATCTGATCAAATCGATTTCTTTCTTGTTCGTTTTTTTCAAGTTTCATAGCCATGTTGTTAACAGTCTGAGCTAGCTCACCTATTTCATCTATTGAGTTAATATGAATTCGCTCACTATAATTACCTCTTCCAATTTCAGCTGCCGTTCGATCAATTCTTTTTAGTGGTCTAGAAATGGACCAAGATAAAAAAGACACCATCGCGGTTGATATGAGTAGCCCTACTAACGAGATCCACAAAATCGTCTCCCGAATGTTCCGCACCGTCTCATTTAAACCGACAATAGGTGAATGTAAAACAATGCCCCCATAAATATCATCTTCCTTCCCCCACGGGACAACAACTGATATCATCGGTTCTGTCAAACCCTCAAACTTAAGCTTGCTAACAGCATTTTCCCCTTTTAATACTTTTTTTACAATGTTAGGATGTATGGATTTCCCAACATATACATCGTCTTTTGTAGACGTGACAATAATCTCACCTTTATTGTTATGAACCCATATTCGTGTATTATAGGATTGGTCTAAAAAATTAAGAATTCCTTCTGTTTGATCTATTGATGGTACGTTTTGAATGGCTACATTAACATTTTTAGCTTTTCTCAGCAACTCCGCCTGAGTTGAATCATAAATATAACCCTTTGCAAAATAAGCAATTAAAAGACCTACTGCTCCGACTCCTAGCAAAACTGTAATGGTATAACTAAATAGCAATTTTCGAAAAATGCTCCGATTTATACTTTTAATCATTTAGTCTCAACCTCGAACTTATAACCAACTCCCCAAACAGTATGAATACAATTTATGCTTAAGTTGGCTAATTTTGCACGTACCTTTTTTACGTGTACATCGACTGTACGATTATCACCGATAAAATCATACCCCCATACTCCTTCAAGCAACCTTTCTCTTGTAAACACATTTCCTGGGGATGCTGCCATAAAAGCTAATAAATCAAATTCTTTCGGACGAAAATCAACTTTCTCCCCATTCACAATAACTTCTCGACGATTAATATTAATCTTCAATCCTTCAAATTCATAGGCATCCTTATCAATTTCCTCTGGATTTACCTGTCTTGGTTGCATTCGTCTGAAAATCGCCTTAATTCGTGCTACTAACTCCCTTGGACTAAATGGTTTTGTCACATAATCATCTGATCCAAGCTCAAGTCCTAGTATACGATCAATTTCATCACCTTTAGCCGTGAGCATAATAATCGGAATATCGTATTTTTTTCTTATTTCTCGGCAAGTTTCGTATCCATCCATCTTCGGCATCATGACATCCAGTAATATGATATCTGGTGATTCTTGTTCTACAATTTCAAGGGCCTCTACTCCATTTGTTGCCTCAACAAGTTCGATTTTCTGTTCTTCAAAATAAAGGCGGATGATATCCCGAACATTTTGATCATCATCAGCAACAAGTACTTTAAATATATCCATCACATCTCACTCCCTCGTAATGATGGGCAGATTCACACACTTAATATTTCGTACTACCTTTTCGATTTAAGGGGATAGTTATTTGATTAATAGTTAATCAGTCCAATAAACGGGAAGATATTAGCGATAGATTTATAAAGAATTAAAAGAAAACAGACTCAATAATTGAGCCTGTTTTCTCTAGTATTATATTGAACTATTTTTTCAATAAAAGGATGAAACTTTGATAAGCATCTGAAACCTTTTCATAATATTGAACTAGTTTATCCATTAAATAAGAACTTTTATTTTCTTGTTCTGTCACTTCAGATGTGTTAGTATCATCTTGTTCATAATTGTTATTTGTTGATGAATCATCTGTCCCAACAGTTGGTTCATCATTTTTTTCTGTATTTTCCTCATTATTAGCTGTAGACTCTTCTACTGTATCATTGGATATTTCTTCTGTTTGGGCTTGCGTTTCATCTTCTGTTGTACTATCATTTTCTGCTGTTGTGTCTTCGTTTGTTGTTTCCTCATCTGTTGATTCTTCTACTGTGCTATCGGATGTTTCTTCTGTTTGGGCTTGCGTTTCTTCTTCCGGTGTACCGTCATTTTCTGCTGTTGTGTCTTCGTTTGTTGTTTCCTCATCTGTTGAGTCTTCTACTGTGTTATTAGATGTTTCTTCTGTTTGATCTTGCGTTGCTTCCTCTGTTGTACTATCATTTTCTGCTGTTGTGTCTTCGTTTGTTGTTTCCTCATCTGTTGAGTCTTCTACTGTGCTATCGGATGTTTCTTCTGTTTGGGCTTGCGTTTCTTCTTCCGGTGTACCGTCATTTTCTGCTGTTGTGTCTTCGTTTGTTGTTTCCTCATCTGTTGAGTCTTCTACTGTGTTATTAGATGCCTCTTCTGTTTGATCCTGCGTTCCTTCTTCAATTGTGCTATCAGTTTCAGGTGCTTTATCTTCGTTCTGTGAATTATCATCAGTAAAATAATTTCCTAAATAAGTCTGGTAATAATCAATAAGTTGATCATAATCATCAACTACTGATTGGTAAGTATCGATAACCCATTTATATACTTCATTATTTTCATTTGCCTGCTCATCACTTGATTCCTGATTACTACTCTCCTCTGTAGTTGAGGCCTCTTCATTTTCAGTCGGGATTTCTTCATCTTCCGCTGCATCTTTTAGTGATGACTGATCTTCTCCCTCTGTTTCATCCTCTTCTGTAGTTGGCTTCTCTACATCTTCAGTCGGGATTTCTTCATCTTCCGCTGCATCTTTTAGTGATGACTGATCTTCTCCCTCTGTTTCATCCTCTTCTGTAGTTGGCTTCTCTACATCTTCAGTCTGCATTTCTTCATCTTCTTCTCCATCTTCTGGTGATGACTGGTCTTCTCCTTTTGTTTCATCCTCTTCTGTCGTTGATTCCTCTACATCTTCAGTCAGGATTTCTTCATCTTCCGTTCCATCTTCTAGTGATGTTTGGTCTTCTCCCTCTGTTTCATCCTCTTCTGTAGTCGAGCTCTCTACATCTTCAGTCGGGATTTCTTCACCTTCCGCTCCATCTTCTAGTGATGTTTGGTCTTCTCCCTCTGCTTCATCCTCTTCTGTAGTCGAGTTCTCTACATCTTCAGTCGGGATTTCTTCATCTTCTGCTCTTTCATCATTTTTAGAGCTTGCTAATTTACTAATTTGTTGACCTTTATCAGCAACTCCCTTTAAACTAGTAGCCATTTCAGAAACCTGTTGACCATGATTTTTATAAGCCTTATCGACAATCTCTATCTTACTCTGAACCTGTTTTTCTACTTCATTAGCGGACGCTGGTACTCCCGCGGCTAACATTGTAGTAGCTAACATTGTGGTAGACATTACCATTGGTAATATTTTTTTCCTACTTCTTTTTTGATCTTGATTATTTTTCATGGTTTCTCCTCCAACTTATCTTTATTTTTATATAGGTTTATCTCAACACAAAAGGACTTTTAATATGTAAAAACGATCAATTCCCCCTTTCAATAACTAACACCATATTAAACAGTTGTTCATCTCAACTGCTTGTCTATAAACATAAAGTAAAGATGTAACCGTTTTGTTATTAATCATTTAAAAAATAATGAATCATTTTTACGTTTCTGTTTCAGGCTAAATTAAATTTGTAATATTTCCTTGCAAGTTATCAATGCTTTTTCTCCACTGAAATTACTTCATGCTAAAAATTAAACTTTCTGATCCCACAAAAAAGAGCCCTCAGGCTCTTTTTTTAAAATATCCTTAATATTTACATTTCACCATCTGAATCTGATTCAGATGTTCCACCTTCTTCATTCATATCCGTCTCACTAGTTGGCTCATCTAATGGCTCCTCATTTTCCGAAGAAAGATCTGATTCTAGCGATGGAACTTCTTCCATTTGACCTTCAGGTGTTGTTGGCACAGGATCATCACTGTTTTCCGTTTCTTCACTCTCTCCTCCTTCACCAACTATTGGTACTTCAGTTTCTGGCTGTCCACTGACCGGCGCTTCCTCACCTGATGGTTCTTCCATTTCTATTACTTCTGTATCGCCTTCAGTCTCTCCTCCACCACACGCTGTCAATACAACTAATGAAAACACTGACCCGAAAATTGCAGCTAACCATCTTTTACTCATTGAAAAATTCCTCCTTGATTGATATTTGATTAGAATAAATCCAATCTAATTTAATGCACCTTTCTTTGGCACACCTTTAATTTACCGGAAAAAAGTAATCAATCTATTATAAAATTAAGATCTGTTTGTAAAAAATTGTTAAAAGATTATGAACTCATCCATCCCCAAAGGTAAATGTCCTTCCAAAGAAAAAGTCGGTAGACATTAAGAAGGAAGGTTATTCCCCCCCCCGAGGGACTAGGCCCTGGAGTTGGCAAGTACGTAAAAAAACAGTATGCCTATGCACACTGTTCCTGCAAACATTCATAAAAATGAATTTCTCGCATTAAACTTTTTCTTACCGACTTTACTCAATAGACCAAGGTTTTTTCAGTAACTTATCCCACGATACCCTTAGAACTATTACAATCCAAATTGAATAGCATTTATTATTGTCACAATATATCCAAAGAATTATATAGGAAGAAATAGAATATTATAGAATTCTAGAAGTATAAGAGAGGTGAATTTTTGCCATGGTTAAAAAAATTTGGAATTGGTTTTGGTATCGGCAAGGAAAAGTAAGATATCATATTTGGATTGACGAAGATAGGTACATTGCCTCTGCATCGAATAAACATTTAATCGCTTACAATTATGGCAACACCCCTGAACTAGCAAAAGAAGCAGCGCTTTTTACACTTCATCAAACATTAAACAAAAAAAAACGAAAATTTTTAACCAAAGGGAATAGAAATGTATTATATCGTATTAAATAAAAACGACGCCCTTCTACTTAGAGGGGAATTCATTTATTACGTCATTTAACCTATTTTAATAAAATCCGTGGCTGTTCAATCTTTAAAATTATCACCTACTATTGTTATTGAATAAGTGCTATCCAATACTAATATCAAAACTTTCTTATGAATAAGGAGCTTTGCAAATGTCTAAGACGGAAGTAGATTCATGGTTTTATGAATATGATCACCCGCTAAAAGATGTCATGATGTATGTGAGGGAGACTATTTTATCGGCAGATTCCCGTGTGCAAGAATGTATTAAATGGAAAAGCCCTACATTTGTTTTCAATGGAAATATCGCAAGCTTTAATCCACGTACTAAGAAACATGTTAGTTTAATGTTTCATACCGGAGCTTCAATACCTGGAAATTTCCCTCATCTTGTTGGAGAGGGAACTACTGCACGTTATATGAAATTTTTTAATCAAAATGAAGCAGAAGCCATTAGAGCTGAATTAATAGAAGTTGTTCAAACATGGTGTAAACAAAAGTCGGATATCTAGTCCGTTCAAAATCATATCTTGGCTGTACCATAAAAAAAAGCGCCTGCCCCTGGTGCGTTAATGCATTAATACACTGAGGGTCAGGCACTGAGGAAAAACTACTTATTTATCCCTCCTCTTTAAAACAAACCCAACTGTTTGGGAGCAAGCCCATCATAATCAATTCTTAAAATTTCTTGAAATGCTTTTGCATCCTCTGCTGCATGTCCACCTGAATTATTATTGAATAATACAATAATAGTTTTGGTATGCTTTGACAGTTCCTGAATGATTTTTTTCCATTCTAAGAGCTCTTCTCTACTATATTTATATAAAAAGCGGACTTCTCGCCAGTCGACGCCTTCTTGTTTGTTCCACCCCTGAACATTTCTGCCATGTAACCGAACAATTGTAATGTCTGAATCCGTTGCAACAGGAACCAATGGAACCGACCCTTCTCCTACCTGTGGTTCGTCAGCAATCGAGTGAATCCATCCTTCCTGTTTCATGAACGTTAATGTACCCTCACGATATTCGGTACTAAACCATGACCGGTGTCGGAATTCAAGTGCTACAGGGATATCAGCCATCATTTCCTTACAATACCTTATATAAGCAACATTTTCCTTACGACAGTCGAACCACGGTGGAAATTGAAATAAAACCGCTGCTAATTTTTCACTCTTCCTATAAGGATCCAGTGAATCCTTAAATATTTGAAACATTTCCTTGCTCGTGTTATAAGGATTATGATCTTTCCGCAGATGTTTTGTCATTCCTTGATACGCCTTTACTACAAATTGAAATCCATCCGGAGTTTCTCTTATCCATTTTTCAGCATTACGGACCGGTGGAATAGCATAAAAGGACGTATCTACTTCGACAACTATAAAATGACTGCTATATTCAGCTAGTTTATCTTTTTGCTTAATTCCATTAGGAAAAAGGGAATCATGGTCCCCCCAACCTGTTAGACCTATATAAATCATGAACTCCCTCCTCTTTAACGTTCAGAACCAGTATCTAGTAGAACATTACTAAAAACCATTTCATTACATTCACCTCCGATTTTTCATTCCGCTAGTTATTATTATATATCGTATAGTTCGGTTTATTGTTGCGATCACTTGTCATTTTGTCTTAATTTTATTTTCTATTAAAGTTTCTATTGTAATTTTTAACATTTAGTCAGAATGTCTAGAAAAGAACTCTCCGGTAGAAATAGTGATATCACTTTGGTAGAAACTAATAATGTTTGAGATTAATGGCAGGTTTATCCTATTGGTAATAATTACTAAATTAACAACTGATAAATTCATACCATCAGCTAAAGGGAGAACGATTCTAGCAAGTACGTCATTGACAGTTGGTTGTTTAAACGTATCTTTGGGGACTAATACGGGTAGCTAATAAAGGTTCCTGAACCCTAGTACATTCAACATAATATGTAAAATTTGTACCTTTCCATTATTTACAAACTATTCATAATTTAATATATTCTTTACAAATCATTACATTAGCTTAATTAACATTTCAGTCTACCCTCTATATAATCAGGTTTGTAAATAACTTTGAATCATAGGGAGGCAATACAAATGGATCGTCGTAAATTTTTAACGTATGTAGGAAGTAGTACTGCTGCTGTTGCTGTAGCTTCTACTGGCTTAGGCTCACTTACAAAAGCTATGACTGCAGATCATTTAATGGATAAAGGTACAACTAATAATGGAATACCGATGTCAGCACCTTTCACACCTGTGAGCCGCACTTGGGAAGATGAACTTGTTTTACCTAAGGGCTATACATATAACATTATTGCATCTTATGGTGATGAAATTAATTCAAAGGGTGAGAAATTTGGGGATGCCGCTGATTTAACTGTATATTTCCCAATCGATGCATTAAAAGGTGGAAATAATTCAGAAGAAGGATTAATTTGGGTAAATCATGAATTTCCAGAACCAGAAAACTATATGCAACTATTAGGTATTAATTCTAATAACTTTGACAAAGCAAACCTAGCTAACTACCCTCAACTTCTTAAGATGGAAAAAGAAGCTGTTGGCGGATCCGTCATTCATGTAAAAAAGGAAAACGGACAGTGGAAATTAATTAAAGACGATAAGTACAACAGACGTGTGGATGGAACTACAAAAATCGAATTAACTGGACCTGCAAGAGGAAGTAGTGCTGTTAAAGGTGCAACACATGTTGAAGGTTCACTTGGTAACTGCAGTGGCGGCAGAACATTTTGGAATACTGTACTTTCCTGTGAAGAAAATACATTTTATGGAGATGACTACGGGTGGCCAAACTTTACAGATGAGCATTATGGCTGGGTAGTCGAAGTAGACCCTTTTAATCCGAATAAACCAGTGCGCAAACATACATCCTTAGGGCGTTTTGCTCATGAAAATACAGCAATGGGATTAACAAAAGACGGTAGAGTTGTCGTATACATGGGCGATGATAAGAGAGACGAGTTCTTCTTTAAATTCATTTCTGATAGAAAGTATAATCCAAACACACGTGAAGGCAACTTTAACCTATTAGAAAGCGGAACGCTTTACGTTGCAGATCTTGGCGGCCAAAATTGGATTAAGCTTGACTATGATTCAAACAAGGATCTTCAAAACTATGAAAAAGATGGAAAGAAACTCTTTAAGAATCAAGCAGATGTTTTAACTTATGCACGTGATGCTGCTCGTGCTGTTAAAGCAACACCACTTGATCGTCCAGAAGATGTTGAAATCCACCCACAGGATGGCAGTGTGTTCTTAGCGTTAACGAATAACTCTAATCATGGAAATTTCCACGGTCAAATTATTCGTTTCTTACCAACAGACGGCGACCATGGTTCAGACACATTCACATTTGAAGTCTTTGTTGCCGGCGGTAAGCAAAGTGGTATTACATGCCCTGATAACTTACATTTCGATAGTGTCGGAAATTTGTGGGTAGTAGAAGATTACAGTGCTACTGAAGACAATGTTTATGCTGAATATAAGAACTGCGGTGTATTCATGATTCCAACTGATGGCGAAAGTTATGGTGAACCATTCCAATTTGCTTCAGGCCCTCGTGGTTGCGAAGTGACAGGACCATGGTTATCGCCTGATGAGCGTACACTATTCCTAGATGTGCAACATCCTAATACTTGGAACCCATACCCAGGTCAAAAATTTGGACGCTCATGTTTAGTTGCTGTCCAAGGTGGTAGCTTTAAGTAAAAGCCTACTTTTTAGAGTATAGGTATAGACTTTACCTTAAGTCTATACCTTGCTTGATGTTTTATGGTCAGCGGAATTATATTTCTAGTATGTAGTTATATTAAATATACATTTAAAAGTGTTTGAAATCTACACCACCTATAGTTATTTAAGGAGGACAATTAGATATGTTGCAAAACATTGGAATACCAGGACTTATTCTTATCCTTGTTATTGCTTTGATTATTTTTGGGCCATCCAAACTTCCTGAAATCGGAAAAGCATTCGGGTCTACTTTACGAGAATTCAAAAAGTCTACACGCGAACTAGTTGCGGACGATGAACAAGAGGATAAGAAGAAATTAAAGGATGAAAAAATTATCTAATTATAGCGAAGATGCGAGTAAGATTTGATTACTTGCATCTTCATTTTTCGTAAGGAGTGCATTATTGTGAATACAATGGATATGGATTTGGTTAGTCATTTAGAAGAGTTGCGGAAACGCTTAATGATTACATTAGGGGCCTTTATTGCGTTTTTTATTTTAGCAATAGTTTATGCAAAAAATGTCTACCAATGGATCGTGGAGGACTTAACGATACAACTTGCCTTATTAGGTCCAAGTGACATCATTTGGGTTTATTCAATAAAGTTAATTTATCTTCCAATTATTCGCATATTCTCTTTTTACGAAATGCTCCTACCATATTGAAAGATATTAAATTCTGCCACATAACTTCTCTTAGAATTTATGTTTATCCTGTAAGTGAAATGTAAATTTACATAAAAATAACAATAGCTACGAAATAGATCAAGCCTATAGCTATCAAAATTTTTTATTTCTTCTTAATAGAACCTTAAAGATTTATTTACTATGAATTAATTCACGGAATATAATACTCAACTACAATATCTATAGGCAGGGTGACAACCGGGGTCGCCATCACTGGCAGCGAAGGAGGGGCTGTCAGTATCAACACATACTTTGAATATAAAAAACCACATCATACTCTCTTTCTAACCCCATGAAAAATAAACCTACATAATAATAAGCGCGCAGCTCTGTGCTTTAAAAGCTTATTAAAGGACAATTACACATTAGTTTAATCTTCGGCGAGTCATCTACGCTACGTCCTATACAAAAATAAGCTTGGAGACAAGGTTATTTACTCCTTATCTCCAGGCTTATTTGTATTACTAAATGGTTTGAATTACTAGTAAGTTAATCGATATCAAATATGAAGGTTTCTAAAACAAACAGTCTTATGGATAAATTTATATTGTATTTTCTTAGATAGATTGATTTACAAAACATTAATATTGAATTCATATGTAGTTAACACAGAAGCTTTAAAGTAGTTTTTGTGTGAAAGAAACAAACATTTCAGGAGGAACTTAGAATATGAAAAACGTGAAAAATCTACTTTTAATGTTAGTAATGTCAGCTCTAGTAATTTTTGCAGCTGCATGTGGCGGAGGTCAAGAATCTGCTCCGGAGGAAAGTAACCAACAAACAGAAGAGCAACCAGTTGAAGAAACTGCTGAATTAGAAGGAGAAGTCATTGTTGATGGCTCCGGTACAGTATATCCTTTGATGGCTCGTATTGCTGAAGAATATATGACATCTGAACAAGAAAATGTAAGTGTTCAAGTTGGTCGCGCAGGTTCATCTGCAGGTTTTAAAAAGTTCATTCCTGGTGAAACTGATTTCTCTGATGCTTCAAGAAAAATTAAAGACGAAGAAATTGCTCAACTTGAAGAGCAAGGTTTAAAGTTTGGTGAAGATGTTCTTGAATTTAAAGTTGCATTAGATGGTCTAACAATTGTTATTAATAAAGAAAATACTTGGGTTACAGAAATGACTCAAGAAGAAATCGTGAATATGTTTATTTCTGGAAAATACAAAGAAGATGACAAAGTATTATGGTCTGATATCCGCCCAGAATGGCCGGCTGAAGAAATTAAATTTAATGGACCAAATGAAAACCATGGAACATATGAATTTTTCTATGAAACCATTTTAGATGAGCAAGATTTAGTATCTACTGTTAATCTTCAACAAGAGTATTCAACTTTAGTTGACCTAGTATCAAAAGATAAAAATGCAATTGCTTTCTTTGGTTATGGTTATTATGCAAGTAACACTGATAAGCTCCAAGCTGTTAAGATTGATTTTGGTAATGGCCCAGTGGAGCCTAGCTTAGAAACAATTGCTGAAGATGGTCCTTACGCTCCATTTACACGTCCGGTATTCACATACTTAAACGCTAAATATGCAGCTGAAAAGCCACAAGTTCTAGACTATGCAAAGTATGTTGTTACAATGGCAGATGATTTTGCTGGCGAAACTGGATTTGCTCCTATTCCAGAAGATACACTAAATGGCTATTTAGAGCAATTAAACGCAATTAAGTAAGATCTTATCCAATTATAAAAGAGAGAAGTTAGCTAAAAAGTTAACTTCTCTCTTTTGTTTATTAGTTGGGGAATTACAACAGCTCATTAAAAAGTTTACACTATAACCATTAGATATTTATTAAGCAGAGGGCGTGTACGGTAAAGCACAGCTCTCTTTTTGTATTCATTACAAAAACAATAGGAAATAGCCTATTTTAAACTTATCAGTGCCCATTAACTCTATCCTATTAACGAAAATTCCTTATACGGAACCAAATCAACCGGTTATATGTAAGTCACTTTATAAGCCTTGCTTAATATTTGAACATCCTTTGCAAGCGTTGACGGGTTACACGATTTATTAACTCCTGCAGCTTATATTTCTGGCTGAGAGGCATTAGTTAAAGCCGCTTGCCTGATCATTCTTATTCGCCATTTAGTCAACACTGCAGCTCCTAAAATTGCAAAGGCTCCACCCGCAAAAAAGTGCCTATCCCCTAGTGCGTTAATGCATTGATACACTAGGGTCAGGCTATAAAATGACTGCTACATTCAGCTAATTTATCTTTTTGCTTAATTCTATTAGGATCCCCCCAACTTGTTAGACCTATATAAATCATGAACTCCCTCCTCTTCCAACGGAAATCAGGGTTGGTTTAGTGAGAGTTTATTCTAACAAGCAAAAAAATTTATTTTGGAGTTACACCTATGCGGCAGCAAATGAGATACTATTGATTATAGTTAATTTTAATAAACAATCTCTTCGTTAAAAGAAATGTTGGTATAAAAAATAAAAAATAAGGTGATGGTTTAAAAACCCACCTTCTCCAAATACAATCCCTCGGCATCCGCCATACGACCAGTTTGAATTCTTTCTTTTGATTCGAGAATACTTGGTATTGCAGCAGCATCTTTTTCTCCTAATCCAACTTCAATTAACGTACCTACAATTTTTCTCACCATATTGTAAAGGAAACCATTGCCACGCACTTTGATTTCGATAAAGCCTTCAATTTCATTTATCTCAAGTGAGTATATTTCGCGCACCATGGACTTTTTCTTCGACTTTGCGTTGGAATATGAAGTAAAGTCATGCTTACCTAGAAAATATTGAGATGCTTTTCTCATTTTTTCGATATCAAGCTTTTCCTCCACATGCATACTGTACTTTCGCATGAAGGGATGTGTATATTGCACGTTCCAAATCTTATACAAATACGTTTTATCTTTAGCATTATAGCGTGCATGAAAACGATCATCAGTTAACGTAACATCCACAACGCTAATATCATTAGGAAGATATCTGTTTAAATAATGCATAACTTCATCTTCTGTTGCATTTTTACGCATTTTAAAATTAGCGATTTGACCAAGAGCATGTACACCTGAATCTGTTCTTCCAGATCCAATGATTTCAATCTTTTCTCCTGCCAACTCTGTTAATACGTTTTCAATTTTCCCTTGAATAGTGTTATCACTATCACCGAGTCGTTGCCAACCTTTGTAACGGCCACCATCATACTGGATGGTTAATTTATAATTGTTCATTGCTTTGCTTTCTCCTTATTTAATTACTTTGTCGCTTTGATACCTACCGTGCTTATTAAAGGAAAGAATAACGATACGAAATTTTTACGTAAAGTCGTATACAATGTTTATTGCTATTTCCTAACCAGCATCACCACTGCTTCCACATGCGCCGTATGTGGAAACATATCAACCGGCTGGATGTAGTTCACTTTATAAGCTTTGCTTAATGTTTGAACATCCTTTGCAAGCGTTGACGGGTTACATGATACATAAATAAGTTGTTTTGGTTTAAGATTTAGCACAGTTTCCAAGAATTTTGAATCACAGCCAGTTCGTGGTGGGTCGACAACAATGACATCTGGACGCCACCCTTCCTTTTCCCATTTAGGCAGCCAGTATTCAGCTTTACCGACAACGTAATGGGTATTGTTAAATCCGTGCTTTTTGGCATTTTTCCTAGCATCTTCAATCGATTCCGCAATCGTATCCATACCACGGATTTCAGATGCACCTTTAGCAAGCCATAAGCCAATTGTCCCTACGCCACAATAGGCATCTACTAACTTTTCTTTGCCTGTTAAATGCGCTGCTTTTTTCACTTCATCATATAGCTTTACAGTTTGGATTGGATTAAGCTGGAAGAACGCACGGGCCGATAGCTCAAATTCCAAGTCACCCAATGCTTCTTGAATAACCTCTTCCCCTTCAAGATAGATCGTTTCTTCCCCAAAAATCAGTGACGTTTTCCCACCATTTATATTTTGTAGAATTGAAGTCACTTCTGGCAGCCTTTTCTTAATTTCTTGAAGAAGTAATTCTTTCTTGGGGATGTTGGCTTTCGTCGTTACTAACACAAGCTGAATTTCACCAGTTTGAAAGCCGACTCTAGTAATAATCGTCCGTACAAGACCGCTATGTTTTCTTTCATTATATATTGATATATCTAAATCCTCCAATATGGATTTCACAATCGTTGTCACTTTATTTGTACTAGAATGCTGCACCATGCAATCAGATATATCCACAAGTTTATGTGAATTCATTCCATATAAACCCGCTAAAACTTTTTCTCCTTCCTTAGCGACCTGAAGCTGACTTTTATTGCGATAGCCCCATGGATTTTCCATCCCAATAGTTTCACGAATTTCAAGTTTATCCATAGCTAGTTTTGTATGGCGCTCGAATGCTTGCGATACTATATCCCGTTTTTCTTTAAGTTGCTGTTCATAATCTAAATGCTGCAGCTGACAGCCTCCACATTGATCATAGACAGGACATTGTGGCACAACGCGATGTTCTGATTTTTTGCGTATTTTTTTTACTTTCGCTTCGGCAAAATTATTTTGTACTTTAGTTGTTTCAGCTACTACCACTTCACCAGGCAGTGCCCCGGGTATGAATACCGCTTGTTTTTTAAAAAAACCAACACCCTCCCCATTAATTCCAAGCCTTTTAATCGTCAACGGAAACTCTTGCCCAACCTGTAATTGCCCTTGACTTTGTTGTTTTTCTTTAGCTTTAGTCATATCTAAATACGTCTCCAATTCACATTGATTTATATCTACCTATTATAATTTGATTATTTGTAGAGAAGCAAACACTCAAACTGGTTTGAAAATCTTATTCATGGCAAAGCTGAATATAAGGACTATTCGAGGTGGTTTTATGCATATCTTACTTGATTCACTTTTAGTAATCGGCCGAATTGTAACAATCCTGCCTTTCTTGCTATTCATCACGATATTTATGGGAAAACGTTCTGTTGGCGAACTCCCTGTTTTTGATTTCCTTGTTGTATTAGTACTAGGATCCGTTGTTGGAGCTGATATTGCAGATCCGAAAATCGAGCACATACACACTATTGTTGCAATAATAGTGATAGCCCTACTACAGAAGGTAATTATTCGGATAAAATTAAAAAACAGTAAAATCGGCAAACTGTTAACCTTTGAACCTACAATAGTTATTTACAACGGTGAATTCCAAAGAGAAAATATGGAGAAAATAAATTTCTCTATCGATAATGTGTTACAAAAGCTGCGTGAAAAAAATGTATTTCATGTAAAAGATGTTGAAATTGCCATTATTGAAGCAAACGGATCCATGTCTGTCCGTTCTATTCCCGAGAAAGAAACTGTCAAAGCTGGTGATTTAAAAATATTAGCTAAACCTGCTGGATATGAATTTCCCGTTATCCTTGATGGTGTTATCCAAACAGATTTACTTACTAGATTAAATAAAGATAAAATCTGGCTAATAAATCAGCTTAATTCAATGAAGATTCCAGATGAAACACGCGTCTTTTACGGAGGGTTAAATTCTAAAGGGGAACTGAATATATCGTTAAAAAAACAACAGGACCAAACTCCACCCATTTATCATTGAATGAGATAATGAATAATTAATTATTAAACAACTTAAAAACCAGTACTGTATACTTCTCTCAGTACTGGTCAAATGCTATTTATTTGAAATAGTTTTGATAAAGTAATGGTTTAGGAAAACGATCTTTCACCATTAAATCATCCAAACTTTTAAATGTATAGCCTTCTTTTTTCAGGTCATCAATCACTTTTGGTAACGCTTTGGCATTATCCTCCGAAACGCTGTGAAGTAGCAATATAGCTCCCGGATGAATTTGTTTCATAATATTATCGTAAGCATACTGCCAGCCCTTCTGATTATTAGTATACCAATCAACAAAAGCCAACGACCAAAATACATTTGTATATCCAAGATCTTGCGAAAGCTTTAGCGTTCTCTCACTAAAAATTCCTCTTGGTGCACGAAGGTACAGCATGTCCTTACGTCCAGTTAATTTTTCATATTCCTCCGAAATCAATGTTAGTTCTTTTTTTAAACGGGTATCGCTTACTGCTGTCAAATCTGGATGGTGCCAGGAATGATTCCCAACAATATGTCCTTCTTTTATCATGCGTTTTACAAGATCATCACTTTCCGTTATATAATGACCAGTTACAAAAAATGCAGCTGGAACTTTCTTTTCTTTTAAAACATCTAATATTTCTGCTGTATATCCATTTTCATAGCCGTTATCAAAGGTTAAATAAATATCCTTTTTACTAGTGTCGCCTATATAAACGGAACCATATTGTTTTAATAAATTTTCGTACATCGGACCAGCATCTGCTGGCTGGCCATTACCGCCTTTTTTATAACCCCAATGAATCGGATTATTAGAAACTGATTCCGCAGACACAAGGTTTGTCATTGTTAAACACATTACAAATGCTATTACAAAACACAATTTGTTAACCATAATAAAATACCTCCTTCTTTGCCAATCTTTACGCTTAGTTTTTGAAAGGAATACATTTTAATACCCAACATTAAATGGAAAAGAAAAGCGCAAGTCTAGGAAATAGGTACATAAAACTTACCTACAAGGTGACTACAAGGTACAAAGTGACAGGCACTTGTTGTACAAAGTGACAGGCACTTGTCGAAAAAATTGTT
The DNA here is from genome assembly GCF_900240995.1 of Bacillus sp. Marseille-P3661. Lineage (NCBI taxonomy): Bacteria > Bacillati > Bacillota > Bacilli > Caryophanales > Bacillaceae > Bacillus > Bacillus sp. Marseille-P3661. The sequence continues at coordinate 1,080,948 of NZ_LT965954.1, forward strand.
AATTGCGATTTTCAAGCAAGTAATAGGCACCTCAATCCACGCAAAAAAGAAGGCCCTAAGTTGGCCTTCTCTCCGTAAATTGTATTAGTTAAATACTTTTTCTTTAAATTGTGCTAATTTTTCAAGTGAGGTTTTTTCTACATCTTTGTGTAAGCTATTGCCGTGTGAATCCATTGTTACAACTGCTTTGAAATCTTTTACTTTTAAGTGCCACATTGCTTCTGGAACACCAAATTCAAGTAAGTCAACGCCTTCAACAGATTCAATACAGTCTGCATAATATTGAGCTGCACCACCGATTGCATTTAAGTACACACCGCCATGCTCTCCTAGTGCTTTCAATGTTTTTGGACCCATGCCGCCTTTACCCATTACCGCACGAATACCAAATTTCTTCATAATATCGCCTTGGTAAGGCTCCTCGCGAATACTTGTTGTAGGTCCAGCTGCTTTTACAACCCAATTCCCATCTTCATCTTTGGCCATAACTGGTCCACAGTGGTAAACGATTTGGCCATTTAAATCAAGCGGTGCATCATGCTCCATTAAATGATGGTGGATAGCATCACGGCCTGTATACATCATACCCGTAATGTTAACAACATCACCTACTTTTAATGAACGGATTTGTTCCTCAGTAATTGGAGCTGTTAGCGTCACTTCACGTGAATCCATATCTGTTTCCGCTGCAGAAGCAACTTCTTCAAGTGCTTTAGCAAAGTCTACATCTTCACCTTCTGTATAGTGCCACTCTTGGATTTCACCTGTTTCCGGATTTAACTTCACACCTTGACGACGGAATGCCCAACAGTTGTAAGCAACTGATACATAGAAACTAGCTGGAATACGGTGTGCTACACCTACTTTACAGCCAAGTAATGTAGTTTCACCGCCGAATCCCATTGTTCCGATTCCTAATTCATTGGCATTGTCCATAACGTATTCTTCTAGTTTACGTAAATTTTCATTTGGATTTACATCATCACAATTTCTAAATAACTGTTCTTTTGCAAGTTCGTAACCTAAAGTACGATCTCCACCGATTCCAACACCGATGAAACCAGCTGAACAGCCTTGTCCTTGTGCTTGGTATACAGAGTGCATAATACACTTGCGGATACCATCTAAGTCACGGCCTGCGCGTCCTAAGCCTTCTAATTCACATGGTAAGCTATATTGAATATTTTTATTCTCACAGCCTCCACCTTTTAAAATAAGACGAACATCGATATAATCTTTTTCCCATTGCTCAAACTTAACAACTGGAATACCTTCTCCAAGATTATCTCCACTGTTAGCACCTGTAATTGAATCAACAGAATTCGGACGGAGCTTAGCATCCTTTGTTGCAGCTGCAATCGCTTTTCGAATCGTATCTTTAATTACTAATTGGTTTACTCCAACTGGTGTTTTTACCTTAAATGTTGGTAGCCCTGTATCTTGACAAATTGGCGATACATTTTCTTCAGCCATAATAATATTATTAGAAATGGTATCAAGTGACATCGCTGCTCTCGTTCCAGCATTTTCACTTAATTTTGCCTTCATAATTGCACGGCGAACATCCTTTGGTAATTTTGTTGATGTTTCAACAATGAGGTTATACATGCTTTCATATAATTTTTCCAATGTAAACTCCCCTTCCCCTTGCCTAATATAGAACCTTCTATAAAATTCCTATCATTCAGATAGAGATAAACATGCCATCTATTATTATAAGCCTTGTCTGATAATTTCGAAAGACTCTATGTCTGGAAATTACACTTTAAACCAAATTTTATATATATGATCCGGTTATTTAGGCGTGGGGGGCATTATTGCATTTTTATTGTACTGAATTTTAGTCGCATTCTTGGGGGGATTTTGGCAAGAGGGATTCTTGCCAGCTTAAAAAATAATAGGGGATTTCTTACGTCTTTACTAAACTTTTGATCCTCTATCTCACTTTTAACCACTATTTTCGTGGAATTTAATGAAAATAACGTACTATATGTCCGGTTAATCGCCACTAATAGTTGCTTTGAGGTCAATAAGGAACTATTTAGCCGCTTAGTTCTTCTCCACGCTACTTTTGCCGGACATCTAGGCCGCTATCCACCTAAAAACAGCTTGTTTCACAAGTTTACCGGACATTGGATCCGCTATTCCAGCTTTTAACCCCTGTTTCCGCTGAATTTAATGAAAATAACGTACTTTATGTCCGGCTAATCGCCACTAATAGCTATTTTGGGGTCAATAAGGAACTATATGACCGCTTAGTTCTCCACGCGACTTTTGCCGGACATCTAGGCCGCTATTCACCTAAAAACAGCTTGTTTCACAAGTTTACCGGACATTGGATCCGCTATTCCAGCTTTTAACCCCTGTTTTCCTTGTATTTAATGAAAATAACGTACTATATGTCCGGCTAATCGCCACTAATAGCTATTTTGGGGTCAATAAGGAACTATATGACCGCTTAGTTCTCCACGCGACTTTTGCCGGACATTCAGGCCGTTATTCACCTAAAAACAGCTTGTTTCACAAGTTTACCGGACATTGGATCCGCTATTCCAGCTTTTAGCCCCTGTTTCCGCTGAATTTAATGAAAATAACGTACTATATGTCCGGTTAATCGCCACTAATAGCTATTTTGGGGTCAATAAGGAACTATATGGCCGCTTAGGTACCCCCATCTACCAATCCACTCTAAATTGGTTAATCTTATCCTGCAAATCATCTAGCATTTGTAATAATCTGTCTATATCTTCAACATCCGCTTCTTCAGGATCAATGGTCTCCAACACACTAAGCAATAAATTCAAACGGTTTGTTAAATAATCGATATGTGATTTTTTATCATGAATTGACTTTGCCATCTCAATGATCGCTCCCTTCTTCTTTTCATAGTATCCAATCGATTACACTTTGACAAACAAATTAAAAGAAGATCATATGACAACTCACATGATCTTTTAGTTTATTCTTACTTATCTTGGTGATTCAGACGTAACAAATTTAAAAGATAAATGATCTTGAACAGGTATCCACGCTCCGATACCTTGCTGTGTGACATTTTTTACTTTTAGCTTTACTTTACTTCCTTTTAATTCAAGATAAACTTCACCAAAGGTAATCTTCCCTTTTTCATTAACTGCTGGTGTATATGCATATAAGTATCCAAGTTTTTTCGGAGCTACGTTATACACTTGTTCCTTCTTGGTACCTTGTCCAATAACAGTTTCAAATGCTAACGGGAGCTCTGTTTTCTTCATCGCTGTTAACATCATCATTTTTTGAACTTCTTCAGCATTGTTTATCCGCGATGTTAAACCACCTTTTATAACCTTCTCTTCTTCTTGTTGATAATGAAGCTTTTGTGCACTTTTACCGCTGCGATTGTCAAAATTATTGGTATTAGCAGGTTTATACTCCCAATTCACATTTGTTTCAGTGGACTCATAACTTAATGGCCATTGTCCTAAATATATTGTTGCACGATAGCCAATTGCAGTCGGCGTTGTATTAATAGAAGATTCATTTAAAATTCGAATTAAATCAGGATTTTGAATCGGTACTTCTGTTGTTTCAAGTAAAGTTTTTGTCAATTCACTCGGTTGAAGATATGGTAAATCCTGCGTCGGATTTGGATAAGTATTTTCCTTCGAAATATCTAATACCGAATCTGGAACTTTAATTTTGTTTGACTTAGTTCCTTTTGCATCTGCGGCGTTAATTGTTCCAAAAGTATTTGCAAATATGGCTAATAAAGCAACGAGAGTAAATAGAAATGTACGTAACGCTTTCAACTCAGTGACCTCCTTTAAAATACTTATTTGTATTTTTTTCGTTCCTATGTTTGTTTATCCATCCTTACATTTGGAAATTGAAGGTAAACTAAGAATACGTACCCTTCGGTTGTGTCCACTTCATCATCATCATTTCAAATTTAGGGAAGAAAAACTGAATAATTGGGCCGAGCAATAAAGTAATAACAATCGTTCCGAACCCAATTGGCCCTTGAAAAATTAAAGCTAATACCAAAGCACTTATTTCTCCTATTGTTTTAGCAATCATTAAGTTAACTCCAGTTCTACGCTGGATCGCAATCATTAAATTATCGATCGGAACTGGTGGGAATTTAGCTTGCAAGTACATAGATATCCCTATAGCTAATGTAATCGTACCAATAATAAATAGACCGACTCTTACATATAGCGATTCAATATATATGTTTTGAAAAACAATATACAACCAAAAATCAATAACTAAACCATTTATTACAACTGTGATCATCGCTAAGTATTGTGGCTTTACTTTCATCAGCCATGCATTAAAAAAAATTAAAAGAAACCCTATAATAAACACCCATGTCCCCACCGTAAATCCAATTACCTGCGATAAACCTACATTTAGTGCATCCCATGCACCTGCTCCTACATCTACCTTTACAATTAAGGCAATTGAAAATGCAATGATGACAATTCCGCTCAAATACATAAATAATCGTTGCAAAAAGTTATTCATTTTGAGAATCTCCTTATCAAGTAATCGGGAGTTACTGTAAAAGTAGACAGACTCTTTTAAGAATATTTCTCTAAACAGGAATTTATATTCCTTGTCAAGTATTGTAAATCCTAGTACGATAATTTCAATGACTAAAATTAATACAAGGAGCTTATACAGCATAATGTGTTCTGTTCACTCAAGATTCTGGATATTAATAAGCCTTGTTGCCATTTCTGGTTTTTCCCAAGGAATGCTGCTCCTTTAATTGCAATCATCTTCGAAAAAAATGGTATGTCCTCAAGCTTAATCGGGTTTCATGCAACATCACTTTACATTGGCGTTTTCCTAGCATCTCCATTTATTGAAAAACCATTAAGAAAAATTGGATTTAAACCAATGATTGGTATTGGTACCTTCCTAGTACTATTTTCCATGTTTTTTTTCCGCTTTGGCACTCTTTTTGGTTTTGGTTTGTGTTAAGAATGATAATCGGCATTGGCGATCAAATGCTCCACTTTGGTACACAAACTTGGATAACAGCGACATCACCAACGCATAAACGCGGGCGTAACATTGCATTTTACGGTTTCTTTTTCAGCTTAGGTTTTGCAATAGGACCTATTATGACTGGATTTATAACAGTTAATCAGTACCTACCTTTCTGGTTAGCTGCAAGCTTAAGCTTTATTGCTTGGCTTTGTTTACTAACAGTTCGCAATGAATTCCCTGAAGAAAACCTGAATGATAAAACCAAAAGTCAGGGATCACTGAAACGATTTTATAGCGCTTGGAAAATTGCATGGGTCGCCTTTCTTCCTCCTTTTGGTTATGGTTTTCTCGAATCTTCATTACTGGGTAATTTTCCGGTTTATGCACTAAGAATAGGCTTAAACGTCGATCACCTCGCGCTATTATTACCTTTGTTCGCAATTGGGAGTCTAATCACCCAAATGCCGCTAGGAATCTTAAAACTCGGAGGACAAAAGCTTTTGATTTTCATACTAATTGGCGGTTTGCTAATTTTTTCGATCGCGAGTCTCGTTGAAACTCATTATATTGGCTTGGTTGTTTGTTTAGTAATTGCAGGGATGCTGGTAGGCTCTACTTTCTCTTTAGGTATTAGTTTTATGGCCGATCTTTTACCTAAGAACCTGTTACCAGCCGGAAATATCCTGTGTGGTATTAGTTTTAGTGTCGGGAGCATCCTTGGTCCATTTGTAGGTGGTTTCTATATACAATGGTTTCCCAACGGCAGTTTCTTCTATGTTTTATGTACAATTTTAATATTTATTTTAATACCGTTGGCTTTATACAAGGATAAAAAAAACGATTTTAAAGGTCGTACCATCTTAAGGAACAGCAATAGGCTGATTCCTTATTTTATTATCCTTTCTAAAATAGTAAAAAAGCGGATTGACCGATTTTCCCTAATTGTTATATAATACAATTAATACACTTTATCTGTATTAATACAGTATAAAATTTAGGGGGATTTTTAATGAGTCGGCAAGAGCGAAGAAATATGATTGAATACATTAACAAAAAAAGAGAGTTGAGTACAGAAAAGCTAATTTATATGACAGATGAAGAAATAGAACATATCTATAACATCACCTACTTTCACTATGAACAAATAATTGAAGGTTAGTGCTTTTTTCTTAAATACTAGGCTTTGTTAAATGAGCATGTTGATCTCGCTGAATGCTCGCGGCATACCAACGGCGGTGAGATCCTTCAGCGCATTACTCCTACAAGGTCTCACGGGATATCCCGCAGGAGTCTCGCACCTTTCGCTCTCCAATCAACCTTAAGCTTTAACAAAGACAAGAACCAAATAAACTCATTTAGTAAAACCGTTTGTAACGGTTCTTTTTTTTGAAAAAATAAATAATACTCGTATTACAAAACAAAACATCATCGTCTCAATCGAGAAAATCAGTTCATAAAAAATTGTGCCAATTAAAAATATTCATACATAAATTAATTAACCTAGTATTCTCCTTTTCAATCCCCATTTTAGATGCTATAATTTAAAATAATTATAAATAATAATTTATAGTAATTATTACTTTTCTACGATAAAACGTTAAATAACTACTGAAAATAAGCGTATTAAGGATGATTTTTATTCTCAATTAAAAAAAGGAGGAGAGAATTTTGAACGCACAAACTAGAACAATAGATAATGATTCTCAATTGAGTTATGCACAAAACGTTCCAAATAGAATGACTAAAATAATTGAACACGGTGAGTTAATTGCAGCAATAACAAGCGGTTTCCTCATTGTCATCGCCTGGTTATTGTCTAAATCCAGCGGTAACGAATCTATCTCAATTGCATTTTTCCTAGCAGCTTTTATAATTGGCGGATACGCTAAAGCCAAAGAAGGTATAAAAGCCACTATTAATGAGCGAGAGTTAAATGTAGAAATGCTCATGATCTTCGCAGCCATTGGCTCGGCAATCATCGGTTATTGGGCCGAAGGTGCAATATTGATCTTTATATTCTCACTTAGTGGTGCTCTTGAAACATACACCATGAACAAAAGTAAGAAAGAAATATCAAGTTTAATGAAATTGCAGCCTGAAGAAGCGCTACTTATTACAAACGGTGTCGAAAATAAGGTTCATGTCAGTACGTTGGAAATAGGCGATGAAATTCTAGTAAAACCTGGTGAACGGATTCCGTCCGACGGTATGATCATTCGTGGACAAACAACGATTGATGAAGCGGCGATTACAGGTGAATCGATTCCTGTTTCAAAAGAAATTAATGAGAACGTGTTTGCAGGAACTGTTAACTTAAACGGTGCAATCGTTGTGGGTATTACGAAACGTGCTAATGAAACACTTTTTCAAAAAATCATTAACCTAGTGCAATCAGCTCAAAGTGAAAAATCTCCTTCACAGCTTTTTATTGAAAAATTTGAAGGTACGTATGTCAAAGTAGTATTGACCGTTGTATTGCTAATGATGTTTGTTCCACACTTTTTATTAGGCTGGAGTTGGACTGAAACTTTTTACCGGGCAATGATCTTTTTAGTAGTAGCATCACCCTGCGCTCTTGTTGCATCAATTATGCCTGCAACATTATCAGCAATATCTAATGGCGCTAAGCATGGTATTCTTTTCAAGGGCGGTGTTCATTTAGAAAAGCTAGCAGGCCTTCAAGCCATTGCCTTTGATAAAACAGGCACATTGACACGCGGAAAACCAGAGGTTACAGATGTAATCGTACGATCAGATATCGATGAGGAACAATTTTTAAAAATTACAGCATCTATTGAAAATCACTCTAATCACCCTTTAGCGCAAGCAATCGTTCAATACGCAAAAGCGAACAATTCATTTTCATTAACATTAGATGAACCTAGTGAATTTAAAGATGTTGCCGGCTGGGGTATCCAAGCAACACTATACAATAAACAATGGAAAATCGGCAAAAGCGGTTATGTTGGAAAAGAACTCGTTACTCAATTTGAAAATGGCGTTGGTAAAAAACTTGCGGAAGAAGGAAAAACGATTGTCTACGTTGCAGACGACGAAGGCATAGTAGGATTATTAGCGCTAAAAGATGTAGTTCGTGAAATTTCCAAACAAGCAATCCAGATATTAAAAGAAAACGGAATCTACACGATTATGCTTACAGGAGATGGCAACAGTACAGCAAAAGCCATCGCTAAAGAAAGCGGCATAGATCATTATATTTCGGAATGCCTGCCAGAAGAAAAAGTAGAGCATGTAAAAAAAATTCAAGATAAATTTGGAGAGGTTGCTATGGTAGGAGATGGAATTAATGACGCTCCTGCTCTTGCAACTGCTAATGTCGGAATTGCCATGGGTGAAGGCTCCGATGTTGCCTTAGAAACAGCAGATGTCGTTCTTATGAAGAATGATTTAACGAAGATATCTGATGCGATTGCTTTATCAATTCGCATGAATAAAATTATTAAACAAAACATTGTATTTTCCATATTAGTTATCATGTTTTTGATTGCGTCAAACTTCCTCCAAATTCTTGACCTTCCATACGGAGTTATCGGTCACGAAGGAAGTACTATCTTGGTTATACTAAATGGATTAAGATTACTAAAATAAGAACAGATTGTAATGGATAAGTTTGCATTGGTAATACCCACCCTAAAATCACAAAGTAAAAAGGCGACCTCGTAACGGTCGCCTTTTTACTTTGTCATGCCCTAGCCGGCGGGTTAAGGCATTTTTGCATTTTAATGATAGTTATTCTTTTTATTGGCGCTACCAGACGTCTTATGTTTTGTATTACTATGATTTTTCTTTTGATTTTTACCCATCGCTAACGCCTCCTACAAATGAGTTGAAAGCTATTTATTAACCGCCTTCTTTTATAGCATGCCCTGTTAACTCAACGTAATTAATGACAAATTCCTCTATTTATGAAAATGCAGCCCATTTAGCTTAATCATCGCATTTATTTCTCCACCTATAACAATTACCATGGCAGATAAATAAAACCAAATTAATAAAATGATAATACCACCAAGGCTTCCATAGGTAGCGGAGTAATTTCCGAAGTTTGTTACAAAATATGAAAAGGCAAGTGAAACAATTTGCCAACCTACAGTAGCAAATAAAGCTCCGATCCATACTTCTCTCATCGTTAATCGAATGTTAGGCGCAAACCGATACAAAGCAGCTAAAACAATTACCATAATAAAAAAACTTATAATAATTCGCATCACATTCCAAACACTTAAAAACGATTCTGATAAACCAAGGTTAGTAAAGATAAAAATACCGATTGCCTTTCCAAAAACGGGCAACAATAGTGCGACAATAATCACAATAATCATTGCAATTGTTAACACAATAGCCATTAATCTCGAGACAATAAAGGAACGGTTTTCTTTTACATCATACGCTCGATTCATCGCCCTTATAATCGCATTAATCCCATTAGAAGCAGACCAAATCGTTGCAATGACACCAAATGATAGCAATCCACCTCTTTGCTTATCCATGATTTCATTTAAGGTTGTTTCAATTAGGTGCATGGTTTGACCAGGAGCATATTCACTAACAATTCCTAACACGTCTACTTGGGAAATTGGTAAATACCCTATTAAGGTTATTAAAAAAATCAAAAACGGAAACAGAGATAAAAGAAAAAAATAGGCCAATTGTGCAGCTAAACCTACAACTTCGTCATGGTGAAACCTATAATAAAATTCTTCCCAAAAACCTTTAATGGTCGTAACCTTCTTATGAGTCATATACCCTCCGTATCTATTCGCGGTTTTCCTCATCTTCTTTTACTATTAGGTTTGGACTTGGTTTTTTTACCTGCTCGGTTGTTTCCTTTATATCATTTACTTTGTCCATAATAAATAATACATCTTCTGATAACTCTTCAATTTTATTCCTTGCATTTGTCACCTGATTCACTAGAGAAGTTATCGTCTCTTCAGGATTTTTTGCATAACTCCATAGTTTTCCTCCATACTTTTTTATATTTGTTGTTGTACTCAATCTTGTTTCCCGATCTAATAAAGAAATTGCTGCCCCTACTACTGCCCCAACAGCCATTCCTTTAAGTAATTTATTATTTTTATTCATATATATGACTCTCCTTTTTAGTTCCGCAACTTTCCAATATTTTCAACCCAATTATAACCCAACATCAACAATTCTTTAAACTGCTAATGTAAAAACATACTGGTCATTAATAATTTTAACAAACTGTTACGCGCAACTTAAAATATACAATTTCGAGTTGTTTCCGCAAGCCAAAATCTGAGATAATAATTATACTTTAATATTTATTAAAGATATTTAATGGTTTTAAACATTGTTATATACATTGATATATTAATGATCTTTCAAGGTGGTTTCTGAAAATTTTTACTATTTTTATAAAACAAAAAGTTATTGCATAAATATTAGTTCTGATTTATATTTATTACTATATTTTATAAGACGTTAAATTGAGCAAACTACTTATAGAACTAACTAAATTATAACCATTGAAATTGGGAGGAAAAAAGATGAAAAGTAAAACTATCAAATCGATGCTACTATTTTTACTTATTAGTTTTGTTTTAGTTTTAGGAGCTTGTGGCCAGTCTGAAACTGCACCAGAGGAGCCAACAGATACTGAAACAACAGAAGAAACTCAAGGTGATCAACAAGAACCGGCTTCAAAAGAAAAAGTAATCGTTGGAACGAATGCATTTTTTGCACCATTTGAATTTATGGAAACTGGTAAGGTTGTTGGTTTTGATATTGATCTTATTTCAGCAGTTTTAGATGAAGCAGGCTATGAATACGAAATCCAAAATAACGGATGGGAAGCATTATTCCAGAATGTTCAAAATGAATCAGTTGACATCGGCGCTTCTGCGATTACAATTACGGATGACCGTAAACAATCATACGACTTTTCAAGCCCTTATTTTGAAGCTAGACAAATGATTTTAGTTCCAGAAGGATCAGATATTAAAGGTTATTCGGATTTAAACGATAAATTAATCGGGGTACAAAATGGTACAACTGGTGATTTTGCAGCCCAAGAAATTTTGGGTGAAAAAAGCACGAATGTTAAAAAGTATGAGGATGCACCTACAGCTATTATGGCGATGCTAAGAGGAGAAACAGATGCAGTTATCGCTGATAATGCGGTTGTTAAGTATTACATTACTAGCAACCCTGATCAAAAGGTTGTAGCGATTGATGACGCAGAAAACTTCGAGTCTGAGTACTATGGCATCCTAATTCAAAAAGGAAATGAGCAGCTTAAAACAGATGTTAACGCTGCACTTAAAACAATAATGGAAAATGGCAAATTCACTGAGATTTATAAAAAGTGGATGGGCGAAGAACCTAACCTTGAAGCATTAAAGCAATAGTTTTAAAAAAAAAAACGTATTTGCAAATGACGATGTATTTCTTATACTTTCATCCTTTGATGAAGTTAAACTTCCATAAAGTATAAAATGAAAATTGCGTAACGGAAACTGCGTTACGCAATTTTCATATAGAAAAGGAGTTAAATCAAAATGGATTTTAAATGGAGCATCATAGCAGAATATCTGCCATTTTTTCTAAAAGGAATGCTACTAACAATTGGCGTATCAATTTCCGGGGTCCTTATTGGCAGCATTTTTGGTTTATTAATTGCCTTAGGTAAAATGTCATCTATTAAATTAGTTAGGTTGCCCTTTATTTGGTATATAAATTTTTTTCGTGGTACACCACTATTCGTTCAACTTTTACTCATTCACTTTGGAGTCGTGCCGCTATTTATGACACCTGCAAATCCGATTGTTTCCACAATAGTAACACTTTCTTTAAATTCCGCTGCATATGTGGCTGAGATTTTCCGTGGTGGGATCCAATCGATCGATAGAGGACAAACAGAAGCAGCGCGTTCTTTAGGAATGTCTAACTTTCAAACAATGAGGTATATTATTATTCCACAGGCTGTTAAGCGTATGATTCCACCTTTAGGAAATGAATTTATCGTACTTTTAAAAGACTCTTCGCTCGCAGCGATCATTGCAGCTCCTGAACTAATGTATTGGGGACGAGCTGCAGTTGGACAATATATGAGAGTTTGGGAACCATATTTAGCCGTTGCAGTTATCTACCTTATTCTCACCCTTTCATTAACATATCTTCTTAATTATATGGAACGCAAAATGGCAACAAGTTAATTGTCATTTTGAACAACTTTTAGTTTCTTATTATTTACATTGACATATTATTCGAAAAAATATATAAATTTATAGTACTACATGAAAGGAGGGAAATAATTATATGGAACTAATAGGAAAAATTAGCGAATTAGTTTGGGGACCCCCGATGCTTATTTTGATAGTCGGAACTGGTATCTTTTTAACACTACGTTTAGGTTTTTTACAACTTTCAACACTTCCCTACGCTCTAAAGCAAGCTTTTGGAAAGCAGCAGGACCAAAAGTCTAAAGGGGACATCTCGCATTACCAAGCACTTATGACCGCTCTAGCTGCAACTGTTGGAACCGGTAATATTGCTGGTGTTGCTACAGCAGTCGTGGCAGGTGGTCCGGGTGCAGTGTTTTGGATGTGGATTAGTGCTATTTTCGGAATGGCTACAAAGTATGCAGAAGGCGTACTTGCCGTTAAATATCGTGTAGAAGATGAAAATGGCGAAATGTCTGGTGGCCCAATGTATTATTTAGAACGAGGGCTAGGACAAAAATGGCTCGGTATTTTATTTGCAATTTTTGGTGCGATTGCAGCATTTGGAATAGGAAATATGGTTCAATCAAACTCTGTTTCAGAGATTGTTAAATCAACTTTTCATATTCCTACGTGGGTTACTGGTATTATATTAACTATATTAACAGCACTTGTTATTCTTGGTGGAATTAAAAGCATCGGTAAAGTTACTGCCTTTTTTGTACCAATTATGGCAGTATTCTATCTAATAGCTGGTCTTCTTGTTATGGTAATGAATTTTGACCTTATTCCAGCTGCATTTTCTTTAATTTTTACAGATGCATTTACTGGTGAAGCAGTTGCTGGTGGAGCGATCGGTACAGTTATTCGTTGGGGTGTTGCCCGCGGAGTATTCTCAAATGAAGCTGGTTTAGGTTCTGCACCTATAGCAGCAGCAGCAGCTAAAACAGATTATCCTGCTCGACAAGCACTCGTATCCATGACACAGGTGTTTATTGATACAATTATAATTTGTTCAATCACTGGTCTTACATTAGTTATGGGTGGAATTTATAAAGATGGTTTAACAGGTGCAGAATTAACATCTGCTACTTTCGAACAATTTTTAGGAGCAGCAGGTCCGATTGTAGTCGCAATTGGTTTAATTTTCTTCGCATTTTCTACAATTCTTGGCTGGTCTTATTACGGTGAGAAATGTTTCTCTTATCTATTTAGTAAATCTGCCGTTAAGTACTATCGTATCGTCTTTGTATTTGCTGTCTTTTTTGGGGCAATTTTATCACTTGATGCCGTTTGGGGAATTGCTGATATTATGAATGGTTTAATGGCTATTCCTAACCTAATCGGTTTACTAGGTTTAACTGGCGTAGTTGTAGCTGAAACGAAACGATTTAAACAGATAATGAGAGATGAAAAAGAAAACGCAAATCGTGCAGAAGTTTAAAAATATTAGGAGATTGCAAATTGCAATCTCCTCTTTTTATGATACGATAATAAGAAAAGCGGATCTTTTTATTAAAGAAAGGAAGTGCAAAATGGACTTAACTAATAAATCAGCCGAAAACGTAGAATTTATGATCAATGCAATTAAAGACAAGCTTCGCATGGTTAATGTTGGTGCCGTTAAAGCGGAACATTTTGATGGAGAAATGTACGAAGAACTGAAAGATATCTATGAAATGGTTATCGGGAAAGATTCGTTTAGTATTAGTGAAATGCAAGCAATTGCAGCCGAATTAGGTAACCTTCGCAAAGTATAGCAGATTTGCTGCTATACTTTTTTATTTTCTTATCTCGGGGTCCTTCTGAAGAGATTTATCACGTTTTCTTGGCACTGTTCGCCCTCATCAACATCTTCTGTAACATTTTCTGCTCATCGTATATAGGCAGCACAATATCCAATTCTAAAATAATCGATTAATTTTCCCCTTATACCGCTTAAACGCACTAGATCTACCCATTTTCCGTTTTTCCATTAACATATTAAATCGCAATAATTTTTCATTTAAACGTTTATTTAACTTTTCCTTTTCCTCTAGATCTTTGCAGCATGCTATTAAATCTTCTAATTTTAACATATCCTTTTTCAACTGAACTTCCTCCGGCACCATACCCGCATTTTTTAATATTTTATAACCCATACGCAGTTCGGAGGGTACAGCTGAATCATCATCAAAATTTAACGGTTTACCTTTTCCAGGCAATTTATCAAATTCACCATTTTTTATAGAGTCTTTAATTCTTTGTTCTACCAAATTTGTAAAGTAATCCAACTCTATCACTCCAACTCGGTTATACTGTCACTCTGCGCGTGATCATTCAGTTCTTTCTTTTCCTTTTTCAGTAACAGCAAAGTTCCTTGTCATCTTTTTAATATGCTCTACCTTTCTATAACGCAGCGCTGACCAATCATCATCTATTGCTACCTGACGTACAGGTTCAAACCCTTCATCAGCAAGTATACCTGTTACAGAATCACGACTACAGTCCGATCCTTTATACTTCTTGGACGTTTTTTTCGGATAGCACAACCATAAAAGACCATCCTCCACTAGAACTTCCGCTCCTTTTTTAGACCACATTTTAAGCTCTTCATTTGCAGTACCAAACACTTGCACGAATTGATATTGATCATTTATTACTTCTTTATGAACCTCCGCTTGAAAAGCTGCTAATATATCATTGTATTCAACAGGAGCATTCAATATTAATACTGGCTTGCTTTCATCTTTTAGCTGTAATTTTTTAATAACCGGATTCATATCAAATAACCTCACTTAGATAATATTATTTTAACCCTCATACATCACATAGTATAAACATATTATCTCCCTTTAAAATGAGCAAGTTATTTGCAGCTTGCTCATTACTAACAAAAGTTAAATAGCAAATCATGTATATTTTTACAAAATTGATACAAACTGCTGATAGAATATTTAAAGGAGTTTTTAGTTTGAGGTTTAAATCACTTATTTTAGCTGTAACATTAACGCTGTCTTCTTGTAGTTCAAGTGGGCAGCCTGATGCACCAAAAGTACAGCTATCATCATCGATAAGCGGAGAAAAAGAAGTAGAGAATGGCGAAAATACATGGATTGATATTACTACCAATTCAGGCGAAGTAAAGTACGATATGACAACTAACGCTAAAGATTTTATTGCTCAAAAAAATAACGCCTTTCAAAATATTACAAAGAACTTGAACAACCAAGAAAATAAAGATGTGTATTATGATTATTATGTTGCGGCCATGGAACTGGAAAGAGGACTGCAATTTGTTGAGGTTGAAGGTGTCTCTATTCGTAAGGACTTTAATAACCTACAACATCTTACTAGAATCATTAAAGATGAACAGCAAAAACGTGTAGAAAACTCAAATCCAGCAGATTTCGGGGAGTACAAAACAGCTATGATGAAAGATTGGAAGGCCCCAAGTGACCGGATGAAACGTGCAATAAATTATTTGACAAAATTATTAAATGACCTTGATATTACAATAAATCATGATGGAAATGGCAAGATATTCGGTTATGCTTATCAAGAGGATGGGCCAAAAACTGTAGAACTAGAAACCTTTCTCCAAGAAGATATACAACAACAATAATCTATTAAAGCCCATGTGAAGTCACTTTCACATGGGCTTTTACCTTTTTACATTTTTACTGTAAAGCGTTAATTTCTAACTTTGTAACAGGCAAGAAGGTCTCTCCTGTTTCCAAAAAGCTTACATTCACTGCATCGCCTTCTCTTAAATAAATAGCTAAAGGGCTGATTTCTGATGTAACTAAAAAGTTCTTCCCATTATCTAGTAAAAAGGAAACAATTGTGAATGACTCTGAACGTTCTTTGTAAACTCTTACAACCGTTCCACTGATTTGTTTCTGCTCTGCACGGGACGCTCCATCGACACTACTTCCACTTCGTTGTAAAGCAGTTTTATATTGTTTCAACGCAGCATTCGGTGTGTCAGCATATGCTGATATCTCAGGATTTGCCGCAGATACAATAAAGTAATTTTGCAAGAAACCATTAGGATCAAGTACCGGAGTTAACCAACTTGCTTCTCCATAAAAATTATATAAAATAGGCATTTCACCATTCCATTGCTTTTCAATAAATTTCTTTTCGATAATATCAAGAGCCCCTTGTGAATCCATATAGGAGTTTTCCAGATTCCCCGTATAATAGGTTGCTTCACCTGTTTTAGAATGCGTTAACGAGTAACCAAGCATAGAGTCAACCCCTTCTTTTGGGCTCGAGAAGTCAGTGAAATAATACATTTCTCCATTTTCATCAAACACAGGACTTACATTGGCTTCTGTTCCTTCATCCGACGGCAGCTTGACATCTTGTTTCCCAAACACACTATTCCAAAAACCATGGACATACTTTCCGAAATAGCTGTTATGCAAGCTCACACTTTCAGGTGAAACAGCACCATCAATAAAATTCGGAACTTCACTTAATGGAACATCTCCAGTTACACCATTTGTTGGGTCAACCATGATAATTCCGGTTGGCGTAAAACCGTTACGAGCAGAGATAAAATCTCCATACGTACGAATATAATATGGCTTACCTTCTTCATCCACCTCAAGTTGGACATCACCGTAAAATATATGTTTCGGATATTCCATACGGATAAGACGTTCCACACTTTTATTAAAATATGATGAAGGTGTGTAGACCATTTGACTTTCGATAAAGATTGGATTTGCTGAAGAGTCTGTTGCGCTTAATGTGAAGTAACCTGGTGTTTCTTTACCTTTTAACCATTTAAAAATCCCAGAAAATTCAACTGGAGCAATGTACACATATTCTCCATTGACCTTTTGTATTTGTAGATTGCCTAACTGGTAATAACTCGTATTCGGAACTTGACCAAATGATTTTTTCATTTTATTTCGAGCAAATTGCGGAGGGACACTGGCAGGTGTTTTCGTTTCATCAAAAGCTGTAATTTCTACTTCCTCTTGCATTTTTGCTAGTTCGAATTTTTCATCTGCATTAAACATTGGAGCAGCCAGGAAAAAGCCTCCTACTAATAAACTTGCTCCGAACAAACAAATCTTTAGAAAACGCTCTTTACCACTTGCAAACGATGCACCAATTGCTGTTATAACAATTAATAATGGCCATACTGAAGATATATTTCGATCGAGATTCGTTAGATAATAAAATACAAACACAACTGATAATAGCAGCACTACTGTAATAACAAGTAACGTAGTTTGGCCTACCTTTGATTTTTCCTTACTCTTATCATCCCTCTTATTCGTAAGTGGAAAAATTAACAATGCTGATGCTAGTGCAACGATGACTGAAAATAGTAATATATTACCCATTAAATCTCCCCTTATTTAAGATATAGACAGAACTTGTTTTTGTTATAGTATATATACGTTACCTCTAGTTCATTAGTTTCAAGCAGTTATTTCCAAAAAAGCAACTAAGAGAACGTTGTCCTAGGAGGTTCTCCCTGCAAGATTAACTAGGACCCGGCTAACGGTATTTACTCCGATTCTGACTCGTTTGATGGCTTTTCTGGGTTTCCTGTCAGAATCACGTTCGGATTCTGACTCGTTCCACTCCTTTTCTTCGTTTCCTGTCAGAATCAAGCCTGAATTCTGACTCGTTCCACCGCTTTTCTGGGTTTCCTGTCAGAATCACGGTAGGTTTCTGACTCGTTTGACGGCTTTTCTGGGCTTCCTGTCAGAATCACGCTCGGATTCTGACTCGTTCCACTCCTTTTCTTCGTTTCCTGTCAGAATCAAGCCTGAATTCTGACTCGTTCCACCGCTTTTCTGGGTTTCCTGTCAGAATCACGTTCGGATTCTGACTCGTTCCACTCCTTTTCTTCGTTTCCTGTCAGAATCAAGCCTGAATTCTGACTCGTTCCACCGCTTTTCTTCGTTTCCTGTCAGAATCAAGCCTGAATTCTGACTCGTTCCACTCCTTTTCTTCGTTTCCTGTCAGAATCTGGCCCGAATTCTGACTCGTTCCACTCCTTTTCTTCGTTTCCTGTCAGAATCACGCTCGGATTCTGACTCGTTTCACCGCTTTTCTGGGTTTCCTGTCAGAATCACGCCTGAATTCTGACTCGTTCCACTCCTTTTCTTCGTTTCCTGGCAGAATCTGGCCCGGATTCTGACTCGTTCCACCGCTTTTCTGGGCTTCCTGTCAGAATCACGGTAGGTTTCTGACTCGTTTGACGGCTTTTCTGGGCTTCCTGTCAGAATCACGCTCGGATTCTGACTCGTTTCACCGCTTTTCTGGGTTTCCTGTCAGAATCACGTTCGGATTCTGACTCGTTCCACTCCTTTTCTTCGTTTCCTGTCAGAATCACGCTCGGATTCTGACTCGTTTCACCGCTTTTCTGGGTTTCCTGTCAGAATCACGCCTGAATTCTGACTCGTTCCACTCCTTTTCTTCGTTTCTTGGCAGAATCTGGCCCGGATTCTGACTCGTTCCACTCCTTTTCTTCGTTTCCTGTCAGAATCAAGCCTGAATTCTGACTCGTTCCACCGCTTTTCTTCGTTTCCTGTCAGAATCACGCTAGAATTCTGACTCGTTCCACCGCTTTTCTTCGTTTCCTGTCAGAATCTGGCCCGGATTCTGACTCGTTCCACCGCTTTTCTTCGTTTCCTGTCAGAATGACGCCCCGTTTCTGACTCCACAACAGCAAACCTCACAACCTGTCAAAATCACACACCTATACTGACTCAGTCAGCAACTTTTCCTCCTTCACTTCCTACCTCTACTAATTCACAAATAGAGTATCTAACCCGTTCAATCGTGAAAATATGTATTTATAAGATATGATTAATACTACAAAATTTGTACGAATCTGGTAATATGGGGATATGCTGTCATTATAGTATATTTTATTTGCATCAACTTCTTTACATAGATCCACCATATGAAAGGAGAACTAACTTGACTGAAACATTATTAATAAATTTTCTTTTTTTACTTATACCAGCCTTAGCTTATCTTATCTTTTTTGAAAACAAATTTCATTTCAACCACAATAGCATACATATTACCGTATTCTCAGCAGTTTCAATGATTCTTTGCATGTCCTTCCCCATTCGTCTAGAGTTGGGATTTATTTTTGATTTACGCTATATTCCCTTTATTATCGTTTCGCTTTTTAGCGGATACAAAGCTACCTTCCCCTTATTTATCGTTTTGAATCTTTATCGTTTGTATATTGGTGGGGATGGTGTATTGCTATCCTTCTTATTTTCAACACTTATTTTTAGTGTAGTGCCCTTATTTAGTAAGAAGTTTATAAATCTAGACACCCAAAAACGTATATTAACTGCAGGAAGTATCACTTTTGTAACGTTTACTATTTATCTATTTATTTATAGCACCCTACTGGAGACAGTATCCAAAACGTTTTGGATGAATGCTTTTAGT
This sequence comes from Bacillus sp. Marseille-P3661, assembly GCF_900240995.1. Taxonomy (NCBI): domain Bacteria; kingdom Bacillati; phylum Bacillota; class Bacilli; order Caryophanales; family Bacillaceae; genus Bacillus; species Bacillus sp. Marseille-P3661. The sequence goes on from NZ_LT965954.1 coordinate 1,100,558, forward strand.
ATGCTTTTCATTTATGTTATTGGAATCATCGTTATTCTGTCATTAATAGAGAAAATTATCGATAATGTGAAAACTCGCGAAAAGCTCGTCGATACAGAAAGATTGAATGTTCTAAGCGAACTGGCTGCAAGTATTTCACATGAAATAAGAAATCCATTAACTGTTACCAAAGGGTTTCTACAACTTTTAAATAATTCAACTAATATAACTAATGATGAAAAAAGATATGTTGATTTTTCATTACAAGAATTAAAACGTGCCGAAAAAATTGTAAGTGACTTTCTGTCGCTAGCCAAGCCACAAGCAGAAAATATGGTCAGTACTAACCTAAAAGAAGAAATAGAATATGTAAATAATATCATGATTCCATATGCCAATATCCATCAAGTGGATCTGCAGTATAATTTTAATAATACCCTTACTAAAAGGTTTGATAAAAATCAAATTCAGCAGACTTTAATAAACTTATATAAAAATGGTATTGAGTCTATGAAAGACAAAGGCGGTACTCTTACAATCAATGTATCGCAACAAAAAAATAAAATAATTATTAAAATAACTGATACAGGAATTGGAATGACAAAAGAAGAAATAATGCGGATAGGAAAGCCTTACTATTCTACTAAACAAGAAGGCACAGGGCTTGGCATGATGGTCGTTTATAGCACAATTAATAAGCTCAAAGGAAAAATAGAAGTAAATAGTGAAAAAGGGAAAGGAACAACTTTTTTAATAACTATACCGGTTAACAATTAATAATAACAATCAATCTATGGGGTAGATGACCTTTGTATTTTACAATGTCATTTACCCCTATTTCCTTTCCAGGAGTTACCTTCAAAATTTAAAAGGCACTTTTCTTCCATACAAATTAAAAATGCAGAGTAGCTCTGATCGGACCTATTCTAAATATTTAATACTCTTAGGATTCTAGGAAGTAATTGATATTTTTAAAAAAATCCCCCAAAAAATTCCCTCAAATTTCGAAATATGTAATAAAAATATTGGAAGTTAATCCATTCGGTGGAGGTTTTAAAGTTGATTAATAGACGTGGTTCCAATAAGAGACTAATTTTAAATAATCCATTAAAAGGTAGTTTGAGTATACATAAATTTCAAGAAAAAAAGGTTCCTAATAAAACAAGTTTAATAAAAGTTAATCATATTTCCGTTAACGGTTTTCAGTTTTCATCAAACTTAAAATTCCCTATCGATTCACGAATAAAATTATTATTTAAACTGCAATTGCTAGGTCAAACACATGATCTCTATGGAGAAGTGGTTTGGAGAAAACAAGTAACAAGCAAGAAATTTCATTATGGTGTTAAATTAACTAAAGCACAAATTGGTTACATAAAAACTATCCTCACGTTAACTGGAGAACTGAATAATAAAAATTCCCGGAAGTTTATTGAAGTTTCTTAAACATTTAATTTTGTTATTCATCATGACTATCATCACAACGGTCCAAGTATTTATGGGTGGATTAACTAATGAATATTATGCTTTTTGAAGTTACCACCTTTAACTTCTGCTACATCATATACAATAACAAAGGCATTCTCATCAATTTCGCGAATGATTTCTTTCATTTTGCTTTCTTCTAAGCGGTTAATTACACAAGTAATTTCTTTAAATTGTTCATTTGAATAACCGCCTTCAGCTAGTTTATAAGTTGCGCCGCGGCCTAAACGGTCACGTATTGTTTCTACCATTAGCTCTGGTTGAGTTGTGATAATCTTAAAGGTTTTAGAACCACTTAAACCTTCCTCCACTATATGAATAACTTTTGAGGCGATGAAATACGCGATTGCCGAAAGAAATGCTCCCTGTAGACCGAATACGGTGGAAACAAAAATAAATACAAATAAATTTAAAAATAAAATAAGATCACTTGTGCCAAATGGTAATTTTCTTGAAAGAAGTACAGCTAACATATCAATTCCATCCAGTGCGCCTCCATTCCGTAACGCTAACCCCATACCAAAACCAATGATAATACCGCCAACAACCGTTACTAACAACGTATCACCTTGAATAATTGTCGTGACGTGGTGCATAAGGATTGTTCCGATAGCAAGTGAAGCAATACCTATTACCGAATAAACCGCAAAGCTTTTTCCAATTTGTTTATATCCTAAAAAGATGAATGGGATGTTAAGAACTGCGATGAGTAATCCTAAAGGCAATCCAACTAGTTGTGAACCAACGATACTCAGCCCTGTTACACCACCGTCAGACACATCGTTTGGTATTAATACTGATTCTAGTCCGTATGCAGTTATAAAACCGCCAATAATAATCAATAGTGCTCGTGAAACCAATTTCAGTTTATTGGACTTTCGCTTTTTAATTACGCTCACTTTAAAATACCTCGTTTCAAACTTTTTTCATTCTATCTTCACTACTTTTCATTCGTTACCACTACCCCATTATTATATTAATATCTCTTTTATTAAGCAAAAATAAGAGAAATACACTATTGATTGATTGAGAAAGAAAAATAATCCTATTATAACAAACTCAGAAAAGACCAAATCAAATGATTTGGTCTTTTCTTTTTTATTTAACATCATATCCAATATCTTTTCCTTAAAAGTAAAAGATATAAATCGCAAGCGCTAATACAATGCGATAAATAGCAAATGGCGTTAGCTTAATTCTATTTATAAGCTTTAAAAAGAAACGAATAGATATTAGTGCAAATACAAAAGCGCTAATAAAGCCTGCAATAAAAAAAGGAATAGCATCTACAGTGAAATATTGCCAGTTTTTTAATAAGGATAAACCACTAGCCCCAGCCATAATTGGAACAGCCATAATAAATGTGAAGTCTGCAGCTGCTCGATGACTCATTCCCAGTAATACCCCTCCGGATATTGTCGAACCTGATCTAGAAAAACCTGGCCAAAGTGAAAGGCATTGAATGCACCCAACAAGAAAAGCTTGCTTATAAGATATCTCATCCACTGTCTGCACCATTGAATTCCTAGAGCTGAATCTGTCAGCAACTAACATCAATACTGCACCAACCACTAGTCCTATTAAAACAGTCGTAAGCGAAAATAAGTGTTCATCGATATAATCTTCAAATAAAACGCCTAATATTCCGGCTGGAAGTAAACCAACAATTACTTGGGATAACTTCAAACGTTTTGTCTTTGGCCCGGCTTTTTTATTGAGATTTTTTAATCCTAATAAATCAATAAAACGATCTTTAAAGACCACTACAACTGCTAAGATAGAACCAAGCTGTATAACAATTTTGAATGTATTTGCTACATATTTTGTTAAAAATTGTTCGGATTGCAACCACATATCATCTACAATTATCATATGCCCAGTTGATGAAACGGGAGCAAACTCAGTTAACCCCTCTACTAATCCTAGAATAATTGCTTTTAAAATCGTAATAATATCCATGCCTAATCCCCTTAATTCTAATTTTATCCATTAACATACATGCTAGAACAACCTATATACTAAGCTATTTTATAATAGCCTACAAACATGAAAAAGTCTCTATGTAATCCATCTGCAAAACAATTGTAACTTAGCCTTTTTATTTATCATCTTTATAATTTATGTTTACTGTCCCCTTTGCAGTATACTATGCAAATTAAAGTGTACAAATTCCTATTGTCTCCTCCTCACTATTAGATTATAAAATGTAAATCTTAATATTCTGTTCATCAATTCCTTAAGATTTTATGAACTAAAAAAACACCTGGCTTCTAGATGCACCAGATGTCTTTTTATATATAAAAAGAAAATTATCGTTTCTGAGCGATACTCTCAATCTCTGCTCGTAACTCCGCTTTAAGTTGCTCAACGATTGAAAAATCCATTGCTTCAATATAATAAGATTCTAATTCATCACGGAGCTGTTTTGCGTCTGAAAGAAGGGAAAGAGCCGCTTGCATTCTTTCTCGATAGCGTCCACTTATTTCTTTAATCTCTTCCGCATATTTTTCATCTGTTCCTGGCACGATCGCTCTTTCATACATATCGATAATTTCGTCGCTTTCTTTTTCAGGAAAATATTCATGCGGAGCTGTACTATCAAAGATTGCAAATCCTAACTCACGAACAATAACCATGTCTAAGCTGTTTGGATCAAAGCCACAATGATAAATTTCTACATCCAACCCGCGATCTTCCGCACTTTTAGCAAGCTTTTTTAACATCGTTGACTTCCCAGAACCAGGCCGGCCTTTGATAAAATACCGTTTCGCTAAACCTTCAGTGATATTAGGCACAAAATCAACCGCGCCTTCTGGAGTTGCTGCGCCAAGGAATCTGCGACGGACATCAGGCTGTTTATTTAAGTTAATTTCACCAAAAAGTTTAGCAATTAACTCTTCAGTTAAAGCGTTTGCTTCATCAAAATTCATGTTCTTAATATAAATTTCTTCCCATTCATCATGCACCTTAAGAGCTTGCCAAAAAGTATCATAAGCACTTTGAAATGTTTCAGCTATCTTACTGTTTAGCTTTAAAATTTCATCTTTATGTTGAACCAATTTCGCTGAATCCCAAGCTACTCCTAGATTGACATACTCGTCAATCACACCTGGCGCTTTAGGCTCAATAACATGTGGTGCCGTTCCATCTACAATTCCTACGTTCAGCTTTTTAATGATCACACCATCAATAGAATGGTTATCAGATGAACAATGTAATAATTCGATATCATACCCCTTGTTTAACCATTCTTCACCGATATCTTTCATCATTGATGATTTACCAGTTCCCGGTCCACCTTTAAGTATAAAAAGACGATCTAATCCTTGTAAATTAGATTCATATAAATTATGAAATCCTCGAGCTGTATTACCACCAGCATAATAATTTAAAATTTTTCCGGACATGTAAACACTCCCCATATAGCATTTTGTAATAATCGATCTACCAAGTCTGAATAATCTGGGTTTCTCGATATTTAATCATGCCTAAGAACCTATTTTACCAACTGAACTAACTTTATTGGTGACACTATAAATTATGTTTGAACAGTCAATAGGTGAATGTCTATATCATTAAATTTTTTTATATTTCTTATATGATTAATAAACATTCTAATTACACATACTAGTTGCGTTCGCAATGTTTACTAAATTTACCTGAATATAAAAGGTTAAATAAAACCTAAACCCAAAAAAGGGGGACCATTTTATGACACCCATCATTATACGGTTAGTGCTAGTTATCACTTCTTGGGCCTCTTTATTACTTCTGCCAAGAAGATCATTTGCTAAATTTTTGCCTGTAACATTATTTACTTCATTACTTGTATTATTTTTAAGCGCTTTATCCTTGCGTTATCATTTTTGGGTTGTAAAAGGCGGCTTAAAAGGAAAATTAGCCACTGACTTATCTTTCATTTTTGGACCATTCTTTGCCGGCTCATTATGGGTATTCCATTTTACGTTTGGTCGTTTTAAACGTTATATCATAGCAAATGCTGCCATGAACCTTTTTCTAGCTTATCCTGCTAATAAAATTTTCCAGAAATTAAATGTATACAAGTTAGTGAACTTTAAGTCAATTCATGTTTTTTTAACTTATATTGGTTATGCAGTTATCATTTATGGCTACCAACTCCTTTTAGATCAAGCAAATTCTAAATCAGTATTCATCCGAAAACTTTTTACGTAGTTCAAATCAGGTGCGGTGAGACTTTTCAGCAATAAAACCATATAAAAAACACTCGGATTCAAGAATGTATAGGATCCAAGTGTTTTATATCTCTAATCTTTAATTAAAAAAAGTATAGTCCAGCTAGTACACAGCACAGATTTTTTGAGAGAAATAATTAGACTTCCCCTTCCCGCACCTGTACCCAATGTTGCAGGTTTTTTTGATAATGACCGATAAGCCAGCCAAGAATTTTCCCGATAAAATATGCTGCCAGCAATGTACCTATTCCGATTGAGCCTAATGATTGAATGGATAATAAACATACCATACCAGCTACAGATACATTAATAAAATCACTTATAATCTTCGCTTTACTAAACTTTAACTGAAATCGCTCGCTTATAGCATATGTTAACGCATCATAAGGCATTAACGGAAGTTTTGCCGTTATATAACCTAGTAAACCGAGAGCCACAACTAATAAACTAAGCAATAAATATATACTGCGAACAACTATTGATTCAGGTGTAGGGAATATTTGCAAGATTAATAGGGTTCCATCCATAAAAAAGCCAAATAAAAAAGCAATAATTAATTGCACGGCAAATTCTTTTAAGTCAAGCCGTTTGTTTAAAATGACCTGAATTAGAATAAATAAAACATTCGCAAACACTGTAGTAGCACCTACAGAGATGCCGGTCGATAGTGTAATGGCAACGGCTAGTGATGATACAGGTGATACACCAAACCCCGCCTCAATCGAAAAGCTAACTCCAAGCGCTAAAATAAATAAGCCGAGCACGTACAATGCAAATTGTTTCAATGTAACATTTAGATGGTTCATACTATCCTTCACTTTCTTCCAATAATTTCAAACCCCAAAAATAAAGTATTAATATAATTATATCAAACTTGTATATGTTTTACTGTAATGTCGTATTCAAAGATAGTATTAAAGGAAGAATCGTAGAACCATTAATGAAATAATGCCAGCTAATACGGTAGCCAATAAACTGCGTGTTTTAATGGCTATTAAAAAAGTAGGAATGGCTGCCAATAGCTCAAGATTGCGGAAGGATAGTGAAACATTAGTTCCATCCATTAATATTTCCTGACCAACCAGCGCAGCCATAACAGAAATCGGAATAAAACTTAGCCAGCGTGTTCCCCACTCTGGTAACTCAAACCGACTAAGTACCATAAGTGGCAGCACTCTCGGAATAAATGTAACAATAGCTGTGCCTAAAATGATTAGAAATATATCCCATCTTACTTCCATTTTTCAATCACCATCCCAATAGTTGAAGCAATAATTGTTGCCATAATTACACCTAATGAGGCGGAAAACATCGCACTAATCCCAACTGCTATAATAATTGCAATGATAGCGACAACAATATCCAGTTTTATTTTACGGCGGCTTACCATTGCAAGTACAAGTAGACCGATAAACATAGCAGGTAGTGCATAATCCAAGCCGTATTTTTCCGGGTCCGAAATCCATTGACCAAAATAAGCGCCAGCTACATTCGCAAACACCCAGTTTAAATAAGCTGTTATATTTAAGCCATGCATCCACTTCTCATTAATTGATTTCTGTTTCATGGCTTTATTGATCGCAACACCAAATGTTTCATCAGTTAGCAATGTCCCAACAAGCATATTTTTGAGTGGAGACAAATGCCTAAAATACGGTGAAAGTGCTGCACTTAGTAAAATATGACGAAGATTCACAAAGAAAATTGTTATAATAATAGCAGTAGCAGAGCTATTTGCAGCAATCATACCAGCTGCAATAAATTGAGCTGATCCCGCATAAAGAATGAAACTTAATAGCACAATTTCAAATATGCTTAGGCCTGCTGTTTTTTCAACAACGCCCGCAGCAAATCCAATACTTAAATAACCTAACAGCGTTGGAATACAGTCTTTAACACCTTGTAGAAAAGTATCCTCACTCTTAGGTTTCACCGCTGGGTTTATCTGGTCATTTACGAGACCCATATAATCCCCTCCTTTTAGAGCTTTATTAAAATCCCTTTATGCATTCCGTAGCAAACTTTCCCAATTAATTATATAACTATAATTTCGCTTATTTAAGTCATAGTAGTAATTATAATTACCACTACCACTATTATCAATCTTTTTGAGTTTGATTGTTTCCTAGAAGCTTAATACTGGTAATAGATGCAAACAGTTCTAAAGGCATTATGACAATGCGATATTTTTCGGACATATAATCCCTTGGCTTGTTAAAATAAACACCTTTATTGAGCAGTAATGCTCCTGTTTTTTTTATTGCTATAAATCTAATACAAATACAATATACGAAAATTGGTACTATATTCTTTTCTAAAAGTACTCTTTTCTCTGTACGTTAACTGAAGTATAATCTTTTTATGTGTGTTTTAAATTTTCGAGAAAAGAATCAAGCTTTTTTTAATGAAATTCATATACGAATATAAATTCAGTTTTATATAAAGAGTCTAGAAAAGGAGGCCACCACATGAGTATTTTAACAGTTAAAAATTTAAGTCATGGGTTTGGCGATAGAGCAATCTTTAATGATGTTTCCTTCCGTTTATTAAAAGGAGAACACATCGGTTTAATTGGAGCGAATGGTGAAGGTAAATCTACGTTCATGAACATTATTACGCGAAAATTGGAGCCAGATGCAGGGCAAATTGAATGGTCAAAAAATGTACGCGTTGGTTATTTAGATCAGCATACAGTATTAGAAAAAGGCTTAACGATTCGTGATGTATTAAAAACAGCTTTTAAATACTTGTTTGATCTCGAAACGGAAATGAATGAAATTTGCGATAAAATGGGCGATGCTACACCTGAAGAGCTTGAAAAACTTCTTGAGGATATGGGAACGATCCAAGATTTGCTAACAAACAATGACTTTTATATTATTGATGCAAAGATTGAAGAGATAGCAAGAGGACTTGGTCTACAAGATATTGGACTTGAGCGTGACGTTACAGATTTAAGTGGCGGGCAGCGTACAAAGGTTTTACTTGCGAAACTATTACTTGAAAAACCAGATATTCTTCTACTGGACGAGCCGACAAACTACCTAGATGAACAGCATATCGAATGGTTAAAACGTTATCTATTAGATTATGAAAATGCGTTTATTCTAATATCCCATGATATCCCATTTTTAAATAGCGTTATTAATCTAATTTATCATATGGAAAATCAGGAATTAAACCGTTATGTTGGGGACTACGATAATTTTATACAAGTGTACGAAGTTAAAAAGCAACAGTTAGAGGCCGCATTTAAAAAGCAACAACAAGAAATCTCAGAACTAAAAGATTTCGTTGCTCGAAATAAAGCTCGTGTTTCCACTCGAAATATGGCGATGTCTCGTCAGAAAAAACTTGATAAAATGGAAGTTATCGAAATGGCTAAAGAAAAACCGAAACCAGAGTTTAATTTTAAAGAATCACGAGCATCCGGTAAGCTTATTTTTGAAACGAAAGATCTCGTGATCGGTTATGATGAGCCTCTTTCTCGTCCATTAACTTTACGGATGGAACGCGGGCAAAAAGTTGCATTAGTTGGAGCAAACGGAATAGGTAAAACAACATTGCTACGCAGCATCCTTGGTGAAATTCAGCCAATTGAAGGTGCAGTAGAGCGTGGAGATTACTTGTACACTGGTTACTTTGAACAAGAAATTAAAACAGCGAATAACAATACATGTATTGATGAAGTTTGGAATGAATTTCCTCATTTCAACCAATACGAAGTACGTGCAGCTCTTGCAAAATGCGGATTGACTACGAAACATATTGAAAGTAAGGTTGAAGTTTTAAGTGGTGGCGAAAAAGCAAAAGTTAGACTTTGTAAGCTGATTAACAATGAAACAAATCTACTCGTGCTAGATGAGCCAACAAACCACCTTGATGTTGATGCAAAAGACGAACTTAAACGAGCTTTAAAAGCTTACAAAGGTAGCATCCTAATCATTTGTCACGAACCTGAATTTTATAACGACGTTGTAACCGATGTATGGAACTGTGAGTCTTGGACTACTAAGGTATTTTAATTTGAAGGGCTTTGGGAAATTCCCCAAGCCCTTTTTAAAGTTATGAGCAAATCTATAAACAAGTTGCATATTACAACAACTTGGTCCATTTATTTATCCTGTTAAAACTGATTCCACACTGTAACTTCATCAACACTTAATCTATTGCTTGGATATGCAGGTTCTTTTGCCTTACCAACTGAGATTAACATGGTAGGGATGTATCTAGGTGGAATATTGAATTCCTCGATCATTTTTTGTCGATCAAATCCTCCCATTGGACAGGTGTCATATCCCATTGCTTTAGCTACTAACATTAACTGCATAGCTGCCAGCGATGAATTTAAGATACCTTGATCCTTTCCCATATTAGGGATTGTATAAGCGGATTCAATTTGATCGATTAATGTATTTTTTATTGTTTCCGTTACAAATCCCTTTTGAACCATATCATTAAAAACAGGTCCTGCATTTTTATTCGCTTCAAGGTCAGCCAAAATACATACGGTAATGGATGCATCAACGACCTGATGCTGACCATAAGAAATCGGCAATGCTTTTTCTTTTGCTTTCTGGTCCTCGAGGATTAAGAACTTCCAATGTTGAAGATTCCAGGCAGAAGGAGCTTTTTGTGTATGTTCGATTAACTCCTCAATTTCCTGTTTTGTCATCTTATGTGTTGCATCATACTTTTTTACTGAATGACGTTGATCTATAATCGTAAAAAAATCTAATAATGTAGCAGTTCCCATAAATACCTCCGATAAGCGATGTTGAATACCTATAACTATATAGAGGCAATCGATTGTTTGCCTGCATAATAAGCATAGTTTACTCATTATCAACATCATTCATAAAGGTAATATTTGTTTGGAAACTGCAGTCAAGAGCATAAAATAGTCATTTTACGCTCAACAATATTTGTAACAAATGATCCTCAAAAACGTACTAATAGATGAACACTAACAGAAAAGGAGCGATCATAATGAGCGAAAAGGGTTGTATTAAGTGTGGAAGTGCAAATGCAGGACAAAAAGAAGTTGCTATGACAGGAACGGGCTTGTCCAAGATGTTCGATATACAGAATAATAAATTTGTGGTGGTGTATTGCAAAAACTGCGGTTACTCGGAATTCTACAATAAGGAATCTTCTACTGCTGGCAATATTCTTGATTTCTTCTTTGGCGGTTAAAGCGAAATTATCACGTATACTATATCAAAGGGGAATTTCTTTTTCCCCTTTGATTGTTATTGTTCATCTTGACTGACCCAGCCTTCAGCCCATTTTTGAATTTCACGGATCGATGTTTCTAAAGCGACGCCTTTTTCAGTAAGTGAATATTCAATTCTAACCGGTGTTTCGTTAAACACTTCCCGCTTTACAATGTTTTCATTCTCCAAATCCTTCAAGCGTTCTGATAAAACTCTGCCGCTAATACCAATTTCCGATTCTATATTACTAAATCGCTGCGGACCTTTTAACAATTGAAAAATTATTAAGGTCGTCCAACGTTTACTTATGATTGATAAGGCTTTTTCGAATTTAGGACAAATATTTTCATTAACCATTGCATTCACCTCTTATTTCTATTATATACTAAATACCCTGAATGAATAGCACAAGGGTTTATCACGAATTAGGAATAAATCACTTGACTATATTTGATTGTAATATTATAGTTAGTTACATAAAGTAATTAGATTATTTTTTGTTTTAAGGCAAAATAAAATTTATTATCTGGGGGAAAATGTAAAATGACTACATTTAAGTTAGACAAAGTTCACAGTGGTGTTGCATTTCAAGTTAAGCATATGATGGTTGCAAAAGCTAAAGGCGAATTTAAAAACTTTGACGTCCAGGTGAATGGCGATCTAGAAAATTTAGAAGGTTTAACAATCGCGGCTACGATTGATGCTGCATCCATAAGCACAAATAACGACGACCGTGATGGCCATTTACGTTCAGGCGATTTTTTTGATGTTGAGAACTACCCAACTATTACAATTAAAGGCCAAAGCATCAAAATGATATCTGATGAAGAATATGAATTAACAGCACAAGTTACGATAAAAGATGTAACCAATACTGAAAAATTCATTGTAGAATTTAATGGTACATCAAAAAATCCAATGGATGGTTCCACTGTAACTGGTTTTGATGTGGAGGGGAAAATAAACCGTGAAGATTATGGTTTAACATGGAATGCTGCACTTGAAACCGGCGGATTTTTGATTGGAAAAGATGTTAAATTAAGTGCAAACTTTGAGTTTGTGGTTGAGTAAGCTAGAATAAACAAATGTAAGGCTATCTTAACTTGAGATAGCCTTACATTTGTTTCATATGTATATTCCTTAAAAGTTTAAAACTACTTAAATGGACATACAAATGCTAGCTTATTATCACTCTCTATCCTCATAACTAAACTGCCACCCTATCCCAAATTTATCAGTTAACATACCGTAACACTTGGTCCAGAACGTTTCCTGAAGTTCCATGATTATACTCCCCTCTTCTTTCAATTTATTAAAATAAGATTTCAGTTCATCAATATTTTTGCTCACTACTGCAACGGTAATGTTATTACCAACAGTATATGGTGCACCAGGGAACGTATCAGAAAACATGACATGACTCCCGCTAATGGTAAGAAATGTGTGCATGACCAGGTTCTTCGTTTCCTCTGGAGGTGAGAACTCTGGATTTGGCGGGGCATCACCATACGTCATGATTTGTGGTTTTTCTGTTTGAAAGACTTCTGCATAATACTCTACTGCCTCGCGACAATTTCCGTTAAAATTAATATAAACATTAACTGACATTATTTTATCTCCTTTACAAAAATTTCACCCTCTTAATATAGGCATTTAAAGTAACTTCTAAACAAAAATAAACTTAGTTTATTACATGTTGACAACTATGCACAAAACGTTCGGATAGTACCGAACGTTCTCATGTTATGAACTGGCCCTATCTTTACGAAACTACAGACAAATATTGAAATTGTTATGCTTGAAATTTACTAATAAAATATAGTTCACTTTGAAACTTATTTAATAGCTCGGCATATGTGTAGTTGATTAAAAACGGAAACAAATCTTCTAATGCATCATCATAATACTGACCAAGTCCTACTCTTATCGCAACATATTGATGAAAGAGCAATGCTTTTTCAAAGTCAATTCCTAATTCATATAATCCTTTATACAACTCTTCATTAGGAATCTGTTTTATCTTCTTAAAAACCCTTTCATTTTTTTCGATGAATTTTCTCTCAATAAAGTGTGTTAGATAATCTGCATATACCATTTGACCAATATCATCAGTATCCTTTTCGGTATTCGTAAAACCTATTACACTCTTATCTTTGCTCTCACGGATAATAAAAGTTTTATTTCCTTCAAGATGAGCAATAAAGCTCTTAACACTTTTATCAAAAATTTTATTGAATTCGATGATGTCATGTAGTTTTACTGCAAAATCTCTATGCTCATCACCGACAATAAATAATCGATCCACAATCGGTAGCAACTTTAGTACACCTTCCGAAAGCTGGCTCGAGGCGTCATATATAATGATATCGAATTCCTTTTTCATTTGCTTAACTTTTCGTTTTTGTTCGACCAAAGATAATTCAGAGAATCCATGGACTAGTTCATTTGTAGTCTGTTCTTTTTCCAAAGTCCCGTATGAAATAAAGGCTACCGATAACGCTGTGTTCCTTTTAAGCCAATTATAAATCGATAAAGAAAACTTAGTTACGCCTGACTTTGCTTTTGGAGAATAAAATCCTACTAAATACATTTCCACTCACCTACCTTTCTACTATAAATTATTCGAACAAGCAGATGAATGACTCGGACATCCTCCTACACAATATCAATTATTAAAGATTGCAAAACAAAGGGAGGATGAATTAAATCTATTCATTCTCCCATTTTGATTTATTAATATTTTATTTATCATGTCGTACATAGGTGTGGAAAGACCGCCAAAATTCCCCCTCGTTATTAATAATCGCCATAATTTCTTCAAATGGTATTTTAAAGGTCGGAAATCCCGCTGCATATGGCCCAATCTCGTATGGAGCAAAATAAAGATATAGTGCCTTATCATCTACATAAAACGGCTGATCAGGTGCAATTCCCTTAAATGCATCGGGAAAAACATAAGAATATGTTTCATCATTTTTGATTTGCTCTCGAATAATATCACTTAATACAGTTACATATTCACTATCTGCCTTAAATAAATCTTTTAATTCGTACATTTGACCGCTTTTAAGATTAATATGGGCATGTGCTTTATACGGCATCCCGTGAGCGGCCCCAAAAGGGTAATCATAGCCTTCAAATTCAATGACCAGTAGGTCTTGGCGATAAAATGAAATAGAAAAATCGCCACTATAGCTGCTATCTAGCGCTACATCACTTGGGACTGGTTTTACTAGTGATAGCTCCATAAGCCTTTGATTAACCTCAGATTGTGCACTTTTATTCTTCATTCCTTGTATTTCAGGATAATAGACAATATAATCCGGATTTGGATTATACTTTTTTTCTAGCACACGATATTGTTTATTTAAAGTAACCGTGTTATCTTGTTTCCAAACGATGTTTCCTGAACGATCATAATAAGTAATTCGGTTTTCTATATTTGCCCTAATCAATTTCCCTTCAAATGATAAAGTTCCAGCTCCCTCAACAACAGGTAAGTTTTTTACAATATTCCCACTACTATTAATAAAAAATGTCCTCGAACCATCTGAAACGGATGCGACCCCTTTTTCAAAATCAAGAATTATATTAAATTTGAATTCAGTTAATACTTTTCCTTCAAGAGTAGCTAGCGCATACCATAGTTCATTAGGTGGACGTCCTTCTTTCGTTTTGCCTAATGCAAGTCGATTATCACTAACCACTTTAATATCATTGTATTCGGGCTCAACAATAAATTCACCCTGCTTTTTAATAACTCCGTATACACTTGGGAAGGTTTCCCCCTTACCAACTATAGCAATTCCATGTTGAAATGGTTGCGCACTTTCAAAAGCTGGTTCGATTACAATGTCTCCACCCTCATTTATATATCCAAACCTTCCACCTTGCTCTTTCCTAAATGCTAATAACCCATCACCTTTACTCCCTACATATGGATAACGAAAAGTTTGGACCATTTTGCCTTGCTTATTAAGTAGTCCAAACTCTTCATCGCTTATTTGCACTAAGGCTGTGCCGCCTTCGAAGTCGTTAGCAGTTTGATAGGCTGCAGGAATGATTTCTTTTCCTTGCCGGTCCAAATACCCGTATATATATTTACCTGAAATCGTTTCAGAAAAAACTGCCCGACCTTCTTCGTACGTGCTGATATAGCTATATGGCTTTGAAGTTAGCAATCTGCCACTTTCATCCATAACATGATAGCCAGTTTCATCAGCGACAATTGCACGTTCTTCATAAAAAGGTGTAATTGTCCTGTATTGCGGCCTAACTATATATTTTCCTTTTTTATCAATGATTCCATTCAGCCCTTCATATTCAACAATTGCTAACTCGTTTGCTTGAAAGTCAAAAGCATAGTCAAATTTAGGCGTGATGACAAACTTTCCAAATTGATTTATATATCCCCATTTTTCCCCCGCCAATGTATTAATTTGGGCAGGAAATAAGGCGTTAGAATTGGGTGACTCTTTAAGTAGTTCACTTCTCCAAATATACATAAAAAAACTCCCCTACCTAATTTTTATTCAATATGATATGTAGGCCCACGCCTAGATGTGCCGCTTTAAAAATTAGTGAACTTTTAAGACTATCCAACCATATAATGTCGAAATTTATCGTTATAAACAACCAAATGTAGGAAATGCTAACACTATAAGGAATTTGATGGGAGATCTCGAACAACATGAAAAAATTAAAAGACTGGGTGAACGAAACTAAAGAAAAGAAAACGAAACCCAATGATCAGAATCAGAAACAACAACAACAAGAAAAGCCATCTAAGCCAAGCGATAAAACTCCAATCAAATTAAATGTGAAAGAATCGATCAGTTATATTAAAGAAAAGCTTGGTCAAAGCTCAGATATTATTACAAGGGAATTTTTAGCTGGTGAGAATGGAAGTTATAAAATAGCAATCGTGTATACTGACGGGTTAGCTGATAAAACATTTGTTCAAGATTTTATCCTAAAAACCTTAATGATTGATATTCGTAAAGCAGAATTAGATCAATCCTTCTCAAGTACATTGGATGCTCCTGACTTATTAGAACGTTTTTCAATTTCAACTGGAGATATGAAAAGGGTTTATGATTATGAGGCTACTTTTGAGCATGTTTTATCAGGAGATACAGCCATTTTTATCGAGGGCTATGCACTATGTTTTGTTGTAAGCTCACGCGGCTGGGAAGATAGAGGCATACAGGAGCCAAGTAGCCAAACAGTGGTCCGTGGACCGAAAGACGGATTCACTGAGACATTACGGACAAACACAGCATTACTTCGCCGTAAAATTAAAGATGAAAATCTTTGGTTTGAAGAAATGAAAATTGGCAGGAAAACGAAGACTGATATTGCAATTGCCTATTTAAATGGAGTTGCTGACAAAAAAATCATTGATGAGTTACGCCATCGACTAAAAAAAATTGATATTGATGGAATTTTAGAAAGCGGATATATCGAAGAAATGATCCAAGATGAAACATATACTCCATTCCCAACAGTTTATAATACAGAACGACCAGATACAATTGCAGCAGGTATATTAGAAGGCAGAATTGCTATTTTAGTTGATGGAACTCCTTTCGCTTTATTAGTTCCTGCTCTTTTTATTCAATTCTTTCAGGCAAGCGAGGATTATTATCAACGCAGCGATATAGGTACACTTATCCGCTTATTACGTTATTTTTCATTTTTTTTATCATTATTAGTTCCTTCTGTTTATATTGCTGTAACAACCTTTCATCAAGAAATGCTGCCAACAACGTTGCTAACAAATCTTTCACAACAGCGTGAAGGTGCTCCATTTCCAGCGTTTGTCGAAGCCATTATGATGGAAGTAACCTTTGAAATATTGCGCGAAGCAGGAATTCGAATGCCACGTGCAGTTGGGTCGGCCATTTCAATTGTAGGAGCCTTAGTACTAGGACAGGCTGCCGTTGAAGCCGGTATTGTATCTGCTGCCATGGTTATTGTTGTATCGTTAACGGCCATTTCAAGTTTCGTGGCACCAAACTTTAATATGGCTATTTCAACTCGAATCCTTCGATTTGGTTTCATGGCTTTAGCAGCATCGTTTGGATTATTCGGGATTATCCTTGGGTTAATAATGATGGTGGTCCATTTATGCAGCTTACGGTCATTCGGCATACCTTACTTATCACCGGTTGCACCATTTAATCTCAACGGCCAAGAAGACACTATGATTCGAAAGCCACATTGGGCCTTATCCTTCAGACCAAGACTGATTAGTCAAAAAAATATCACTCGTGAGCAAACAGAAGCACCAAAACCACCAAAAAATCGCAGTAAACAAAGTGAAAAAGAATCAAAAGGAGAAGGATAAATGAAAAAGATACCATTATTAATAGTATTTATCCTCCTGCTATCTTTACTTTCTGGCTGCTGGAGTAGAAGAGAATTAAATGAACTTGCTCTTGCAACCGCACTTGCCATCGACAAAGAGGACGATCAATACTTAGTTACCGTTCAAATTCTTAATCCGGGTGAGATTGCTGGACAAGCTCAGACTACGGCTGTTCCGGTATCCACTTATGAAACAACTGGGGAGAGTATATTTGAAGCGATTAGAAAGCTATCTGCTGAAACACCTAGAAGAGTGTACTTAGCGCACCTTCGAATGGTTATTTTTGGTGAAGACTTAGCTCGTGAAGGAATTAATAAAGTGCTTGATATTTTATCGCGTGATCACGAAATTCGAACTGACTTTTACATTGCGGTTGCAAAAAACCAAAAAGGATCCGATTTACTAAAGATTCTAACAGGCATTGATAAAGTACCAGCAAATAAAATTTTTAGTTCTATCGAAGTTTCGGAGAAGAATTGGGCGCCAACACGCGGTGTTCAACTTGATGATTTAATATCAGAAATTATTAGTGAAGGATCCAATCCAATATTAACGGGTGTCTACTATGAAGGAGATTTGGAAGAAGGTAATAAATTACAAAATATTGAAGAGATTAAATCTTCAGCGGTAATTAAACTAGATCATTTAGCCGCATTTAAACAAGCTAAACTCGTAGCATGGCTGAATAAAGATGAAAGCAAAGGCTATAATTACATTACCGACAACATTAATAGTACGGTGGTTGTCCTCCCATGTGATGAAGAGGATGATGGAACTATTACTCTTGAAGTGATTCGTTCTAAAACCGATGTAAAGGCAAGTGTAGCACAAGGAAAACCGAAAATAACCATTACCACTAAGCCCGAAGCGAATGTTGGCGAAGTTCACTGTAAGTTTGACAATATAAATGAAGAGCAATTAATTGAATTAGAAAAAGAATATGAAAAACACTTGAAAGATATCATGTTTCAAGCCATCGACAAAGCAAAAGAAAACAAAACCGATTTATTTAGTTTTGGAGAAACCATCCATCGAAAAGATCCAAAAGCTTGGAAAAGCCTAAAAGAAAATTGGCATAATGATGGTTTTGTTAACCTGGAGGTTGACATTGAAATTGACGCAGAAATCAGAAGACTTGGGACGATTAATGAGTCCTTTCAAGGAAAAGGAGGAGGCTAATGTGGTTAAGTTTACTATTACTTTTGTTATCTAGTCTAATAGCTTTATTTGAAGTACCCAAGCTTATCAAACAAAAACAAACACGGGAAATTAAAGTGTTTTTAAGCTTTTTAACTGTGGCCACGACTATTACTATTTTAAAAATACTAGGAGTTCACATACCTAACCCACTTGCTGGAATAAAAGCAGTTTACGAGCCGCTAGGAACTGTTATTTTAAGTTTTTTAACACCTTAAGGAAAGGTTAATGAATCATGGATGCCCAAAAACAACGTATAACAGGCTTGCAGCTTAATATCTTGATTATTTTATATACAGTGGGCAGTTCTATCTTATTTATTCCTGCCCATTTGGCGTCATTCGCTAAACAAAATGGATGGATTGCAGCGATTGGCAGTACACTGTTCGCTTTAGTAATACAATTATTTATCATTAAGTTTACTAAGTTATATCCAGAAAAAGACTTAATTGAATGTTGTGAACTTTCTTTTGGAAAGTGGATTGGAAATACAATTAATATTTTATTACTCTTTTTTTCATTTACTCTATCTGTTCTTACGCTTTGGAGTATTGGCGATTTCATGGTTACCATGGTTATGCCTGATACCCCCATTCATGCCATCTTTATCTTGTTTGTCGGCGTAGTTATTTATGGAGTACGGTTAGGATTGGAACCAATTGCTCGGGCAGCGGAAATTTTTATTCCGTGGGTTATCGGGCTCGCTCTAATTATCATAGTCCTGTTATTTCCAGTAGTTGAAGTGGACAATATTAGCCCCGTTTTCGAAGGCGGCATTCGCCCGATTTTGGCAGGAATGTATTATATGATTGGTTTTCCTTTTTTAGAGCTTGTACTATTCTTAATGATTACCCCACGCCTCAATAATAAAGAAAGTATGACCAAGTCTGTTATGATCGGGACCGTTGTAGGTGGAATAATTTTAGCGATCATTACTCTTCTGTGTATTTTAGTATTAGGACCAGACTTTACAGCAAGAAATAGTTACCCTGCCTATGTTTTAGGCAAAAAAATAAGTATTGGAAACTTTTTAGAACGTATCGAAATACTGATCGCGGTACTTTGGATATTAAGTATTTATTTTAAATTAGCCATCACTTTTTATATAGTTTGCGTTGGCACCGCAAAACTATTTTCATTGAAGAACTATCGATCCTTAACAATCCCATTTGGAATGTTAATCATTACACTTACACTGATTATGATCCCAGATACAGTTTTTCTTCTGGAATTTACTAAAAAGGCATCCATGCCGTTCAAATTAACGTTTGTAATCATTCTTCTAATAGTCTATATGAGATTAAAAGCAATAAAAAATAAAAGTAAACAAGCCAGCAACCAAAAAAACCAGGCTTTATAACGCCAACATGATGAACTTATTTTAGGATTGGAGCCAATGACCAACATTCAAATTTCTTGTCTTCAACTATTTGTATTAATGTTATTTAGTCAACTTGGATGTTCAATTGTACTAGGTATATTGGTATGGAAGTGAAGCAAGATGCCTGGATTGCTATTCTTGCGGCAATGGTTGCTGGTGTTCTATTATTTCAAGTCTATATTTTATGTGTTTCGTACACTACCATTGCCTAAGTTTATAAAAAAACTGTAACTACTTCTATACTTTATTGCTATAGTTATCAGCGCTTTCTTGGCCAGAGCCTACCGTACTTTTGTAAAAGGAATAGCAATTAAAAATATGAAAGATACTATTAAAAGGATAAACCAAAATTGTAATCTTCTTTTCAAATTACTTAAACGGAGTAGTGTATAAATCCCCTCAAGCATATACGCTCCTTCCTTTCAATCATCATAAGCAGGATTTTACCATAACTATGTGGTTAATATTTATAAAGATTTCGAACATTTTTCTACAAAGTTTATTAAATAAAAACAAAGTTAACAATAATCTTAAACAAATAGTTTGGCATCAATGGTTGCTGTGATTTTATGGACCGGTTTTCTCTTCATCGGCGAGTGATTCTGACAGATGCGAAGAAAAGTTATAGGTGAGTCAGAATCGGGGCGTGATATTGACTGGAAACGAAGAAAAGCCGGGGAGCGAGTCAGAATCCAGGCGTGATTCTGACAGGGTGCGAGGATTAGTCGGCGGTTGAGTCTGTATCCGGGTATGATTCTGAATGGAAATGGAGAAAAGCCGGGACCTGAGTCAGAATCCTAGCGTGATTTTGACTGGATGCGAGGATTAGTCGGCGGTTGAGTCTGTATCCGGGCGTGATTCTGACTGGAAACGAAGAAAAGCCGGGGAGCGAGTCAGAATCGTGTCGATTAAGGGGGTTTGCCTTGGCTTTTTTGGCTCATTTTCCCCTTCATCGGGTCTATGAAGGGTTTTACCTTGGCTTTTTTGGCTCAGTTTCCTCTTCATCGGGTCTATGAAGGGGGTTGCCTTGGCTTTTTTGACTCGGTTTCCTCTTCATCCGGTCTATGAAGGGGGGCCTTGGTTTTTTTGACTCGGTTTCCTCTTCATCGGGTCTATGAAGAGGGTTGCCTTCGTTTTTTTGACTCGGTTTCCTCTTCATCCGGTCTATGAAGGGGTTTGCCTTGGCTTTTTTGACTCTGTTTCCTCTTCATCCGGTCTATGAAGGGGTTTGCCTTGGCTTTTTTGACTCTGTTTCCTCTTCATCCGGTCTATGAAGGGGGTTGCCTTCGTTTTTTTGACTCGGTTTCCTCTTCATCCGGTCTATGAAGGGGGTTGCCTTCGTTTTTTTGACTCGGTTTCCTCTTCATCCGGTCTATGAAGGGGGTTGCCTTCGTTTTTTTGACTCGGTTTCCTCTTCATCCGGTCTATGAAGAGGGTTGCCTTGCTATTTTTGAATCCGTTTCCCTTTCATCGGCACTATGAAGGGTTTGCCTTGGCTTTTTTAACTCGGTTTCCTCTTCATCCGGTCTATGAAGGGGGTTGCCTTGGTTTTTTTGACTCGGTTTCCTCTTCATCCGGTCTATGAAGAGGGTTGCCTTGCTATTTTTGACTCCGTTTCCCTTTCATCGGCACTATGAAGGGTTTGCCTTGCTATTTTTGGTTCTGTTTCCTCTTAGGTTGTATTTTCATAATAAAAAAAGAGCCCCAAAACGGGACTCTTTTTCTATAAAACTATCTATTTTCAAGCTTAGCAAGCTCAGTTAGAATTTCTTCATTTTCAGGAAGCTCACCAATAGGATGAACGTCGATAAATTGGATAATTCCTTCTTTGTCGATGATAAATAAAGCGCGCTCAGACATTCCGTTTTCATGTCTAACACCATACTCATCTGTTACTTTACCTTGTGGGTAAAAGTCAGATAAAAGCGGGTATGTAATACCACCTACAGATTTTTGCCATGCTTCATGGCTAGGTACACTATCAACACTAATACCCAAAACTTGGGTATTTAAGCCTTCAAAATCTTCGAGAGCATCCTCGTAAGAAGGCATTTGCGCACCTCAGACAGGTGTCCAATCTAGAGGATAGAACGCAATAAATACATTTTTCTTGCCAAGATAGTCAGATAAACTAACTTCACGGCCACCATGTGCTTTAAGTGTAAAGTTAGGTGCTTTGTCACCTACTTTGAGCGTTTTTGTTTCAACAGCTCCTTTTGGCACGGTAATTCCCCCTTTATAAAAGTATAATTTATATAATTATCCAAAGGGCAAAGGCCCTTTGGTAATTAACTATATTGTGGTTTCATTTGTTTGCGCTTGTTAACGTGCTGATCAGCACCAAGTGCCGCAATACATCCATCAGCTGCTGAAATAACAGCCTGTTTAATCGGTGTACGACGTGCATCACCACCAGCAAATACACCATCAACGCTTGTACGTAATGTTTCATCAACATTGACATATCCTTCTTCATCGCGATCTACAGCATCTTTCAAGAAATCTGTTCCTGGCTTTAGTCCTGCAAGGTATAAGAATACACCATCAACCTTCCATTCTACTTCATTCTTATCAGCATCGCGAATAATAAGACTTTCTACTTTTTTACCGCCTTTAATTTCTTTTAAGCGGTGATTGTAAAATACCTTAACGTTTTCAAGCTCATTTAACTCATCAGCATTTGCGTCACCTTTAAACTTATTTGTTGGTACAAGTAATTGTACTTCTTTCGCAAATTTAGAAAGAGCAAGAGTTTCGTGAATAGCTTCATCTGTATCGCCAACAACTGCAACAACGCGATCCTTAAAGAATGCCGCGTCACATGTTGAACAATAGCTAACACCACGACCTGTAAATTCCTCTTCGCCTACAATTTTACTACCTGGTGCTTTAGCACCTACAGAAATAAATACACTCTTCGCCTTAATAATTCCTTCAGGAAGTTCTAATATTTTAATTTCAGAATCGGAAAAATCAACGCGTAGTACATTGGACCTGATAAAAGTAGTTCCAAAGTTTTTAGCTTGTACATGCATTCTTTGGAGCAACTCTTGACCTGTTAACTCATCTGGTACACCTGGATAGTTTGCAATTTTATGTGTAATTGCTAGCGTTCCAGACGTTGGGCTTTTATCAATAACTAGAGTTTTTAGTCTAGCACGTGAAGCATAGACAGCAGCTGAAGTTCCAGCAGGTCCTCCACCAATTGTAACAAAATCATATACTTCGTCAAATACTTCTTTAGTTGGTTCTTTAAAAATTTCTTCTGAAGTTTCCTCATTTGACTCAGTATCTGCTTTCGGAGCATCCGTTACATTAAGCAACTTTTTCATTTTATTAGGGCGATAACCAATTATTGCTTGATCGCCGACAAATGTTACCGGTGTAGAAAACATGCCTTGTTCATGTAGATCGTCAAAAAAATCAGGATTTTCTGTTACATTACGTTCTTCGTATTCAAATCCCCACTCTGTTAATTCGTTCTTGATTTTAGCACAATACGGACAGCCTGTACTACTATAAATAACAATATTAGCCACAGTCTTACCCCCTATTTATGATTAATTGTCATTTCTATTACTTTATAATAATTATTAACTAATTATTATTTTATATGTAGATTAGAATTATTTCAAGTAATTTATATTAATTTTAATATTTTTTCTCTACATTCTATTTTAAAGTCATAAAAAAGCCACAATTTTCATATTAAAAGGTAGTTATAAGTATGAATATTTACTACCCTGTATTATATCATTTAATTCTCACTAAAACTAACTTAAACTCCCTCTGGGACCAATTTTTGGTTAACCTTGCTGCTGCTCATATTTTCGCAATTAAATTAAAGACAACTACCGCATATATAACTTATAAATCTAATAAGAATTTCAAATCGCTTATTTCATCTATAGTTAATTCACGCCACTCCCCCGGTTCTAGATTTCCTAGCATTATATTCATTATTCGAACTCGTTGGAGCTTTAATACGCGATAATCAAAAATTTTGCACATTCTCCTAATTTGCCGATTCAATCCTTGTGTGAGCACAATCCTGAACGTTACATCATCTACTTTTGAAACCCTACACTGTCTAGTTTTAGTGTTTAAAATTTCGACTCCATTAGACATTCCTTCAAGAAAATCACTTGTAATCACTTTATCAACGGTAACAATGTACTCCTTTTCATGGTTAGATTCTGAATGAATAATTTTATTTGTTATTTCTCCGTCATTTGTTAATAGAATTAAACCCTCTGAATCCTTATCTAATCTGCCAATCGGAAAAACTCGTTCCTCATAGTTCATAAACTCTGCAATATTATTTTTTACAGACCGATCATTTGTACAAACAATTCCAACTGGTTTGTTTAACTTTATGTATATTGAGCGCTCTTTAGTTGGAAGCGGTTTTCCCTCTACTAAAATAACATCAGTAGATTTTACAATATAGTTTGACTCAGGAATGATTCCATTCACAGTTACCTTTTGCGCAGCCAATAATCGTTCAGCTTGCCGATGCGAACATAAACCTGAACTACTAATAAATTTATTAATCCTCATTATAATCCATCCTAAGCTAAATATTTTAACAATTATATGAACTCGTTAGTCAAACTGCTTTATCCTTATATAAAGTGTGATATAATCCTTTATATTTTGAAAGCTATTAGCATTATTTTTTTAATTTTGAGGGAGCGGTCATATGGAATATGTAAAACTAGTGGAAAGCCGAAATAAATTATTAATTTCCATCTTGTGGTTTACGTTTACTAGTGTGTTTCTTTGGAATATGTTTCATGTCGGACTTAAAATGAGTGCAATCACAGCTTTTCCTGAGTTCATTGTCAATACAACCATTTCAATTCTCATTTGGAAACGTAAATTTATATTACAGACAATGTACCTAGTTGTATTTTCCTCCATCTTAACAACTTTTATCGTTTTTAGCCAAGAACCATCCTTTATTATGTTTTTCCTTGTTATTCTCTATGTCACGTTAATTTCACTATATGAGGATTATAAACCCATCCTCATTACAGCAATTACGAATATAGCTATTTCAAATTATTACTTTTTTCACTACCAAGATACTGTATTTTCAGCGTTGGCAACAACGGATATTATCGGGATTGATTTAATGCTAATCTTAATTACAGGCGTTAATATTATTCAAGGATTATTTGGACGTCGCATGAGGATAAAAAATGAGCAAACTTATCTTCAGGTATTGGATGGTAAAAACCAAAGTGATAGTTTATTAAGCAGCATTAAGCAAACGGTTGAGTTTCTCCATAATTTTGAAACGGATCTGCGTGATAATGTTGAAAAAACAAGTGACCTCTCCAATAATGCAACATCAGCTTTTTTTGAGGTATCAAAGGGAATTGAACAACAAGCAACAAGTGTCATTGAAATGAATAAATCAATTCAATCTACCGGGGAGTCGATTGAAATTGTTACAAAGCAGGCCATGACTATGAATCAGCTTAGTACAACGACTATGGATACGATTGAAACAGGAAATAAAAACGTTTCCTTATTAAAAGTAGAGTTAGACAAAGTCCGGGAAATTATCGAAACAACTGTTAATGTAATGAATGACTTAAATAATCAAAACCACAAGATTGAAGAAATTGTAAGCCAAATCACACAAATTTCTGACCAAACCAACTTACTTGCACTCAACGCAGCAATCGAAGCAGCTCGAGCAGGTGAACATGGTAAGGGCTTTGCTGTTGTTGCTGATGAAGTTCGTAAGCTTGCTGAAGACTCACGACAATCCACTAACAAAATTACTGACATATTAAAGGGAATTCAGCAAAAAACTGACCATGCTACATCACAGGTTTCCTTAGGTGAACAAGCTATTTTACAAAGTGAATCCGCAATGGGAAATGTTAGTGAAACCTTTAGCGGTATTCATGAAATTAGCCAACGAGTAAACGAAGATTCTAAAAATATTCAAAACAGACTTCAATCTATATTACATGATTCATATTCAGTAACGAAGGAAATTAATGCGATCTCTTTGGTTACCCAAGAGAGCTCTGCTTCTTCACAAGAAATAGCAGCAACTATTGAAGAACAAAACAATCAAATTAAAACCATCTTAAATAGCTTTGAAGAATTGGATAACATGATTAAACATCTTGAAAAATTAACACATAACTAGAATAGCCCAAGCATTAAATTTTACCTAAATGCCTTCGTCCTTGTGCGTTTGACCCATGAGCTAGAAGCTGGAACTCGAAATTGATAATAGAAAAAATGCTTTCGCTTAAATCTAGCGAAAGCATTTTTTCTATTTTTCAGGCTTTGTTTTATGTATCCAATTTATAAAGTTCTCAACCACTACATCAAGAAATTGAATAGTTGGTTCATGTACCAACTTTCCTGATTGATCAACCTTTTCATGCACAGCACCAATAAACACTTCATTTCCTGGTAGTGTAAGTGCAGATACTCCTGGTGAATTTAAAATTTGACGTAGCTGCATTTGTGCACGTACAGTACCTAACGCTCCTGGTGATGCACCAACGACCATAACCGGTTTTTGTACCATTACCTTATCTTCTCTAGAAAACCAATCAATCGCGTTTTTTAATAAAGTAGGTACAGAATGATTGTACTCTGGCGTAACAATTAAAATCCCCTCACTACTGGAGACTTTTTCTTTAATATCCGATACAATTGCCGGTGGGTTCTTTTCATCATCTTGATTATACATTGGAAGTTTTTCAATTGGTAGAATTTCAATATCAATGTCAGTTTGATAGCGTTTTTGCATAAAAACTGCTATTTTTTTGTTAAAAGATTCTTTTCGATTACTACCTACAAGTGCTACTATTTTCACAACCACTCGCTCCTTATTCCATAATAACCCAACAGATAAAGTATAACATCGAGAATCTAGGATTCTAAATAAATTGCTCAAGTAGTAAGATGCCGGTTACTATATTCTCCTTTTGCAAGTGGTAAACGAATCGTAAATGTTGTTCCTTTTTCAGAAGTCTGAACTGAATTTGAGCCTTTGATATTGACTTTATGTGTAATTTTTAAACAAAATTTGATAAGTACAAGTCTTCAAAAAAATGGCCTTCAAATTTGAAGGCCATTAGTTGGTAATACATTAATAAAATTGTTTTTTAGTCGTTCTAATAATTAATTACTAAATTTTCCGTTTTAAAATACAACATACTTAAGAGCTTTTATAGTCATTTGCTTCAAACAAATCAATTAATTTAATATCTTCATTCTTTTCGCTAAAGTAGCGTAATGTAAAGTCGTTTTCAAAAAGAACAGCGTATCTGTCATATCGATCTTGAACTAATAAGCTCCTTGAATCGAAATAACGGCGTTCTTTAGGTGGTTCTGCTAGCCATCTAGGAATACGTTCTCCTAAGTGGCTGAATTCAACTTCGACGTTGTACTCTCCACGCATTCTATATTCGAACACTTCAAATTGGAGTTGTCCTACTCCACCTAGTATAATGTCATCATTCGAATCCTGCTTAAATAGCTGAATAGCTCCTTCTTGTACAAGCTGTTCAATCCCCTTTTTAAACTGTTTCGATTTCATAACGTTCTTAACGCGAACCTTCATGAAGATTTCAGGAGGGAATTGCGGTAGTTCACGATAATTCAGAGGTTCTTTTGACTCTGTTAGCGTATCGCCAATTTGATACATATTAGGATCATAAATACCGATAATATCACCAGCATAGGCCTCTTCTACGATCTCTCTACTAGACGCTAGGAACTGCTGCGTTTGATTCAAATTTATTGTTTTTTTCGTTCTTGTTACTTGTACATTCATACCGCGTTGAAATTTACCTGAGCAAATTCTAAGAAATGCTATGCGGTCCCGATGGGCCGGGTTCATATTGGCTTGAATTTTAAAGATATAGCCTGAAAATGTTGGTTGACTTGGATCAACAAGTCCATCATCTGTTTTTCTTGGCTTAGGTGATGAAGCATAACGAATAAACGTATCGAAAAATGTCCTCACGCCAAAGTTTGCTAATGCACTGCCAAAAAAGACAGGGGTTAACTCCCCATTCATGACCCGTTCCACATCAAATTCATTACCAGCTTCATCTAACAGTTCTAACTCTTCTTGCATCGTTTCAAACAAAGGGTTTTCACTCATGTCTAATTGATCAGCCGGTATTATCTCTTCCTTTTCATCACCTAGAAAACGAACAAACTCATTGTTGTATCGGTCCATAATTCCTAAGAAACCTTTACCAGAACCAACCGGCCAATTCATCGGATACGATTCAATACCAAGAACCTCTTCAAGTTCAGATAATAATTCCAAAGGATCCTTACCTTGCCGGTCCAATTTATTCATGAAAGTAAATATCGGAATGCCTCTCATTCGGCAAACTTTAAAAAGCTTAATTGTCTGTGGCTCGACCCCTTTTGTCGAATCAATAATCATGACAACACTATCGACTGCTGTTAAGGTACGGTACGTATCTTCACTAAAATCCTCATGTCCTGGTGTATCTAATATATTAACGAAATAATCTTTATACGGAAAACTCATTACACTCGATGTAACAGAGATTCCCCGTTTCTTTTCAATTTCCATCCAATCGGACTTTGCATACTTTCCTGTTTTCTTCCCTTTTACCGTACCAGCCTCACGAATAATATTTCCAAATAATAAAAGTTTCTCCGTCATTGTTGTTTTCCCGGCATCCGGATGCGAAATGATCGCGAACGTCCGTCTTTTATTTACATGATCAATTATGCTCATCGTTCATATTCCTCTCAATTTTAATAACTCTTCTAAATATACCATACAAATTTTAGTTGCGAAAATGCGCATTCTTAATAGTTGAAGAATATCTTCATAAGGATGACATCGTTTCAATGCAAAAGGAACCCACTTTCAATGTGGGTTCCATTCATCTACTAATCTATGGTTCTTTTTATCATGATTCAGTAACTTCATACTTTAACATGATTCCCTAATTATTAATTTAGGAGGTAATCGAAAAATCTGTTGAACTGGTACTTCGTTTTTATCGCGAATTTTATCAAGCAATACTTTAGCTGCTTTTGTACCAATTTCAAAAGATGGTTGCGCTATTGTTGTTAAAGGCGGACTGTAGAAACTTGCAAAGTTCACATCATCAATGCCGATTACCGCTACATCCGTCGGAATTTTTATATGGTTTTCTTTTGCAAATTTTAAAATCTCTACTAGTGCAAGATCATTCGCTGCTAAAAGTGCTTGCGGAAACATTTTCCGAGCATGCATTTTCTCAAGTTCATGCTTAATTTGCTGCACATCTAAACTTTTTATATAACTTTCATTTATTTGAATACCAAACTCCTGTAATGACTTTTTAAATGCGTTTAATCTTTCAACTCTCGGTGTTACATTTCTAATAATAGGCGGCGTAATGATCCCCATCTGGGTATATCCCTTAGAAACTAAGTAATCAACTGCTAATCTAGATGACTGTTCATTATCTAACAAAACTGTTGTTATGGGTACATTAGAAACCATTCGGTCAACAAAAACAACTGGAAAATTTTTTTCAACCATGCCTTGGTACAGGTCCAAATTGTCTCCTGTCGGAAATATAATAAGTCCATCAACTTGCTTAGCTAAAAGCATTTCAATATATTTTTTTTCTTTTTCAGGTTCATCGTCCGCATTACATACAATGATATGAAAGTCATCTTCATTACAAACATCCTCAATTGCCCGGATCACTTGAGTTGAAAATGCATGCAATATATTCGCTACGATTACACCAATCGTTGATGTCGACTTCTGTTTCAAGCTTCTTGCAACGAAGTTGGGCGTATAACCTAACTCTTCTACAGCTTCTTCAATACGTTTTTTTGTTTTAACACTCATATAATCGTATCTTTTATTTAAAAACTGAGAAACTGTACTTTTAGATACATTTGCATGTTTTGCAACATCAGTAATTGTAATAGTTTTCATGATGACTTCTCCTAGTTTTTTTAAAAAAAGTTAATTAGGTTACTATAGTTAGCTAGTTATGTAGTTCGTAAACTATTATACCAAAAAACTTTATTCTACCTAGTGGTACTCTTTTCCTAAGTTAGTACCTAAACACACCGAGCTAGTTTCGTTAAAGACATTATCACCGTGTTAAAATAGATAAATCGATTTAGTAAATCGGTTTAGGTTTACTATACTGCAGTTTTTTGTGTTTGACAACTATTAATTAATACAGTAAATTTTGGCTTTACATAGAAATAGTTCTGCAGAATGTTTGATTACTAATTTTCATAAAAAAAGATAGTAGGGATAATCAATCCTTACTATCTTTACTCCTAATATTTATGTGTCTTTCAATCCTCTGTCTTTAATACATTATGAATCAGCTTTATTCCTGCTTTCTGTCATTTGTTTCCACACAGACCCTTTCGCTTCTTCTCCACCTTCAATACGTTGTAACGCCAGCTTTACTTGCATAGCTACTTCAAATTCAGGGTCTTCCTGAGCATCACGTAATGCCGCTATTGCTGTTTGGTCGCCAACTTCAAATAAAAACATTGCAGCACGCCAACGAACTAATTTATTCTTGTCTTTTAACGATTTTATCATAACCGGAATACCATCCGGATTTCCGATATCTGATAAACAGTCCCCTGCAGTTCTACGAACAGAAATAGCTGGATCATCTAAAACAGCTCGGTACAACAGTGGTAGTACCTTTTCTGACTCAATCATTCCTAGGTATACAACTGCAATTCGACGAATAGACGCTTTTTCATCAGCTAATGCCTTTTCAAGTACTGGAATATCGTCTTCAGTTGGATCCATTTTTTCAAGTGCTGCAAAACGAACACGCCAATCCTCCGCATCTAGCATTTCTAGTGTGACTTTTTCTTTAATTTTACTTTGTGTTACAGGTTCGTCTACCTTTGATTTTGCCTTTTCGACCAATTTCTTTACCCGTTCTTCATCATAGGTTGCTTTAATCTCTTCAACGACCTGCTCCCCAACTTCGTCTAAGCTCCCATATCTCACACCATAATCATGCCATTTTCTTTCCAAGACTATATTTTCGGCATCCTTTGATGCTTCTACTGCTGCTAGTTTATAAATGTCGGGGAGACCAAAACGTTTTTCTTCATGACCGTCTAATAATTTAACTTGCATTGGTATTTCCTTAAAGAACTGGACTAAAACTTTTACCTCTCCAAACGAGTTCTCATTTACCTCTTGATCATTAGTAGTTTCAATTTTGTCACTAGTTTCTCCAAATACAGCTCTAACTTTTTGTAAAATAACCTGCCAATCTACACGTGGATTTCTTTCAAGCGCAAGAAAATCAGCCACTTGATAAATACTTTTCACGCCTTCTATATTTAATAATTGTTGAATTTGAGACGGGGCACCATCTAAATTTTTATTTGTGTAATTATTGCTTTTCCCAGCTGGTAATTTTTCATCAACGTTTATTTTCATTGAATTCGGACTTGGAGTAGGCTCTATTGATATAATCTTCATTTCGCATTTCTCCTTTTTTGAGTTTACACTATAGATCCATTGTTTACATGTAGTTAGAATACCATAGTTTTTCATTATTCTCATATAAAGCGATTTTTGGAGCTGGGAAGTTTAATTTCTCGGACGGCAGTTGAAAGGTATATTTTTGTTAAAGGCTACTGTTAAACCCCTTCATACCCCCGATGAAGTGGTTTCTCCTGGTAAATTCAACACCAATACCCCTTCATACCGCCGATGAAGGGGTTTCTCCTGGTAAATTCAACACCAATACCTCTTCATACCCCCGATGAAGTGGTTTCTCCTGTTAAATTCAACACCAAAACCTCTTCATACCCCCGATGAAGTGGTTTCTCCTGTTAAATTCAACACCAATACCCCTTCATACCGCCGATGAAGAGGTTTCTGCAGTAAAATTCAACACCAAAACCACTTCATACCCCCGATGAAGTGGTTTCTCCTGGTAAATTCAACACCAATACCCCTTCATACCGCTGATGAAGAGGTTTCTCCTGGTAAATTCAACACCAAAACCCCTTCATACACTCGATGAAGAGGTTTCTCCTGGTAAATTCAACACCAATACCTCTTCATACCCCCGATGAAGTGGTTTCTCCTGGTAAATTCAACACCAAAACCTCTTCATACCCCCGATGAAGTGGTTTCTCCTGTTAAATTCAACACCAATACCCCTTCATACCGCCGATGAAGAGGTTTCTGCAGTAAAATTCAACACCAAAACCACTTCATACCCCCGATGAAGTGGTTTCTCCTGTTAAATCCAGTACCAAAACCCCTTCATACCCCCGATGAAGAGGTTTCTCCTGTTATATCCAATACTGAAAACCCTTCATCAACATGATGAAGGGGAGCATCAGCACATAATTTAAATGAATGCCCATCATACAGCAATAAAGCGAACCATCCTTAAAAATTAATTATAAATACTTTTAACTCTTCCGACGTGTCCACTTTCAAGTCGTACTTTTATTCCGTGTGGATGGTAGCTAGAGTTCGTTAAAATATCCTTTACAATCCCTCTAGTCGTAAGGCCCGTTTTTTGGTCTTTTTTTAATACGATATCTACCTCAAGCCCCGGTGCAATCGATGATCGCTGCTGCCCATTCACTATTTATACTCCCATTCTTTTTCGCTGATTATTAGGTTTCTTAGTTAATTGACTTGTTAGCGGTTGTGTCTTTTTAACGAGACCTTTACCTTTCTGACCTGCTACCTGATCTTGCTGTTTTTGAGCCAATTTTTGTTTCATTGCTTCGGCTAAATTAATTTTCTTTTTTTCCGACATTATAGTTATTCTCCTTCATATTACATTTAGTTTCTAATGATAATGTAGACAGTATAAGCGATATAACATAGAGCAAGGATTACTCCTTCTCTTTTACCAATTCTATACCCAGTTCGTGAAAACACAAGCAATACCAAGGTTACCATGATCATTATTTTTACATCGAAAAATATTTTATCCTCTACAGTAAGGGGAGCGATAATTGAAGAAGCACCTAATACAAATAAAATATTAAAGATGTTACTACCAACAATATTTCCTAATGCAAGTTCGCTTTGTTTTTTGAGAGCAGCTGTTACAGATGTGATTAACTCTGGCAAGGATGTACCAACAGCTATAATCGTTAAACCAACTAATGTTTCACTCATTCCGAACGAATAAGCGATTTCAGTACTATTCCTTACAACTAAATCTCCTCCAAATATAATAGCTGCAAGCCCACCTATTGTAAATAGAATGTTTTTTATCCATGATCCTCGGCTTTGTTTCACTCGGAGGTCAGGATTAGCGGCTACTTTTTCACGGCTATTTCTAGCAACTTCAAAAATATAGAACATAAAGATAGACATAAATAAGAGGAGAATTAAACCATCACTTCTAGTAATTAAATTTTGATTCCAGGTTTGGAGTATTACATCACTGATAATAAAATAAAGAGCAAAGCTGGCAAGCAATGTGAATGGTATTTCTTTTCTAATTGTTTCACTTTCAACCTTTAAAGGATTTAAAAATGCCGTTAAACCGACAACAAACGTAATATTAAAAATATTACTGCCAACTACATTCCCAATTGCCAGCCCTGCCGTCCCGTCCATTGCAGCTAATATACTTACTGTTGCCTCAGGTGAACTTGTACCAAATGCTACAATCGTCAACCCAATTAAAATCGGAGGAATATGAAGTAAAGTAGCGATTTTGGACGAACCCTCTACAAAAAAATCCGCACCCTTAATTAATAAGGCAAATCCTATAAATAATAATATATATGTCATATATACTAATAAACCTCTTTCCGTAAGTCTCACCTATTAGTATGTACGACAATACTATGAAGTATTAACGATTTAATCCTCATCTTTTATATCAATATCCTCTGGAATGGGCTCATTCAATATTTCTTCGACGAACTTTTTATACTTTTCCAATTGTTCTAAATGTGTTTTAAATTGATCTTTATTAATTAGGTACTGTTCACCATCATGTATAGCCCGAATTTGTTTTTGTGAAATTAAACTCTCAATAGTTTTTTCGGGTAACGATATATATTCCGCAGTTTCTTTTATTGTTAAATACATTTATGATCACCATACATCTTAAATTTCCACATAAATTTAATTCTACCACTAAATCAGCTGCATTCTCTACATTTTTAACGGCAAAAAGGGAATTACTTAAGTCTAAGCAATTCCCTAGTTAGATTTTAATGATTTTATATAATGCCTTGTGCCAACATGGCATCAGCTACTTTGATAAATCCTGCAATATTAGCACCTACTACAAGGTTTCCAGGGTAACCATATTCTTCTGATGCTTTAACACTGTTTTGATAAATATTACTCATGATTTCGTGTAATTTTGCATCTACTTCTTCAAAAGACCATGATAATCTCATGCTGTTTTGGGCCATTTCTAATGCAGAAACAGCTACACCACCTGCATTAGCTGCTTTGGCTGGAGCAAACAGTACGTTGTTATTTAAGAATACTTCTATTGCTTCTAGAGTGGATGGCATATTGGCGCCTTCTCCAACTGCTTTTATGCCATTAGATACAAGTACTTTTGCTGCTTCCTCATCAATTTCATTTTGAGTCGCACATGGTAAAGCAATATCACATGGAATTTCCCAGATACCAAGGCAATTTTCATGGTACTCAGCATCTGGATGTTCGATCACATACTCGCTAATTCTTTTTCGTTCAACTTCCTTTAATCGCTTAACTGTATCAAGATTAATTCCGTTTTCATCGTAAATATATCCATTAGAATCACTACATGCAACAACCTTTGCACCTAATTGTGTTGCCTTATCAATCGCATAAATCGAAACGTTACCAGACCCTGATACGACAACCGTACTTCCTGCAAAGCTTAAGCCCTGGTCTTTGAGCATTTCTTCAACAAAGTATACTGTACCGTATCCAGTTGCCTCTGTTCTAGTTAAACTTCCACCATAGCCTAGCCCTTTCCCGGTTAATACACCTGCTTCATAAGCGTTACAAATTCTTTTGTATTGTCCAAACATATAGCCAATTTCTCGACCACCAACTCCAATATCACCTGCAGGTACATCAATATCTGGACCAATATGTCTATAGATTTCAGTCATAAAGCTTTGACAAAAACGCATAATTTCATTATCTGATTTTCCTTTCGGATCAAAATCAGACCCACCTTTTCCACCGCCGATAGGTTGACCAGTTAAAGAATTCTTGAAAATTTGCTCGAAACCTAAAAACTTAATAATACTAGCATTAACAGATGGATGGAAACGCAACCCACCCTTGTATGGCCCAAGGTTACTATTAAATTGAACGCGGAACCCACGGTTTACACGGATTTTTCCTTGATCATCAACCCATGGTACTCTGAATGAAATAACTCTTTCTGGCTCAGAGATTCTCTCAAGTACACCATTTTCCATGTATTTTGGATGTTTTGCAAATACAGGGACTAGTGAGTCAAAGATTTCCTTAACAGCCTGATGGAATTCACTCTCATTAGGATTACGCTTTTTTACAGTTTCAAAAACTTCATAAACATAATTCTTTGCAACTTGCATCGAATCTTGATTTGCGGATTGGATAATAGTCATTTGATGTGCTGTTCTCCTTTTATATAAATTTTATTTATTAACCATTTTTTAATTCTAGGGTTACATGTTCGATATTAGTTTTCCAAGTAATTGATTAATAATATATATTTTATAGCTCAACTTATTGGAATATTATGGTATTTAAAATCGGTAATAGAGGAAATTAAACGTAAATTCCTCAGAACACTAATAATAAAATATCTGTCAAAGCAACTAAGACTATTCTGGCTGAATACAAATGCAAAGTAATTCGTGAGTCTTTTCACAATAGGATCGCAACTTATTTTTTAAAAGTAAATTAAAAACGATCCATTTTAGAAAATGGATCATTATTAAAAAACATTTATATGATTAATACGCTGAGATTATTCTTAAAAGCTACTCTCCTTTTTAACGTAGTTAAAATGACCTCTTGTCTCAAAGAATAAATGCTTAATTAAGGCGTACAAACCACATAGCCAAGCCGCTATTGCAATGTAGATCATAAACTGAGGAATAATATTTAAAAATGAAATATTTAAGGCCTTTGATAACTGATATGTGCTCGTTGTATACATTGCAAGCGGAAATGCTAATCCCCAAAACTGTGGACTGTACGTTAATGGATACCTGTGATATAAATGTCTCCAAATTGTTAAAATAAATAATAATGGAATCCACCACGTACCAGTAACCCAAAAGAATAATGTAAATCCTTTTAAAAAAGGAGCAATTTCTACTAAGAATGACCAATTTTGAGTATGTAACATCAGCGTTGCTCCTGCCAATGTAGTGATCGCTACAGCCCCCATATTAATCCAATATGGTGGCGTTAGAGCAGCTAACTTAAATTCTAAAAAAGTAAAGCGGTAAAATATTATCGTGATAATTTGCAAATACAGCATACAACCTAACAAATACATACATAAGCTAAAAAACAAAACAAACTCAGAAAATCTCATTTCAGAAGAAAGCAATGTACCTAATATAGAAACAGCATGTGTTGATACCGCTGTAATTAGCCATGCCCCGTTAACACCTTCTGCCAAAGGGGGCTTGTCCTTGCGCATTGTAATCACTGCAAAAAATGCATACATGATTACAAACCATAATAAAATACTAATTCCCCATAAAAATGTAGCTAATAGGTAATGATTTTCAACAATGACAAGTTGACTTCCTAGTATACAGCTTCCAGCAACTAAAGTAAAAAAACCAGGCCCCCTAGTATGACTACTCAAATCCTTTTTTATGCATTGGAAATATTTAAATAAGCGTACTATTGTTAACAAAGACAAAAATAAATAAGCCAATACATTAAAGTATACAAGTAACTTTGAAAAAGCTATCATACCCTGATAATACGCCGCTAAAGATAATGCCCCAGTAGCCATAACCAGAGCAAAATATCCTGGGAACAAACTTTTTGCCTTCAGCTTTATTAAGTTAATCATAATCCCACTCCTATCTAAAAGCACAAAGGCGTATCATAGCAGGTTATATTTCACCCGCAACCGCTTTTCTTTTAAGATTAACATACAGTGGTGACTTTTTGGAATATTAAATCTATTCAAGCTCGTGTTAAATAACTCCCAGCGTACTTAAGAAAACTATAATGATTGTAATTGGAACAACAACTCGCATGAGGAACCACCAGCTGTTATACCAGTAGTCTGCTAGTCTAAAACCTAAATTAAACTCTTTTTTTAGTAACGAACGGTCTACCTTCATCGTAATAAATAATGCTATTAACAAGCAGCCCAACGGCAGCATTATGTTGCTTACAAGGAAATCCGTAAGGTCAAAAATAGTTATATTAAATAATGTTACCTCGCTAAAAATACCTGAAGACAATCCAGCTGGAATTCCTGCTACGAATACTATGATTCCCGCAATCCAAGCTACTTTCGTCCGTGATCTATTTCCATCGTTTGTAAAAGCGGCAACCATGATTTCTAACAAAGAAAACGAGGATGTAAGGGTTGCGAATAAAAACAAGATTAGGAAAATAGCTAAGAACACTTCACCAAATGTCATCTGACTAAACACTGCAGGCAGTACAATAAACAATAGCCCCGGACCTTCTGTTGGTTCAAATCCGAAAGCAAAGACAACTGGAAAAATTGCTAAACCCGCTAATAATGACACTGTTATATTCATAAATACAATTGTATTTGCAGATTTTGGGATACTAACTTCTTTTCCTAAATAGGAACTATAAGTTACCATACAAGAAAAACCGACTGCTAATGCAAAAAAGGATTGTCCAAGTGCATATAAAATTCCTTCAGCTGTAATTTTGGTGAAGTCTGGCATCAAAAAGAAGGATACCCCTTCAATTGCACCTTCTAACGTAAGAGCACGGACAACTAAAATAAGAAAAAATAAAAATAAGAGTGGCATCATATATTTTGACGCTTTTTCAATACCATCTTTAATGCCTAAAGCAATAACAATTATGTTAATCATTAAGAAAGCGGCTGTGCTTACTAATGTCAGCCAAGGTGAACTTGTTATGTATCCAAATGTGGCTCCAAAATCAACGCCTTCTTGAATAATAAGACCAAAGACTGAAGCTATTGTATAGATGAGTACCCAACCACCTACAACAGCGTAAAAAGTCAGCAGAAGAAAACAACCAACTACTCCCATTCTACCAATCAATGTCCATACACTCTTCGGGGCAAGTTTTTCGTAAGCACTTATTGCTTCCTTCCCTGTACTACGTCCAATCAAAAATTCAGAAATAAGCATTGGCAGGCCGATCAATAAAGTAAATACAATAAAAATAAGAAAAAAAGCTCCGCCACCATTCATTCCTGCAACATATGGAAATTTCCATATAGCACCTAGACCAATCGCTGCACCTGCCGATGCCAACACAAAACCTACTTTTGACGACCATTGATTTTCTTGTTTCACAAAAACTTCCTCCTAAAATTAAAGAAAGGCAGCTTGCATTAATAATTAAACGTTTATTTAGTAAAGCAAACTTCCTCATAACTAAATCTTTTCATATTATCTATAAACTCATATTATTCTACTGGTTTCAAATTGGCTGTAAAGTGTCTAAGTAATTTGGGCTCGCAAGTGAAGGTTAAGCCTTTGAGACTGCTCGCACGCTCTTTAATCGCTATTAGTCCATCAGCTACCACATCCATATGATTATACGTATAGACGCGCCGTGGAATTGTTAAGCGCAATAACTCTAACGGGCTTTTTATTTGCTCACCTGTTATTGCATCTCTACCGATAAGTAACGATCCTATTTCAACCCCACGAACACCGGCCTCTAAATATAATTCATTTGCCAATACTTGTGCTGGGAACTGTTCACTCGGGATATGTGGTAACATTTTTTTTGCGTCAACAAAAACAGCATGTCCTCCTGGTGGTGTTTGGATCGGAATTCCACCTTGAATTAAACGATGTCCTAAATATTCTACTTGATGAATCCGGTATGCCAGGTAACTTTCATCAATACCTTCTTGAAGTCCGCGCGCTAACGTTTCCATATCACGTCCGGCCAAACCTCCATATGTCGGAAACCCCTCAAACGGTACTACTAAAGAACGAGCTAGTTCGTATAATTCTTGCTGACGAGCGCTAAAAGCAAGCATTCCACCAATATTAACAAGACCGTCTTTCTTAGCACTCATTGTTAATAAATCTGTATACGAGTACATTTCACGAATTATACTCTTAATGGATTGATTTTCATAGCCTCGTTCACGTTTTTTAATAAAGTAAGCATTTTCTGCGAAACGCGCTGAATCCATTACCGTTAAAATTTTATATTTTTTTGCAAGTAGAGATACGTTTCGAATGTTCTCCAATGAGACCGGCTGACCTCCAGCGCTATTATTTGTAATCGTAATAATAATCATCCCAATATTCTTTGGTTGTTTTTCTTTAATAATTTTTTCTAGCTTTTCGATGTCAAAATTCCCTTTAAAGTCATACGGCGCAGTTGTATCAAATGCTTTTTCTGTTACAACATCAATAGCTTTCCCTCCTGCTATATCAACATGCGCACGAGTAGTATCAAAATGCCAATTGCTCAATACATATTGACCTTTTTTGATAACTAGTGGAAATAAAACCTGCTCTGCTCCACGGCCTTGGTGCGTGGGAATCATGTAGGGGTACCCAATGATATCCTTCACAGTCTCCCTTAAGTGATAGTAATTTCTACTACCAGCGTAGGATTCATCACCCAGCATCATTCCAGCCCATTGATAGTCACTCATTGCCCCAGTTCCGCTATCAGTTAGTAAATCTATATATACAGCATCAGACTTTAAATTGAATAAATTATACCCTCCCTTGATTAAAGCCTGTTCTCTTTCTTCTTTTGAAATCAATTTAATCGGTTCAACCATTTTAATTTTAAAAGGCTCGGCCTTACGTTCCATAATTCGTAATCCCCCTTCACTTTTTATTGAAATATCTTTGTGACTTGAGTTCACATTTATATTCAATTGCTTATTAGGGTATTATCGATGTATATCATACCTTTACACTAATTTATTCTTTGTTAGAAAAAATAAGCACGAATTCAAGAGTTCTTTTGGATAATGGATGCTTTAAGAAAAGGGAGGAACTTCCCGGACACTATAGAAATTAAAATGATTTTATAAGTTTCCTAGAGAACAAAAAAAGCCGCTAAAAAGCCGCCACTTGAAAAATCTCTATTTATTTTGAATTAGGTCCTGATCACTTTTTTGTTTTCTAGGAAAAATGTAAGCTTTCCAAACCCCGCTTAAAAAAAATATCAAACCTGTTAGGCAAGCTAAAAACGTCCAAAACGTAAATCCCCAACCTATTGCATCATAGCCACCTTCAAAGTAATTAGCTCTTTCATTGTTCATATTGGTGACCAATAACGCTGCAGTGATATGCCTAGTACTATATAAGAAAGCCGCTAATCCGAGAAAAAAACACCCAATTTTAATTTTACTGTTCATCTATTTTCCTCTCCCTTTCTTTTCTTAAGGGTACTCCACAACCTTATCTCCTAAACATATATTCTACTATTTAAAATGTATCATAACGATAAAAATCTTAATGGAACACAAAAGAAGGACCTTTTTAATTAGTGGATAAAGAAGATTGTAGGTCATAAGTCATTGAAGTTAAACAAACATTTAATTAAAAGCTGCTATGTTGATTGGAGCGGAAATTAACAGGCAAGATTAACAAAGCCAATTAAAAATAGCCTAAGCTTAGGATATTCTGCACGAACATTAAGCATAGGCTCTTATATTTATCTCATATTATTAAAATAGATCAATTAATTTTGTTAGGCGGAATTTCCCCCATAACGCCTTTCACTAAATTCTCAGCAGCTAATTTAGCCATATTAAAACGAGTTTCATAGGTTGCTGATCCGATATGTGGCAGTGTGACAACATTTTTCATTTCTAAAAGCGGATTGTCTTTATTAATCGGCTCTTGCTCGAACACATCTAATCCAGCGGCTAATATCGTTCCATTTTGCAGCGCTTCGATTAAATCCCGCTCTACAACAGTTTCCCCTCTTGAACCATTAATAAAGATCGCCGACTTTTTCATTAATGAAAATTCTCTTTTACCAATTAATCCTTCTGTTTCCGGCGTTAACGGTGTCATTAAACAAACATAATCAGCTTGCTGCAATAATTCATCTAATTCACAATATGTAGCGTTATATTCAGTTTCCGCTTTTTCATTGCGAGAGCGGTTATGATAAAGAATATTCATATCAAAACCAAGGTGAGCCCTTTTAGCAATGCCTTGACCAATACGGCCCATTCCGATTATCCCTAATGTCTTATGGTGTACATCCACTCCATATAGGTCTTCGCCAATAATTGCATTCCACTGTTTATTTTTAACTAAGGCATCTAATTCTGGCAGTCTTCGCGCTGTTGCTAGCAGCAAGCCAAATATTGTGTCAGCTGTAGTATCTGTTAACACATCCGGTGTATTAGTTGCTATAATGTTACGTTTTGTTAGTTCATCAATATCTAAATTGTTATATCCTACTGATACATTTGAAACGACCTTTAAGCTTGGAGCTTGATCTAACAACTCTTTATCGACCTTAAGTCCGGAACCAATTAGTCCATTAGCATCTTTTAAAGCTGCGATAAATTCATTATATTGTGTTTCAAGATTATCAAAAGACGTCACATCACAATATTGTTCGATATAATTTTTTATTTCTAAAGGGAGCTTCTTATAATTAATAACTTTTGGTTTCACTTTATACGCCTACTTCCTATTAAACTTAATTTTGTCAGTAACATAAAATTAGAATAACAGTAATTTTAGAGTTTGT
This sequence comes from Bacillus sp. Marseille-P3661, assembly GCF_900240995.1. Lineage (NCBI taxonomy): Bacteria > Bacillati > Bacillota > Bacilli > Caryophanales > Bacillaceae > Bacillus > Bacillus sp. Marseille-P3661. Next base: position 1,142,325 of record NZ_LT965954.1, read on the forward strand.
TAAGAAATTTCAATCTACTCCACAGGCCTCTGCTAATAGCTCCACCAAATGAACAACCTCAATATGTTCGCTTTGTTGCCCACGCTGTACACCGAGCTTTAGTTGCAAATGACAGCCAAGATTGGTTGCGACAATAATATCTGGTGATATTTTTTACATTAACATTTTTTCATCTAAGATATTCATCGACCCTTCATAGTTTACAAGAATATATATACCCGTAGAGCCACAGCACATGTTGCATCGACCATTTCCAAATAATTGAATACCCGGAATTGATAGAAGTAAATCCCTTGGTTCTTTAACTGTTTTTTGACATTGGTCCTATGACATGAAGGCTGGTAGGTTACTATCCTATTGTTTTTCATGTGTGAATGGTAGTTGAGTTTTAGATGAAATTACACTAATATCTACATTTTTTCTAGCAAACTGCGCAGCTCGATCAATCCAAACAGGTTCATCCTTTAAAAGATGATCATATTCTACTAGCATCGCTCCAAAACCACCAATACGAATTAAAGGTCATTTCGTGAAATATGATGAGTGATTATGTACATTCTTAAGCAATCAAAAATGTACATCATAACATTGACATTCATAGTCAATCGTGATCATCAGAGCGAAAATCAGGTCATCACGGTAACGAAAAGCAGTTAATCGTGCCCGTCAGAGTGAAAAACAGGAGGTGAAGGTAACGAATAGCGGCTAATCGTGCCCGTCAGAGCGAAAAACAGGAGGTGAAGGTAACGAATAGCGGCTAATCGTGCCCATCAGAGCGAAAATCAGGTCATCACGGTAACGAATAGCAGTTAATCGTGCCCATCAGAGCGAAAATCAGGACGTGATGGTAACGAATAGCGGCTAATCGTGCCCGTCAGAGCGAAAAACAGGTCATCACGGTAACGAATAGCAGTTAATCTTGCCCGTCAGAGCGAAAATCAGGTCATGACAGTAACGAAAAGCAGTTAATCGTGCCCGTCAGAGCGAAAAACAGGTCATGACAGTAACGAAAAACAGTTAATCTTGCCCATCAGAGCGAAAAACAGGAGGTGAAGGTAACGAATAGAGGCTAATCGTGCCCATCAGAGCGAAAATCAGGACGTGATGGTAACGAATAGCAGCTAATCGTGCCCGTCAGAGCGAAAATCAGGTCATGACAGTAACGAAAAGCAGTTAATCTTGCCCATCAGAGCGAAAATCAGGTCATCACGGTAACGAAAAGCAGTTAATCGTGCCCGTCAGAGCGAAAATCAGGTCATGACAGTAACGAAAAGCAGTTAATCGTGCCCGTCAGAGCGAAAATCAGGTCATGACAGTAACGAAAAGCAGTTAATCGTGCCCGTCAGAGCGAAAATCAGGTCATGACAGTAACGAAAAGCAGTTAATCTTGCCCATCAGAGCGAAAATCAGGTCATGACAGTAACGAAAAGCAGTTAATCTTGCCCATCAGAGCGAAAAACAGGAGGTGAAGGTAACGAATAGAGGCTAATCGTGCCCATCAGAGCGAAAATCAGGTCATCACGGTAACGAAAAGCAGTTAATCTTGCCCATCAGAGCGAAAATCAGGACGTGATGGTAACGAATAGCGGCTAATCGTGCCCGTCAGAGCGAAAATCAGGTCATGACAGTAACGAAAAGCAGTTAATCGTGCCCATCAGAGCGAAAATCAGGTCATCACGGTAACGAAAAGCAGTTAAAAGCGTAACTTTCGCATGTATCATTTTGATCAAACTATATTACATAACCCAGAAAATGTGTCTTTTTAAAAATTCATTTTAGATTGGCCCCCGTCCACATTAATGCTTACTCCGACAATCCATGAAGCTTTTTCTGATGCTAAAAATGAAACAACATTTGCGACCTCCTCAGCAGTGCCAAATCGACCTGCCGGTATATCAGCCTTTATAAACGCTTGTATTTTTTCCGGATCTTCTTCAAGCCTTCTTTTCCAATTTCCTGATTCGTGAAGAATGCTGCCTGGTGCAACACTATTTACCCGAATACCAAACGGAATCACTTCATCTGCCAATGCCTTTGTAAAACTAATTAACGCAGCTTTTGCATTATTATATGTCACCTTACCTCCACTTTCACGACCATAAACAGAAGTAATATTTATTATCGCACCACTTCCCGCTTTTTTCATTTGTTCTACAGCCAGTTTACTTAAATGGACAGCCGAAAAATAATTCAAATCAAGGGCTGCTTGAAATAACTCCATCGATGTTTCTTCCACTGTACTCCCATTACTACCACCTGCATTATTGACTAAAACATCTATGGTTTTGTTTTGTTCAATAAAAGCTTTTAACAACTTTTCCCGATCAGTAGCATTTGTTATATCAGCTTGATAAATCGTTACATTTCCACCAAGCTCTTCTTTAGCTTTTTGTAAAATTTTAATATCTCGGGCTGCTATTGAAACATTAGCTCCTTCGTCCACAAACACCTTTGCTATTGCTTTCCCAATCCCCTTCGAGCCACCTGTTACTAGAATATTTTTACCATGTAGGCCTAAATCCATCTAGAATTCTCCTTTAATTATATTTTTCAATCATTATAACTAAACAATTCCCAAATATTTACTAAATAATACCACGTTTGCTATTCAATAATGATGATTCATAGTTTATTAAATGTATTTCAAAAATACTCCCAGTACGTTCTGCAAAAGAATTCACTGGGAGTTAGTTACCTATTCGAATACAAATTCTAAGTAATAAAATTTTTAATACTGACTCTCTATCATTTTTATCCTGTCATATAATTCCTGATTAACAGGAGTAGGCACCCCATGTTTTTGTCCTAAAGCTATTACTGTTCCTGCAAATAAATCAACTTCACTGAACCGTTGTGCATCAACATCTTGTGCCATAGAAGGCTTTCCTTCTGGACTTAATTTACTTAATACACTTAACCAGTAGTTTAAATCTTCCTCAGTAATTACAATGCCTTCTTTTTCTGACAGTGCCATTACCTCTCTCATAGCAGCTATCATCATTTCCCTAGCTCGACCTTGTTTTTGGATTTCCCCATAATTACTCTTATATACCGCTACAGTTTGATTTACACCGACATTAGTCATAAATTTACCCCATAAACGTTTAACCATATCAAGATCTAAAACATAAGGGAACTCGGTCTTATCAAAGAAATTAGCTACTGTCTTTGCCCTTTCGGAAACTTTCCCAGGTTCCCTGTCTCCGAAACATAACATCCCCATATTTTCATATGTAAGCCTATTTCCTACTTTCACCGCATCCATACCTTGCGCGACACAGTACAAAAGCTTTTCCATCCCATATGTTTCACCTATAATGGTTTCGCTCGTAATCCCATTCAATGCGGATAAAATAATCGTTTGGTCGCCAACGTGATTTTTTACAGCCCCGATCGCATCTTTTAACCCATCATACTTCACCGTAAAAATCAATAAATCTGCTGGTTCACTTTTTTCCTCAGGAGAAACAAAGTTAAAATCACATTTTTCACCATTACAATAAACATGCTCTTTTTCATATTTATTAATACGGTCCCGATCAGCTATAAATCTTAAATTTTCTTTTGGCATTATCTTAGATAAATGATGGCCAAATAATATTCCTAATGCACCTAAGCCAATAATTGAAACTGTTTTGATTTCCATACAACTCCAATTCCTTTCACGTTATTTAAAATGAATTTTATCATAAAATTCCAGATTTTATAATTAATCCACCTTATTAAAGGCCTCTCCTCCAAGACGGGATGGTCATACGCCTACAATATAGAAAAGCGCAATAGCTCACTCATAAACCATCTGCGCTTAATATATTGAATAGATTCATAGATTAAGAATAACTGATTTGATTTCTACCATTTTTTTTGGAATCATATAAAGAATGATCAGCATGTTTTATAGCATCATGTAGGTTTGCACTTTCAGGTAATTGTGAGACACCTATTGAAACAGTTAAATTAACTCTACGCTCCATATCCTCTGTGCAAAAATGTGTATTCTCTATTTGGTAACGAATGCTTTCCACAAGCTCAATCATCTTACGTTCATTATCAGTAGCCAGAAAAATAATAAATTCTTCGCCACCATACCGTCCAACCACCACTTCATTACCATTAGCCTTCTCAGTGCTATCAACAATAACTTTGGCAACACTTTTAATAATATGATCTCCATTTAAATGCCCATATGTATCATTGATCGATTTAAAATGATCAATATCAGCCATAATGATATACATCTTTTTATCCTTTTTTGAATAGGAGCAGATTTTAGCCTCTAAATAACCAATGTTATATAAGCCTGTCAACGGGTCTCGTTCTGCATAATATTGAAGCTTTTCCTTTAATTTTACTTCATTTTCCATACTATTAATAAAAAAATATAAAGTAAACGCTGTTAAGTTAAAAGATATGAATCGCAATAGCGCAATTTCTTTAAAAACATTCCAGCCGTCTGGAACGAGATAAATAATCGGCAGGTCTGAAATTAACCATGCCATATTAATTATATAAAACAAGATAACAGAGGTAATCGTTGATTTTTTAATTTTCATTATGAATAAAGTAACCAATGTTGGTAAAGCCATACCAAAAATAACCCCTGGTAATGCTCCTGCACCACCCATACCTAATCTCCAAAATATCGTTATAATCAATGCCGGTATCACATACTTCCAACCCCATTTAATTGCAAAAAACACTAATGGTATAAACCTTAAATCAAACTGATATCCCCCATACCTTATCGGTAGGTAAAACATAATAATAACTGCTATTGAGACAGTGGTAATCATAGCTATGTCGAAGTAAAATTTTTTGATATTGTTTCTCTTTAAAATTAGCGTATCGATACATAAATGCATTAAAAATATTATAGCGATATTCGATAAACATGATTGAATAGCTATATTCACGATAAGCTCTCCCTTACGATCAACATTCCTTAGATTAACTATCATCTAAAATGAGTTATCTTACAGTTAACTCCAATAAGAATATTATTCTAAGGACTATTCAGTTATATAATCATAGGAAAATTATACTATAATTAAAGTTTAACCTTGGATAAATATATGTAAAAATACAAAAATTATACAAAGTTGGCTACCTGTTTCCAATACGTTATTGGCTGTTGTCTAATCCTATATTCGGACATATTGTGCGTTATTTTGCTAACTTTTCATACATCTGCGGAGATACGTTACTTATTTTAAAGAAGTGAGTGAGCGTATTTAAGGTACTAAATGTCCGCTAATTCTCTAAAATATACCTTTATTATGGAAATAAAAATTTGTATGTCCGCATAAGTATTAATCCGCTAAAAATACATAAGAAGCGATTCTTTGGTGTGGCTCATTTACGAAAAACAACTATATTAAATAGCAACGTTTGATTGACATGCTAACGACTTGTAACAGGCATCGAGCACCTTCATGTTTTTATAAGTATCCTCACCCGAATAACTTGGTTGACTATCATCTATTATTGCCTGTGAGATATGCTCTATTTGTGCACGATATTGATCAGTGATTACTTCCAACATTCTAACCTCATTGCCTTGTTGTAGCAAAACTTGGCCTACTCCACTATTTACATCCGGACGAAATGCCCGCGGAACAATTATTTTACCCTTCGTTCCAATAAGTTCATATTTATGCCTAAATGCCATATCGAAGCTACAATCAAACATTGCGTTCACACCGTTTTCAAACTGCAAATAGCCAACTGCTGATGTATCAACATTATACGCAGGGTCAACATGTGCATGCACATGAACACAAAGTGGTTCAGCTTGTAGAATTGAGCGAATTGAATGAATACAGTAGCTGCCAACATCATAAATACTGCCGCCGCCCATTTTGTTATTTAATCGAATGTTGGTGCTATTTGACTTCTCTAAAAAAAATGAGAAACTTGCTCGCATCAATTTTACTTGCCCGATTCCTCCAGCTGCAATCAGTTCTCTTACAACAGCATGTTGTTGATGAAATTGATACATGAATGTTTCCATAAACTTAACGTTTTCTAACTTACAGACAGCAATCATATCTTCCACCTCTTGTGCATTTAACGCAGCTGGTTTCTCCCAGAGGACATGTTTCCCTTTTCGAGCTGCCTTTACTCCCCATTCCTTATGCAAATGATTAGGTAGTGGTATATACACAGCATCCTCGAGGAGCGTCTCATAACTAGTATATGCTTTTGGAATATTTAACTTTTCAGCAACCTTTATAGCCTTATCATCTCTACTAGCTATCGCAGTTACTGCAGCATTACTAGCCCGATCGATTGCTGGAATTACTGTGCTTTTTCCAATATGCGCCGTGCTTATTGGCTTTTTAAATACTATTTTTCTGTTTCGAACTATTATAAGCACTATTCGTTACCACTATCACCTTTCTCTGCTTTTCACGGGTACGATTACTTGCTTTTCGGTACCGCCACGCGCCTTGGTTTTTGCTTTGATGAGCATGATTAGACACTGGACCCACCGTTTTCTTTAGTTAATGGAGGAGCTTTAGCTTTTTTCGTTACCGTGATGACCTGTTTTTAACTCTGATGGGCATAATTAGCGCTATTCGTTACCTTCACGACTTGATTTTCGCTCTGATGGGCATGATTAACTGCTTTTCGTTACCGCCACGACTTGATTTTCGCTTAGACGGGCACAATTAGCTGCTATTCGGTACCGCCACGACTTGATTTTCGCTCTGATGGGCATAATTAGCGCTATTCGTTACCTTCACGACTTGATTTTAACTCTGACGGGCACGATTAGCTGCTTTTCGGTACCGCCACGACTTGATTTTCGCTCTGATGGGAACGATTAACTGCTATTCGTTACCTTCACGACTTGATTTTCGCTCTGATGGGCATGATTAACTGCTTTTCGTTACCGCCACGACTTGATTTTCGCTTAGACGGGCACAATTAGCTGCTATTCTGTACCGCCACGACTTGATTTTCGCTCTGATGGGCATAATTAGCGCTATTCGTTACCGCCACGACTTGATTTTCGCTCTGATGGGCATGATTAACTGCTTTTCGTTACCGCCACGACTTGATTGTCGCTCTGATGGGCATGATTAACTGCTTTTCGTTACCGCCACGACTTGATTGTCGCTCTGATGGGCACGATTAACTGCTTTTCGTTACCGCCACGACTTGATTTTCGCTCTGATGGGCACGATTAACTGCTTTTCGTTACCTGCACGACTTGATTTTCGCTTTGACGGGCACAATTAGCTGCTATTCTGTACCGCCACGACTTGGTTTTCGTTCTGATGGGCATGATTAACTGCTTTTCGTTACCTTCACGACTTGGTTTTCGTTCTGATGGGCAATTTTAGCCGCTATTCGGTACCTTCACGACTTGGTTTTCGTTCTGATGGGCATGATTAACTGCTTTTCGTTACCGCCACGACTTGGTTTTCGTTCTGATGGGCATGATTAACTGCTTTTCGTTACCTTCACGACTTGGTTTTCGTTCTGATGGGCAATTTTAGCCGCTATTCGGTACCTTCACGACTTGATTTTCGCTCTGATGGGAACGATTAACTGCTATTCGTTACCGCTACGACTTGGTTTTCGCTCTGATGGGCATAATTAGCCGCTATTCGGTACCTTCACGACTTGATTTTCGCTCTGATGGGCATGATTAGCCGCTATTCGGTACCTTCACTACCTGATTTTCGCTCTAATGGGCATGATTAGACATTGGACCCATCGTTTTCTTTAGTTAATGGAGGAGCTTTAGCTTTTTTCGTTACCGTGATGACCTCATTTTCGCTCTGACGGGAACGATTAACTGCTATTCGTTACCGCCACGACTTGGTTTTCGTTCTTGACGGGCACGATTAACTTCTTTTGTTACCTTCACTACCTCATTTTCGCTCTGACGGGAACGTTTAGCCGCTATTCTGCTTTTCGTTACCTTCAACCTTCACTACCTGATTTCGCTCTGACGGGCACGTTTAGCCGCTATTCGTTACCACTACCACTGGTTTCTGCTTTTCACGGGTTCGATTACTCCCTTTTCGTTACTGCTGCCACCGTTATTCAAGAGTAAATAACAAAAAGCCCTCTTCCTATTTTTATAAGAAGAGGGCTTATATATAGTGCATATCATAGTATTACTTTTACTATTTTAAATCTTCCATACTAATTCCTTTTATCTTCGCAATATATTTTGGTATCAGCGAAACTAGGAATAAGATAATCCCGGCTATTGCAAATTGAATAATCAGTGAGAAAGATAAACCTTCTTTTACAATTTGGCCAGCCATATAAGCATAAATGAAAGCACCAGGAGCCATTGTTATAAAGGTTACAATTGAATACGTTGCAAATGGAATTTTTGTTATTCCATAAGCGTAATTTTGTACATTATAAGGGAACACTGGTACCAGTCTGGTTAATATTAAAAAACTGACGCCGTTATGTTCTACACCTTGATCGATCTTCTGAAAGATTTTATTGTTTTTAAATTTTTCAACAATCATGTCTCTTGCTACATATTTTGAAATTAAAAATGACACCATTGCACCAAGTGTTGCTCCAACTAAAGCAAGCAACGCTCCATTTATCGAGCCAAATGTAATCCCAGCGACAATTGTTAACAATGCTGCAGGGAGCATAAATACTGCAACCAGTATGAACACTGCGATAAATAAAATATAAGCATAAACCCCGAAACTTTTGAACCAAGCTTGCATCGCTTCAACATCTTTAAGCAAATCTACAAGTCCTAATTTCCAAGCAATCAAGAAAACTGCAGCAATGATTGCGATCACTACGATAAGTTTTATTGGGCTTGCTTTTTGTTTTTTGTTCATTTTTAATCAACCTCTATAAATTAGATTAAAATTTACCATTTTCTGTATGTTCAGCAACAGCTGGGTCTTGTTTTTCATATGCATTATAGCTCCATTCAATCCAAGAGCCATCATAGTTTTGAACCTTATCATACCCAATTGCTTGTGTTAATACAAACCAAGTATATGCTGAGCGAACACCTGATTGGCAATAGCAAATAATTTCTTTATCTGACTTAAGAACATCCGCATATAGCTCTTCTAATTCTGCTTTTGATTTTAAAGTTCCATCCTCAGCAGTTGCCTGTGAATATTCGATCCAATCTGAACCTTCGATTTTACCTGGTCCAAAAGCTCCTTGTTTCGTATCACTGCCCGTTTCCTCAGATTCACTACGTGTATCTAAAAGGTAATAGTCTTCAGTGTTTTCTACAGCTTCCACTACTTCCTCAAGATCTGCATTTAATGCTTCCTCGTTAAAATTTGTTGCAACATAATCTGTTTTCGGACGGTCGCCTACTTCTGCAGCTGCTGCTGTTTCATAACCTGCACCGATCCATACATTAAGACCACCATCTAATAAACGAACATCTTCATGACCTAATACTTTTAGCTGCCATAATAAACGTGTTGCATCATGCTGATCATTTGCTGCATATGTTACGATTGTGGTATCTTCTTTAACGCCAAAATCACTCAATAATTTCTCCATATCTTCTTTTGGAGCTGCTACCCCGCCATATGGAACTTCTTTTGATTCTTGATAATCAGGGCGCCAAAGCACGAATGAGCCTGGAATAGCCTCATCTTTTGACTTTAACACACCAATGGCTACAACATCTTGATTTTCATCTTCTTGCATTGCCTTAAGCTCTTCTGGTGTGATAAAAGATTCTGGATGTGCATATTCATTAATTTTTGATTGTTGAGCAGAAACATTTACTTCCTGAACCTTTACAGCTGTTATGTTTTGATATACAAAAAAACCAATTACTAAGGCGACAACTATTGTCAAACTTGATATGACTTTCTTATTCAATTAAACTACCTCCTAGATGATTGTTTTATAGTTTTAGTTTTTAAGATAAATAAGTTTTCTTATTAAATTACTTGGATTTAAAATACAATAAAAGCTGAGGTCTTTCTAATAGCGAGTTAACCTCAGCTCCTTAATATCAATCTTTTTTCCAATTATACGGGAGTGGTTGAATCGTTCCTGTTTCTTTTATGTCTGTAACACCATTAATCATATCTAAAACGATTTTTCGCTGCAAATCAGACCGACCTGGTGCACCAAAGGTACTTCCCATTGGGAACTTAATGTGTAATGCTCTTGGCACATTCGTTCTTTCTGTTAGTTCAGGCAAATGACTGATTGAGAGTGTTGGAATTCCTTCTTGTTCGACTGCTCTTTGAATCAATCCCACGGATTGATGACAAATATATCAGCCAGGTGATGCAAGCAATACATCAACATTTGCTTGCTTTAATTGCTCAATGATAATCGGAATACTTTCATTTTTTAGCTTTTCAGTGTCTGGAATATAACCCATCATTCCAAAATGAACATCAGCTACATTCCCAATTACACCTTCATCCTTAAGTTCACGAAGTATTTCAAGAGGAAACACACAATTGATATCCTTAGTTGCATCCGTTGTATCATAGTGTGTATGGGTGATCATTAAGTCATCGTAGCTAACATCACCAGGAATAACATGTACTGTATTATCTCCTGCGTCAACATCGAAAGGTTTTTGGTTTTTCATGTGAACACCGGCTGTCGTTAAGAAAGCAACATTCCATTTATCCGGTGTTGTTTCTGGAATGGCTAACTGTACGGCATCAGCGTTTCTTTTGATACCTTTTTTGGCCATCATTTTATAGACCTGATGTGCTAACAGATTTTTACTCATACCTTTATCATTCCTTTCCTTTTAGAGTACAAAAATTAGTAGATTTATATTATACGTGTATTTTAGTCAGTAATATTATAATTCCTATCAACTTAGTTTATTTTATCAAAATTAGCGCTAATGTCAATCCTAGTTTTCACATCGGAATTAATTTTTTTTAAAAAAAAACAAAAAAAATTACCGGAACCATTGCACATATTTTTTTAACAATAATCCTAATTTACTTTCAAACAACTTTTCGCGCCAATATTGATCTGCTGCACGTTGGACAATTGACCCCCTAGTTGGGTATGGATGAATAACTTTTGAGATACTGCCAATTTTATGTCCGTGCTGCTTGGCATAAACAAGTTCCTGCATCCAATCGCCAGCGCCTTTTCCGACAGCATGTGCACCTAAAATATAACCCCTCTTATCGGTTATTACCTTCAATATCCCGTCTTTTTCTCGTTCAGCTATAAACCGGTCAACCATATCTAAACCCACTTTATATATTATTATTTTATTGCCATATTGTTGACGCGCTTCATTTTCTGTCATTCCTAAATGGAAAACTTCAGGATCTGTATAGGTTACCCAAGGCATACTTTCATAATTCACCTTCTGTTTAAGGCCAAAAATAGCATTAGAAATCGCTACTTTTCCTTCCATTCCTGCTGCATGTGTAAATGGAAACGAACCAATTGCATCTCCAATTGCAAAAATATGCTTTTGCGAAGTTTGTAGGTAATCATTTACAGTAATATACCCATTATTAGTAGTAATACTTGCATGATCTAGATGAAGTGATTCAATATTAGCCTTTCGTCCGGCGGCAATTAACACTTGTTCTGCTGGTAAAGTTTCCTCTTTTCCGTCGACTTTTATTGTCAACAGCTTATCATTCCCCACATTTTCAACCTTTAACACGTTTGTATTCAGTTTAAGAGTGATTTCTTTATCAAGTGCCCGATTAAGATACGGTTTAATTTCCTCATCTGCATTATTCATAATAGATGATGATGGCTCAAGGACCGTGACACTTGTGCCAAATCTCGCAAAGGCTTGCCCAAGTTCAAGTCCAATATGACCACCACCTATGACTGCCATACGTTTTGGTGTTTTTTCAAGATTGAAAATTGACTCATTTGTTAAGTAATTAATTTCTTGAATACCCTCTATAGGTGGAATGGCTGGTTTTGATCCAGTTGCGATCACAATTCGCTTGCCGTATATGATATCCCCGTTTCCAACTTGGATATGATGGGAATCTATAAAGTGGCCTACGCCATAATATAGGGCTACACCTAACTTTTGAAAACGTTCAGAACTATCATGAACCTGTATGTCCGCTATTGCAGCTTTCACTTTCTCCATTGCAACTTTTAAGGAAGCTTGGCCATAAACCGATACCCCTAATTCATCTGCAGCTTTTTTTGCAGAATAGATCATTTTACTTGCTTCAATAAATGCCTTTGAAGGAACACAACCATAATGAAGACAATCTCCACCAAGTTGTTTTTCCTTCTCGATGAGAGCAACTGTTGCTCCCATACTGGCAGCACCTGCTGCTACCGTAAGACCTCCCGCACCTCCACCAATCACAATAATCTGATATTTTTTCATTTTATCCTCTCTTTTTCCCGTATCTAGGCTTTATTACTTTTTTATTATTTTTAAGATAAAATTTTCTTTGCCTCACGCAGCCGTTGTAACGATGTAAATACCTCAACAACTAGGAAAAGCAGGGTTAACGGAACTAATAAATCCCTAAAAATAATCATTAGTGTAAATAAAATAAACCCTTCTGTACGCTCCGCTAAACCTGGTTGATAATAAAACGACTTAACGCCTTGTTTTTCAGAAACAGCACCAACCGTTAAAAAAATTGTCATTGCATAAATAATTGCTACACTTAATAGCAGTAATGCCCACATTGCTTCAGGAAAGCGAAACGCAAGTCCTAAAATAACACTAATTTCTACTAAACGATCGTAGCTTACGTCAAGTACTGTCCCAAACGATGAAGGCTTCGTCAGCCTTGCCATCGTGCCATCCACAGCATCTAAAAAGCCTGATAACCATAAAACAAAGATAGCCCAATACGGTAAATCATAATATATAAATAAACCCGATAATATCCCAATAATAAATGCAATCGTGGTTATGGTATTGGCTGTAAATCCTACCTTTATAAGATTATGTGCTGTCTTATCAATAAAAGGTTGAACAAGATGCCGCCCCTTTGAATCCAGCATAACCATCCCCCCTTTACTTCATTTATGCTTTCATTTCATCGATCAGTTGCTTTGATCGCTGTTCCTGGCCTCATTCAACACCGTTTCTGACTCTCTGGCCCTTAACAGCTTGGCTGTTTTAATCCGCACTGGTTTCTGACTCATTCCACTCTATCCCGATTCTACAGTCCGAATAACAACATTACCATTTATAGCCTTTGTTAATATTATCTTTTAAATTACTTATTTTAACTCGTTTATAAATCAAAATTACACAAACCGATGAATCGATCCACGCTCGAACATAATAAAAACCTGCTCACCAGGTTTATAATTATCATTTGAATGAATAATCACAATATCCTCGCTGCTAATACCTAATTTTAACTCATAAAATTGAAGGCCGTATTTATAAAAACATCGCGTTACCGTTGCTGCTATCGTCACTTGATTTGCAGACCCTGTTTTATTTGTGGTAATCATCAGCTTATCACTGGGAACAAAGCCTTCCTTAATAGAGATGCCATCTGATAATGTTTCAGCAGAATGCTTGTTAATTGGTTTAAAGTAAATTTCCTCCGGTTTCCCTACTTGTTGAAATTGCCCTTCCTTCATAATAATAATACGATCCCCCATTAACATTGCTTCATCTCGATCGTGCGTGACAAATAAAGCAGTGACATTCTCTAATTTAATGACCTTTCGTACCCATTCGCGAATCGTTTTTCGAAGTGAAGGATCTAAGCTGCTGAATGGTTCATCTAACAGTAGTAACGAAGGATTCATTATAAGTGCTCGCGCTAATGAAACACGTTGTTGTTGCCCGCCAGATAATTGATGGGGATAGTGCTTTTGAAAGGACTGCATTTCAACTTTTTCTAACATTGTATATGCCCTCTCTATTCTTTCCTTTTTCGAAACCTTTTGTTGCCTTAAACCAAAAGTTATATTCTCCAGTACTGTCATGTGGGGAAATAATAATGGCTGCTGAAACATCATTACCACAGGGCGATCTTCAGCTTTTACAAATGTAATATCCCTATCATTTAGAATGATCGTACCGTTCGAGACGGTTTCAAGCCCTGCTAAACAACGCAGCAAGGTCGTCTTCCCGCACCCTGAAGGGCCCACTAAACTAATTAATTCACCCTTTTCCATCTCAAGGTTCAGGTTGGAAAATATTGGGTCCTTTAAAAAATCTTTCGAAAGATTGCCTATCTTTAAGAACATTAATATCACCTACTAAGGTCTACGAATAATTCGTAAATAAGATTGAATAATAATCTCAAGTAATAATAGAAAGAAGATTGGTAATAAGGTAAACAGTACAGAAAAAGCAGCCATCACTGCTTCGTCCGCATGATTGAAAAAAGGATAATAAATAAGTGGCAATGTTTTTACTTGACCTCCACCAATAATAGCTGTTAATACATATTGACTTAAAGAAATAACAAACACTAGTATCGCTGTACTTCTAACACTTGGCAACAATAACGGAAAGGTTACTCTCCAAAAGATTACCCCTGGTTTCCCACCTAAGCTCATCGCTTGCTCTTCCCAAGCTATATTTAAACGGTCAAAACCAGCTTTCAATATACGGATTGCATATGGAAGCGTAGGCAGAAGATGAATTAAAATGACTCCTAATACTTGATCTGCTAACCCGAGCCTGATCATTGTAAAATGCAATCCCATCGCAATTGCTAGTACCGGAATAAGGATTGGCATAAAAAGGATCGTTTCAATCATCACTTTTCCTCTAAACTGAAACCGACTTATCGCTCTAGCTGTTGGAAATGCAATCATAAAATTTAATAAAACAACAGCAATTCCAATATAAATTGTAATCATAATAGATGAAACAATATCCGAATCATGGAATACAGCAATCCATGCCCTTAGGTTAAAATCAGTTGGTCTCCAGTCGGGCCAACTCCAGCTATAGCTAATACTTTTTAATCCAAGAAAAAATAAAGGAAAAACAAAGATGGCTATAATAAATGCAATGATTAAAACCTGCAATTTAGTACGTTTTGCCATTTATCGTTCGCTCCCTTTTAACCATTTCTTACGATTTCTTTGGCTATAACTTAATATCAAATAGCTTACAGCAACGGTAGCTATTGAAAGTGATACCATTAACGCTTGTGCTATCGGCCGATTACTCCAATTTCCTTCATAAAACCATTCGTAAGCAAGAACCGGCAGCATCTTCGGAAAAGTAACTCCCAGCAATGCTGGAACCTCAAATGCACCCATTATAAAGGCTACAAGAATTAAGCCAATTTCTAATATAATCGGCCAAAGCCATGGAAACTCAACAGTTGTCCAAACTTGCCAAGAGTTACCTCCTAACGTTTTAACAACATCCTCATAACGAGTATCTAATTCCTGATAGGATGGTAGCAGCATCAAAACTACAAACGGGAGTTCTTTCCAAACATATGTTGCGATAACACCTATATAGTAGGGGTCATTTATTAAAATCGGAAACTCATTTATTATATTAATCAACCCCAATTCATACAAAAGAGAAGAAATCCAGCCACTAGGCGCTAGTAAAACAAATACTAAATAAGCAGCTATAAAATGTGGGATTAACATTGGAATCCAAACTAAAAACTTCCAGTGGTCGCGCAAAAATAAACGAAACAGCAATCGTGTCAGCAGCACCCCTAACAGCAATGACAGTATTGTCGCCGTAAGTGACACAACTAAACTTATCTTTAAAGATTCAATAAAATTTTTATTATGTACTAATGTTTTATAATGATAAAAGGCAGAAGGAGCGGATTGCATACTCTCCACTCCTGCCATAAATAAACCATATCCAACAAAGACTATCACAAATAATATGCTAGGTAGTAATCGAAAAAATAATGTTACCCTAGTTTTGGACAACTTCATTTTCCCAATGCTCCTTAATCCAATCAGCATATGCTGAGTCTAATTCTGGAAGAATCTCTTCATTTTGTACAACGGACTTACCAGTCATCGTCTCCAATGAGTTTAACTGCTCATCTGTTAAAAGCTCCAAATTTAATACCGTTCCCTCTCCCCACATTGATGGATCGAGCTTAGCAATTTGCGCCTCAGGAGACAGCATAAAATTAATAGCAATCAAAGCCCCGGCTTTATTAGGACTATTCCACGGAACACTTAAATAATGCGTATTTCCAATAGATCCTGGTTTGAGAACCAATGTTTTCGTCGTACTAGGAAATACACCGTTCTGGATTAAGCTTTCAGTACGTTTCTCATTAAAGCCCATCGTGAAAGCTACTTCGCCATTGGCATATAGCTGATCAAGCTGCGCTAATGAGTCAGGGTATGTCTTTCCCTCGCGCCATAACGACTTTTCTAATCCATTTAGATACTCCCATACTGCTGTACTATTTTCATTTAGCCATTTTTGATTAAAGCTTTCAGTAATAACAGCTGATTCATTATTAGCAACCTCATATAAAAGATGACGAACAAAAGCATTACCGGTAAAGTCTGAAACATTTGGATATGTAAATTGGCCCGGATTGTTATGAACCCATTGTGTTAATTCTGCAAAATCCTTTGGAGGATTATTTACTTTATTTTCGTCATAATTCAAAACAAATTGCACTTTACCCCAGGGTGCTTCTAATCCGTCAATGGAGGTTCCCATATCATTATGTACATATGGCTGCTCCTCGCCTATAAACTCCTTAAGGTTCGGCAGTTTTGATGCAAAATCTCCATAAAGCAGCTCGTTATTTTTTGCATTTCTAAAGTTTTCACCATTAATCCAAATAATATCAATTGTTCCTTTATCTTTTCCAGCTTTTTTCTCCGTTAACAGCTTAGATATAAAGTCCCCTGTATCCATTGGAAATCTCGTTAAACTAACATCATGTTTTTCTTTTAGGTGAGGGATAACCCAATCATCAATGTACGAATTGGTTCCTACATCCCCACCCCACATATAGAGGTTCACTTCTGTTCCTTTTGCCACTTCTTCAATTGTAGCCCATTCCTCGTTAAGCAAATTAATTTGATCACCTGTCTCTTGCTGAGGGTTACAAGCACTTAGAAAGATGACAAGTAAAACAATAATACCGGTTACTTTTTTCATATTCGAATCTCCTTTTTCTATCATTGCGTTATATTACGATGATATCGATAAAGCAAATCACTTATTTAGGTCCATTCATATTTCATATCTCTGAAATATATAATACATCTCTACTACATAAAAAACTAACATCATGATTTGTTATATAACTACTTACGTATTGCTTCTTAACCATTTATTATAACGGCAACCAAACCAAAATGTAACTCCAGAAACCTATGGATAAATTCAAAATAATAGATATATGCTGCTCATAATTTTTAAGGGAACTTTTATCAAAAAGGAAATAGAGATAAGACTAAACTTAGAGAGGTCAAAAATAATGATGAAGATAGTGGGGATAATAACCATATCTACTTATATTAGGAGGTTTTTTGCTTTGAGCGATTTTTTTCCTGTATTATGGCCCGAAGAACCTACTCCCGAAAGACTCAAAGCGTGTGATGAATGTGGTCTTAACGAGCATGGAACACGAATGATTTGGGGCGAAGGAAATCCTAATGCACCCATCTTAATTCTCCTAGATAATCCTGGTGCTCGCGAAAACCGTGAAGATCAAGCATTTGTTTGTGGAACTAGACAAACATTACAACAAGCTGCAAATCATGTGGGTTTGACTATGAACGACCTATACGTAACCTATGTTTTAAAACGAAAACCTGTCCGTGCTTATAATAAAGATAAAACTAGAAAAATTTGTATGACTCATCTCAATGAACAGCTACAAATGAAACAGCCTTCATTAGTTTTTTGTTTAGGCAATGTAGCTGTCCAATCTTTTTTTGATAACCCCGAAGCGACAGAAGTTAAAGCTTTGCGTGGTAGGATCCATACCGTTCACGGCTATTCGACAGCTGTGGCTTACCATCCGTTAGCTGTAAGACGGCGTCCAAATCTATGGTCATCCTTTATCGATGATTGGAAGCTTATTGCTGATCATTATTTTAAGCACGGAAACAACTAAAATAAGGTTACAAGGATCATTATGAAAAATATAATCATTATATAGTTAACAGAATACATAAAGTTCATATGGGCCCAACTATAATTATCTTTCGTAAAAAAACCATTAAAGCTCAATATTAGCCACCCAACATTCATCAATGTTGCAATAACAACAAATACTGTACCAAGCGATATTAGGAAAAGTGGTAATGGAAGTAATAAACAAATATATACAACCATATGCCGCTTTGTAACTTTGAAACCTCGTACAACCGGTAGCATCGCAACTCCTGCTGCTTTATATTCATCACATTTTTTCATTGCAATTGCATAGGTATGAGGCATCTGCCAAATAAACAAAATAACAAACAACGTAATTGGTACAATATGAAGAGCAGAATCAATTGCCGCCCAGCCAATCATCGGTGTCACCGCTCCAGAAACACTACCGATTAGTGTGTTAGCCGTATATCTTCGCTTAGACCACATGGTGTACAATATTACATAAGTAAACCAACCGACAAATGCGTATGCAACAGTTTCAATTGTTGTAAATAGCAACAAGATCATCCCCAACACTGACAGCGATACCCCAAGCATTAGCACTACTTTTAGGGGAATATTCCCTGTTACAGTTGGGCGTTTTTTTGTTCTATCCATTATAGAGTCTATATCAACATCATACCAATTATTAATAACAAGAGCACCCGCCATGACCATAGTGCTGCCGATGATCGTTAATAAAACAATATCCCATTTAGTTGCAAATGATGTATTAGTGAAATACAGCGCTAACCACAGCCCTGTAAAAACTGGTAATACGTTGGAAATTAATACACCCGCTTTAAAAAGGTATTTTAAATCCGTGATAATACTAGAAATACTTTTATTCCAAACATTTGCTTTCTCCATTTTTTGTTGAGTTAGCGTAATATTATTACTCATCTTTTTCCCTCCCCTAAGAGCTCGTACTTAAGGACAGTTCATTCTCTAAGATCTATAATTATAGTAAATTCTGTTTACTAGATTTTTCACTGTTATTCATAATCGGAAGGGTCCACAATATACGAATATATTAAATAGATCACCATACCAATTGAGGTTGTTATAAATCCCCAACCAAGGATAATCTGATCAATGACTAAATAGTTATTACATAATTGCGCTGGTGACTGAATATATAACCATCCCATCGCTATAAATAACGCTGTAAAAAAAGAAATAACTCCGTTTTTCCATACATTATTCAACTTTCCCCAACTATCGCGTAAGGGGACACCTGCTAGAAAAGGTAGGCTTATAAATTTAAATATCTCGACGAATTGTACGGTTAATGCCTCATCCATGGTTCGTGGTAACGCCCAATAACACATGATAATCGTAAAAAGCAAAATACCCGGAATACCATTTTCATTATAGCTTTCAAAAAAGCTTGAAAAACGTTTTTGAAAGAAAGGTGCCATTAGAATACCTGCAATCACCAACATCGGCATTTGCATATGCATATGAATGATCATAATCGATTCCATTAACTCAGGAACAGGAGGAACCATTAATCCAATTAAAAGCAACAATCCCAATGTAACAAGATTCATAGTTTACTCCCCCTTCCCTGCTTTTAAAATATCAAGTAATTTAGTTGCTGCTGTATCAACATCTTGAAAATCCATAACATCTACTAGTTTTCCTTTTCCATCAACTAAATAGAAAGCGGAATTATGCGCATAATTTCCTTTCCCATCAGGAATCACAATCACACCAAACTTCGCTAGTAAATTATCCAATTGCTCTTGATTCGGAATTCTTGCCATTCTCCATGTTTCGCCATCACTTTCATATAACTGCATATACTTCTTTAATGTTGCTGGATCATCTTTAGTAGGATCAAAGCTAATACTTAAAAACACAATGTCTTTACCTAAATATTCATCAGGAATCCTATCGTAAACTTGAGACATATTGTATTCTAATTGAATACAAACAGTTGTACATGACGTATACATAAATGTTATAAATAAATATTTATCTTCAAATTCAGAGATTAAATATGTTCGTCCCTTACTATCTTCTAAGCCTACGATTGGAAATTCAGGCTGATCCTCGACCAGTTTTGTTACTCTTGCAGTTTCGGCTGTATAAGCTGTAAACCCATCTGTGCCTACATAGAACAATAAAATTCCAAATACTAAAACTACAAGACACGAAATTTTAGTTTGCCGGTTTTTGATCATGTAGATCACTTCCCAAATTCTAATTTGACTTTTAGTTGGAATAAAGAGATAGCCCTAATAAACGAGCTATCTCTTTTTTTCCTAAAACTATAAAAATATTTAACTTATTACTAATTTAATCCGGGTTCACCGTCTTGCCTTCGGGGCTGACCCAGGCGCTTACGCTTTTCTTTTTTGTCTAGCTTCAGCGCCTAGCCCCTCGGGGTCAAATAACCTTCCTCCTCTTGAAGTCTTTCGACTTCTTCGTCGGAAGAACATTTGCCTGTCGGGGCTGACCCAGGCGCTTACGCTTTTCTTTTTACCAAGTTTTAAATGGTGGTGATCCTGGAGGCGCATTTACAATCATATCAACAACTGGAAGTACATACGCCATTGCTACAACGATGATCATGAACACAACCCACATTCCCCAACGCTCTGTCCAGTATGGAGTTTTCGCTGCACCTGGTTCTTCTTCAGCAATAGGGAATTCTGTTTCACCTTTTGGTGCAAAGAACATTAAATTAAATACTGCGTACACTTGCATAAGAACTGCTACTAATAAGATAGTCGCTCCTACACCAATAACAGCCATATACGGGTCCCAACCTAATGTTGAAGAAAACTCGCCATATGTTGTGAAAGAAGTTCTTCTTGGTGATCCGAATAAACCAACAATATGCATTGAGAAAGCCATTGTAGCCATACCGATCGTCCAAAGGATCGTTGTGACAACACCGAATTTATTCATCGCTGGTGTTAACACACGTTTTGAAAGATACGGAACTAACCAGTAACTAATACCGAAGAACGTCATAACAACTGACATACCCAATGTTAAATGGAAGTGACCAACGATCCACATTGTGTTATGAACAACTTGGTCTAACTGGTTCGTACTTTGAGCAATACCACCCGCTCCGGCAGGAACAAAAGCCAACATCGCGATAAATGGAGCTAAGAAACGAACATCACCCCATGGCATTTTTTTCAACCAACCTAAAGCACCTTTTCCACCTTTTTGTCTTCCAGTACGCTCCATTACTCTAAACAACGCGTAAGCTGTCATTAATGAAGGGAAACCAATTGCTAAACTCATAAATACGTGCATAAATTTGATGCCTTCATTGATACCTGGGTCAATAATTTGATGGTGGAATCCACCTGTAATGTTCATAATTACTAAAGGTACTACAACTAAACGCGTTAAGAAGTCATTCCAACGATGTCCGCCGATAATCTTCGGAACTACTACATACCATGCTGAAACTGCTGTTAAATACCAAATGTTAACGGCTGTATGACCAAATGCCCAGAATAATGTGCGGGCAAGCAATACGTTGATTGTGTCTACCCAACCAAGTGTCCACGGGATGATCATAAACAATACTTCAACAGCAACCATTAAAGTTGCACCTACTAATAGAACAAATGAACCTGTTGCAAAGAAAGCCATAATCGGAAGATGTTGACCTTTATGATTTTTTCTCCAATTCGCTACTTGAATGAATGCTCCGATTGAAAGCGCCCAAACACCTAATACGATAAATACTAAACCAAAGTAAAACACTGGGTGAGCTGCCATCGGCGGATAGAATGTATACATAACAGATGCTTCATTCATTAATACCGGAATCACAACTAATACAAATCCAATAATCTTTAACCAAAAACCAACCCATGCGATCTTTCTTACTTTCGGTAATAAACCACCTAATGTATGTGAAAGCCCTGCATAATAGTAACCAATCATAAAGAATGCTGATAATACAACCACTAATAGTAAACCATGCGCTGTTAAAACCTGATAATAATTTAACCAAGATGGTAATTCTAAAACACCAGCTCTGTTTAATCCTTGAAGTAATCCTAGAAGTCCGCCTAGTAATAATGCGATAAATGCAACAGATAAATATGATTTCGATATCTTAGCGTCTTCTACATTAACTCCTAAAACATGATTTGCTTTTTGCTTAAATGTTGTTGTTGTTTTTAAAGCTGTTTGCACTTTCTTTCCCCCCTTTATTTAACCGTAATTGTAGTACTCATTACTTGGTGTCCTGCACCGCAATACTCATTACATAAAACTAAATATTCGCCTGGTTCTTCAAATTTCTGCGTAATTTTTGTGACATGACCTGGCAATACCATTGCATTAAGGTTTGTGCCTGCCACTTGGAAACCGTGAGTAACGTCTTTTGAAGTCATTGTAAAATGTACTGTTGCACCTGCTGGGACTTCAATATTCATCGGTGTAAAACTAAATAATTGTAATGTCATTACGACTTCATATTCGTTCTCGCCAATTTGCTTAATGCCTGGCTCGTCAAATGGTGCTGTTTCATCAACTTTCTGCGGATCAATTGTTTCCATCCCACCCGGAGGTCCCATTTCTAATGCGTAAGCTTGATAACCAGTAATAATCATAAACATCATGATCATTCCAAAACTTATAGTTAGCCAAATCTTTTCATCTAAATGCATTTTCATCTCTCCCCTTCCTAAAACCTATCCATATATAATCCGTATAATATTAAATAAGTACCAAGAATAACTGCTCCAACAATTCCTACCGAAATCCAAGTACCAACTTTTGAAGTTTCATGAACTGTCTCAATTTGCACCTCTTCTTGAGTATCAATTGTATTAACCTCTGTAGCTTTCATTGAATTTTCCCCCCTTTGTTTTCTTACCTTTATAATAGTTGCGAAACATTCTCGTTGAAGTGAGTCAAATCACAGGCGAAAGCCCAGAAAAACCACCTTAAATACCCCTAACACTATAGAAAACTTATAAGTATCAAGGACTAATTAAAAATGTGTCGGATTTGTGAATAAAAAATTTATTAAACTATTATGTTTAATAATATCTCTAAAGTGGATACTCAGATGTTGTTCTGGCATTTGTAAGTCTTTTTTAACCGAATCAAGTTGCTTATTAACAACGTAGTATGGAGCGAACAGTTATATTTAATTGAATGCCGTTTAAGCACTTATATAACGACTATTACGTACAATGTATGGAATGAAAAACTATACAGGTGAGAGGATAATTGTATGTTTTGTAGAAGAGATGTCTATCGAATTGACCCTGAAAAGGTTTGCGATTTTACTAGTTATTTTGAAAAATTCATAGTGCCTAATCAAATTAAAAACGGTGCAAAACTGATCGGGCAATGGATTACAGAAACAGAAAGTGAAATCATTACCATGTGGGAATACCCTAGCTATGAGGACTATTTGAGAATAGAGGAACGAGTTAAAAGAGATGTAATATACCAACGAGCTCAAAGCTATCTAAAAAAGATTGGCATGCCCTACTTAAACACCAATCAAGATTATTTAACTCAGACGGGGACATACAACCAAACTCCCAAGCAGAACGTATCTGTCAGTGGGTATATTACAAACGACAATGGCGAAACTTTACTAGTAACAACATATTGGAGAGAAGATACTTGGGAATTACCCGGTGGCGGAGTGGATAATGGTGAAACATTGGATAAAGCCCTTATTCGAGAAATCTATGAGGAAACTGGTTTAATTGTAAAATTACAAGGTGTAACAGGGGTTTACTCAAACGGCAATACTGTGTCGGTCGTTTTTCGAGGAGTTTGGACTGGCGGCTCTTTAACTACATCAGCTGAAACGAAAGCTGTCCGCTTCGTTAAACTCGATTCATCCAATGTCTTGAAGTATATAAAACGCGGAAAATTTATTCCAAGAGTGTTAGATGCAATGAACGTACGCTGCATCCCATATGAAAGTTTTAAGGTTAGGCCATATCAACTGTTAGAAAGACTTGAAGGAAGAGAATAAAATCTGTCGACCTAGTTTCGTTCAGCTTATGTCGGATATTTAATTAAACATTTGTTTAATTAAGAAGGTGTCTTGAGCAATCACCTTAAGTCAGAATCACACTTCGTTTTTGACCCTTTTGAACACTTTTCTTCCTTGATTCTGACTCGATTGAACGCTTTTATCCGTTTCCTGTCAGAATCAACCCTCGGTTCTGACTCGATTGAACACTTTTCTTTGTTTCCTGTCAGAATCAACCCTCGGTTCTGACTCGATTGAACACTTTTCTTTGTTTCCTGTCAGAATCAACCCTCGGTTCTGACTCGATTAACCGCTTTTCTCTGCTTCCTGTCAGAATCAACCCTCGGTTCTGACTCGATTGAACGCTTTTCTCTGCTTCCTGTCAGAATCAACCCTCGGTTCTGACTCGATTGAACACTTTTCTTTGTTTCCTGTCAGAATCAACCCTCGGTTCTGACTCGATTGAACGCTTTTCTCCGTTTCCTGTCAGAATCAACCCTCGGTTCTGACTCGATCAGCTATTTTTATACGTTTCCTGTCAGAATCACTCCTCGATTCTGACTCGTTTGAACACTTTTCTTTGTTTCCTGTCAGAATCAACCCTCGGTTCTGACTCGATCAGCTATTTTTATACGTTTCCTGTCAGAATCACTCCTCATTTCTGACTCGTTTGACCGCTTTTCTCCGCTTCCTGTCAGAATCAACCCTCGGTTCTGACTCGATTGATTGCTTTTCTCCGCTTCCTGTCAGAATTACTTCTCGATTCTGACTCGTTTGACCGCTTTTATCCGTTTCCTGTCAGAATCACTCCTCATTTCTGACTCGTTTGACCGCCTTTCTCCGCTTCCTGTCAGAATCAACCCTCGGTTCTGACTCGTTTGACCGCTTTTCTCCGCTTCCTGTCAGAATCAACCCTCGGTTCTGACTCGTTCGACCACTTTTCTCCGTTTCACGTCAGAATCCACCCCATTCTGAATCGATGAATATTTCACCCGCTTCTTATGAACGAACTATAAACGCCATCATTGATTTATCTTTCTTTAGGTTCCAATCAACAAAAATGTCTCTTACAGGGTTCTTAAAAATAGTTTCAAATCTACCATCACGGTGAAAATACCTTTTTTCTAATTCATCCTTTGTAAATAGTAATTCTGTGTGGAAACCATTTTCAATTAATGCTTTTTCAATTTGAACAAGTATGCCAATCCTTTCAATTAGATAAATTGATGAGGAAATAGGATATAAAAAAATCCTATCCGGAATTTTTTCTACTAATAAACTAATTCGTTCTATCTCTAATTCCAAACTTCTAACATCAATATCCGTTTTAATTGCAGGTGTTATTTCCTGTTCTAAGACCAAAATAATTATTCCTGAGTTATTCGGAAAATTCCAATCATGGTATTGTTCTTCCACTTCTACTTCAAATGTCACTTGAACAACACCCTTTATTTCATCTAAAAGGTGATTAATTATTACTGTGCGGGCTTGATCGACATACTTTTGCTGTCCTTGTTGTAATAAGATTTCTTCCATTGGAGTTAAAAAACCACGTATATATGTAACAAGATGATTTTTCGTAACGGTTGTCCGACAATTCTGCGGTCCTTTACCAAACTTTTTTCTTAATAATTTACTAATATAACTACTAATGTACTCTTCCTTTTCATTGTTCTCCATTTAATTACAAAACTCCTTATATACCGATTAGAAATTGTTCTACAATTTACTTTATATACATGTAGTATATACGAATGTCTTGTTACTAATAGCAGAGTTCATATATATTAATAAAAAAACATATTGCATGTAGGATGATCCTAGTAACAACATGTTTCTTTTATTAATTCACTAAATATTCTTCTTTTTTAAAAACAAAAATAAGATAATTCCGATCACCTTCATAGTCCCATAAAATAAAGATATCATCAATTAAACGATTAAATAGATCCTCAAATACTCCCTTATGCTTGTAATAACCGCTTTTTACTTCTCTTGAATAATGTAGGAGTACATCTATGTTGCCTTTTTCATAAACGAGACTTTCTATTTTTAATAAAACCTCTTTAGATTCTATCGCACAAATATTATGTGTATACTTAACAACTTTCAAGCTTGCAGGCTGTTTATGGTATCTTGCTCCAATATCTTTAAGCTTGCTAAATAGAGTATTCTCAATAGATACATCTACTAATCTTTCATGGATTTCTGCAGCTTTTTCAAGTACAAGTATCCCTGTGTTTGTTTCATAATTCCAATCATGTAGGAAATTATCAAATGCATTCCCTAACACAGTTGAGGCTGCTAATATAAATTCCTTCGTAACTGAACTCATAACTGCAGAGCGAAATTGAATTGCTAAGTTTAGTTCATCCTGATTCTTCAAAACTTCCTCCGCCGGGGTTATAAAACTTCGCATGTATACATATAGCCTAGACCCTTTTATCATTACTAAACACGTTTCTGGACCTTTACCAAATTTACGTTTTAATAGTTTACTGAAAGTACTACTTAAATACAGCAAATCATCTTGAACAAATTTAATCATGTCCCTCTCCTTCCTCAAAAATAATAAAAGGCCTAACTTCAGAAAAGAAGTTAGGCCACGGCTAAGACGACTATTTTTGTAGTTTCTTCCATTTACCATACATGCTTATGTATTGATTTGAGTTGTTATAACTTTTTAAGAATTCCCTAACTAATGACTGCAAGACATTAGACCTATGAATTTTAACACACTTCAAACTATTCAGCAATAATTATCGCATTATAGGCAAATTTACTTCGATACATGTTCCCTCAATCGTGCTTTTTATATTAAATTCACCCTTATGGTCCTGAATGATCTGGGAGCTAACAGCCAAACCAAGTCCTGTACCATTTTCTTTTGTTGTAAAGAAAGGCTCATTTATTTTATCTATAACTTTTAGTGGAATACCACATCCCTGATCAATTATCCGAAACTGTACAATGTCATCATTCAGTTTCAGACCCTCGACCTCTAGTTTGCCACCTTCAGGCATTGCTTCAATAGCATTTTTAATATAATTTATGAAAACTTGCTTTAGTTGGTTTTCATCTCCAAATACTGTTTCATCTTTTATAGTATAACTTGTTTTTACCTCAACATTATTTAGTAATGCTTGTGACTCCATTAGTGTTATGACATGTTGAACTAACAAGCGTATATTCAATCTTTTATATTTCACTTTAGTAGGCTTTGCTAGAACCATTAATTCTGTTAATATCGCTTCAATTCGATTAATTTCCGAATCAATTATATTAAAATAGGATATCTCACCTTTATACTCTTTCATCATTAATTGTAAAAAGCCCTTTATTGCTGTGATTGGATTGCGAATTTCATGTGCAACTCCAGCTGCCAATTGTCCTGCGACAGCTTGCTTGTGTGAGATTCTTTCTCTTTCCTTTTTAATCAAAGTAACATCCTTTAAAACTACATAGCTACCAACGATCTCTTCTTCAAAGAAGACTGGAAAGGTAGTAACATTTACGTCTACTAAACTTCTTTGCTGTTTCCTTTTAATTTGAGAATCAAAATTAACTAGTTTTTCTATGTCTTTTTGGAGAAAAAATGTTTGTGATTCATTTAATACAGAAGGGCTAAATATATCCCCAAGTGCCATATGCAATAGTTCAGATCTAGAATACTTTAAGAGCGTTTCGCAAAGATCATTAACATAAACCAATTGTCCAGTTCGGTTAAATATAAAGAATGGATCTTCGTTTTTTGATAAAACAGAGAAATCTTTATCTACATTCGCATCAACGTAAATATTTAATAGACAATTCAAACGTGTTATTTCATCTATCTCCACCTGCATACTATCCCTCCCGGTTCTACTTCTATACTTCAACTAAGTGTATAACTTTTTATTATATACATAAAAAAGCCAAAATAAGCGTAGCTATCCCACGTCTTATTTTGGCTTAAATTCTAGCATTAAAAAATATCTAGACATTCATTGCCTAATATCATTACAAGCATTTTTCAAACTAACATCATATATTTACTAATAGACGAGAGCTATTAACCCTATATCCACTATTAATAATATACCTTCTCCATTAAATTTTCAATCATCTTTAATGAAAAAACAGTACAATTGTCAGAAAGCTGAGCATGCCCTTTTCAACATGGGAAAGAAGCCTAATTCTAATTGTTAGGCTCCATTACCGAAACATTATTTCAAAGCAGGTGTAAATTTGTTATTCCATGATCGCACACCATCATCTTTAGCAAATTCGATAATTACATCTGTAACACCTTTAATTTCTTGTAACTTGCTCTCAATTCGATCTTTTATTTCATGTGCTTGTGCAACCGTTAAAGATGGATCAATTTCTAGTTTTGTTTCGATATGATAATCTTCACCTTCTTTTAATGCATGTAATGTCAGAATATCTTTTATTTCCGGATTTGAAAAAATATATTTTGCAATCCTATCTTGCAATTCTCGGTCCGCTTCACCTAATACTCCTTTTGCATTATCTAAGAATACTCTACCCACTACATAAAACATCATAATACCGATAAGAATCGATGCAATTCCTTCAGCAGCGTGTAAACCTGCATAATAGGAAAGTAATATTCCAATAATCGCAATGACCCCGCCCAAGGTCGCAACTAAATCCTCCATAAACACAAGTTTCGTAGCTGGTTTCGCTCTTCTTAATCCACCGAAACTTTTCGTAAATATCGCAAATCCACTTGCCTCTATATGGGTTTCATGCAGTACCTCCTTCATTGCTTTATAAAGCACATAAGACTCTAACAATACTGCTAAACCTAAAACACTTAGGTTAATGGCGATTCCAGTGGATTCGATTGGGTGCAAAATGTGATGATAACCTTCTTTGATCGTTTCGTAACTCATTATCCCTACAATAATAACGGCTCCAAGTAACACTAAATTAACAAGACGGCCGAAACCATTCGGAAAGCGTTCTGTAGGCATTTTCTTACTTAGTGCACTTCCAATATAAACAAAGTATTGATTCGCGGCATCGCCTAAGGAGTGCATCGTCTCAGCAAACATCGCTACATTACCTGTTATAAAAAAGGCAATCCCTTTAACTATCGAAATAATTGTATTTACAATAGCTGCAATTAAAGCCGATTTATTCCCTTTTTTTAATAATCCTTCCTTCTGTGCCATATTTCCCTCCATTAAGTCATATTTGTTTATTGTAGTATTCGTCCTTTTAGCAAGATTTATAATTGGAAATGAATTTAATGCTTAACCATATGAATGAATAACAAACAAATTTTAAACAATATTAAATAACTTATTTAACGGGCTGAGCGGATTATTTTAGAAAATGTCTTGCGATATGTTAACCTTTAATTAAAAACCTCTTGTTAAAGTTGAGAGTAAGGAGCCTTCGTACATGTCATTAAATAATTGGTTTTCTAGAGGAATGACATTCAGTGAATATGTAGAGAAAATGATGGTAAACCGCAGCGAATTGGAAGGTATTTACAACAAATTAGAATTAAATTCTGATGATGTCCAGTACTTTTCAAAATTAAAAGATAAAAAGCTACGGATTATTACGTTAACAGCCGACTGGTGCGGCGATGCTGCTTTATGTGTGCCTGTAATGCAACGTCTGGCAGAAATCGCAATGTTTGAAACAAGATTTCTCATTCGTGATGAGAATTTAGAACTTATGGATCAGTATTTAACAAATGGTACAGCTCGTTCTATTCCAATTTTTATTATTATTGATGAGGACGGTCTAGAGTTAGCTGTATGGGGACCGCGTTCACCAGAAGTTCAGCAAATCGTTACAGAGATGCGCTCAAAGTTACCAACGCAAGATGCTCCCGATTTTCTAGTCAAACAAAAAGAGATGTTTGCTTCATTCAAAAAATTAATAACAACTGATACATTGATTTGGCAATCAGTTATCCGAGATATTCGCAATAGGTTTGAGACCCACCTGCGCTAAGCTGATTGAAAATAAATATGCCTTACCTACATTCTTTAATATGTGTAGGTAAGGCATACTAAAACATCTATCTAAAATGATTTCTTAAAGCTAGAAACCTCTAGCAAAGTTGAGTCCACATTTTATTTGTTGCCGCGATTGATCGCTTTTCGATGATTGAATAAGCAGCATTTGTAATGGCTTGAGCCAATGTATCACCAGTTTCTCTTACTTCATTAAAGCAAACCTCGGTACCCCCGTTTGTTTGATAAGTAACACCAAACTTCTGTAATCTTTCTACAATTAACAGTGCATGTTCAAGGTTATGTTCAGGCTGGAACTCTGATTCATGAATAAAAACACCTTTTTCAGGATCATACCATTTATCCCATCTATTTAACTTCCAACCTAGTATTCTTCGGGCTATTGAGTCAATTTTCATAGCTATTTCCCCTTTTCTTTTGAATATTTTTCTTTCGTTCCGTTTGTTATATAACAATTTTATTATTTAACTGAGATTATATAACAGGTAAAATGGAATTTCTAGCCTAAAATTTGTGCTTTTTCAAAACAGGTTCAATATCTTAAAAAAGGTATAAAAAAGCGCCTAAACTTCAAAGTACAAAAGTTTAGACACTTTTTACGTTATGCTATTTATAAGTTGAATTTCAAGTGTGATACATGTAAACATTAACAACATGACGATATACTGCACATGTATCTACCATCACAAATACTGTTTAAGAGCAAACTCATTTTTTTCTTTATAAGAATACAATGTAACAGGTCGTCCGATTCCATATGTAATATTTTCTTCTAAAACATTAATATCCCGTAAAAATTTCAGGTATTTCCCGATAGATACTCTTGATATATTGGTACGTTCAGCTATATTTTCGGTTGAAAAAGGTACCTTGCTCATTTCTTTTATAGCCTCAACAACTATTTCTAATGTAACTTTTGTAAGTCCTTTTGGTAAGTGCGGTGTCTCAAAAGATTGCGGTTTATGCTCTTTAAGGTGAAACATTTTATCAAGCTCTTGTTGGCTTATATTGTGCTGTTTATTAAATAGTATATATTTTTCCCGATATGACATTAGGGCTTGGCTAAATCGTTCAAATTCAAAGGGCTTTATTAAATAATCAACCACACCATTTCTTAGTGCAATCTTTATCTTCCCCGCATCAGATGCCGCAGTAATAAGAATAATATCAATACCTATTTCTTGTTCTCTAATATAGCTTAAGAGCTCTAAACCATTTTTACCAGGCATGTATACATCTAATAACAGAAGATCAATTTCCTCTTTTCCAATATACCCAAGTGCTTCATCAACAGAATGCGCAACTCCAATTAACATAAAATGGTCTACTTCTGCTAGGTAACGTTTATTAATTTCTGCAACCATCGGATCATCTTCAACAATTAGAACTTTAATCATCAATTTCACCACCCGTTTGCGTCTCTATAGGTATTTCAACACATATTACTGTTCCATTTTCTGATTCTGTATTAATTCTAATTTTACCGCCCAATTTTTCAACACTTTTCCTGACCAAATATAATCCATACCCTCTGTTTTGTCCTTTTGTAGAGTAACCTTTTTCAAATACAGTATCAATTACAACACTTGGTATTCCTGAACCCGTATCTGCGACAGTTATTTCGAGCTTTTTCTGAATATAATTAAATGTTACCTCTACATTTTTTTCAGTACTATTTTCCATTGCTTCAATGGCGTTATCAATCAGGTTTCCCAAAATTGTAATAACCTCATGAGTGATTTCCAAATTAATCGGTCCTGGAATTACTGTTTTCGTATTGATCAACAAATTTACATTCTCTTCCCTGGCATAGCTTAGCTTTCCTAGAATAAATCCCGCTATTGCCGGGTCTTTTATACTTTTTGTAACATTTCCTACTTCATTATTAATATGGTTAACCAGCGTACTGATAAAATCTGCTAATTCATCATACATACCCATTCGCACCATACCTAAGATAACATGTAATTTATTCATAAACTCATGTGATTGAGCACGAAGTGTTTCTGCATATGTTTTCACACCTGTTAGCTGTTCAGCCAATTGATTTATTTCAGTCTTGTCTCTAAAAGTGGAGATTGCGCCGACAACTTGTTTATCTACAATTAATGGCACTTTGTTCACAAGAATTGTTACCCCATTGACACTATGCTCTCCATTTAGCTCTGGTGCCCCTGTTTTCATAATTTCATCTAACGAAAACGCTGGTAACAGTTCATTGATTCGAACTCCAATCGGATCAATTGTAATTCCTGCTTTTTTTAATATCCGCCTAGCTGACTTATTTACTAGTGTAATTGTAAAGTCCTGATCGACAGCTACAATCCCTTCATGAACAGACTGCAGCATTGTATTCCGCTCTTCTAAAATTTTGGCAATTGCAAAAGGTTCTAATCCAAAGAGTGTCTTTCTTATGTAACCTGCAACGATTAATGCCCCGACTATCCCGAATAAAATGCCAATGATAGTGGCTAACAGAATAATATCGCGAGCACTACTTAACGTTTCATCAACCTCTGTCAAGGCTATCCCTACTGCCACTGCCCCAATTTGTACGTTATTTTCATCATATACGGGGGTAAAAGCTCGGTAGGATTTTCCCAGTGTTCCTTCTGAGAAAGAGACATACGCTTTCCCTTTCAATACTTCTTTTTCGTCTCCTCCAACAAACTTTTGTCCAATACGCTCAGGATTAGGATGTGATTTCCTGTATCCATTCATATCCATAACAACTACAAAAAGAACATCTGTAGTTTTCTGGATATCAATAGCGTACGGTTGGATTGCCTCAACGTTTCCGCCTTCCTTTAATCCATTTTTAACTATTTGTGAGTTAGCAACTATCTTTGAAATCGTGGCTGCTCTTTTTTCAAGATTTTCTTTAACATACTCATTTATTGTAGTGCTTATTAAAACATCCGTAATTAATAGTGAAACTAAAACTACAAGGCACACAAGTGAAGTAATAATAGTACTTAGCTTAAATTTTTTTTTCAACATCATTCACTCCAAAAAAACGCACTAATTTTAAACTTTATTATAAACAAAAAAAGCTGCCCCTGAATAGAACAGCTTTTTGTAAAATAATTTATGCAGATAATTCCCCATCTTTCTTGGATGGAACTTCTGTTAACTGTGGAGTAAATTCGCCTTCCATTTTAGAAACTACAACAGTTGCTACACCATTTCCAATTAAGTTAGTTACTGCACGAGCCTCTGACATGAAACGGTCAACACCTAAAATTAATGCTAGACCTGCTACAGGAATTGATGGGAATACCGCCAATGTTGCAGCAAGCGTTACAAATCCTGAACCCGTTACCCCTGCAGCACCCTTAGATGTAAGCATCAATACCCCAAGAAGAAGCAATTGTTCACTTAATGTTAAATCAACACCGAAAGCTTGAGCAATAAACAATGCAGCCATCGATAAGTAAATTGATGTTCCATCAAGGTTAAAAGAGTATCCTGTTGGAAGTACAAGACCCACTACTGATTTTGAACAACCATAATTTTCCAGTTTCCTCATCATCGGAGGTAATGCTGATTCGGATGAAGATGTACCAACTACTAGGAAAATTTCTTCCTTAATATATCTAATAAATTTAAATATACTAAATCCATAGAACTTACAAATTGCTCCTAAGACCAAAATAACGAACAGAGCCATAGTTATATAAACTGAAGCCATTAATTTTCCAAGATACAACAAGGAACCGATACCGAAATTTCCAATAGTGTATGCCATTGCCCCAAAAGCTGCAATTGGTGAAACCTTCATAATAATATTAACAATCCCAAACATTACATCTGTAAATTTTTCAAATAGATCTACAATTGGCTTACCATTCTTACCTAAAGCAGCAAGGGAAATTCCAAATAGCACTGCAAGGAATAACACTGGCAATAACTCACCATTAGCAAAAGCACCTATGAAACTTTCAGGAATAATCGACATGATAAATTGCATTAAGCCATGGCTTGTTTCTTCAGCTGCTTGTGTATATTTTGCAACCGCATCTGCTGAAGCAGCGCTAGTATCAAAGCCATCTCCTGCCCTAATAATATTTGCTACCGCAATACCGATACCTAAGGCAATTGTTGACACAATTTCGAAGTATAACAAGGCCTTTCCACCAATACGACCAACCTTTTTAAGATCACCCATACCAGCAATACCAACAACAATTGTAAGAAACACAATCGGTGCAATGATCATCTTAACTAGTTTAATAAAGATATCTGCTAGTACTTTCAAGTCCGCTCCGAACTTTGGGAAAATTGCCCCACAAATAATCCCTAGTATAATCCCTGTGATTACTTGAAATGTTAGGTTCTTGAAATTAAACTTCATCTTAACACCCCTATCTTTTTTGTAAACGCTCTCATTGAGACCTAATTGGTTATGATACTTATGAGAAAATTATATATTTTCTTTATTAACAAACATAGCTTATGAAACTTTATAAAACTTTTATTTAATTAATTTAAGCAGGCTGATTACTTTTTACCTTCTTAAATTAAAAAGTACCGAATTTTAGATACGTCTGTGCTAACGTATCTAAAATTCGGTACTTTTGTATTCATTTATTCATGGATGTATACCTGGCTTTTTTAAAGCATAATATGAGCAGTTTTTTACACACGGAAAGATACTTAGGGAAGTTTGAAGTTAAAAAATAGAGACGGCAAACCGTCTCCAAAATATTATTTTGTCCTATGCCTCTTTTGTATGTCTTTGACCATCTAAAAGGCTGCCAACATACGTAATATCCTTAATTGTCACTGATACGTCACCTGTTGGAACTTTTAATAACAACTTTTCACCAATACTTTTAAGTAGCAGCTGCTTGCCCACAGGAGATAAGAAAGATATAAGACCAGAATCTGGATCAGATTGTTCCGGAAAACAAATTACATAGTCCTCTGTTTCATCTTCATCTTCATACCATACCGTAACTTTTGTACCAATAAATACTTTTGGAATCGAAGAAATATTCATTATATTCTTATCTAATAGCTCTTCTACTTCCAGGATATACAAATTAAAATAATGCTTTATTCGTTGTTGTATAGGTGTGGTAGCAATATAAAGTTCCGTTAGCTCTTTGATATTTTCATCAATAAAATTCAATTGTTGTAGGAAATCATCTTTAATTTCATGAATACTACGGTTCATAATATATTACCCCCAGGCTTGGATTAAACCTTTTCAAGACTTTTGTAAACCCTCTCATTTAAAATTCCTCCTTTTTATAAACAAAAAAATAAGACATTCTTAAATATCGGCATTACAGTGATCCTTATAGGAAAAATGCAACACCCTTTTATCAAAGAAGATGCCTTATTATAATATTACCATATATTTGAAATAAATGCTCAATCATCCAATACTTCGTCGTATTAAGCTTTTGATTTTGGGAATAAGATGCTTGTCCATCTAGTTGACTGTTTCCGCCATAATAAGACGGGCGCTAAATATTATAACGAAACAAATTTTTTTACTGAGCTATCTTTTCTCAATTGTACCGTCTGCATAGCGTGCAAATCTACCTGCATTCCGATCATGTACAGGGTCAAGCCGTCCCCACTGCCATCCGCCAAACTTTGTTCGCTGATACTCTCGGAATGTTTCCTGTAATTCTTGTTCTGATGACATTACAAAAGGCCCGTATTGGACAACCCGCTCTCCGATAGGCTCACCCTCAAGAATTAAGAAGAAACAATCACTATTTCCACTGGTAATTGTAATCTCTTGACTCCCTGCCAACTTTAGCCGATGACCCGATGATATCTTTTCACCATCTATATTTACAGAATCACCCTCATAAAAATAAAGATTTCGATTTAGCGTTTCTGATACAGCTGGCAATACAAGCGTTGCATTTGGTTCCATATGAACATGTAAAATCCCAACATGATTGATTTTATCTTTAGCCCATGATGCACGAGTGGGCTCCAAACTATGCTTTCCTTGCAAACAACCTGCAATCAACTTTACGGTCGTCTTTTGACCATTCTCCGCTCTAAACTGAACATTAGGGATATCCTCGTTCCAAAGCATCTTGTACTCTGGTTCCGCAGCTTTACTCTTAGCCGGAAGATTAAGCCATATTTGGAACAGCTCTAGTGGATTAGGTTGATCCTTATGTACTAGTGGAAACATCTCCGTATGCTGACAGCCGCTGCCCGTTGTCAGCCATTGTACGTCCCCATCTCCATAACGTCCTGCTGAGCCTTTGGAGTCAAAATGATCGACAAATCCTTTTAAAACAACTGTGACAGTTTCAAAGCCCCGATGTGGATGGGCAGGAAATCCTGGTACCGTTTTGCCATGGTACATTCTAAAGCCATCTCGTAAAGTGAAATCACTTCCTAACTCTCTATTTGCCAATGAAACATTTGGTCCTTGTTCATCATTCCCTTCCGGATAATTATCTTTATGGTACATAGTAATAAGAAATGGATCTTCAGTTTCCCATTGAAAACCAAGCTGTTGATTTTTAAGAATATTAGTTGCTGACATGTTATCCCTCCAGTTTAATTCAATAATCTATTAGATATATTCTACTATTATTGTTAAAGAAGGTGTTTTTTATTGCTCATGCCAACTTTAACTTTTGAACTCCATTAACAAGGAAGTATTCATTATAGTTTTGTTGCATACTCATTTAGTTTTTGTGATAATTCCTTAATATCCTCAATAAAAGAAGAAATTTGTTGAATTGCAGCAGCTTGTTCGTGACCAACATCTGCTATTTGCTCAATTGAAGTCCCCATATTTTTTGTTACCTGTTGAATTCGGTCCATTGTTTCACGGATTTTCTGCGTTGATACAACCGTTTCCTTTGAAAACTTTCGGATTTCATTTGCCACTACTTCAAAACCTCTACCTTTTTCACCAGCCCGCGCAGCTTCAATTGCTGCATTCAATCCAAGCAAATTCGTCTGATCTGCTACTCTTTTAATCATTGACAATACATCATCTGTGTTTTTAACTTCCTCCCCTGCCTTATGTGATTGTCCGAGCAACTCCTGAGAGAAATCAGCTAACGAGTTGGAACCATTTGCTACACTACTAATTTGTTCATTGGCTTGCACTAAAGATTGTGTAAGTTGTTCAGCAATTGCTATTAATTCACTTTGTCTACGAATCTGAACTGCAATCCCACCAATTACTTGACCAACCTCATTGTGCAAGGGTTGGGCCGTTCCGGTAAACTCAAAACCGTAAAACTCAGCCGGAACATCTGCTTTAAGCCGTTTGTTTTGTCTCAGCGCTACTGCAAGTGGTTCCTCAGGATTAAGGTATTGCCCTACTTTAATATTTAAATTTATATTTTCCCCAGGAAAATAAGCCACAAACTTTTCTAGATCGCAAATTGCAACTGATATATCGACAGGTATTGCCTCTTTTAGAATAGGTATTAAAGCAGTAACCTGATCTATTGAGTGAATTCTATTAAACATTGATATAAACTCTCCAATTCTAACAATTATTTTTATACAAATATATTTAGAATGTTTCTTAATTTATTATCGGTTTTATATCAGTTTTATTTAGAATTCAATATTATGCTGAAATACCTATTTCTAGATAGAGCCAATCGGCATTAATTAAACGAATGTTATGCGGTTGTCCATTCATTGTTATATTTTAAAAAATTAACAAAATCATCATAATCATTTAATAGACTCTTAAAATTTTTTTATATAATAAAATTAATGAAGTAGAAAGGATGTGGACTATGCTACTTAAAGTACGAACTCAATCAAATGAATTATTGGTTTTGCAATATTTAAATACTAGAATGGAGTTGACTGAAAGTGATAAATTTCACTATTTAAATCTTGAAAAAGGCTATGAAGGGGAGCTGAAATTTGACTCACTGGCAGAAACTCTTCTAGAAGAAAGGTATATTATTAATGACTTGCTGCTAGTAGTTAACAATTCTTATTTTCAAATTGATACATTGATTATTTCGCAGGGGGTTATTCACCTTTTGGATGTTAAAAATTATCAAGGTGACTATTATTTAGAATCTGACAATCTATATTCGCTGACAACCAAGCGTGAGTTTAAGAATCCGGTTAACCAATTAAAACGAAGTGCAACTCTATTTCGCCAACTTCTCCAGAATCTCAAGCAAAATTATCTTGTTGAAGCATCAGTTATTTTTATTAATCCAGAATTCACCTTATATCAAGCCCCTATAGGCCAACCTATTATCTTTCCAACTCAAGTAAATCGTTTTTTAAAAGAACTAAATAAAACACCATCAAATCTAGGCGAAGGACATAAGAAACTAACCCAAAACTTACTAACACTACACCAAACAAAAAATCCACATACTATATTACCAGCCTATAATTTTGATCAACTCCAAAAGGGAATCTACTGTCATACTTGTAGGTCCTACCAGATTACAATAAAAAATAATAACTTTATATGTGGAAAATGTGGGGATGTTGAAAAATTAGAACAAGCTATTTTGAGAAATACTGAGGAATTTAAGTTGCTATTTCCTGAACGAAAGATTACTACTCAAAGTATTTATGATTGGTGTATGGTTGATTTGCATAAAAGGACAATTTCTAGAGTACTAAAGAAAAACTATACTGTATTCGGAAATACTAATGATACTTATTATAAGTAAGTACGGATTGGACCTGATTCACCTTGTAAATTTCTTTGCAAATTTATCTATTCAGATTGGCTCAAGTTTTTACTTGGGTCTTTCTGTTTGTGACTTTGATTCTGATTGATTTGATATCTCCTTTGCACCACGTTTTTGTCAGATTCCCTTCCCTATTCTGACCCATTTTCTGCTTTTCCACCTTTTCCTGTCAGAATCCGGTCTCTATTCTGACTCATTTTCTGCTTTTCCACCTTTTCCTGTCAGAATCCGGTCCCTATTCTGACTCATTTTCTGCTTTTCCACCTTTTCCTGTCAGAATCCGGTCCCTATTCTGACTCATTTTCTGCTTTTCCACCTTTTCCTGTCAGAATCCCTACCTAGTTCTGACTCATTTTCTACTTTTCCACCTTTTCCTGTCAGAATCCGGTCCCTATTCTGACTCATTTTCTGCTTTTCCTTCTATTCCTGTCAGAATCCCTACCTAGTTCTGACTCATTTTCTACTTTTCCACCTTTTCCTGTCAGAATCCGGTCTCTATTCTGACTCATTTTCTGCTTTTCCTTCTATTCCTGTCAGAATCCGGTCCCTATTCTGACTCATTTTCTGCTTTTCCACCTTTTCCTGTCAGAATCCCTACCTAGTTCTGACTCATTTTCTGCTTTTCCACCTTTTCCTGTCAGAATCCCTACCTAGTTCTGACTCATTTTCTACTTTTCCACCTTTGCCTGTCAGAATCCGGTCTCTATTCTGACTCATTTTCTGCTTTTCCTTCTATTCCTGTCAGAATCCCTACCTAGTTCTGACTCATTTTCTACTTTTCCACCTTTGCCTGTCAGAATCCCTACCTAGTTCTGACTCATTTTCTACTTTTCCTTCTTTTCCTGTCAGAATCCCTACCTAGTTCTGACTCATTTTCTACTTTTCCACCTTTTCCTGTCAGAATCCGGTCCCTATTCTGACTCATTTTC
Organism: Bacillus sp. Marseille-P3661; assembly: GCF_900240995.1. Lineage (NCBI taxonomy): Bacteria > Bacillati > Bacillota > Bacilli > Caryophanales > Bacillaceae > Bacillus > Bacillus sp. Marseille-P3661. The sequence goes on from NZ_LT965954.1 coordinate 1,181,954, forward strand.
TGCTTTTCCACCTTTTCCTGTCAGAATTCCTACCCTTTTCTCACTCTAATCCGCGTGTTCCTTCTTTTGTAATTGCTGCTGAATTTAATATGGCCTCTTTAATTATCCAACTATTGTAGCTCCACCATAAGCATCGTTTCAATAAAAAATTGAGCTTTTTTGACTCTACTACCTAAAGCGATTGCTGCTAATAAAATTAAAACATCAACACCAGATTCGACTCCTAAGAAGTCAACTTTATTTCTATTCATAAAATAATCCAAAAGCATCCATCTGTGTATTAAAACAAATCCATGTTGTATTGTAACAGTAACCGAATTTTCTACAAAATAGTTCATATAGCTCGTCCAAAAACCCTATTTACCAATCAAAATAACGCCATTCTTTCATTACATCAAAATCTGTTGTATTTTACTTTACGATCTGTTACAATGATAACTAATAATTTATTGAAAATTTACAATATTTAGATTCGTTATTATATTCATTATTAGATTGGGGGAATCTTTTTGGCAACATTACCTAAAGTAAATGAGTTAGGTTTTTTTGAAATTCGATTAGAGTCAATTGGTGGATTAGGGGCCAATTTGGCGGGAAAGATGCTTTCTGAAGATGGAGTTGTTGGAAATGGACTGAATGGAGTTGGTTTTTCTTCTTATGGCTCAGAAAAAAAGGGATCACCAGTAAAGGCGCATATTCGTTTTTGCGACCCCGATATTAACATCCGTGACACCACACCTATTGAACGCCCTCATGTTGTTGGAATCTTTCATGATGAGCTTTTCAAAACACAAAACTGTACAAGCGGTATATATAACGACAGTACGGTTTTAGTAAATTCAAAAAAATCCATGGAAAAATTAAAAGATGTAATGAAGATTAACGGCGGAACTATCGCTGTTATCGATGCTACTAAAATCGCACTAGAAGAACAAACAAAAGTAAATACTGCAATGCTTGGTGCACTCTATCGCATCTTGGATTTTTTAGATCCAGAATCTATGAAAAATACCATCCGTAAGGCATTTGAAATCAAGTACCCACACTTGGTAGAACCGAATATTCGCACATTTGACCGTGGCTACAATGAAGTTGTTTTTCAAACCTTCGAACCTAATTCAGACTCGATTGAAATACCGTTTACTAGAGAAGAACCGGTGCTTGGGTATGCAACACAACCGATCGGTGGAATGGTGACAAACCCTGGAAATAGTATTTTGAAAGACTTAAGTATATCCCGTGCTGGTATGCTCCCTCATTTCCATGAGGAAAAATGTATTAATTGTGCAGCCTGTGATACAGCCTGTCCTGACTTCTGTTTTGTTTGGGAAGAAAGAGATGATAAACGTGGTCGCCCACAAATGTTCCTAAAAGGAATAGATTATCAATATTGTAAAGGCTGCTTAAAATGCGTTCACGCCTGCCCTGTGGAAGCGCTAACAGATGAACATGAAACCGATGATGGATACGCGGATATTAATCGTGTTCCTCATTTATTTGATTTAGTAAAATACTAGAATTTCAGAGAGGTGGTAACTATATGTCAGTAAACTATAAAAGCGAAACTACAAGCCTTCAAAAAGGAACTGTCGAACAAAGCATTGTTTTTGAATCCGGGAATGAAATGGCAGCATATGCTGCACATCAAATAAATTACCATATTATGGGTTATTACCCAATCTCTCCTTCAACGGAGGTCGCTCAGTTTTTAGACGGAATGAAAGCAAGAGGAGAACACGATGTTGTTTTAATTCCAGCTGATGGCGAGCATGGTTCTGCTGGGATTTGCTACGGCGCTTCCACTGGTGGCGGACGTGTCTTTAATGCTACTAGTGCAAACGGCTTCTTATATATGTTAGAACAATTACCAGTACAATCGGGAACCCGCTTCCCTATGGTGTTAAACTTAGTAAACCGCTCTATTTCTGGTCCACTGAATATACACGGGGATCATTCTGATTTATATTTCGCACTTAATACAGGCTGGCCGATTATAATGGCTCGTGATCCGCAAATTGTTTACGATATGAACATACTTGCTATAAAATTAGCAGAAGATCCTGAAGTTCGTCTGCCTGTCATTGTTTCCTTTGATGGCTATTTTACATCCCATCAAAAACGCCGTGTAAGCGTTATAAAAAATAAGGATGATGTTCAGAAGTTTATCGGAAAACCGCCAAACTTCCCTCATGCCTTAGACCGTAATAATCCAGTGACGATTGGGCCTTATATGAATGAGCCAGATTATATTAATAATTGCTATCAACAATCTCAAGCGATGTATAATGCCGAAAAAGTATTTGAAAGAATCTCTAAAGAATATGCTGAGTTAACAGGCAGAGAATATCCAATTTTAGATTTATATAAGATGGATGATGCCGAAGTTGCTGTATTTATGCTAAATTCAGCAGCCGAGGTGTGTAAAGATGTTGTTGACAGATTACGTGCAAAAGGAATTAAAGCCGGAGTAATTTCACCGAATATGATTCGTCCGTTCCCACAAAAGCAGATTGCTGAAGTTCTACAAAACGTTAAAGCAGTAACGATAGGCGATCGTGCTGATTCATATGGCGGACATGGTGGAAACATGGCACTTGAAGTTCGTGCTGCACTTCAAACGTATGGAAACAACAGCACACAGGTTGTAAATAGAGTCTACGGCTTAGGCGGCAAAGACTTTTACGCTGATGATGCTGAGCACTTTTTCCAACTTGCCCTGGAGGCCGCTTCGGCTGGTATAGTGGAAAAGCCTTTCGACTATTTCGGACATACACCTGGAAACCCTAAACTAGCACCAAAGCGTGTTGTAAATCCGTTGAAAAAAGAGGATTTAATCAGCGGCTTAATAAAAGTTACACCTAATGAGGAAACAGGAGAGCTAGATGTAAAAATCCCTCCTCTACGCAGCTTAACAAAGAAACCAAAGCGAATCGCTTCAGGTCATGGGGCTTGCCCAGGCTGTGGAATCTTTTCCGGGCTAGAATTATTTTTCAAAGGAATTGAAGGAGATATCGTTGCTTTATTCCATACTGGATGTGCTATGGTTGTTACGACAGGCTATCCATATAGTGCACATAAAGCAACTTATATCCATAACCTATTCCAAAATGGCTCCGCTACTTTATCCGGGCTTGTTGAAATGTTCAATGAACGCAAGCGCCGCGGTGAATTCGAGGAGCTTGGTTTAAATGATGACTTTACGTTTGTTATGGTTACAGGTGACGGCGGAATGGATATCGGTATGGGGCCAGCAATCGGAACAGCTCTACGTAACCATAAAATGATTATTATTGAATATGATAATGAAGGTTACATGAATACTGGAAGTCAGCTTTCCTACTCTACTCCAATGGGGCATATGACGAGTACATCAAATGTAGGTAATTTCCAGAACGGAAAGCCATTCCACCATAAAGATACTGCTCAAATTATGGCTGCTACTCATATTCCTTATGTTTTTACAGGAACAGAGGCCTTTGATCGTGACTTATTGAAAAAAGCTGCTAAAGCACAATGGTATGCCCAAAATGAAGGACTTGTTTATGGAAAAATTCTAATTACCTGTCCGTTAAACTGGAAGTCAAAGGATGAGCTTGGGCAAACCATCGTCGAAGCTGCGGTTAACTCTTGTTTCTTCCCGCTCTATGAAGTAGAACGCGGAATAACAAAGATCACATATGATCCAGAAGCAAAGAACAAACGGATTAGTGCATCTGGTTGGCTTGAATTAATGGGTAAAACGAAGCACCTACTAAAAGAAAATAGTAAACCGATGCTGAAAATGTTTGAAGATGAAGTACAGCGTCGTTGGAATCGCCTTAAAGCGAAACATGAAAGTCCATATTTGTAATTCAACGCCATTCCTTATGATTGCACTTTCTAAAACCTAAGCTTTCTGATGCATCAGAAAAGTGGAAACACCTTAATCACCCGACAGAAAAAAGTTCTTTCGGAGATAGGAGGTGCTTTCCCCTTTATCCTCCAAAAGATTTATCTGACCCCGAGGGGCGTTGGAGCTGAAAAGAACGTACAAAATTATCACTACATAAAAAGGAGCTGGCCAAAAGAGGACTTTATAAAAGTCCTTTAAAGGTCACTCCCTTTTTTAACATGCATTTTGATAGGATGACGATAAAATAAACGCGTGAATGAACTTTGCGTAAAAATGTATCCCATATTAGAATTTAGTTATCCTTTTTCAAAACCGGGATCCAAATCTCGCTTTTTACTGATGGTGAAGTTAAATCCTTACTTTTAATTGATAAAATTTCAGGTCCATTGGTTACTTGATAGTTAGAAGATGGAAACCACTCAGAATAAATCCTTCCCCAAGTTTCCTGTAGCTCACTTGGAAAAGGTCCTGTCGATTCGAATATTGCCCATGTTAATTCAGGAACCTCAAGCTTCGAAAAGTTTTCAGGACATTCAAGTGTTGTTGCCACACCTATATACTGATCAAGTTCTCCTTTTTCTTCCATGCGCCCATCGGAAAAATTTGTAGATGCTTGAATCATCCCTCTAGGTTCAACATTAGAGATTTTTTTTAATTGATCTATTTTTCCCATAGTCAAAGATTTCCACATCGCTGTAATTTCCGGGTTTTCACCTTCAAAAATAATTGGTACTCTTTTCATAATACCAATTATGTTAAATGCTGCTTTTTGTTCAATTCGGTAATTCATTTCATTTCCTCCTCTTACTGTCAATTGGAAGGTCATAAGTGGATATGCTTTTAATAGCTGACCATTGTTTCTTGCTTCTGATGGTGTTATGCCATGTAAATTTAGAAAAGCTCTAGTAAAAGAATCCGGTGAATTGTATCCATATTTAATCGCAACATCGATTACTTTTATATTACTATTGTTAAGCTCTAATGCTGCCAAACTAAGTCGTCTACGGCGGATATATTCTGATAATGTAATACCCGCAAGAAAAGAAAACATCCTTTTAAAATGATATTCAGAACAATGCGCTAACCTTGCTACCATCTTAAAATCTATTTCGTTAGTAAGGTTTTCCTCGATATAGCTCATTGCATCATTCATGTTCTTAAGCAAATCCATTCCCTAACCTCCTTCATTAATAGAATAGCAGGAGTCGAATCTATCCATCCTACATTTTGTGCACAGTTATGCAGGATTAATCTTATTGTTCTTTTCAGTAAACTCCTAAATCATCTTTAACTTGTCATATATAGAACCCATAAAATAAAAATTCCCCCAAAACCAAAAGTCTGAGGGAAAATATACCTTTCTATATACCAGTTCTATCAACGCAACTGCCCAACACGTCCAGAGTGTATGTGGCAACACAAGTAGTGTTAGTGATTTTACAAGAACTATCAGGACCAGTATTTCCTGATTTTGTTAGGAATATATTTCTGTTTCATTAAAACTTAACTTTTGCAGAACTTAATAAACTTCCCCATTTGCGTACTTTTACTTGCAAATTCATAACCTAATATAGATTACTATAATAACAAACAAGTATTATGGCGGGCACGAGTCCGATCTTCAAACGAGCCATTAACTGCTTAGTATCAACTCTACCTTTTTTAGGGCACACCAGTATAATGTCCTACTATGACTTATCTTAAATTAGAACACTTCTACCCCATGCCATCAAGGTTCTTTGACACAAAGGTATCCAGCAATTCACGTACTTCATCTGTAGACTCTGTATTCATCAGTTGATTTCTTAATTCACTCGCCCCTCGAAATCCTTTAACATATATCTTAAAAAAGCGATGAAGAGCCTTGAACGAACGTAGTCCTAAATTTGAATACTTATCGTGGAGATCAAGATGCAATCTTAAAAGATCAAGCAATTCCTTACTGCTATGCTCTTTCTTCTCTTTTTCAAAGGCAAATGGATTATTGAATATACCACGCCCAATCATAACTCCATCAACACCATATTGATCTACGAGCTCTAAGCCAGTTTGACGGTCAGGAATATCCCCATTGATCGTCAAAAGTGTATCTGGTGCAACCTGGTCACGAAGTTTCTTAATCTCCGGGATTAGCTCCCAATGAGCATCTACTTTGCTCATCTCATCCCTTGTCCGCAGATGTATGGAAAGATTGACAATTTCCTGTTGCAATATATGTGTTAGCCAGGACTGCCATTCGTCTACATGTGAAAAACCTAGCCTAGTCTTTACACTTACGGGCAAACCTCCTGCTTTTGCAGCTTGGATTAGATCTGCTGCAACTTCTGGGCGACGGATAAGGCCACTTCCCTTCCCATTCTGTGTCACATTAGGTACAGGACAACCCATATTGATATCTACACCCCGAAAGCCTAGTTTCGCCATCCCAATACTCATTTGCCGGAAGTTTTCCGGCTTATCGCCCCATATATGGGCTACAATAGGCTGTTCATCCTCTGTAAAAGTTAACCGCCCACGCACACTCTGGATTCCCTCTGGGTGACAATAACTCTCACTGTTTGTAAACTCCGTAAAAAACACATCTGGTCTAGCTGCTTCACTCACCACATGGCGAAAAACAACATCCGTCACATCTTCCATTGGTGCCAGTATAAAAAAAGGTCGCGGTAAATCACGCCAAAAATTATCTATCATAAATATTCAAATCCTCTCATTATGGGAAACCAGGTCGCCACCCGTTATCCCGGAACATAAAGTTAGAATGAACATGTTTCCTTTACACTTATACCATGCTTAAGCACTTTTTATCAAACTATCTGAAATGCTTAGTTTAACTTCATCTCTTTACAACCTAGATTTCTCCTGCTAAAAATATCCCATTAACTAGTTTTACCTGTTCAAGTTAAAATAAAGTTTTGCCAAAAAAAATTGATATGAAAACAGGAAGAACACTAAATTAACATGACTTAACAAGAAAAAGACCTCGGAATCGCAAAACTTTTTTTACGAAATCAACATCGGATTAGCAAAAATTTATTTTGGAGGTTACACGTTTATAACGAGTTGTGCCACGCACTTTTCGTTAATATTCCAAGACCAGATTAGCTCCGGTATTCTGCACTTTAAGTATCTCTTTATTAAATAAGGCGACATGTAACGGTTTAATATCCTTGGATAAGATCGCAGCCCTTTTCTCTTAAAATCTTAAATTGCAACTCATTTTATAGACGGTTTTACATCTATTAAAACTAACAGGTAAAAATGCTCAATTTTTCTTCTAAACTGAACTGCCAATTATGCTAAACCTATCCAACTTTTTTCCCTGTTATTTGAACAGTCTTCACTATACCCACTTAGCCAAGAATCCACATGTATTCCAAACGAACCCATTTGTATCTCCGTAAGTAAGACGAACGTACTTCTCTTCAAAACTCTTATCTGTTCTTCTGTTAACTCATATTCTTTTAGTTGTATTTGTTTCATTACTCAAACTCCCTTTATAACTTTTAAAATATAAATTCCTAATTAAATTATCAAATATCATGAATTCCTCGGGATTGAGTTTTAATTTTGAATATTACAATAGTCCTACACAGCATAGAAACATCGAGCCTAAGCAATTACAGTGACAAAACAGCTTAATTGAAAGAAAATTCTATATATTATATAATCTTCCCTTACGAGGGGAGGCTTGTTTCCAATCTTGCATGCGGATCATGGGTAGTAGTTATGACAAAAGCGTATTTGCATAAATCCAAAATATGATTGGAGCATTATAATGAGTTATTTATCAACTAGTGATCTACCATCTAAACACTACAAAAAAGAAGAGAACTAATGTTGAGAAAGGAATGATTTTTTATTGAAGAAAAAAACTAGAAACCTATTAACGTATTTACTAGCGCTGTTTTTTATCATGAGTTCTTTTACCACTACCGGAATGTCCGTAGCCAAGGCTGCAGATGCAGCGGACGTCAATGCTTCATCCGCAGAGGTTGTGTCGCTGAAAGAAGTCTACAAAGACCATTTCCTAATCGGCAATACTGTTAGCCCGCGTGACTTAACCAATGCAGAGAAGTATGATTTTATGAAGTTCCACTATAATGCACTGACGCCAGAAAACGCTACGAAGCCAGACTCTATATGGTCCAATGCAACTGGTGATCCGTCATTCACATCGGCCGATAACATGTTAACTCAAGTCAAAGCTGACGGTTTCTATACAATTGGACATGCACTGGCATGGCATAATCAGTCGGCTGCCTGGCCGCCGAGTGGTCAGAATTATGAAGAAGCAAGGGCCAGCTTGCAAAGATATATTTCAACAGTCGCCGGCCACTATAATCAGGGGCCTTATAAGCTTGACGCCTGGGACGTTGTTAACGAAGCCATGAGGGATAATCCGGAAAATCCGACCGACTGGCGGAACGCGCTTCGCTCCGACATTAATCCAATAGAACGGCCGTCCAGATGGTTTTCAGCTTATGCCAACGGCGGAAATGGATGGGATTATATCTATGATGCCTTCTTGTTCGCGCGTGAGGCTGCCCCAGACGCAATACTGTATTATAATGACTTTAACGACGAAGAACTCCCCAACAAAGCAATTGCGATTGCTTCAATGGTCAAGGAGCTCAACGAAAGATACGCGAATGAACACCCTGAGGCAGACGGCAGAAAACTGATCGAGGGCATCGGGATACAGGCGCATTACAACACAAGACTTAATGTAGAAAATTTAGAGAAAGTTTTAAAGATATATAGTGAAACCGGGGCTGAGATCAGCATAACTGAACTCGACGTACAACACAACGGCACTTCAGCTGATGTTCCCCCTACCGAGGCGCAATTGAAGGAACAGGCGGTAGTGTATGCCAAGCTTTTCGCGCTGTATAAGAAGTATTCCGATCATATAGCACGCGTTACATTCTGGGGCGTGGCCGATAATAATAGCTGGCGCAGTACCGGTTACCCGCTACCATTCGACTCCAACCGGGCACCAAAAGAAGCCTATTGGGCCATAATAAATCCAGAGGCCTATCTTGGGCTTGGTGTGCTACCGCCAAAACTCACGTCGTTTAACTTCGGCGGCGATGTTTTCAATGTCGCGGACAAAACCGAATTTGACGTTAACGTGCCAAAGGACATGTCAAACATTTCCTTCTCTGCTGCGAACGTCGAATACAACTACCCTGACGATGATGTTGACGTCAGCGTTACGCTCAACCCGGCAAGCGGCGCGGTTAGCGCCGGAGAGCCAGCCGTGGCGACTGTAAAAGTAGCCTGGAAGGAATATCCGAATATATCGACGACGTATACGATAAACTTCGGACATATGACCGCCGAATGGGAGAATGACCAAAACTATAAGGATACAGGCTACCGCTCATCTGTCAATATCCGTTTCAGCGACGGTGAAACCGAACCTAAACTATTTCAGGCATTCTATAATCTAGAAGACGGAAAACTGGCAATGGTCAACAGCAAAGAATTTCAACCGTTACCAAAACATACAGGTGGCACGCTCGCTATTAATACAGATAATAATATAGACGATGATTATTTGAAAACATTGACTGTGAAGAAATCTCTGTGGGATCAAAACTGGTCTCCAATTATTCCGACGCGGGTAACAGACTTCAATACTCCGGAAAATTATTGGAGATTGGCCAAAACGATTGAATCCGGTAATACTTATATCGTTGTCTCGGTCAACTCAGGTCTTGCTCTTACCAATATGAACGTAGAATCCGTCCCGGCGACCGACGGCGTAACCAACGCCAAACGAGGGATTGCGGGTACTCCTGTCACCATAGAGGACGACATGATTATTGCGCCGGAGCTGATCCAGGACAATACGAGATTTATCTTTAATGAAAAAAACAGCCCTGACCCGGGACCATATACAAACTCGAACGGATACACTGGATACACAATGTTAAGTCTGGTTCACGGCGGCCTTGTCGCTCCCTCTATTTTGTGGCGGGATTTCAGCAGCGACATGACGGCTCCTTTACGTACAGACAAAACTATTGGAGATAGCTCATTAGATCGAGCAGTATGGTTTAACACCGGTATAGATCCCGATACAGGCGAGACGACACTATTCTCACATACTGGTTCCAGCAATTATACTTATGCGCTGCACGGAAACGCAAGCGGTTTCGTCGGCCAAGGCGGTAAAGGTTCACTTGAGGAATACGCAAATGCTAGCCGTGTTAAGCTGTTTGAGTACGTGTCCGACTATGTAGACAAAGACTTAACGAATCTGGGCGCGGAAATAAGCCTTGCCCCGGAGGAGCGTATCGTGAGTGAGCGTGACGCCGATATCCACGTCACGTCGGATGTCCCTGACGGTTCCGAAGCAGTGTTAGAAAAGGACGGCGTTTCAGTAGCTTCCGCAACATTCGCAAACGGCAAAGCGATGATCAACGTTAAAGGCAGCGATGTTGACGCCGGCGCGAATTATGCAGTCGTTGTCTATGAGGGTTCCGAAGTACTTGGCGCTGTAATACTTCCGATCGTCAATGTCGTCAGCGCAACTCCATCTGTTACGATAGAGAGACTCGATGGTGATCAGAACAAACTCAAAGTTATCGTTACAGAATTATCCTCTGATGGTTCGACAGAGTCTTATACTGAAGAGATACTAATAGGTAACAACGCAGTAGACGTCTATCAGGTGGGACCATATAAGGTTTATGTGGACACTAAGGGTAACGACCAGATTCGTGAATGCTATATTGTAACAGATTAATTAGCAACTGACGAAACTACATCTGATGACGATAAAAGCCGAATAGCTCTCTTTGTAGGCACATAACAAGTGCCAGTAAAACATACTAACATTAGTAGTACAGACCCCGGCTAGGGTTTGTGCTACTATTTTTTTTGTATAAATGAACCAAGGATGACCACCCTCTGGGATCATTATTGAGTCCGTATCAAAAAACGGCAACTTCACATCCTTATTTTGAATCAGACTAGTATGGAATTTGAAGGTGAAATAACCATACAGTTTTGCTAATCGGATACAAGAAACATGAAAAGGCAACACCCAAAGGGTTAGTTGCCTTCTTTTAAAATAAGTTGCGCTACACACTCAACATGCGTCGTATGAGGAAACATATCCACCGGCTGTACCTCAGTGGTCTTATAGCCGCCAGCCTCTAATATCCGTAAGTCTCTGGCTAATGTACCAGGATTGCAGGATACATAGACAACCCGCTTTGATTTCATATCAATAATCGTTTGTAGTAGTGATTCATCACAGCCTTTTCTCGGGGGATCGACGACAATGACATCCGCTTTTATACCATTTTCGTACCATTTTGGAATGACAACCTCTGCTTGTCCGACCTCATACTCCACGTTCGTCATCCCATTTAATTTGGCATTCCGGTTAGCATCTTCAATTGCCTCTGGGACAATTTCCACACCGTATACCTTCTTAGCCTTTTGTGCTAGAAATAACGAAATGGTTCCAATTCCGCAATACGCATCAATTACTGTTTCTTCGCCGGTTAACTCCGCATACTCTAGCGCTTTATTATAGAGGACCTTTGTTTGCTCCGGGTTAACTTGGTAAAACGAACGTGCTGAAATTGCAAAACGGATATCACCGATATAATCATATAAATACTCTTCACCCCAAAGTAACTTTGTTTCATCTCCAAAAATAACATTTGTACGCTTTTTATTAATATTTTGGACGATTGATTTGACCTGAGGATAGCGTTTTTTAATTTCATCAATTATCTTATCTTGATTTGGGAGCTTGCTAGAGCGCGTAATTAAAACAACCATCACATCTTTTGTATGGCGCCCATAACGAGTCATAATATGACGCAAGTCACCTCGGTGTGTTTGTTCATTGTAAGCAGATACACCATTTTGCTCTGCGATTACTTTTACACCCTGTACAATTTCATCATTCTCTTCAACCTGGATCAGGCAGCGGTCCATGTTAATAATGTTATGACTTCGTTGCTGATAAAAACCAGCCACTAACCCACCTTCACGTTCCCCGACTGGAACTTGAGCTTTATTACGGTATCTCCAAGGATCCTCCATACCTAACACATCATGTACGTTCACGTTCTCTAGCTTACCAATTCTCGTTAGTACATCAGAAACCTGTTTCTTTTTATAAGCGAGCTGTGCCGCGTATGACATATGCTGGAGCTGACAGCCGCCACATTGATTATAGATCGGGCATAACGGTTCCTGCCGAGCTGCACTTTGTTCGTAAATATCCAACAATCGGCCATATCCATAGCCTTTTTTAACCTTTGTTACTTTAACTTGCCCCTTCTCTCCAGGCAGGCCATTGGCTACAAAGATCGGATAGCCTTCAACCTTTGCCACACCGGCTCCATCATGCGTTAAATCTTCAAATGTAACATTGATAATTTGATTTTTGGCTACTGGTGCCACTTCTTTTGCCATTCGCATACTTCCTTTATTTTTATGTAAATAATGAGCAGTAGAAAAAGGTAAACCTATTAGACAGGTTCACCTTTATCTAATTACCATATTCTTTTGGTACAAAAATTTCAATATGCTGATAAAGGTTAACAAATTCAGCTGGCAATAAGCCGCCAAATTCACCATCTAGATTTAATTGAACTTTTTCATCAGAATACACTCTTACACGGTTAGCTCTTGTATAGATAACAAGATCATCATTCAAATGTTCACCGCGTAGCGCCATTGTGGCAATTCGAACAAAATCTGCCATTGTTGACTTTTTTAAGATAATGATATCAAACATTCCATCATCTAACTGGGCTTTTGGAGCCAACTTTTCAAAGCCACCTACAGAGTTTGTATTGGATACTAAAAACAACATCACTTCGCCTTCAAAAAGCTTGCCATCATACTCAATTGTTAATGGTGTTGGCTTGATGGAAGGCAGCATTTCAACACCTTTGAGGTAGTATGCCACTTGACCGAGTACTGTTTTTAATTTACTAGGAACTTCATAAGTTAGCTCCGTTATTCTTCCGCCCCCGGCAATATTAATAAAATACTGATCATTCACCTTACCAATATCAATTTTTCTAGTCGAGCCTTCCGTAATGATTTCACACGCTTTTTCGATAGACTTATTAGCATGTATCGCACGGGCAAAGTCATTAGTTGTCCCTACAGGGATCACGCCAAGCTTAGGTCTGTGCTTTTGCTCAGCTAGTCCATTTACTACTTCATTAATTGTTCCGTCTCCGCCTGCCGCCACAACTACATCAAAACCACGGTCAGCTGCGATCCTAGCGGCAGTCGTTGCATCTCCTGGTCCTTTTGTGGCATGACAAGATGTCTCATAACCTGCGCCTTCGAGACGATCTAATACTTCTGGTAGATGACGTTTAAAAATTTCTCTTCCTGATGTTGGATTATAAATAACACGTGCTCTTTGCATGATTATCCATCCTAGCATTACATGATTGATTCCACTATTTAACATCATATCGGAATTTTTGTACATAAGCAATTTTAATTATTTATTATTTTACTGGAACAATTTCATTCACACATGAATATATTAGAGAAACGCGCAAGCTCCTTGGTCAGCACTGGCAACGAATTTCTTCCGACGGTGATGTCTCGAGCCTACATGTGCAGAAACTGGACAAACCAAAAATTAATAATGGAGGAATGGCAAATGTATATTTTTAATAGTTCCCCAAGACTAGCAAATATTATCACAGTCATTCTTTTTGCCCTCTTATTTTCTGGAGCTTTACAAAACATTAAACAAAATTCCATCAATGATGAGTTTTTAATTGTCTCATCATTATCATTAATCGGTTTCCTTTCTTATATTATATATATTCATTCTCTTAGGGTAATTATCAAAAACGGTACAATTACCTACCAAACACTATTTCAACGAAAGTCCGTCGATATTCATTCTATTAAATCTATTGAATTTCAACATACGCATCTATCTGTTGATACAATGTTTCCTTTTCTCCATATTAATACGGAAAAGGAAAAGCTCGAAATTCCAATGATGATGTTTGAAAAAGATATAAAAAATATAAAAAGGCTGTTAGATGAGCGACAACAACAGTAACTATCTCCAGAATTCACACCATACGTTTGTAATTCCCGATATTTCATAAATTAAAACAACTTCTAGGTAACCATTTTAATAAATATAATTTGTAGCATACTAACTATTGTTAAATCAAAATAGAGGAATGATATTAAATGGTTTCACAACTCCAAATAGCTGGCATGGTTTTGCAAATCATCATCTGTTTAGCATTCCCAACAGCCCTTATTATTTATTTAAAAAGAAAACATACCTTTTCATGGAAGTCCTTTTTTATAGGAATTGTCATATTTATAGTGTTTTCGCAAATTCTTGAAAAGCTTTTGCATCTCCTAGTAATTGATCTTTCAAGTCCTGTCCCTGCATTAAAAATGACGGATAGTAAGATCGCATTCGTTTTATACGGCGCTTTAGCAGCAGGAGTTTTTGAAGAACTTGGCAGGTATTTTGGATTTAAAGTATTGCTCAGAAAGAATCGAAACTATTATGATGGATTATCTTTCGGCATTGGACATGGAGGAATTGAGGCTATTTTGATAGGGGCATTGACAGCTATCAATAGCCTAGTAATCGCTAACTTAATAAATAATGGCATGTTTGATGCGACAATTGGCGCTAGCGCCCCACCCGAACAAGTCGAACAGATAAAGAACCAGATTATGAATTCAAATTTCGCAATGTCAATCGTAGCCGGATTGGAACGTGTATTTGCGATTCTTCTCCATATAGCATTCTCATTAATTGTTTTGTTAGGGGTAAGGGAACATAAATTTATATATGTGGTCTATGCAATAGGTTTACATGCTTTACTAGATATTGCCCCTGCTCTTTACCAAGTAGGTATATTGACGAATATATGGGTTATTGAGTTGATTATCGCTTTCTTTGGGATTTCCGCGTTATATTTTATTATCAAGGTAAAAGCAAGATTCGGAGTATAAAGAGCTATAATTGCCGCACCGCATGACAATCGGATGCTGTTTACTTTGTTGCAGGCGGTCAGCCACTTGCAGTGCAGCTTACTGCCAGCACCACAAGGCCTAAGCACACCTTGTAAACCTACCCTATATAGTACAGCGTTTCATTCACATATTCTAAATTGAATATCAAAAAAATCCCCGCTAAGTATTTCTACTTAACGGGGATTTTTTCGACATTTTTCAACAAGTGACAGGCACCTGATGCAATGCAGGCACCTGTCGAAAAAACACTTTTATTTTTTGGCTAGCTCTTCTGCAATTAGTTTGTTTACAAGTTGTGGATTGGCCTTGCCTTTTGTTGCTTTCATGACTTGTCCTACGAAGAAACCAGATGCTTTTTTGTTACCGCTCTTGTAGTCTTCTATTACTTTTGGGTTGCTGTCAACGATATCTGCAACGATGCCGCGCAGCTCACCTTCATCAGAAATTTGGACTAAACCTTTTTCTTCTACAATCTTTTCTGGCTCGCCACCATTTTCAACAAGCTCTTTAAAGATATCTTTAGCAATTTTTGAAGAAATGGTACCTTTTGTTATTAGGCTGATCATTTTCGCTAAAGATTCTGCCGTTAGCTTAATGTCATGAAGCTCAACGTTATTTGCATTTAAATAAGCTGACAACTCACCCATAATCCAGTTTGATGCTAATTTTGCTTCAGCTCCTGCGCTAACAGTTGCCTCGAAGAAATCTGCCATTTCCTTGGATACTGTCAAAACAGCTGCATCATATGCAGGTAAGCCTAATTCATTTACATAACGATTGCGACGTGCATCTGGAAGCTCTGGAATTTCTGCACGAATTCTAGCTTTCCATTCGTCATCAATATATATATCAACAAGATCGGGTTCTGGAAAATAACGATAATCGTCAGAACCTTCTTTTACACGCATTAAGAGTGTTTTCTTCTTTGCTTCATCATAACGGCGTGTTTCTTGCTCAATCACACCGCCTGTAATAAGAACCTGCTCTTGGCGCTTTTCTTCATACTCTAGACCCGCTTTTACAAATGCAAATGAGTTTAAGTTCTTTAACTCAGTTTTTGTACCAAATTCTTTTTGTCCTACAGGTCGAAGTGAAATGTTAGCATCACAACGCAACGAGCCTTCTTCCATTTTACAATCAGAAACCCCTGTATATTGAATAATTGACTTTAATTTTTCTAAATATGCATATGCTTCATCTGGTGTACGAATATCAGGCTCAGATACAATCTCAACAAGCGGTGTACCTTGTCTATTTAAATCGACCAAGGAAGAACCTTCACCTGTATGTGTAAGTTTACCTGCATCCTCTTCCATATGAATACGCGTGATACCAATTTTCTTTTTCTCACCATTTACTTCAATTTCAATCCAACCGTTTTCGCCAATCGGCTTATCAAATTGTGAGATTTGATATGCTTTTGGATTATCCGGATAAAAATAGTTTTTACGGTCAAACTTTGTTTCAGTAGCAACTTCACAATTTAAAGCCATTGCCGCTTTCATTGCAAATTCAACAGCTTGATGATTTACAACAGGTAACACGCCTGGGTGACCTTGGCAAATTGGACATGTATTGCTGTTAGGGGTTGCTCCAAACTCGTTTGAACAACCGCAAAAGATTTTCGAATTTGTTTTTAACTCTACGTGAACTTCAAGTCCGATTACTGTTTCAAAAGCCATCTGTTTCTCCCCCCTTACAGCTGCGGTCTTTGACGTGTGTAATCTGTTGCTTGCTCATACGCATGCGCCACACGATAAACCGTACTTTCATCAAAATGTTTGCCAATAATTTGTAAACCTATCGGTAAGCCGTTTCCTGAGAATCCACATGGAACTGAAATTCCAGGCACACCCGCTAAATTCACAGGGATAGTTAATACATCCTCAACATACATCGTTAGAGGATCCATAATTTTTTCACCTATTTTAAATGCTGGTGTTGGTGCAGTTGGACCTATAATAACATCGTACTTTTCAAATACATTCTCAAAGTCCTGCTTAATTAAAGTACGGACTCTTTGAGCTTTTTTATAATAAGCATCATAATAACCTGCACTTAAAGCAAATGTTCCAAGCATGATGCGGCGTTTTACCTCTTCACCGAAACCTTCACTTCTAGACATTTTAAATACATCTAAAATATTTTTTACATTTTCTGAACGGTGGCCATATCTGACACCATCGAAACGTGAAAGGTTAGCAGATGCCTCTGATGAAGCCAGTAGATAGTAAGTAGCAACGGCATACTTAGAATGTGGTAATGATACCTCTTCCCATGTTGCACCTTGGCTTTCTAAAACTTTTAGCGCGTTCATAACAGCATTGCGAACTTCCTCATTTACACCTTCACTTATGTATTCCTTTGGAACCGCAATTTTTAAACCTTTCACATCACCTGTTAACGCAGAAAGATAATCTGGTATCTCTACATTCGCAGACGTAGAATCCATTTTATCATGTCCTGCAATAGCTTGAAGGATAAATGCATTATCTTCTACACTTCTTGTGATTGGTCCGATAATATCAAGCGATGATGCATAAGCGATTAACCCGAAACGTGATACTAAGCCATATGTAGGCTTTAATCCAACTACACCACAAAAAGAAGCCGGTTGGCGAATCGAGCCGCCTGTATCAGAACCTAATGAAAATGGAACTTCACCTGCAGCTACTGCCGCTGCTGAGCCACCACTTGAACCACCTGGTACATAGTCTAAATTCCAAGGATTTTTTGTTGGGAAAAAGCCCGAGTTTTCGTTAGAGGAACCCATTGCAAATTCATCCATATTACATTTACCAATGATAACTGCTTCAGCTTCATTTAACTTTTCAGTTACAGTTGCATCGTAAACCGGATCAAAATTCTCCAGAATTTTACTTCCACTCGTTGTACGTAAACCTTTTGTCACAATGTTATCTTTCACACCAATTGGCATTCCGAACAATAGCCCAAATTGATCTTTACTAGAAAGATTTTGATCTAATTGACTAGCTACTTCTCTAGCTTTTTCTTCATTCAATGTAATAAAGGCTTTGACTTTATCTTCAACTTGATTAATTCTGTTATATGATTCATTTACTAAATCAGTAACACTGATTTCTTTTTTATGGAGCATTAAATGCAGATCTGATAGTTTGTTTTCAAATAAAGACATAGTATACCCTCCTCTCCTTACTCAATAATCGATGGAACTCTAAATTGACCATCTTTTTTATCCGGTGCATTTTTAAGTGCTTCATCCTGTGATAACCATTGACGTGATTCGTCTTTGCGAAGAACATTTTTTATGTCAAGAACATGCGTAGTCGGTTCAACATTATCTGTATCTAATTCATTTAAAAGTTCTGCATACCCAATAATAGCATCTAAATGCTTTGTAAAGTTTTGCGCTTCTTCTTCTGTAACTGCTAGACGCGCTAAATGTGCAACGTGCTTCACTTGCTCCTCTGAAATACGTGACATTCCCGTTCACCTCCACCATATTTTTAAATAGAATGCTTGTCCGTTTCTCGAGCTAAAAGCTCAACTATGTATGATGATATTTCGGTAATCTCTTACTTTTTTTTACTATCATCCACAATAAATAGTAATAATAGGACATGTTCAGTTATTAACAATACCATGATAATACCAAAGTTTAATACTATTATTCAAGATGTGTAAATCGATAAGTTAGAGTAGTATACATCTTAAAAAAAGATTATAATCAGTGCTTGAATTAAAATACCCTTATTAGGCCTTACCAGCTGCAAACAAAATCACAATTAGGCACCTTCACTATCATAGCATAAGTATTTAAAATAGCCCTTAATTTATGCAAATATCCCCTTCTAAATAATAGGAAGGGGGATTTGTTTATATTTACCACTATTAAGTTGTTAATATATAATTAAGGAACTAACGATAAATATGAACGATTGGCTTTTGGTTTTCTCCCGCATTCCGAGTTATAAGTGCTTCAGGACCATCTATCGATGATATATACACGTGTACAGCAATATAAGACGGGAAGTGATCCATGACGAGACCGGTTATATATTCGGTAAAGCCAATAATTTCCGCTTTACCATAGAACTGAATCGGTATATCAATCGTCATTTCGTGTAATTGGTCATCTAAATAGTACCCACTGCCAATGACACCAATATAATTCGGAAAATAAGTATCTACATCATTAGTGAAATTCACCATTCTTGTATAGTCGTCATAATATAAATCTCTTGCCTCATCCGACGGAAAGAGTAGATATTGTTCATTAATCGGTTCCCATTTTGAGATTGTATTATCATTTCCACTTATATAGGCTTTTGCAAAGAAATTACCCGGAACAATCGACTCTCTTGGTTGTTCCCTGAACAAAGCGATCGTAATTGGAATTTCCTCTAATCCCTTAATACTTCGAACTCGTTGAAGTACTTGAAGCGCAATCTCTTTTCCTTGTTTTTCTAACTCTGCAAATGGTATCTCCTCTTCTCTAGGATAGCCATTTGTTGGTTCGTTAAAATAATAAACAGATTTCAGTGCTAATCCAATGACCACTCCACCTAATTCGACTTTGTTTTCATCGTCTTTCTTCAAATAATTATGTTCCATAACATGCGATAAATATCTTGGAGTATTTCGATAATCCTCAACCGTTGCTGTTTGTGGATCTAGCGGCGGATTTAGCCCTTCTTGGTTATTTTCATCAGCTCTACTTATCCATTTTTCAACCATTTCCGTTGTTAAATACTGACCTTCTTGAAAATAATAGGTGTTCGGCTCAAAATTATCTTGGGCAATCCGCATTAATCCCATATCCAACTCATCCATATCAAGACGGTTATAAACCGTACTGCTAACAAGTCCCCTGGCTTTACCTGGTTTAAAAGGCAAAATGGCCCGATAATATTCATCTGAGATTTTATATTTAGGAATAATCGCTCGCTCTGTTGTTTCTTCTGTTTCTTGAACGATTTCTTCATCTTTCTCAAAATTGGGGGTACATGCCGATAATAGTAACAGCAAAATTAAAATCAAATTAAACCTTTTCTGCAATCCCCTTCCCCCTTTATGACTGTAATTCACGAACTAATCTAGCCTCATCCCATACTTCAATGCCTAATTCGTTGGCTTTATCTAACTTCGACCCAGCATCCTCACCAGCAATTACTAAATCTGTTTTTTTACTTACACTGCCTGTTACCTTACCACCTAAAGCCTCTATCTCTTTTTTAGCATCATTTCGTGATAATTGCTCAAGCTTACCAGTTAATACTATTGTTTTTCCAGCAAAAACAGAATCGATTTCAGCAGCATTTACTAGTTTTGGACCTTTATACTCTAAATTAACGCCATAGCTTTTTAATTCATCTATTAATTGTGATACCTGTGGTAAAGAAAAGTACTCAACAATCGAGTTTGCCATCTTCTCGCCAATTTCGAAAATAGCCGTAAGGTCTTCAACCGTTGCTCCTTGCAGCTTTTCCATTGTTTCAAAATGCTGCGCCAATGTTTTTGCCGCTTTAGAGCCTACAAGACGGATTCCTAGGCCGAATATCAATCTCTCTAATGAATTGTTTTTCGATGTTTCAATCGCAGCAAGCAAATTATCAACAGATTTTTCGCCCATTCGCTCAAGTTTCAAGAGCTCTTCACGTTGTAATTGATAAATATCTGCGACATCATGAATAAGGTCCTCTTTAAATAATTGAGTGATTACCTTTTCACCTAAGCCATCAATATTCATCGCATTTCTTGAAACAAAATGAATTAACCCCTCACGAATTTGTGCCGGGCATTTCGGATTTATACACCGTAAAGCCACTTCTTCCTCCAAGCGTACTAAATCACTGCCGCACTCCGGACATTCCTTTGGCATCTCAAAGCTTTGCTCGGCACCGGTACGTTTATCAGCAAGAACGTTGACAACCTCTGGGATAATATCTCCCGCTTTTTTTATGACAACTTGATCACCAATCTTAATATCCTTTTCGCGAATTAAGTCTTCGTTATGCAACGATGCCCTTTTTACTGTTGTACCCGCTACTCGAACAGGCTCTAAAATGGCAGTTGGCGTGACAACCCCTGTACGGCCAACACTTAGCTCAATATCAATTAATTTCGTGACAACCTCTTCTGCTGGAAATTTATAAGCAATTGCCCAGCGAGGACTTTTAGCTGTGAATCCAAGCTGCTCTTGATGTTCATATAAATCAACTTTAATTACAATGCCGTCGATTTCATATGGCAAACTCGGACGTTTATCAACCCAACCTTCAATGTATTGCAGCACTTCCTCTATATTGGCACATCTTCTCCGCTCTGGATTTGTTTTAAAGCCAATTTCTTCTAAAAAATCAAGTCCGTCACTATGTGAATCAAGCGTTTTCCCTTGTATGTCTCCAATACTGTATAAAAAGACATCCAAATTCCGTTTAGCAGCTATTTTCGGATCTAGCTGTCTTAAAGAGCCGGCAGCTGCATTTCTTGGATTTGCAAATAGTTCCTCACCGTTTTCTTCACGCGCTGCATTTAACTTTTCAAACGATTGTTTTGGCATGAACGCTTCACCGCGAACCTCCAGATCTAGCTCGTCTTTCAATTTTAACGGTATAGAACGAATAGTTTTAAGATTATTGGTAATGTCTTCGCCAATCGTACCATCGCCACGAGTTGCTCCTAATACAAACATACCTTTTTCATAGCGAAGCGAAACAGCCAAGCCATCAATTTTAAGCTCACACACATACGAAAATTGATCGCCAACTTCCTGGCGAATTCGTCGATCAAAGTCTCGTAAATCTGTCTCATTAAAGGCATTACCTAAGCTTAACATCGGTGTTTGATGCTCCACTTTTACAAATGCATCAAGTGGAGCACCGCCGACACGCTGTGAAGGGGAATCTGGAGTAACTAATTCTGGATGAATTTCTTCTAACTGAATCAATTCATTCATGAGCTGATCATATTGATAATCCTCAACAGTAGGTTTGTCCAGCACATAGTACTCATAGTTATATTGATTTAAAAGCTCGCGCAGCTCAATAATTCTATTTTTATCATTTTGTATTGTCATTCAACAACCATCCTTAGACCTTTGTAATTGGAGCAAACTTTGCTAATAACCTCTTAATTCCAATAGGTTGAGGAAATGCTATATCGAGCTCTTTATCCTCTCCAGCACCTTTTACGCTAACAACTGTACCGATACCCCATTTTTTATGTTCAGCTTTATCACCTACACCCCAACCAATCGACTCACCACCTGTTTTCGAAACAACTGGGCGAATAACAGATTGTTGGATAGCAGGTCTAGGTCTAGCAGCAAATGGCGATTGTTGTAAGGTCCGTTGGTCCATCATTTGATCTTTCTCTTGAAGGTCATCAATAAGCTCATTTGGAATTTCACCGATAAATCGGGAAACCGGATTTGAATTTGTTCGACCAAATAATGTGCGCATCCGCGCATTTGTTAGGAAAAGCTCTTGCTCAGCTCTAGTAATCCCTACATATGCAAGGCGTCGTTCTTCTTCCATCTCGTCATCATCCATCAACGAACGACTGTGTGGAAAGACCCCTTCCTCTAACCCCATTAAGAATACTGTTGGAAACTCTAACCCTTTTGCAGAATGCAAAGTCATTAAAACAACTGTTTCGTGAGGGTCAACCTCTTTATCAGCAGTATCAATATCTGAAACTAGCGCTAGGTCTGTTAAAAATGCGATTAAGCTTTTATCCTCACTTGTTTTTTCAAAGTTTTGTGTAACTGATAAAAGCTCATTGATGTTTTCTAACCTGCTTTGTGCTTCCAATGTTTTCTCAGCTTTTAACATTTCTCGATATCCTGTTTTTTCTAAAACCTCTTCCACAAGCTCTGTAACTGATAAGAACTCCTGCATTTGATTCCAATGCTTTAACTGATCTCTAAATTCAGCCAACACATTTGTAAATCTAGCTGATAAACCAATGAAATCTACTTCTTTTAAGCCTTCAAAAATTGAAACGTCTTTATCAATTGCATAATTTGCAACTTTATCTAAGGTCGACGCTCCAATTCCTCTTTTCGGGACATTCACGATGCGCGCCAAGCTAATATCATCATCTAAATTAGCAATCAATCGTAAATAAGCTAGTATATCCTTAATTTCCTTACGGTCATAGAACTTCATACCGCCAACAATATTATACTGAATATTAGATTTAAGTAGTACTTCCTCCATAATCCGCGACTGTGCATTGGTACGATAAAGAATCGCAATTTCACTATAGCGACGCTTGCCGCTTTCTACTAACTCTTTAATCTTACCTGCAACAAAATGGGCTTCATCTCGTTCCGTATCACCGCGGTAATACGTAAGCTTTTGGCCTTCGGTATTTTCTGTCCATAGTTTTTTGGGTCTACGATTTGAATTATTCTCAATGACGACATTTGCCGCTTCAAGAATACGTTTAGTTGATCGATAATTTTGTTCCAGTAGAATAACCGTTGCATTCGGATAATCTTTTTCAAATGAAAGAATGTTAGCAATATCTGCTCCACGCCAGCGGTAAATCGATTGATCTGAATCCCCAACTACACAAAGGTTTTTGAATCTAGCAGCCATAAATTTTACAAGCATATACTGCGCACGATTCGTATCCTGATATTCATCGACATGAATATACTGGAATTTTCTTTGATAAAATTCAAGAACTTCCGGAACCCGTTGAAATAGTTGAATTGTCATCATAATAAGATCATCAAAATCGAGGGATTGGTTTTTCTTTAAACGCTCTTGATAAATTTTGTACACTTCGCTAACTGTTCTTGAATAATAGTCCCCGGCTGTTTTCTCAAATTCCTCTGCCGAGATCAACTCGTTTTTCGCACTACTAATAGAACCTAACAGCGATCTTGGATCGAATTTTTTAGGATCAATATTTTTTTCTTTTAATATTTTTTTAATGACTGACAGCTGATCCGTCGTATCCAAAATAGAGAAATTCCGATTAACCCCTATTCGATCAATATCGCGACGTAATATCCTTACACACATGGAATGGAAGGTTGAAATCCAAATTTCTTCCGCCTTTGGCCCGACGATATTGGCAACACGATCCTTCATTTCTCTTGCGGCTTTATTAGTAAATGTAATCGCTAATATATTCCATGGTTGCACTTCTTTCTCAGCCATCAAATAAGCTATTCGATGAGTTAATACTCTCGTTTTCCCACTTCCAGCTCCTGCCATAATTAATAGCGGACCTTCCGTACATTTAACAGCCGATTGCTGCTCAGGATTCAATCCACTTAGGAGCATTTCACTTTTCGTTTGCAAATTACCGCACCACCTTACGAACACTCGTTCTTTATATATTTAGTGTAACATGATCTGCTTTCCGATATCAATTTTAACCTTTTACAGCTTGGACAGTTTTCAATGCCATTGCTATATTATCATATATACAATTGCCAACCACAACAGTATCTGCGAATTGCGCCATTTCAGCTGCCTGTGTTTCACTAGTTATGCCGCCGCCATAAAATAACTGCGTTTGCTTTAAGGAAGACTTGACTTTTTGGACGACGTTAGGGTCTCCATATATGCCACTATACTCTAAATAAAAAATGGGCAAATTAAACATGCGTTCTGCTAGACTTGCGTATGCAACAACATCATCAAGTGCTAACTCCGTGTTTGCTTCCGTTTTAATTGCAGCCTTCGAATCTTTATTTAGAATACAGTACCCTTCGACAATAATTTCATCCCAATTCATAATTTCACCATACTCTTTTATTGCTTGATGGTGAAATTCAACGATCCACTTAGGGTTATTACTATTTAGCACAGAGGGGATAAAATAAAAATCGAAACCGGGACTAATAGATTCGATAGACGATACCTCTAATACACATGGTACTGTATAGCGTCTTACTCTTGATAACATATGAATGGTATTATCAATGGTGACGCCATCACTACCGCCAATCATCACAGCATCTGTTCCAGATTCACATATTAATTCAAGATTTTCATCTGAAATGTCTTTATTTGGATCCAACTTAAAAATATGTTTCCATTCCTTTATGTCGTACATAACATTCCTCCTGGGTACTATCTACATATCGTATTATAACAAATTTAAACAAACAAAAAAGCCGATTCACTTTTAAGAACTCGGCTTTGAAAATCGACTAGCTTATTCAGCTTCCTTTGGGAGTTTGTTACCTGCAATACGATCAAGCGCCATCGTATATGCATCATTTCCATAGTTAAGACATCTTTTAACACGTGATATAGTTGCTGTACTAGCACCTGTTTCCGTTTCAATTTTATGATAGGTAAAACCTTCTCGGAGCATACGAGCAACTTCTAAACGTTGCGATAATGATTGAATCTCATTCACAGTGCACAAATCATCAAAAAAACGATAGCACTCTTCCATATCTTTCAATGAAAGAATGGCTTCAAAAAGCTGATCAAGGGATTGCCCTCGTAACTTATCAATTTGCATAATAACCTTTTCACTCCTTGTCATTACTGCTGCCAAAAGAAACTGTATCAACTAATCCAGGTTTATTCGGGATTACATTAACCCAAGTCTGTCCTGGAACATAGCTTTGAATTTCTCCATTTTTAATAGGCACAATACGTCCATTTCTATTTTCCCATTCTACTTCCTGAACAAGTCCCCGCTGGATTAAGTACCCTTTGCCATTTCCAGTTAGTTTAATATCCCGACGCCCTGCATTATCGATCACTTTATGTGGGGCTTCAACAATAAAGATGTTGCTTATTCTCAACGGTGTTTCAGTCTCACGGTCTATTGTTTTTTCACCATTTGAATACCGTACATATGCCATTAATTCGCCGTCATATTTATAGTTAACCGTATATGAACTAGCATAATTAATTACTACCTCTTCAGCAGTTTCACCACTTACAAGCGTTAAGTCATTACCAGTTGAGAACGAGAAAGGCTCGACATCTTGTGATAAAGCAAAATTTCGCACTTCTGCAGCCTTTAGCAGATTCTCTTCTTTAATATAAACATTGTGTGGTGCACTTCTGAAATTTGCACGATAAAAAAATTGATCATCTGCATAGCCTTTTCGAACAATACCGCCAATATAGTCGGTCACAGCTCGATGTTGAAGTAAATCAAACGCCTCAGGACTTCCGCCATATGCTACATAAATCGCTCCCAAATCCTTGCTAAGATGTATATAATAATCTCTTGCACTTCTAATAGGACCAACAACCTCTGGCAGCTCGCTTTGGTAGACAGCTAAAAACCTTGTAATATAGCCCTCTGCTAATATCTCATATACGATATCAGCTTTATGCAATCCAGATTGGGGCCGTGCCTTAGGGTGATTGTTAATCATTATTGCAAAGATCCGTTGATCAATAGGTTCATTCGTTCCTAATCCTGTTAATGGAAATATATTTTCATAAACAGGTGCCGCAGCTTCTTTAGTTTCTTCAGACGGTTCCTCATTAATATCTGAATCAACATATTCAATCTCAGGTTCTTCACTTGGTTCGGCAATCGTCTCTTTATTACTACAGCCAAATATAATGATAGATACAATCATTAGTAATGTTGCTATTTTGTAAGTTGGACGTTTCATCTAAGCCACGATCCTTTTATTATTTATATACTTTAATAGTTTAACGCATAATCGAGGGAAAGAGTACCACTTTTTTCATAACATCAAAAATTCCCTGCGGTGTAATTCGCACATATGGTAAATGTGTAGAAGATAAGAACAACAAGGTATAAACTGGATCAACGAAATGGTAGCCTCGTTCTTGAAGTAATTTCAATAACTCCAGTTCATCCTTAATTAAATCTTCCATCCCTTTATCTGCCATTACACCAGCTAGTGGAAGTTCAATTTCTTTAATTACTGTATCATTTTCAACTAATACAATTCCACCGCCGATTTCCTTCATCCTACTAAACGCAGTTAACATATCTCGTTTACTTTTACCTATTAAAATAAAATCGCCTGTATTTGAATAAGAAGTTGCAAATCCATGCAGTTTATTTGCAAACCCTTTTATTATCGTATTTATTCGCCAACGTCCATTTCGGTCAACAAGCATTAGAAAACTTTCATCATGGTCAAATGATAGTTCATCGACTGAAACATCTATTCCTAATGAGTATGGTTTTGTAATAACGGAGTTAACCATCTCCATTCCTAACGGCATCGAAAATTGCATATCATCCATTGTCAATTCCCAATTTAATTCCAATGGCTTAAATCCAAATTTGTCCCACGAGAATTCTGTAGGATAATTGATGTTTTTCCCATCTCTTCTAATCCATTTGCCCTTTGCCATAACGGAAACAGGTTTAGGATTGTTAATATCCTCTAAGAAGTTTAGATTGGCTATTCGGCCAGGCCCGATGACACCGTGCAAATGCTCTATATCATAATGTCTTGCTACATTGTATGAAGCCATATTGTATGCATCGATTGGTGGAACACCTTTCTCCAATGCAATTTTTATCAATGGACCAATCACACCATCTTTATAGAATGTAGGTGGTGATCCGTCAGTCGTATAAATAAGTCGGTCATAGTGATCCACTCCAAGCTCTTTAAGCTCATCTAGTAATTTGGGTAAATCAGGTCTAATTGATGAATGCCTTAAAGCAGTAGTATACCCTTGAGTTAAGCGGACTAATACGTCTTCACCCGTAATTGACTCATGATCAGCATCTGTACCCAGCAACTTCATTTTCGTTAATGTTTTCTCTGATGCACCAGGAAAATGGCCTTCAATCGGCTTTCTTAAACGTTTCGTTTCCTGCATCCAATGTATAAAAAAGTCATCTCCATCTAGAGCCTTTGGCCATGATGTTAATTCTCCGCCTTGCAGCACTAAATCATGTTCCAACCAATCCTTTAAATTTTCTGGAGAAAAAATTTGATTTTCACCTTCGATTTCTGATTGCGCATCATATCTGCACCACCAATATAAAGATGCTGGTACGTCCTTTAGCTCATCCATCAAAGAAAACGCTTTCTCTTTTGAAAGATGTAAAGCAAAAACTAAATTATCATTAATGATTGTTGTCGTTCCCCTTTGTGATGCATATTGGGCAAACGTATGGGGATTATATAACTGAAACGGATGGGCATGTGGCTCAATATAACCTGGTACAACAAACAAGTTTTCACAATCCACAATTTCCGTTTTAGATGTATTTTCAGGTAATGCATTTCCTACATAAATAATGCGATTATCATAAATCCAAATATTTGAAGTTATCCATTTCTTTAAATATTGATTTAAATAAGTTGCATTTTTAAGCAGTATGGAGGGTGCTTTCTTTCCATCTACCACTGCGATTTGCTCACGTAGCTGTTTGGTCCTCCATCTGTATCGTTGATCTGGCATGGTAATCCTCCGTTCTACCTTTTTACTATCGAAGTTAGTTTTTTGGATAGTATAGAAATGACATCGGAATTAAAATTTAATATTTCCGAGTTTTTTCCTAATTTACCCTATCGTAACACATGTCACAGTTTAACGCACTAAAGAGACATGTAAAAATTATTAAATTTTATTGACAATTGTTAAGGAGGCACATTATTAATGATTAAACCAAACATCGGTATTGTTAATGCACTGGTTCGTATTACTTTCGGCCTTGCCATGCTTTCATGGTCCACCGCTAAGATGGTTAAACGCCCTTGGCGAGAATCTTACTTTTTTGTGGCAGTAATGGCTGCTATGAAAGTTGCTGAAGGGATCACTAAATTTTGCCCTTTAACTGCATTATTTGAACAATATCAGCAGCAACAAAACCAAAACGGGCAGCAACAGCAAGGTCCAAATCAGCAACAACAGCAACATGATTCCACAGATAGTCAAAAAGAAGTGGTAAACCCAAGTTAGATTGCAAAAAAATCCCCTGTAATAACAATTACAGGGGCAGCAAAATAATATGACGAATTGTAAAGGAGTGATACTTTGTTTTGGGAATATGTCCTTGATATGTCGTTTGTCTATGCTGCGTTAATTGGCGGAATCATTGCTATTATGTTTGTCTTCATTAAAAGGAGACGAGCTAGATAGCACGATATCCTATATCTTTACGATAAAATGTATGCGGTGAATCAAAATGAACCATTTGTTTATAAAGAGCAGCTTGTGCTTCCGCTAAGTTGGTAGATTTAATAGCTGCCAAAAGCACGCGGCCTCCATTTGTTACAAAACCATGGTCCGTCTTTTTAGTTCCAGCATGGAAAACAAGTGTTTCTGGAGATGTCTCGCCAACTCCATTGATCAGTTTCCCTTTAACATAATCTCCAGGGTAACCTTCAGATGCAAGAACTACCCCAATGACAGCTTCTTCGGACCATGTTAGTGTAACAGGCTTTTCATCTAATATATCGTTTATTAATTGAGCTAAGTCATTTTCTAAACGAGGTAAAACAACCTGTGTTTCAGGATCACCGAAACGCGCATTAAATTCAATAACCTTAGGTCCATCAGCCGTTAAAATTAGCCCAGCATATAAGATTCCTGTAAATGTACGATTTTCCTGAATAAGTGCTTCAGCTGTTGGTTGCAATATGGATTGTATTGCTTTTTCCACTTGTTCGTTTGATATTTGCGGAACAGGCGAATAAGCCCCCATTCCTCCAGTATTAGGTCCTTTATCTCCATCATAGGCACGCTTATGGTCTTGTGCAATCACCATCGGATATACTTTTGAACCATTTACAAATGCCATCAAGGAAAACTCCTCACCCTCGAGAAATTCTTCAACGACAACCTTACTGCTTGCATCGCCAAACTTAGCTTCATTCATCATCTCATGAATAGCTGCTAGCGCATCTTCTATAGTAAGCGCAACCGTTACACCCTTACCAGCTGCTAAACCATCTGCTTTGATAACAATAGGTGCACCTTTTTCTTCAATATATGCTTTAGCATCTTCATATGAAGTAAATGTTTCGTAAGCACCTGTTGGAATATTATATTTCTTCATAATATCTTTTGCGAATGACTTACTTCCTTCTATTAAGGCCGCTTCTTGACGAGGTCCGAAAGCGCGCAATCCTTCTGCCTCAAATTTATTGACAATACCATCTTGAAGAGGCGCTTCAGGCCCTACAAATGTTAATGAAATGCCTTCATCTTTTACAAATTGTATTAAGTTATCATGTTCGCTTTCATCTATATTCACAAGTGTTGCTACATCTGTCATTCCGTCATTCCCCGGTGCAACAAATACTTGTTCAACTTGAGGACTTTGTGCAAATTTCCACGCTAGTGCATGTTCACGTCCACCTCGTCCAATAACAAGAACCTTCATTTAAAAACTCTCCTTTATAATCGGATGTTATTTAGAATGGCGCAAGCTCCTTGGATACTATGCGCTGTTGATATTTGTAATAATTTCATTTTCACCCTGCGTATATGGGATGTATGCGAACATCCAATGCGAATAACGCAAGCTCCTTTGTCATAGCGGAAATATAGTTCCTTATTCCCTATAAATAGGCAGTTTTTTTAGCTTATCGGACATACAATCCGCTATTTTAAGGAATTAGCCATGTTTCTGTGGTGTATTCGTAAAATAACGGCTTATATGTCCGGAAAAAAATCCAAAAGTGCCTTTTTTATAATAATAAAGGACCGTAACTCCGTATAAAACTCTCGCTATCATTTTAAGATCAATATTGTTCATTAATAATTAAAAAAAGCACGAAATGGATTAGCCACATACAGCAAATTTCATACTAGTGTTTAAAATGACGAACACCAGTAAACACCATTGCAATACCAAACTCGTCACATTTCTTTATAGAATCTTCATCACGAACAGACCCGCCCGGTTGAATGATTGCTGTAACACCCGCAGCAGCAGCCGCTTCAACTGTATCAGGCATTGGGAAGAAAGCATCAGATCCCATAGCCGAGCCTTGCGCTTTGTCTCCAGCTTGCTCAATCGCGATTTTCGCAGAGCCTACGCGATTCATTTGTCCAGCGCCTACACCTATAGTCATATCATCTTTAGCTAAAACAATCGCATTCGACTTTACATGCTTTACTACTTTCCAAGCTAATTTTA
The DNA here is from genome assembly GCF_900240995.1 of Bacillus sp. Marseille-P3661. Classification (NCBI taxonomy): domain Bacteria; kingdom Bacillati; phylum Bacillota; class Bacilli; order Caryophanales; family Bacillaceae; genus Bacillus; species Bacillus sp. Marseille-P3661. Next base: position 1,212,936 of record NZ_LT965954.1, read on the forward strand.
AATCTGCCCATTCTTGTTCTGTTGGTTCTCTTTTTGTAGGTATTGAGATTGTTGCTTCATCTAAACCTAAGCTGTCTTCTTCTTGAACAAGTAAACCGCCATGTACAGATGTCAATTTATTTTGAACTTTATTATCTTCAGAAAAGTCAACTGTTAATAAGCGAATATTTTTCTTTTCTGTTAAAACTTCAAGTGCTTCCGCTGTAAAAGCAGGGGCAATAATAATTTCTAAGAATATTTCTTTCATCTTTAGAGCAGTTGCTGTATCAACTTCACGGTTTGCCGCAATAATTCCTCCGAAAATAGACACAGGATCTGCAGCATAAGCCTTATCATACGCAGACTCAATGGTTTCACCGACACCTACACCACATGGATTCATATGTTTTACAGCCACAACTGCAGGTTGGTCAAATTCCTTCACAATACTTAATGCAGCATCAGCATCGTTAATATTGTTGTATGATAATTCTTTACCATGCAACTGGTTTGCTGCTGCAATCGAAGATGTTGAGCTTAAAGGTTTACGGTAGAATGTTGCTTTTTGGTGAGGATTTTCTCCATAACGTAAATCTTGACGTTTCTCAAACGTTACAGTTAAAGATTCTGGACTTTCTTCACCCACTTCTTTAGTTAAGTATTCAGATATTACAGCATCGTATGCTGCTGTATGACGGAACACTTTAGCTGCAAGCTTTCTATTTTGTTCTTCACTAACTCCACCCGTAGCTTTAACACTTTCAAGTACAACCTCATAATCAGCTGGATCTACAACAACTGTTACATCTTGATGGTTTTTCGCTGCAGAGCGTAGCATTGTTGGACCGCCAATATCAATATTTTCGATTGCGTCAGCAAACGTTACATCCGGCTTTGCAATTGTTGCTTGGAAAGGATATAAGTTTACAACTACCAGATCAATTGGTGTAATATTATGTTCTTTAATTTGCTGTATATGGCTTTCACTATTACGCATTGCAAGTAAGCCGCCATGGATCGCAGGATGTAAAGTTTTCACTCTTCCATCTAGAATTTCAGGAAAGCCGGTTACCTCTGAAATTCCAATTACTTTTACGCCATTTTCTTCAAGAACTTTTTTTGTACCACCTGTTGAAATAACCTCAACACCGTTATCTACAAGGCCTTTAACAAAAGGTACTATTCCTTCTTTATTCGAAACACTTACTAAAGCCCGTTTAATAGTCATTTGTAATTCTCCTCCGCACATGTATTTAAATCTTTGCAAGTAATTTATTCAACGTACTTGGGTATAAGCGATGCTCAACTTTTTGAATTTTGACTTCAAGACTTTCATATGTCTCATCTTCATCAACCGTAACCGTCTCTTGTGCTATAATCGGCCCTGTGTCCATACCTTCGTCAACGTAATGTATTGTAACTCCTGTCACTTTCACCTTAGCTTGAAAGGCTTGTCCAATTGCGTCCTTTCCAGGGAAAGCAGGCAAAAGAGAAGGGTGAATATTAATGATTCGCCCTTCATATGCAGATAATAGCGTACCGCCTATTAATCTCATATATCCTGCTAACACGATTAAATCAACATCTAGTGGTTGTAACTTCGCTAGTATTTCGGCTTCGTAGTCAGCTTTCCTTTCAAACTCTTTTGGAATGAAAGCAAATGTCGGGATATCCGCTGTTTCAGCCCTGTTTATACATTTTGCATCAGGACGGTCACAAATAAGCATCGCTACCTCGCACGATAGTTCATCTACCTTAATAGCATCAATAATAGCTTGAAAGTTTGAGCCGTTCCCAGAGGCAAATACTGCTACTTTTTTCATTCGCTATTTCCCCCACGAAATGTTACGCCCTCACCTTTCGTAACTTGACCAATAATATATGCTTTTTCCCCTAATGATTCAAGCGTGCTAACAATTTCAGTGGCATCTTCCGCTTTTACTGCTGCTACCATACCAATACCCATATTAAATACATTGAACAACTCTGCTTGTTGAATATCACCGGTTTTAGAAATCAAATCAAAGATTGGTAAAATCGGCCATGAACCTTCTATTATTTCAGCAGCCAAACCCTCCGGCAACATCCTTGGGATATTCTCAATAAAGCCCCCGCCTGTTATATGCGCTAAACCCTTAATATCAAATTTCTTCATAAGTTCTAATAAAGGTTTTACGTATATTTTAGTCGGGCGCAGTAATTCTTCCCCTAGACTACCACCAAGGCCTTCATATGTTTGATGCAAGTCAAGCTTTCCGTCCTCTAGCAAGACTTTACGAACAAGTGAATAGCCGTTGCTATGAATTCCGCTAGATGCGATACCAATTAATACGTTCCCGTCTTCAATTGATTGACCTGTAATTAGCTTAGATTTCTCAGCAACCCCAACAGCAAAACCAGCTAGGTCGTATTCATCTATATCATACATTCCAGGCATTTCTGCAGTTTCTCCACCTACAAGCGCACTGCCTGCCTGTTCACACCCATCAGCAACTCCTTTAACGATCATTTCAATCTTCTCCGGCGCTGCCTTCCCACAAGCGATATAGTCTAGAAAATAGAGTGGTTCAGCTCCTTGCACAACAATATCATTTACGCACATTGCGACACAATCAATCCCAATTGTATCGTGTTTATCCATCATAAATGCTAGCATTAGTTTCGTTCCAACACCGTCTGTTCCCGAAATTAATACTGGCTCTTTAACGTTCACTTTTGAAAGATCAAACATTCCGCCAAATCCGCCTAGACCCCCGATAACCTCTGGTCGAATTGTTTTCTGAACGTGCTTTTTCATTCGTTGTACCGCTTCATAGCCTGCTTCGATATCTACTCCGGCATTTTTATAAACATTTGACATTATATAATCTCCTCTTTTTAGAAAAACATATAATTTGCCGAGTGACGGCAAATTATAGTGTTTTTCTTATACTTTAATCCTCAATGAAGTTAAACTTTTTTAAAGTACAAAAAGGTATTAATCTTTGGATCCTGCACTAACTGGTGTTTTTACATTTTCCTGAGAATTGTTATTATCTATATAAATCTCTGTCGGGTATTTCCCTGTGAAACAAGCTAAACATTGTCCATGATTCTCTTCTTGACTACTTCTGCCAATCGCTTCTAACATGCCATCTGTTGATAAAAACGCAAGTGAATCTGCACCAATTTCTTCACACATTTCTTCAAGCGTATGTGTAGCTGCAAGCAACTCTTTAGTTGACGATATATCAATGCCGTAGAAGCAAGGATTCTTAATTGCTGGTGATGAAATTCTTACATGAACTTCTGTCGCACCCGCTTCACGCAACATTTTTACAATCCGCCTACTTGTCGTTCCACGAACAATCGAGTCATCAACCATAACTACGCGTTTACCCTCAACAACTCCACGAACAGGTGATAGTTTCATTTTAACACCGCGTTCACGTAATTCCTGTGAAGGCTGAATAAATGTTCGGCCTACATATCTATTTTTTATCAGACCTAATTCATATGGGATACCTGAATATTCTGCATAACCGATTGCTGCTGATATACTTGAATCAGGTACTCCCGTTACTACATCAGCCTGAACTGGGGATTCGATTGCCAATTGTTTCCCAAGTCTTTTACGAGAGCTATGAACATTAATACCACCAACATTACTGTCAGGGCGGGCAAAATAGACATACTCCATGCTACAGATAGAACGATTCACATTTATAGTAAAACGCTCTGAGCGGATTCCCTCATTACTTATAATCAATAGTTCCCCTGGATCTACCTCACGGAGATATTGTGCACCCACAACATCAAATGCACATGTTTCTGATGCAACAACATAAGCATCACCGATGCGACCAATTGATAATGGACGTAAACCATTCGGATCTAGAGCTACCATTAATTTATCTTCTGTTAAAATCAAAAATGCATAAGCGCCCTTGATCATTGTTAAAGCATTTTTTACTTGCTCTTCAATTTTGGAGAAACCACCACGGCGAATTAAGTGTGCCAGCACTTCTGTATCAGATGTTGTTTGAAAAATTGAACCTTGATGCTCTAGTTGATTTTTTAGTCCATTTACATTTACTAAATTTCCGTTATGTGCAAGCGCAATACTGCCTTGTTGAGAACGGAACAGCAGAGGCTGCACATTCTCATAGCCACCGCCTCCCGCTGTTGAATAACGAACATGACCAATTGCGGCATTTCCAGATAGGTTTTTCAGCTCACCTTCACCAAAAACCTCTGTTACTAAGCCCAAGCCTTTTTCAAGCTTTAATTCATTACCATCCGAAACAACAATTCCTGCGCCTTCTTGACCACGATGTTGTAAACTATGCAAGCCATAATAAGTCATTTGCGCTGCATCAGGATGTCCCCACACCCCAAAAACACCACATTCTTCATTTAACCCTCTTATTTCAGCAAGCATGGGATAGCTCCTTTCCAAGCAGCTTTTAATTCAGCGGTTTGAGCTGATAATATAGTTTCTTCATTTTCATTTTGAATTGATAACATACCGCTTTGTGTCACTTCACCGATTAAAGTAGCTTCCACAAGCTTTTCAAATTGTGCTTGATTTTCTTTACTAACTGAAATAATAAATCGCGATTGGGATTCACTAAATAGCGCAGTTACCGCATCGCCATTGACAGTAATGCTCGCTCCAAGTGTTTCATCCTTCATTAAACACTCAGCAACAGCGACCGCTAAGCCACCTTCTGCAACATCATGTGCAGACTGAACAAGTCCTGATTTAATCGCAGCTAATACTTGTTGTTGACGCTTCGACTCAGTTTCTAAGTTAAGCTCTGGTGCCTTTCCGTAAATACGGCCTTCAAGCATCTTTTGTAACTCACTTCCACCAAACTCAGATTTCGCCTCACCGATTACATATACTAAGTCACCGGCTTGCTTGAAGTTTTGTGTTGTAATATGTTTTGTATCTTCGATTAAACCAACCATACCTACTACCGGAGTAGGGTAAATTGCTACACCGTTTGTTTCATTATATAAAGACACGTTTCCGCCAATTACAGGTGTACTTAGTACGTTACATGCTTCACTCATACCATCTGTTGCTTTTTCGATTTGCCAGAAAATCTCAGGTTTCTCAGGGCTACCAAAGTTTAAGCAATCTGTAATAGCAAGTGGCTCCCCACCAGAGCATACAATATTTCGTGCTGCTTCACTAACAGCAATTTTACCGCCAACCTCTGGGTCTAAGTAAATGTAACGTGAATTACAATCTGTTGTCATTGCTAGTGCTTTATTTGTTCCACGAACTCGTAAAACTGCTGCATCTGAACCCGGGGCCACAACTGTGTTTGTTCGAACCATATAATCATATTGATCAAAAACATACTCTTTGCTAGCAATCGTTGGCTGACTTAATAAATCAATTAATGTTTGTTTATAGTCAGTCACCGATGGGATATATGAATCTTGTGCTTGAAATTCCTGATAGTATGCAGGCTCTTTAGATGGCTTGTGATATACAGGTGCATCCTCAGCTAATGCATCAACTGGAACATCTGCTACGACTTCACCTTTATGATATAAACGCAATGATTTATCGTCTGTAACTTTTCCGATCGCCACTGCTTCAAGACCATACTTTTCACAAATATCTACAATCTCTTGCTCACGGCCTTTTTCAACAACTAGTAACATTCTTTCTTGAGATTCAGATAGCATCATCTCATAAGCTGACATTCCTGTTTCACGTTGTGGAACAAGGTCTAGATTCATTTCAATACCTGACCCCGCCTTACTTGCCATTTCACTTGATGATGACGTTAAGCCAGCTGCGCCCATGTCCTGAATACCTACTAATGCATCACACTTTACCAGTTCTAAACAAGCTTCAAGTAAAAGCTTTTCCATAAAAGGATCGCCAACTTGTACAGCCGGGCGTTTCGACTCCGAAGATTCATTTAATTCCTCAGAGGCAAATGTAGCACCATGTATACCGTCGCGGCCTGTGGTTGCACCCACATACATAACTGTATTGCCAACACCTTTAGCTTGACCTTTTTTAATATCTTCATGATTAATTAATCCAACGCACATTGCATTTACTAATGGATTACCCTCATAAGAAGGGTCAAATTGAATTTCTCCACCAACGGTTGGAATTCCGATGCAGTTACCGTATCCTGCAATACCGTGAACAATTTCTTCGAATAAATATTTCGTACGTGGTGTATTTAACTCACCAAAACGAAGAGAGTCTAAAATCGCAATCGGACGTGCACCCATCGAGAAAACATCGCGAATGATTCCGCCAACACCTGTTGCAGCGCCTTGATAAGGCTCAACTGCAGAAGGATGGTTATGACTTTCAATTTTGAAAACAACCGCTTGATTATCACCGATATCTACGATCCCTGCGCCTTCACCAGGCCCTTGGAGAACACGCTCACCGCTCGTTGGGAATTTGCGAAGGACAGGCTTAGAGTTTTTATAACTACAATGCTCAGACCACATTACCGAAAATAAGCCAAGCTCTGTATAGTTTGGAAGACGTCCTAAGATTTCTTCCACCATCGCAAACTCTTCATCACTTAAACCCATTTCTTTGTATATTTTATCTTGTTTAATTTGTTCTGCTGTAGGTTCAAGAAGTAACGACATTTGCTTCCCTCCAAGTTTTCAAAATTGATTTAAACATTGCCAATCCATCAGCACTACCTAGTAACTCATCAACAGCACGCTCTGGGTGTGGCATCATACCTAATACATTTCCCGTTTCATTAATAATTCCAGCAATATCCGCTTTTGATCCATTTGGATTTGTTCCATGATAACGGAACACAATGCGGTTATTTTCTTCTAATTCCTTTAATGTTGCATCATCACATTCATAATTGCCTTCGCCGTGCGCAATTGGAATTGTAATGATCTCGCCTTTTTTATATTCACTTGTAAACATTGTTTCATTGTTACAAACCTCAAGTTCAACAGGGCGGCACATAAACTTTAAGTTGTTGTTGCGTTTCATTGCCCCTGGAAGAAGTCCTGATTCTAGTAAAATTTGAAATCCGTTACAAACACCTAAAACAGGCTTTCCATCTTTAGCAGCTTGAATCACCGCTTCCATTACGTTTGAAAAACGAGAAATTGCTCCGCAGCGAAGATAATCCCCGTAAGAAAAGCCGCCAGGTAATAAAATACCATCATACTGGCCTAAATCAGACTCTGTGTGCCAAACATACTCAACTTCTTCACCTAATTCGTCCTTTATCGCATGATACATGTCGATATCGCAATTCGAACCTGGAAATACTATAACAGCGAATTTCACTGAGCCACAACCTCCTCAATTTCAAAACGATAGTCTTCAATAACTGGATTAGCTAATAACCGATCACACATTTCTTTAACCTTTTGCTCAACATCTTGTGTATCCTTATCAAGTGTTAATTCTAGGTACTTACCAATACGCACATCTGCTACTTCGTTGTAAGACATCGTGTGCAATGATTTTTTTACAGCTACTCCTTGAGGATCTAATACACTTTCTCTTAGCGTAATATATACTTTTACTTTGAACATGTTGATGCTCCCCCTAATCGTTTTAAAATTTCTTCATATGCATCTGTTAAACTTCCTAGATCGCGACGAAATACATCTTTATCAAATTTCTGGTTTGTGTTTTTATCCCATAGACGGCATGTATCAGGTGAAACTTCATCTGCTAGGATTACTTCACCTTGTTCTGTAACCCCAAACTCTAATTTAAAATCAACTAAACGAATTTCTCTATCTGTAAAATATGCTACTAAAATATCATTAATCTTAAGAGCCATTTCTCGAATTTGTACTAGCTGTTCATCTGTTGCGATATTTAAATAACGAATATGATCATTATTGATAAGCGGATCACCCAGCGCATCATCTTTATAATAGAATTCGACAATTGGAGTTTCCATAGTTACCCCTTCTTCTACCCCAATTCTTTTTGAAAGGCTGCCAGCGATTATGTTTCTAACGACAACTTCAAGTGGAATAATTTTAACCTTCTTAACGAGCTGTTCTGTATCTGATAATCTTTCAACAAAATGATTAGGTACTCCAGCTTCAGTTAATAGAGCAAATAACAAGGAAGTAATTTCATTATTTAAGCGACCTTTACCTGTGATTTGAGCCTTCTTTTCACCATTAAAAGCTGTTGCATCATCCTTGTACTCCACCCAAACAATATTTTCCTCATCCGTACTATAAATTCTTTTCGCTTTACCTTCGTATAACAAATTCCCTTTTTGCATGTTGGGCTCCTCCGCATCCAATATAATTTAATATTTATAGCTGGAGATGTCTCTCCTATCCGTACATGACATCAAAAAATGCCCTTTAGATTTCCGCAACTAAGTGAAGTTTACTTAATTGCGGAAAAGGTTGTGGTAATCTATTTAAGCTCAAGACGTTCAAAGATCATATCTACATTCTTCAAGTGGTAATTGTAGTCAAAGCAATCTGCAATTTCTTCTGGGCTTAATAACCTCGTAATTTGCTCTTCAGCTTCAACTAATGAACGGAATTGAACTTGTGTTTCCCAAGCTTCCATTGCTTTTGGCTGTACAAGATCATATGCATTTTCTCTTGACATCCCTTTATCAATTAGTGCTAAGAGCACACGTTGTGAGTAGATTAAACCATACGTTCTTTCCATGTTTCGCTTCATATTCTCTGGGAACACAGTTAGGTTTTTCACTATATTTCCAAAGCGGTTTAGCATATAGTTCAAGGCAATCGTTGCATCTGGTAAAATGATACGCTCTGCTGAAGAATGTGAAATATCACGCTCATGCCATAACGGCACGTTCTCATATGCTGTCATCATATAACCGCGAATCACTCGAGCTAATCCAGCCATGTTTTCAGAGCCAATTGGATTGCGTTTATGCGGCATTGCTGATGAACCCTTTTGTCCTTTTGCGAAGAATTCTTCAACTTCTCTTGTTTCACTCTTTTGTAAGCCGCGAATCTCTACAGCAAATTTTTCGATCGATGTTGCAACAAGTGCTAGAGCAGCCATATAATCCGCATGACGGTCACGTTGTAGTGTTTGCGTTGAAATTGGTGCTGCTTTGATTCCTAAGTTTTCACAAACATATTGCTCTACAAATGGGTCAATATTAGCATACGTACCTACAGCTCCTGATATCTTTCCTACACGAATACCTTCAACAGCTTGTTGGAATCTCTCTAGGTTACGCGTCATTTCTTGATGCCATAGCGCAAGCTTTAATCCGAATGTAGTTGGCTCAGCATGTACACCATGTGTACGTCCCATCATCACTGTGTATTTATGCTCAATTGCTTTTTCTTTAAGGATTTCAATGAAATTTTTAATATCTTTTTCTAAAATTTCATTTGCTTGTCGTAATAAGTATGATAATGCTGTATCAACCACGTCAGTTGAAGTTAATCCATAATGAACCCATTTACGCTCTTCGCCCAGTGTCTCAGATACTGCTCGTGTAAAAGCAACAACATCATGGCGAGTTTCTAATTCGATTTCATTAATTCTATTGATATCAAACGAAGCATTTTCACGTAGTTTTTTTACGTCTTCTTTTGGAATTTCACCGAGCTCTGCCCATGCTTCACATGCTAAAATTTCAACTTCCAACCATGCCTTGAATTTATTTTCCTCTGTCCAAATTGCTGCCATTTCAGGTCGGGTATAACGTTCTATCATATATTTAGTCCCCTTTCAACTTTCCTTTATTCCGTTATTAACCATTCAACAGGTACGATGGATGTCCACCCACTGCTTGTAGTTGACTTACTCATTCCAAATTTTAAGTTCATTAAATTTTTCAATGGCCTCATTTACCGTATCTGCTACGATATTAAGATGCCCCATTTTCCTTTTCATCTTTACTTCTGCTTTTCCATATAAATGTAATTTGCAATTTGCAAATTGCTCGATGTGATTGAATATCGGCTCAACATGCTCACCTAGAATATTCCCCATCACAACTGGTTTTAGTAAAGTCGTCTTTCCTAAAGGCCAATCACAAACAGCACGGATATGTTGAGCAAACTGTGATGTTTCACAAGCATCCATTGTATAATGCCCCGAATTATGAGGACGTGGAGCAAGTTCATTAATAAATATTTCGTTGTCCTTCGTTAAGAACATTTCAACAGCAAGTGTTCCTATCATATCCATTGATTCTGCTAGCTGAATCGCCAAAGTAGTTGCAGACTGAGCTACTTCTTTAGAAATTCTAGCTGGAACGATCGTTTCTATTAAAATATTATCCTGGTGAATATTCTCACCAACAGGAAAGGTTGTGACTTCACCAGATACGTTTCTCGTTACAATGACCGAAATCTCTTTTTGAAATGGAATCCATTTCTCAAGCACGCATTGGCCATGTTTTAGCAGCTGCTGTGCCAGAGAGAGCTCTTGATCTTCTCTAATTACAACTTGACCTTTTCCGTCATAGCCACCACGACAAGTTTTTAACACAGAAGGTATTCCGATTATTTCGGTACCTCTGAGCAAATCTTCTACACTATTAACCAAGTAATATGGCGCGACCTTGGCACCGCTTTTCTCTATCGCTTGTTTTTCATTTGCACGGTCTTGTGTAATCTTAATTAACTCGCTGCCCTGTGGTAGATACGAATTTTCTTCAAGCCAATTTAATACAACGTGGTCGACATTTTCAAATTCATAAGTAATGACCTCACATATCTCAGCAAGCTGTTTTGCAGCATCTAAGTCATCGTACGGTGCATTTATTTCTATATCTGCAACCTGAGCGCACGGAGAGTTTTTTGTCGGCTCTAATACAGCTATTTTATAGCCCATTTCTTTCGCAGCAATCGCCATCATCCGGCCTAGCTGTCCCCCGCCGATAATTCCAATATATTTTCCAGGTAAGATGGTTTTCCTAGACAAGCTGATCACTACTTTCTAGCACTTCTTGGCGAATTTTCTCACGTCTTGCGACTAATCGTTCATCAATTTCCGGAAACTGCGTACCTAGTATTTGTGCAGCTAACAGTCCTGCATTCGTTGCCCCAGCTTTGCCAATTGCTACTGTAGCTACCGGAACACCCCCTGGCATTTGCACAATTGATAGTAGCGAATCTAAGCCATTAAGTGCTTTTGATTGAACAGGTACGCCAATGACTGGTAATGTTGTTTTGGCAGCAATCATCCCGGGTAAATGGGCTGCGCCACCCGCACCAGCAATGATTATTTTAATACCTCTGGTTTTTGCTTGTTCTGCGTATTCAAACATTAAGTCTGGTGTGCGATGTGCTGAAACTACCTTTTTTTCAAAAGGAATTTCACATTCTTCTAGAATTGTGCAAGCATGCTCCATCGTACTCCAATCAGATGTACTTCCCATAACTACACCTACTAAAGGTTTATCCATGGAAAAACTCCCCCTAATTTATAGTGACAAATGTCGACTTGAACGGATAGCTTACTCGCAGTTTACCATAGAGCTAAATTCAAAGTCCCCATTATTTGTTATTTTTTTCAGCAAAAAAAGATAAAATATTACAATTTTCGCAACAACAGCGCCTAGTATTAATATTTCCCCAATAACATAAAAAAGTCCAGGTGTAGAGTTGCTTATAAGAGAAAGCAATCTACACCTGGACATAGTTAACCATAAAGATAAACAAACTATCTTTATGAACGAAATACGTCTCCGATGCTATCATTACCTTCCCCATAGTCCGATTATTTACGGTAATCGGGTAGATACTTTTGGGCCATATTCCCATGATTATATGAGGTTGTTTTGTATTCGTTTATTAAATTATCTATATACATCTTAACAAGGTATCATATAAGAGTCAACTAATATCGCGAACAATACGTAAATATTTTTGGTTAATGTTCGTATTTTACTTTAATATTCCTTCGAATACGATTTTTTGCTTATGATGTTTTTGCACTATCTTTCCATTTTCCTTTTCTTCAATGAAAACGGGCTCTTCCATTCTTCTCGTTGGTCGATATCCTTCCTTGTCCATTCTTGCTAAACAATCAGAAATTGTTTCGGTATCTTCGACATAGAACTTCATTTTTTTTGGCTTATTGCTCATTGATTTAACCTTCCTTTTCTGACAGCCTTTACCCAAAAACCGCCATGTATGGTTTTAGGCTCATATGAGATTATAAAAGCTTTGGGATCAATGTCTTGAATGGTTTCATAAAGTTTCCGCTCTGATTTTCTTGGAGTAAGAATTTGCATCGCTAAACGGTCTCCTTCCATTCCGTATGCCATCCAACTTGTTACACCGTAGCCCTTTTCACGCAACATTTTGGTAAACTGCAAGTCATATTCCTTTGTTATAACGTTAACAGTAATATAGCCTAGCGCAAGCTTTTCTTCAATTTTCATACCAGCTAAAACCCCCAAGCCATAGCCCACCGCGTATGCAATTAAATTATGTATTTCATTCAAATTATCCAAGACAAGTCCCAAACCAACAACATAAATTACAACTTCAACTGTACTAAGTAATGCAGCCAAATATCGCTGACCTTTTAACGTTAAAATCATCCTAATAGTAAAAAACGATACATAGACAATATTTATTATTAATATGATCGCAACCATTACAACGGAGTTTTCTAGCATTCTGATGAGCACCACCTTTAGTTTTAGTGTTTCCCATTCTACCTGAACAAATTTAGAAAAACACGGATTTTGCCCACAAATGAAAATTCCGGTGTATTTTTTTTAGAACAACAAAAACTGAAAAACAGAAACTACTCAAATGGGACATACACCTATTTTATATAAGCCCATAAACTAAGATGTATGAAAACATATTACTTGGGACTTTTGAGATATTAACTATTTTATTTTACTTAAGGGGGCAAAAGTTGATGGATCCATTTAAGAATTGGCATGAATGGCGCAAAAATTTAGACTCCTTTATGGGCGAAGACTTTCTAAATAGCTTTGAAGGCATCTTTAAATACAATCATTTTCCACAAGTTAACGTCTATCAAACTGAAAATGAAGTACTAGTACTAGCAAGCATTCCGGGATTAGATGATATGAATAATGTTGATGTCTATATTGATTACCAAGCAATTGAATTAAAAGGAACCATTAATTTGCGTTATAAGGGATTTCGTCTCACACAGGATGAACTGTATAGTGGACATTTTGAAAGAAAAATAAATTTACCTTTCCCTGTTAAAGACGATCGTGTCGATGCAACTTACCAAAACGGATTACTTATCATTCATCTTCACCGACTTATCCCAGATGATCAACATAAACATAGGGTTTCAATAAAGAAAATTGAAAATTAATGTATGCTCTGAAGTAGGGTCCAGAGTAGTAGAGAGATGCTTAAAGATTATTTGTTACAGCTCTATAGATGGTTTTATTCTGTAGGTGCTTTTGTTTGTTATTCATTACAGTTGACCTCTATTTCAGCATTCTATGGTACGATTAATAGCTATTCGTTACCTTCACTGCGCTTTTTCGACATTCATAGTAACGATTACCGACTATTCGTTACCTTCGCTGCTCCTTTTCGGCATTTATGGTAACGATTACCGACTATTCGTTACCGCTACTGCGCTTTTTCGACATTCATAGTAACGATTACCGACTATTCGTTACCTTCGCTGCTCCTTTTCGGCATTTATGGTAACGATTAGCGAATATTCGTTACCGCTACCTGCCTTATCCGGCATATACCGGCACGATTAAGGGAGATTTGCTGTCATTTTTGGGTTTTTGAGCTGCTTGGCTGAGCTATTCTTCACCTTCACTGCTCCTTTTCGGCATTTACGGTAACGATTAGCGACTATTCGTTACCTTCGCTGCTCCTTTTCGGCATTTATGGTAACGATTACCGACTATTCCTTACCGCTAATGATCCTTTTCCACATTCACGGTAACGATTACCAGCTATTCGTTACCATCACTGGGCTTTATCGGTATTCATAGTAATGATTACCGACTATTCGTTACCCCTACTGATCCTTTTCCACATTTATGGTAACGATTACCGACTATTCGTTACCCCTACTGCGCTTTTTCGGTATTCACGGTAACGATTACCAGCTATTCGTTACCATCACTGGGCTTTATCGGTATTCATAGTAATGATTACCCTCTATTCCTTACCGCTACTGATCCTTTTCCACATTCACGGTAACGATTACCAGCTATTCGTTACCATCACTGGGCTTTATCGGTATTCATAGTAATGATTACCCTCTATTCCTTACCGCTACTGATCCTTTTCCACATTCACGGTAACGATTACCGTCTATTCGTTACCCCTATCTGCCTTATCCGGCATATACCGGCACGATTAAGGGAGATTTGCTGTCATTTTTAGGTTTTTGAGATGCTTGGGTGAGCTATTTTTTACCTTCACTGCTCCTTTTCGGCATTCATGGTAACAATTCCGGCTATTCTTTACCGCAACGATAACTTCTACACTATCCGGGACAATTCCCATTACGCAAATGCAAAAAAGATCCGGCTAATAATTAGCCAGATCTTTTTTAAAATTTCCATTATTGAACAGTGCTTTCAATCGCTTTGGCCATTTCAGAAACTGAAATTAAACCGCCGCCTGATAGATACCAGTAGTTTGGATCTAGGTAGATAATATTTCCATTTTTATATGCGTTTGTCTTTTTCACTAAATCATTTTCAATTGTTTGCTTCGCAGAAGATTCAGTACCAACTGCTGCATCACGGTCAATAACGAATAAATAATCTGGATTTTTTTCAAGAATATACTCAAATGAAACGTTTTGTCCATGTGTAGATACTTCAATGTCTGCATCAGCAGGTGCGAATCCTAATTCATCATGAACAATCCCAAATCTTGAGCCCGGACCATACGCACTAATATTCCCTGCGTTTGCTAACACAACTAATGCAGTTTCACCAGTTGCGCTTGCTTTTTCCTTAACAGGTGCAACCATTTCATTGATCGCCGCTAATTCTGCAGCTACTTCATCTTCTTTTTGATAAATTTCACCAAGGATGTTCATGTTCGCAGCAAATGATTCCATGTAATTTGCATAATCAATATCAAAGTACATCGTAGGAGCGATTTCACTTAATTCTTCGTACATGTCCGCTTGTCTAGCAGAAATTATAATTAAATCGGGGCCAATAGACGCAATCTTTTCAAAATCAGGCTCTTTAAGGCCACCTACATTTTCATACTTAGCATCTTCATATTTCTCTAAATAAGAGGGGATATTCGCTTGAGGAACACCTGTTACCTCAATACCTAACTTATCTAATGAATCTAAAATACCAAAATCAAACACTACTACTTTTTCAGGATTAGTTTTTAGAGTTGTTTCCCCAAGCTTATGTGTGAATGTTAATTCTTTTGGTTCCTCTGTTGCTTTTTCTTCTGTATTTCCTGTAGTCTCTTCATTTGTTGTAGCAGCTGGTTCGGAAGAGTCTTTTGAGCCACAGGCAGCTGTTACGATTGCTAATAATAATACTACTAACAACATTAATAACTCCTTTTTCATTTGCTTTACACTCCCATTTTCCTAATAGTTTATGATGTTTATAGATACATAGTTTTAAATTTTACTATGAAAAATACACACAAATTTTATTACAGTTAATATCTTTAATTTGCATATCCATATCATAAATCTCTTTTAGCACTTTTTCGTTAATGATTTCATCCGTTGAACCTTCGCGAATAACCTTTCCATCTTTTAATGCAACAATATAATCAGAGTAGCATGATGCAAAGTTAATATCGTGAATAACAATAACAACTGTTTTTCCCAGTTCATCCACTAAACGTCGTAATACTTTCATAATTTGAACAGAATGTTTCATATCTAAATTATTAAGTGGCTCATCTAACAAAATGTACTCCGTATCTTGTGCGATAACCATGGCAATATAAGCTCGTTGTTTTTGGCCACCACTTAATTGGTCAAGATATTTATCTTGCATATCACCAAGTTCCATATAATCGATCGCTTCATCAACGTGTTTCCAATCAGCTTTAGTCAATCTTCCTTGGGAATAAGGAAATCGTCCAAATGAGACTAGCTCTCGAACAGTTAAGCGAATATTAATGTTGTTCGATTGCTTTAGGATGGCAACCTTTTTAGCCAATTCGGTGCTTTTCCAACGAGATAGCTCTTCCCCTTCGATTATTATTTCACCTGCATCTTTTTTCAAAAGACGACTAACCATTGAAAGCACCGTACTTTTCCCAGCACCATTGGGGCCAATAAATGACGTGATCTTCCCTTTTTTAATTTTTAAAGAGACATTATCCACAACCGCTTTGTTTCCATATTTTTTTGAGATTTCTTTTACCTCTACCATGATTTACTCCCCTTTAATAGAAGATAGATAAAGTACACGCCACCGACGAAATTAATAATAACACTGATTGTTGTTGAAAATGTAAATACCCTCTCGACTAACAATTGTCCGCCTACCAAAGCAACGATACTAATTAAGATAGAACCTGTAATTAAGTACGTATGTTTATGGGTTTTCAAAAACTCGTGAGCAACATTGGCTACAAGTAATCCTAAAAATACAATTGGACCAACTAACGCTGTTGAAATCGAAACAAAAACTGCAATTACAATTAGCAATCTTTTTACAACATAATCATAATCAACACCTAAATTGATCGCTTGTTCCTTACCCAATGAAAGAACATCTAAGTACTTCGTAAATCTGTATACGTATGAAGATACTAAGACAATTAACACAATGGAGATGATTAGTAAGTCTGTGTTTACATTATTAAAACTAGCAAACATTCGATCTTGAACAATTAAAAACTCATTTGGATCTATTAAAACCTGCATGAAGGACGAAATACTTTCAAAAAATGTACCAAATATTAATCCTACTAATAAAAGAAAATATATATTTTGACCTTCTCTTTTAAACAATATTTTAAAAAGTATACCTGCAAATAAAACCATAAGTAAAACTGAGATTAAAAAGTTTATATTTTTGTCTACTGCAGTTAAACTAGTTGACCCAAATACAAAGATAATAAAGGTTTGGATCAATAAGTATAGTGAATCTAACCCGATTAAACTTGGTGTTAAAATTCGGTTATTTGTAATGGTTTGAAAAATCATAGTCGAATATGCAATGACTCCACCCGTTATAACAATAGCAAGTATCTTTTTTGCTCTACGTGGAAGTACATAGTCCCAATTATTCCCAACATCGACAAATAAAAAAGCCGCCACAAGTATAATAGATAACACTGCAAGAATTATTAATTTAACTTTATTACTCATAGGCCTTTCTCCTCATTAATAAGTAAAGGAAGATTCCACTTCCAATTACCCCTACTGTAACGCCTATTGCAATCTCATATGGGTAAATAATCACTCGTCCGATGATATCACAGACTAATACAAACACTGCACCTAGCAAAGCTGTATGGGACAAGTTCTTTTTCAGATTATCACCATTATATATGGTTACGATATTAGGAATAATCAGGCCTAAAAACGGGATCATACCAACAGTAAGAATAACTACCGATGTAACTAAAGCTACAATGATTAATCCAATATTGACTACCTGCTTGTGATTAAGGCCTAAGTTAATTGCAAACTCCTCACCCATTCCTGCGATTGTAAACTTATTCGCGAAAAAGTAGGCTACAATCATTAACGGAATACTTATGTATAAAAGTTCATAACGGCCTTGAATCATTAATGAAAAATTCCCTTGTAACCACGATGACATATTCTGAATAATATCATTCTTATAAGCAAAAAAGGTTGTAAGGGAACTTACGATATTCCCAAACATAAGCCCAACAAGTGGTATGAAGATTGCGTCTTTAAACTTGACCTTATCTAAAATTTTCATAAAGATAAATGTACCGGCTAATGAAAAGACAAAGGCTACTAACATTTTTTCTATAGGGCTTGCTGATGCAAATAACATAAGTGAAACTAATATCCCAAATCGCGCAGAGTCTACCGTACCCGCAGTTGTCGGTGATACAAATTTGTTTCTTGTCAGCTGCTGCATGATTAGACCACAGATACTCATACTAACACCAGCAATGATAATACTTACCAGTCTCGGAAATCGACTTATCATTAAAATTTCAAGTTGATCATTACTTAAAGTAAAAAGATCCAAAGGATTGATATCCTTCACACCAATAAATAATGAAGTAATCGATAAAACAATAAGTGCTATTACTAAATATCTTTTTTTCATAACTCTCCCCTACAGTATTGAAACTTTTATAGACCGAACATTATTGGTGTAATTTCTCCTATTAAACCAAGATGAGAATTATTATCATTGCATTCGAAACAATGAGAACAATTATCAATCTTAGGCAAAAAAAAGATAATTAAGAAACCATTCACAGTAAAGATCAACAGAAGATGAGAACATCTTTATCAAAAATCATACCATGAGAATCATTATCATTGGTCTGCAATGATAATGATATCTGTTATCAACTATACTTAATGATATAGATAATGAGATTCATTGTCAATTAATTTAAGAGACTTATATTAAATCTTCACATTTATTAAATTATTTTAGAGAGATGTGATATATGTCATTGCAGTATCTTTGTTACTTTGTTCGTTCTTTGCAATGCCCTGACGTATACGCTCGAGTCTCCACTACCATTGGTGCTCGAACTTAACTTTCACGTTCAAACCGCGGCTTGCGAAGAGCGGCGGATCTCTGCGTCAACCACGCTCGTTCTGTTCTCACCGGATGTAATCATACGTTCCGGGCATCTCCCACTTATTTCCTTGATCTCCTTGCTCCTCCCAACCCGCGGACCTTGTATTTTAACCATTGTTTAATATTTTGCATTTAATTCTAATAGTAAAACCTTACGGTTTTTATTTTTACTTACTAGAAACATCAAAAAAGAGCAGCATCTCTGCTACTCCTTGTCTTTGCTTGGCAACGTCCTACTCTCACAGGGGGACAGCCCCCAACTACCATCGGCGCTGAAGAGCTTAACTTCCGTGTTCGGAATGGGAACGGGTGTGACCTCTTCGCTATCGTCACCAAACATATTATATTTGAGGATTGTTCCCTCAAAACTAGATAACAAACATTCATATTCAACTGTAGTATTTTGTCCACCTTCCACTCCTAGACTCTCGAGATCAAATAACCTTCCTCCTCCGGAAGTCTATCGACTTCTTCGTCGGAAGAACATTTGCTCATCGAGTCTGAACAGTCGTGTCAGGTTTTCTACTTGGTTAAGTCCTCGATCGATTAGTATTCGTCAGCTCCACATGTCGCCATGCTTCCACCTCGAACCTATCTACCTCATCATCTCTGAGGGATCTTACTTACTTAAAGTAATGGGAAATCTCATCTTG